>CAJXNI010000001.1 GCA_913057235.1 uncultured Bacteroidota bacterium
CCTCCTAAAATCGCTTCAAGCCATAGGGCCATCGCCAATGGCGCCTATAGGTAAGTTTTCGAATCACCTTAGTCCTAGTTGTATTTACTTATTTAATGTAACTGATTTTCAAGGTGCCCCACCTACCCCACCTCCGCTAAACAGGGCTTAAACTAAAACAAGAATTGCCTGGCTTTGGTAAAATGCCGTGGTTGTTGCCTTTGTGCAAGCATCGGCCTAAAGCCTAACGGACTCTATTTGTTTAATCCTGTAAAATTGAAAATACTCAATGAAATTAAAAATTGCGTTACTCCTTTTTTGGGGAGTAACTCTACACGCCCAAACTCAAAATATACGGGTTTTAGATGCAGAAGATAAAACCCCAATTGAACGGGTAACCCTTAGCAGTATTGTAAATAGCACTTTTAAAGTAAGTGATGATAAGGGAATTATTGAGGGCGATTGGCTAAAGAACGCCCGCCCAGAAGAAACCTTTGAAATTCGCTGCATGGGCTATGAGCCTCTTATTGTAAGTGCCTTGGATTTAAAGGCATTGAATTATACCGTGTACTTACAGCCCAGCAAGCTTTCACTAGATCAGGTGGTGGTTTCAGCTACTCGCTGGAATCAGTCTTCGCGTGAGCTTCCATTGCGCATCACCATTATTAAACCCAAAGATGTAAACTTTCAAAACCCCCAAACCGCGGCTGATCTTTTGGGCCAAACCGGTGAGGTTTTTATCCAAAAAAGCCAGCAAGGGGGTGGCAGCCCCATGATTAGAGGCTTTGCCACTAACCGCCTTTTGCTGGCGGTAGATGGGGTACGGATGAACAATGCCATTTTTAGGGGAGGCAATCTGCAAAATGTTATCTCTATAGACCCTTTTGCGGTTGAACGCACTGAGGTGTATTTTGGCCCGGGTTCGGTCATCTACGGAAGTGATGCCATAGGCGGGGTCATGAGTTTTCAAACCCTTAGCGCTCAGCTTTCCAGCGATGACAAACTGTTTGTGAGTGGCAAGGCCAATGCCCGCCATGCCAGTGCCAACAATGAATTTACCGGCCATTTTGATGTGAATTTGGGCTGGGAAAAATGGGCCCTTCGCACCAGCTTTACCCAATTTAACTTTGGTGATTTAGAGATGGGGCTAAATGGCCCCGATGCCTACCTACGTAATTTTTACGTGCAACGCATAGACAGTACCGATCAGGTAGTGCAAAATACCGAGCCCCAAGTGCAAAAATTCACCGGATATCAGCAAACCAATTTGATGCAAAAGGTGCGCTTTAAACCCAATAGCCATTGGGATTTCAACTATGCTTTGCACCATTCAGAAACCAGTAATTACGACCGTTATGACCGCACCATACGCACCCGCAATGGTCAACCCAGAGCGGCTGAGTGGTACTACGGGCCGCAGGTGTGGCAAATGCATTTGTTGGAAACTTCGTTTAGTAAGCGTACGGCTTTGGCCGATAGAATTACCTTACGCACGGCTTACCAGCGTTTTGAAGAGAGCCGAAACACACGCGATTTTCAAAGTCCTGTGCGAGAAAGCCGGGCCGAACAAGTAGACGCTTACAGCGCCAACCTGGACATTCTAAAGCGAATAAGCCCAAGGCATAAGGTGTTTTATGGAGCTGAAGCTGTTCTAAATGAGGTGACATCGCGCGGCAGCGCAACCAACATTAACACCGGTACCCGCTTTAGGGTAGATGACCGGTACCCGCAAAGCACCTGGCAAAGTGTGGCGGTTTACGCCAACCACGAGTGGGAAATATCAGAAAAGGTAACTTCTCAGGTAGGAGCACGCTACAATCAGTTTAGGCTAAATGCCGACTTTAGTCGCAATCTGGACTTTTTCCCGTTCCCTTTTCAAGAGGCAAGTTTAAATAACGGAGCCCTAACTGGCAGTGCAGGCCTGGTGGTGAGGCCTAACGAGAATGTAAAGCTGCGCGCCAATTTTAGCACCGCCTTTAGAGCGCCTAATGTAGATGACATTGGGAAGGTTTTTGACAGCTCTAGTGATGATGCAGTTTTGGTGGTTCCTAACCCAAACCTGCAGGCTGAGTGCGCCTACAATACCGAAATAGGGGCCGCCTTTATCATCAGCCAAAGCTTTAAACTAGATTTTACCGCTTACTACACTTTGCTAAACCAAGCCCTGGTGCGCAGGCCTTTTAAACTAGCTGGGGCCGATAGTGTAGTGTACAATGGTGAGCTCAGTGAAGTGCAGGCTGTCCAAAACGCTGCCCAAGCCCGAGTGTACGGTCTACAGGCTGGCTTTGAGTGGCAACTTAGCAAGGCCTTGAGTTTTAGCACCCAGGTAAACTACCAAAGAGGCGAAGAAGAGCTGGAAGATGGAAGGGTTTCCCCCTCGCGTCACGTAGCGCCATGGTTTGGCAGAAGCGCCTTAAATTTTCAAACCGACCAGCTGCGCCTGCAACTTTACAGTCAGTACAGCGGAGGCGTGGCACCAGGCCAACTCAATTTTGAAGAAGCCGGTAAAGGGCATTTGTACCTGCGCAATGCCCAGGGGGCACTATATTCGCCCGGTTGGTACACGCTTAATTTTAAGGCCAGCTACCAATTTACTGAGACCTTGCTACTCACGGCCGGTCTTGAGAATATCAGCAATCAACGTTATCGCCCCTACAGCTCTGGCTTAGTGGCCCCCGGCCAAAACTTTATTTTGGGTTTGCAGGCTCAATTTTAAAACTACTACCTCTTGCCCGGTGAGCACCTACCCGCTCACCGGGCTTTTTATTAGCTAACTTGGTAGTTGTGTTAGGGCTTTTCTATTAGCCAAGGGATGAAAAAATAAGGCGCGTACGTTAAATTTGCACCATGGAAAGATGGATGCGGAGACTGAGCCGCCTGGAGATTGTTTTGATTTTTTTAGTAATTATTGCCGGAAGCGTGGTGCGCATGACCGGCTCTGGCATGGGTTGCCCCGATTGGCCCAAGTGTTTTGGATACATGATACCCCCTACTGAACGCAGCACTTTAGAGTGGCAAGCCAACCGTAGTTTTCAAAAAGACAACATTATTATTGTTAATGAGGCGCTGTATCAAGCCAAGAAATCATTCACCAGTGGCACTACCTACCAACCCGAAAACTGGGAAAAATACACGCGTCATGATTACGCCATCTTCAACGCCAAACACACCTGGATTGAGTACATAAACCGACTGCTGGGGGCCTTATCGGGTTTACCCATGCTGGCTTTGGTAGTGCTCAGCATTTTTTATTTTAAAAGAGACCGCAGGCTTCTACTCTTGAGTGGGGCAGGATTGTTTATGCTGGGTTTTGAGGCCTGGCTGGGTAAGCTGGTGGTAGACGGAAATCTTATACCCGGCAGCATTACCATCCACATGATTGGGGCACTTATGATTGTTTCACTGCTCTTGGTTTTAAACGGCTTGCTAAGCCAAAAAAACTGGAAAACACTGTATTACACCCCCCGCTTTAAGAATTTGCTGATTGTAGCCTTAGTTTTCACGCTGGTGCAAATTGTACTGGGCACCCAGGTTCGGGAGCAAGTTGACAGCTTCACTAAAATGGGACTGGCACGCAGCAGCTGGATGGAAAACCTGGATGTGACTTTTTACATCCACCGCAGTTTTAGTCTGGCCATTTTGGCTTTAAATGTTTGGCTGTGGCACCAGAACCGAAAACAACAATATGGTTTTTGGCAGCTAAATGCAATTATGCTACTACTGGGTGTAGAAATTTTGATTGGCATTATTTTGGCCTATTTTGATCTGCCCGCCTGGACTCAACCCACGCATCTATTGCTGGGAGCGCTGTTGTTTGCTTTACAGCTTCAGGCACTAGTACAGTATTCATTTGCGCCTAAAAAACGTGTGATTCCTGTGGAATAGAGCCCCGAAGGTTTTAGGACTCTCCGCCTTGTGGCTGATCTTCTTCGTAAAGAATATCCATGGCAGCAAAGCTATCTTTAAAGTTGACTTGCAGCTTAATACCACCCAAACCGCCCATGGGCAATATGGTATTGATATTTTCATTGCTTATGAAAGTCTTTATTCCAGAGGCCTCTAACTTTGACTTCAGCAGATAGGCCTCATTTAAGGAGTTAAGCTCCGCTATAGTTACTAATTCTGCCATTCCAGGGTATTGACCAGATGCAAGACCTCATCAGCCATGAAATCATTTACGGGACGTAAAGAATCTGCATTGGGTATAGCGTAGAAATAAACTACCCCTCTTAAAAAGTGACGGCTGCTATCGGTAACAAAAAACTGCGTGCTGGTAGCGGCATCGCCTTGCAGGCGATACATCAATCCGTAGACCCGGGCCGAGTCATCGTAAATCAGATTCTCTTCAATTCCGGCCGCCTTTACCGTGTGCTCATAGGCCAGGCGGTGCCCATCGGCAATAAGCCGGTTGATGTTAGAATCATTCACCGCCTTGTAGGTCATTTGTACAGTAGCTCTGAGGTTTGGGTATTTTAGGTTGCCCCAACAGTTTTTCTTGGGGAGCCATTGCGCTACTTTATTGTACTCAAAAGAAAAGGGGCAATCTGTTTCCAGTGACTGATATTCTTTCTCCGGCAATTCAATTCTAAAATAACCCTTTGGTTTGGGCGTATAATCATTTTTGCAGGCAAATGCCAGAATGGCTGCAAGAAAAAATAACAATAATTGGGATTTAAGAATCTTCAATATCCTCCGTGTTTTGGGGTAGTAAAGTTACTTTTATCCTTTTGATTCTTCTTCCTTCCAGGCTTTCTACGGTAAAAATAAAGCGGTCAAATTCTATTTCTTCACCCTTTTGGGGAAACTTGCCGGATACTTCCAGTAAAAAGCCCGCTAGAGTATCCGCTTCCGCGCGATGTTCTTCAAACTGCTCCTCATCAGCATGGACTACTTTGAAAAAATCAGTGAGGTGAATCTTTCCCTCAAACACATAGTTAAAGTCATCTAGCTTGGAGTAGACCAACTCTTCATCGTCAAACTCATCACTAATTTCGCCCACAATTTCTTCAATCACATCTTCCAGGGTAATAATTCCTGAGGTACCGCCAAATTCATCGGCCACAATAGCCAAATGAATTTTTTTCTCTTGAAATTCTTTTAAAAGATCATCTATTTTTTTGTTCTCAGGTACAAAAAAGGATTCTCTAATGAGTTGGGTCCAATCGAAATCAGCAGGCTCATCTATGTAAGGCAGTAAGTCTTTGATGTAGAGGGTGCCTTTAATCGTATCAAAATTATCTACATACACCGGAATACGAGAGTAGCCGCTCTCTAAAATCACCTTCAACACCTTGTGATAGTTCCACTGCTCATCCACGCAGGTAACATCCAGCCGGCTTTTCATAATTTGTTTTACGGTGGTGCTGCCAAACTTTACAATGCCCTCTAATATTTTTTGGTCTTCAACGCTGGCACTTTCTTGCGAGGTTAGCTCTAAGGCCTGGCTAAGATCATCAACCGAAAGGTTATCAGTTTTACTTTTTAAACGCCTTTCAATTAAACCAGAACTACGCACCAATACCATACTAAGGGGCTTAAAAATTTGCCTTAAGATTTGCATGGGGCGGCACATGAAACTACTAAAGCCTAATGGATCTTTAGAGGCGTACACCTTTGGCAGCACTTCTCCAAAAAGTAGAATTAAAAAGGTTATACCTACCACCTGAATGCCTATTTCCAAGGCTTGATTTTCAGCAAAATTGAAGAGCTGCGTAGTGAGGAATGAACTGAGAATAACTATACCTACGTTGATAAAGTTATTGGCAATGAGAATAGTCCCCAAAAGCGTTTTGGGTTTGTCCAGCAAGTCGTACAAACTTTCATACAAAGCTTTCTTGCTGCTTTTAATAGTGTCTAAATCCTGAGTTTTTAAGGAGAAAAAAGCCACTTCACTGCCACTAACCAAGGCACTGCCAATAAGCAGAATTAAAAGCACCAAAAGAGGGGCAATGAGCTCAGGCTGAAAAGGTTGGAGAATTTCTAATAGTAAGCTAAAACTGGGAGGTTCGGGGTCCAACTAAGGTAGTTTGGTTAATACTAATTAAAAGGGCAGGTCATCCTCCTCATCGCCCTGAGGCAATGAAGGGCTGGACTGTGGTTGAGCCGCATTTGAGGGACTGGCACTGGCCGGACCTTGAGAACTTCCCTGCTCTTGACGTGGGCCACCTAACATGGTCATGTTATCGCCCTGGATTTCTGTAGTATACTTTCGTTCGCCTTGAGCATCTTCCCAACTGCGGGTTTTAATTTTACCTTCAATAAAAACTTGGTCGCCTTTTTTCAAATACTTTTCGGCTACCCCTGCAAGTCCACTTCTTAAAACTATGGTATGCCATTCGGTTTGGGTAACTTTTTCACCTTGGCGGTTGGTGTACGTTTCAGAAGTAGCAATAGGGAAACGCGCCAAGCTGTTACCGCCTTCAAAGGTTTTAATTTCTGGGTCTTTTCCCAAATTGCCTATTAACATTACTTTATTTAAGGAACCGGCCATAGTTTTTGATTTCTTTCAAATTTAAATGATTTCTCATTTTAATCAAACGGCAAATTTAGCTGTTTTTCATTGAGAAATTGGCGTAAAGGCCTTGGGAATGCCAAGTCTTTTAAAGAGGCTTTAGCAATCCATTGGCAGTGGCTGAATGCAGCCGGTTTATCCTCAAAATGAATAGGTAGAATAGTGATGTGCAGGGTTTGATGACTTAATTTATGTGCTCTAAGTTTCACGGGAGTATCCAGTTGGAAAGCTCGTAATCCCAAATCTAAAAAGTCCTTGCTCTCCAGCACCTCTTGTACTTCTTTGGGCTCTTCAAATTCCAGTAAGGGAAACTCAAATAAACCCTTCCAAATATTATCTCTTCTTTTAGAAACCGCTACCTGCTTTTGATATTGAGGGTACACGTAAAAGAAGTGCCGCACCCGATTGTACTTTTTACGTTCCTTAACCGGGTATTGGGCTACAGCAGATTGGGCATAGGCGCTGCAATAATCCTTCACGGGACATTGCCGGCAGTTGGGCTTAGTTGGTGTGCACTGTAAGGCACCGAGCTCCATCATGGCTTGATTATGCAAATCGGGCTGGCCTTTATTAAGAAGCTTTTGGGCGTAGCCTTTAAAAACCTTTTTTCCCTGAGTGGTATTCACGGGCGTAGCATCACCAAACAAACGGCTAAGTACCCTAAATACGTTGCCGTCTACCACGGCCACCCCTTCGCGATAGGCAAAAGAGGCTACTGCCGCGGCTGTATAGTCTCCCACCCCCTTGAGCTCTAGCAAGCCCTGGTAGCTGGATGGAAAGTTACCATCTCTATTATGACTTACCTCTTTTGCGGCTGCGTGTAAGTTTCGAGCGCGGCTGTAATAGCCCAAACCCTCCCAGGCTTTTAAAACCTCTTCTTGGGGGGCATTAGCCAAAGCATGCACATTGGGAAATTGGGTACTAAATTTAAGGTAATAAGGCAGGCCTTGACTTACCCTTGTTTGTTGTAGGATAATTTCCGACAGCCATATCAGGTAAGGGTCGGTAGTTTTTCGCCAAGGTAAATCACGTTTATGAACCTTATACCAATTTAAAAGGGCCTGTTGCAACCGCTCTATATTCAAAATAGTTGTAATTGAAGCATTTAGGGCTGTAAAAAAAGTAAAATCAAGTCTTTTTGTTACAGAAAATCAATCTATATTTGCACCCCTCAAAATTAGAGTTTTAACAAATAACCGATATAACAATGACTAAAGCAGACATCGTAACCAGAATTTCTGACAAAACAGGAATGGAGAAAGCGGATGTTCAAGCCACTGTAGAATCATTCATGAAAGAGGTTCGTAATAGTTTAGAGTCTGGTGAAAATGTTTACCTCAGAGGCTTTGGAAGTTTTGTGATCAAGACACGGGCCCAAAAAACGGGAAGAAACATTTCTAAAAACACAACTATAATTATCCCTGCTCACAATATACCTTCTTTTAAGCCGGCTAAAACTTTTGTAGAGTCGGTAAAGAAAAAAGTGAAACCCTCTAATTCATAAAGCCGTTGAAAACTGGCCCCATCATACTTGCATTATTAGGAATTGGTTTAGCACTGGCGCTGTTTTTCGCTCCGGTGAAGCCATCAGAGTCAGACACCTCTACGCCTGCAGAGCCTAGCGCAGCTGCCAGCGAAGCCGCAGATCACGAACACGATCACAACCACGCGGCAGATGTTGATGCCCAAATTGATACCATTTTGCAGCAGATGCGAGCGCAGGAGCTTCCGCCCATGCAAGCGGTTATAGCTATACGTAACATTGCAGACGAGCATCCTGAAAATGTAAAGGCCAATTTTACTTTAGGCTTAATGTCCATTCAAACAGCCCAATTTGATAAGGCTGTGCAAAGATTTGAAGCCGTTTTAAAAGCAGACCCTCAAAATCCTGAGGCCATGCGATTGATGGCACAAAGTCACTTAGGTTTGGGTGATACCGCTACCGCCAGAACTTTTTACCAGCGGGCTATTGAAAATGCACCCACAGAAGAAACAAAGTCTAGCATACAAAAGGAACTAGACCCGTTAAGTATTAATCCATAAAATTTTTTACCATGCCAAGTGGAAAGAAAAGAAAACGTCACAAGATGTCTACTCACAAGCGCAAAAAGCGTTTACGTAAAAACCGTCACAAGAAAAAATAGCAGTGCTTAATGGGGCTTTTTATCCAGTGCCCTAAAAAGCTATTCGCCCCTAAGCACCGCCCAAAAGGTGCTTTTGGTGTTTAAAGCAATTTTCAAAGAGTTTTTACTAAAATATTTTAAAGGTGAGTACAGAATTAGTTATTAATTCACGTACTGCCGATTCAGTGGCGGTTGCGCTACTGAAAGATGGTAAACTTTCTGAATTACACTATGATAACGCAGAAGAGTTTTCAGTTGGAGACATTTATTTAGGGAAAATCAAAAAGGTGGTTCCAGGGCTTAACGCAGCTTTTGTTGACGTAGGCTACGAGAAAGACGCCTTTTTACACTATCATGATTTAGGCCCTCAAATACTCTCACTCAACAAGTTTACCAAGCGAACCCTAACAGGCAAACAACGCTGGAATATCAGCGATTTTAAGCCCGAAAAGGATATCGACAAAAACGGCAGTATAGATCAGGTCTTGAAAACAGGCCAAAGTATTGTAGTGCAAATAGCCAAGGAGCCCATCTCTACCAAAGGCCCGCGCATTACCTCAGAACTCTCATTAGCCGGGCGCTACATCGTAATGGTGCCCTTTTCTAATCGCATTAGTGTAAGCAGCAAGCTTAGAGATAAGGAAGAAAAAGACCGCCTCCGGAGGCTGGTAAAAAGCATTAAACCAGAAGGTTTTGGCATCATTGTGCGCACCGCTGCGCAAGATTGCTCAGTGGCCGAGCTGGATGCTGACCTACAAGAATTGGTGAAAAAGTGGAAAACGCTACACCGCTCCATCCAAAGGGTAAAACCACCTGCTAGAGCGCTGCAAGAGTTAAACCGGGTATCTGCGCTATTGCGTGATGTCCTTAACGACTCTTTCAACAGCATTGCCGTAAATGATGAGGATCTCTTTAATGAGTTGCGTGAATACATGCGCTCAATTGAGCCTGAAAAAGAAAAGATTGTAAAATTTTACAAGGGGCGTTTACCCATTTTTGAGCATTACGGCATTGAACGTCAAATCAAAAGCAGTTTTGGTCGCTCAGTAAGCATGGGTAAAGGAGCCTACCTCATTATTGAGCATACCGAGGCTATGCACGTAATTGACGTGAACAGCGGCAACCGCACTAATTCCAGCGAAAATCAAGAAGCCAATGCTTTGGCGGTGAACCTATCGGCTGCAGAAGAAATTGCCCGGCAATTACGCTTACGCGATATGGGAGGGATTATTGTGGTAGATTTTATTGACTTGCACCGGAGCGAAAACCGCAAAAAGCTTTACGAAAAGCTAAAGCAGGAGATGGCAATAGATCGGGCCAAGCACAAAATTTTACCCGTTTCGCGTTTTGGCTTAGTAGAAATTACCCGGCAGCGCGTGCGCCCTGAAATGGCCATTCAAACCCGGGAAAAAAATCCCGATGGTGAAGGTGACGTAGAAGCACCCATTTTAATTATTGAAGAAATGGAGAGCAAGCTGGAACTAATTGCAAGCCAAGATAAAGAGAAGAAGATTTTTCTGCACACCCACCCCTTCATAGCTGCTTATTTGACCAAAGGGATTTTTAATAGCATAAGAAGGAAATGGTCTAAGCGTTTTAAAAAAGATTTAAAAATAGTACCGAGAGACTCACATAAGTTTTTGGAATACCATTTTTACAATAGTGCCGGAGAAAAATATGAGTTTGGCTAATTTCCGTTCCGGCATTAGGGAAATTAAATTGAAGTTTAACTAAATGCCCTCATGGGCCTGAAAATTCAAAATCACATGAAAAAAGTAGCAGTGGCTATTATGGCCTTAGCTCTTACCACCTCTTGCGTTAGCAAAAAAAAGTACACTCAACTAGAGGACAAGTACAACAAAACTGATGAGCAGTTAAGTACAGCCAAAATGGAGCTGGCTAAATGCCTTGATGAAAAGAAAAACGCAAAAAGCGAAATTGAATACCTGCGCGGCACTAATTATCAGCTACTTAAAAACGTAGGTAATTTGGCCACGCTTTCTAAGAAAGAGGCCCAAAATCTTGAGAAATCGCTGGAAAGCATCAAAGAAAAAGATCTCACCATTGGTAAATTGCAAGATGCCCTTAATAAACGGGACTCAGCTACCTTTGCCTTGGTTACCCAATTAAAGGGCGCTACTGTTGGCATTGACGATGAGGATATTTCCATTAACGTAGAAAAAGGCGTGGTGTATGTTTCCATTTCAGACAAGCTTTTGTTTAGCAGCGGCAGCTACGCTTTAAGTCAAGAAGCTAAGTCAGTTTTAAATAAGGTAGCTCAAGTGATTAAATCACAACCTGATTTAGAATTTTTGGTAGAAGGTCATACCGATGATCAATCGGTAAAAGCCACCGCGCCCTACAAAGACAATTGGGAGCTAAGCGTGCAAAGAGCGGCCTCTGTAGTACGCGCCCTCCAGAAAGACTTTGATGTAGATCCTTCACGCATGACTGCAGCCGGCAGAAGTGAATACGTTCCTGTGGCTGATAACAGCACCGCTGAAGGTAGAGCTAAAAACCGTAGAACCCGCATTGTGATCTTGCCTAAACTTGATGAGTTTTACGCACTTATAGAAGAAGGAATGGAAAAGGCTAAGTAAAAGTCTTATCTAAAGCATAGAAGCAAAGCCCGTGTAACTGCGGGCTTTGCTTGTTTTTAGCGGTGGTTGCCTTTCCTAGCTGAGGCCTAAATCCCTGAAAATAGCCATGGCCAACAACCCTATTAAATAGTAAGCCACGTACAAAACGTTTTTATTTAAGACTTTTTTTAGCCAGTGCTCTACGGGCGCTGGGTTGTACTGAAGAGCACCTTTTCCTTCTGGCCATTTAATTTTTTTATTGTGGGCTTTGGTGCAAATGGTTCTTTTCTAAAAACTTACGCGGCTTTCAGGAGAAAACTACCGTACGATTGCCAGCCCAATGTAGCCAGTGCTTGCGCTAATTCTACGTGATTTTTCCCGTACCCATTTCAAGGTTTTTCAAAAATTAAAATATCTTGAAAATACAAGCCAGGCGTTTCTTTCCAATTTCCGGGGTGATAATTCAGCTTTTTTAGAGCGCTTTCTTCCAAAAGTAATTGCAGGCCTGTATCTTTTATACCCATGGCCTTTTCAGGTACTTTGATCCAGCCAGGGGAAAACCAATTTTTGGAGCCGTACGCAGGTGTATCAAAAACCCAGTTTTTCTGAGGGGTTAAATGGTATCGGCCTAAGGCATTTTCACGCTTGGGCAGTGATGCTTGATAAAGCTCATCTAGCAAAAACATGGAAATGATGGCACGCCCACCTGGCTTTAAAACCCGCGCAACCTCTTTAAAGTAAAATCTTGCGTCTTTCTCTTTAAGGTGGGTCCACACGGAGAGAGCGGTTACCATGTCTTGAGACTGGTCTTCAATCGGCCAAGGGTGCAGTTCGCTTTTCTGATTGCGCACATACATTTGATTGGCTACATCAAAATGTATAAATTGATAATTAGATGCCTTAAACTGACTTTGGCAATAATCAATGTGTTTCTTAAGTACATCAATACCAGTGTATTTTCCTCCCTCTTGCACCAATGGCTCAGCTGCAATTCCCAGTAACCCTGTGCCGCAGCCAATATCCAGAATTTGCGAACCCTGCCTTGCTTTTAAATTCTGGTACATTAATGTTTGAAAAATACCAATCACGTGCGCCCATTCGGCATAAGCCACTTTACCGCCTCTTCTGTTTTCAAAATCTGGAATAAGCCGCAGGTTACGCGTGCGTTTTAGTTGCTGCGCATCTTCCTTTCTGAAAAGCTTATCAATTAAATTATGCCTTTTAAACATGTGAGATGGTTTACCAAGTTTTTTCAAAAACTAACGGGTCCTGGAACTTTAGAAAACAAAGCTAATCCAATTTACAAGCTTTTACGTTTTTCTACTTCATGTTGTACTTTAGGCGAGTCTTAAAAATATCAATCATGAAAAAATATCTAGCCCTCGCTTTGCTTGTCAGCGGAAGCCTACTAGCACAAAATCAAGTTATGACTCCCGAACTCCTGTGGAAACTTGGCCGGGTAAGTTTAGATGATGTATCTGATGACGGTAGCCAGTTTGTTTACGGGGTAACCTACTATGATTTAGAAAAAAACAAAGGAAACCGCGATTTATACCTGATGAGCGCCAAGGGAGGGGAGGCTCGCCAAATTACCAGCCTGGAAGGCGGTGAATACAGTGCCCAGTTTATTGGCGATAAAATTGGCTTTAGCCATGGCGGCCAGTTCCATCTTATTGATCAAAATGGTGAAAACCTCACCACTATCACAGATATTAAAGGCGGTATTTCAGGAGTAAAGGCCTATCCGCAAAGTGATGGAAGCATAAGCTTACTCTTCACTAAGCAAGTGAAAACGGAACAAACTCCGGCTGAGATGTACCCCAACTTACCCGAAGCAGACTTCAAAATTATAGACGACCTGATGTATCGTCATTGGGACAGCTGGAATGACTACGAAAGTAGCCACCTGTGCATGGCAAGCTACAGAGATGGCGCAGTAACAGAATTTACAGACCTATTAGCAGGCCAGGTACAAGATGTACCGGTACCCCCTTTTGGCGGAAGCGAAAGCTACACCTTAAGCCCTAACGGAAAATTGATTGCTTATGAAAGTAAAGCCCTAAGCGGTAAAGACTTTGCCGAGCAAACCAATACGCATATATACCTCTACAACCTGGAAACCCAAGAAACCAAAATACTGAGTGAAGGCATGATGGGCTATGACAAAAACCCGCAGTTTTCTCCCAATGGCAAGCGTATTGCCTGGCTGAGCATGCGCACCAACGGCTATGAAAGTGATGTGAATGATTTGGTGGTTATGGACCTTGAAAGTGGTAAAAAGCTTTATGTCCTGCAAACTTCGGATGAATATGACAACCTTACCTTTCAATCTTTTACGTGGGCCGAAGATGATGAGCTTTTTGCGGGCGTGCCCATTGGAGGCAGCAATCACATTTATGAAGTGGAAGTTGAAGGGAGCTTAGATGCTAGTGAAGTGGAACTTGAGATTGAAAGGCTTACGGAAGGCGATCACAACTACAACCATTTTGAAATGGCCGGGGAAGATCTTCTGATAGTGCGCCAGGATATGAACCACGCTAGCGAAATTTTCCGTGTAAGCGAAAAAAACGGCAAAGCTAAACAGCTTACCACCGTTAATGATAGCATTTACAACGCCATTGGCCTAAGCAAGGTTGAAAAGCGCATGGTAACAACCACTGATGGAAAAGAAATGCTTACCTGGGTAATTTACCCGCCTAATTTTGACCCCACCAAAAAATACCCCACCCTACTTTATTGCCAGGGCGGGCCGCAGGCACAAGTCTCTCAATTTTACAGCTTCCGCTGGAATTTTCAACTTATGGCCGCGCAGGGCTACATTGTGGTGGCTCCTAACCGCAGGGGTTTACCCGGCTTTGGCCGAGAGTGGAATGAGCAGATATCTGGCGACTGGGGCGGACAAGCCATGGATGACTACCTCAGTGCTATTGACGCTTTAGCCACTGAGCCTTTTGTAGATGAGGACAATTTAGGTTGTGTTGGAGCAAGCTACGGTGGCTACTCAGTGTACATGCTGGCCGGTATTCACGAGGGCCGTTTTAGTTCCTTCATATCGCATTGCGGCCTTTTTGATTTGGAAAGTTGGTACCTAACCACAGAAGAAATGTTTTTTGCCAACTATGACCTAGGCGGGCCCTACTGGAAACCCGAAAATAAAGAAGCCTACCAGAAATATGATCCCAAAGATTACGTGCAAAACTGGGATACGCCCATTCTAGTAATTCACGGTGGTAAAGATTTCAGAGTTCCTGAGAATCAAGGGATGGAGGCTTTTAACGCAGCTCAACTGCGCGGAATACCTTCCAGTTTTTTGTACTTCCCTAATGAGGGCCACTGGGTGCTTAACCCCCAAAACGGCATTGTTTGGCACAGTGAATTTTTCGGGTGGCTAGACCAGTGGTTAAAAAATTAAAAGTTTCTTCACTTTACTAAAAAAGTCGGGCTCTGGTTAGAGCCCGACTTTTTCTTTTCTCTTTACACCTTTTCCATAAATCATTTAGACCGGTGAGCTTAAAATACCTAATCAGCAAGCTTTAACAAAGGTTATTAATTGTGAAGTACGCAGCAAAACCCTGGAAACAAAGCGCTACTTTCTTCCCTTATTTATCGCCTAAAGGGTACTACCTTGCGACCACTTTATGGAATTTGAAATTTTTGAATTATCCAACGGGTTACGGGTAGTTCACAAGCAGGTGAGCCGCCCCGTAGCGCACTGCGGATTATTTGTTGCCGCAGGCTCCAGAGATGAACTGGAACACGAACAAGGTCTGGCTCATTTTATAGAACACTGCCTCTTTAAAGGTACCCAAAGGCGTAAAGCCTACCATGTACTCAGCCGTATGGAAGACGTGGGCGGTGAGCTCAACGCCTACACCACCAAAGAAGAAACGGTTATTTACAGTAGCTTTCTAAGTGCATACTACCCTAGAGCAGTTGAACTTCTATTTGATATTGCTTTCCACTCTCGCTTTCCCAAAAAAGAAATTGAGAAAGAAAAAGAGGTCATTATTGATGAGATTAACTCCTATTTAGACAGTCCATCAGAGGCTATTTTTGACGATTTTGAAGATCAGGTATTTAAGGGGCATAGCTTAGGCCGCAATATTTTAGGCACCATTGCCAGTGTAAAAAGCTTTAGCCAAGAGCACATTCTTGATTTCATCAAGCGTAATTATGGTTTTAACCAGATGGTGTTTAGTTCGGTAGGGAAAATCTCGGCTAGCCGCCTTAAAAAGCTCTTAGAGAAAGAGCTTACTGCACTTCCACTGCTTCAGTGCCACAAGCAACAACAAGCACCTAAAAGCTATCAACCTTCTCAGGTTACCACCCACCGCACCGGTTACCAAACCCACGCTATCGTAGGCAACCAAGCCTACCGGGCCGGCAGCAAAAAAATGCGGGTGCTCACCTTGCTCAATAATTTGCTGGGGGGGCCAGGTATGAATTCGCGCCTCAATCTAAACATCCGAGAAAAATACGGCTTCACCTATCACCTAGAGTCTTTTTACCAGCCTTACAGCGATACCGGTCTGTTTGGAATTTACCTGGGTACTGACCCTGGAACCGTAGACCGGGTTTTACGCCTGGTAGAAAAAGAGTTGGCCAAATTGCGCAATCAAAAATTGGGTGTGCTACAATTAAGCAAGGCCAAAAGGCAAGTACTGGGCCAAATTGCCATGGCACAGGAAAACAACAATGCCCTAATGCTGGCCTACGGTAAGTCTTTACTCACTTACAATAAAATTGATGAGTTTGAACAGGTACATGCAAAAATAGAATCCATAACGGCCGAAGATCTGCAAGGTGTAGCCCAGGAAATTTTTGTGCCAGAAAAAATGAGTACTTTAATTTTTAAATCAAACATGCCTTAAATGGAGTTTTTAGACCCCAAGCTAGAAACCTACTGTGAGTTGCATACCTCGGCCGAAGAGCCTGTTCTGCAAGAGCTCAACCGGCAAACGCACCTTAAAGTACTAAAACCCCGTATGCTCAGCGGGCATTTGCAAGGGCAACTTTTAAGCCTGCTCTCTAAAATGCGTAATCCCAGGCGTATTTTAGAAATTGGCACCTATACTGGGTATTCGGCTATTTGTTTGGCTCAGGGGCTTTCGCCCGATGGTCACTTGCATACCATTGATATCAATGAAGAGTTACAATCTATGGCAGCGGAATACTTTCAAAAAGCGCAATTAGACGAAAAGATTACCATGCATATTGGTGCCGCAGCAGAGATTGTTCCCCAGCTTCACGAAGAATGGGACCTGGTATTTATTGATGCCGATAAAGAAAACTATAGCCTCTATTACGATTTGGTCATTGACCGTATAGCATCCAATGGATATATCATTGCCGATAATGTGCTATGGAGTGGTAAGGTAGTGCAACCGGTTAAAGCCAATGATAAGAGCACTAAAGCGCTGCTGGACTTTAATGCAAAAGTGCAAAGTGACCCAAGGGTGGATAATGTGCTACTGCCCGTTAGAGATGGCCTGATGGTATGCCGTAAAATCTAATGTCTCATGAAAAAAAAAGACTGTTTAGACTTTTATGTAATAGGCGCTCAAAAGGCTGGTACCACTTGGCTACACCGCAGATTGAGTCAAATTAACGGCTACAACTTGCCTCGTCAAAAAGAGATGCATTTTTTTGATCGTTCGGAAACGAAGTACCCACAACCCCCCTCTAAGTTTAACAAACCTTTACCCCTATCAGTAGCCTTAAAAAGAGGGTACAGGTCTTTGATGAGCAATTTTCTTAAAGGCAAGTTCTATCCTATGAGGGAACGCTTTCTCTATTATTTTGGTAAATATGATTTGGCTTGGTACCAAGCTTACATGAGGCTTCATGCTCAAAAAGGAATCACCGGAGACATTACTCCTGCCTACGCAACTTTACTTACAGAAGATATTTCGCTTATGGCACGGGTAGCCCCTAAGGCCAAAGTCTTTTATATTATAAGAGATCCCATTGAAAGGCAATGGTCTCAATGGCGCATGTTCTTGGACAACCGGAATCTGAATTACAGGGTGCAGGACTTAAGTCTTTTCAAAGAAATATTTCCAAATGTCAAAAACAGAAAAAGTTATTTGGAAACTATGAAGAATTATGAAAGCTATTTTAAAGAACACTTCTACCTCCTTTTTTACGACTCAATTCTAGAAAACCCTAAGGCCCTAATAGCAGGAGTACACCAAAAACTAGCCCCGAATCAACCTTCCCAACTAACAAATTTGAATTTCCAGCAGAAGGAACAGGTGTCCTTTTCATCTGAAATGAGTCCAGACTTTTACCGCTTTTTTAAAGACTGCTTTGAAGAAGAAATTAAGCTATTGCATGAAGTTATTGGTGGATATTGCAGCCGCTGGTATTTTAAACACTACTCAGAGGGCGCAGTGCCTGCGGCTGTAACTTCAGAACTAGTAAAAGTGGAATCTTTAGTCAACCTTCACAAATGACTGCTCTCTTGGGCCGGTTAATCAAAAACTTTATTAACTAAAGATTTATATTTACCTGCAAGTAATGTTGCAAATGAGCAATCTGGATTTTTTTGTAATTGGCGCTCAAAAGGCTGGTACTACTTGGCTCTACAATAGGTTTTTGGAGGTAGAAGGCTTTTGCTTACCTAGAGTAAAGGAGGTGCATTATTTTGACCAAGTCTCTCACCATTCTCCCTATGCTGATACCAGCTATTTCAATAATTCTTTAAAGGTTCAGGTTTTCAAAAGGCCGCTAAGGGTTTTAAGTAAATTAAAGCCTATTGCATTTAATTTACTCCAAGGCAATTTTTGGGAGGCCCAGTATCATTGGCTCTGGAACTTTCGCCAACCTAGCGATGATTGGTACGCTTCTTATATGAAACATCACAAACTAAAGGGGCTAACCGGAGACCTTACTCCCCGGCATGCAATTTTGGCTGAAGAGGATGTACTAAGAATGCATAAAGTGGCACCTAAGGCTAAGCTAATTTATTGCTTAAGAGACCCTATTGAACAAACATGGTCTCACTGGCGGATGTCCGTTAAGGTAAATAAGCTAGACATCTCTACAGCCCAGAACGTAGAACAGCTTGAAGCCTTTATAAAGCCGAAGCCCGTTTTGCAGCACGTAAAATATTTAGAAAATTCACGAAAGTTTGAAAAAGTCTTTCAGACCAAGGTTGAACACTTCTTTTACGATGATTTAAAAACGGATCCCAAAAGTTACTTTAAAAAAATTCTTTCTTTCATCGAGCCGCATAAAAGTTGGGATCTTTCCAGAGTGAACTTTAATGCGCAAAACCTAAAGGGCCAAGAGCTAGAAATGACGCCCGAGATTTTAGACCTTCTGAAAGACAAATTGCATGACTTGATGCTAGAAATGTCGCAAGAAGGAAGCGGCTATTTTACGCAATGGTATCAAAAGTATTGGTCCGATACAAAAGAGAAAAGCCTCTCAACCGGCAGTTCCAGAAAAGAGGCTTTCAAATAACGCAACCACAAAGCCTACCGCTCTGCGTACATATCTTGGTAATACTTTTGGTATTCACCAGAAGTGACATTGTTAAGCCATTCCTCATTATCCAAATACCAGTCTATGGTTTCCGCTAATCCTTGCTCAAAAGTTACAGAGGGTTCCCAACCTAGTTCGTTTTTAATTTTATTGGCATCTATAGCATACCTACGGTCATGGCCTGGACGGTCCTTCACGTAGGTAATCAACTTTTCAGAAGCGCCAGGCTCCCGGCCAAGCTTATCATCCATTTGCTCACAAAGAACCTTAATCAGCTCAATGTTTTGCCATTCATTAAACCCACCAATGTTGTAGGTTTCACCTAGTTGGCCTTTATGGTAAACCAGGTCAATAGCCCGCGCATGGTCAATAACGTAGAGCCAGTCACGAGTGTATTTTCCGTCTCCGTAAACTGGTAGCGGTTTTTCATTTCGCACATTGTGAATGAACAAAGGCACCAGCTTTTCAGGGAATTGGTGGGGACCATAGTTATTGCTGCAATTGGTAACCACGTAAGGCATTCCGTAAGTTTCACCGTAGGCTCTCACAAAATGATCAGAGCTGGCTTTTGAAGCCGAATAGGGTGAATTGGGATCATAAGCTGTTGTTTCTTCAAATAATCCCTCGTCTCCTAGGGTGCCGTAGACCTCATCGGTGCTGATATGGTAAAAGAGCTTTCCTTCAAAGTTGTCTTTCCAAGTATCTCTAAAGGCATTCAAAAGATTCACGGTGCCAATCACGTTAGTGCGCACAAAGGCCAAAGGATCGGTTATGCTTCGGTCAACGTGGCTCTCGGCCGCTAAGTGAAGTACTCCTTCAAAACGGTGTTCGGCAAAAAGTTTATTAATGGCGTCTGCATCTACAATATCAGCCTTTATAAAATGGTAGTTGGGTTTATCTTCTATATCTTTTAGGTTCTCTAAATTTCCGGCATAGGTTAAAGCATCCAGGTTATAAATCTGATAATCAGGATATTTATTCACGAAAAGACGTACTACGTGTGAGCCGATAAACCCGGCACCTCCGGTGATTAAAATCTTCTTTGCACTCATTGCTAATCTTATTTATTTCTAATTTTTTTCTCCCAACGCCAGGCATCGCGCATGGCATCTTCCAGGGCTTTTTCGGCCTGCCAGCCTAAAATTTTATTCGCTTTTTGAGTATCCGCGTAAGCCGCCACCACATCTCCTGATCTACGCTCAGCTATCTTATAATTCAGTTTTTCGCCACTCACCTTTTCAAAGGCCTGAATAACTTCTAAAACCGTACTACCTGTACCTGTACCCAAATTAAAAACCTCAAAAGGCTCTTGATTTTTGCGCGCTACCAACCGCTCTACCGCCACTACGTGCGCCTTGGCCACGTCTACCACGTGAATGTAATCCCGCACGTTGGTGCCATCTCGGGTAGGATAATCATTGCCAAAAACACTTAATTGCTCTCTTACTCCGGCAGCAGTTTGCGTGACAAAGGGCACCAAGTTTAGAGGTACGCCCAGCGGCAACTCCCCAATTTGTGCACTGGGGTGGGCCCCGATGGGGTTAAAATAACGCAAGGCAATCACATTTAACTGATGCGCTTTAGCCGCATCTTGCAGCACTTCTTCGCCTATCTGCTTGGTATTTCCGTATGGTGATATAGCAGGTACCACTGGACTTTCTTCAGTTATGGGCAGTTTTTCGGCCTGACCGTATACCGTGCAACTACTGCTAAAAATAAAATTGTCTATGGAATTGTCCCGCATTTGCTGCAGTAGGTATACCAATGAAGTGATATTATTGTGGTAATACTCGAGTGGTTTTTCTACTGATTCGCCTACGGCTTTAAAAGCAGCAAAATGGATTATGCCCTCAAAGTCTGTGTTTTGGTCAAATAGCTTTTCTATGAAAGCCCTATCAGTTAGGTCGCCTTTATAAAACTGAGGCTTTTGTTGGGTAATAGAGGTGATACGATCCAGAACATCTTCAGTGGTGTTGCTCAGGTTGTCTACAATTACCGGTTCATGCCCCGCATTTTGCAGCTCTACCACGGTATGCGAGCCGATAAATCCCAAGCCCCCAGTCACTAGTATTTTAGCCATGGTAATTTATTTTCGGATGTATCCTGCAAAATCTTTATGCTCCTTTTTGTAGAGGTCTTCTTCAGGCAAGGACCTAAAATAATCATAGGTGATTTTCAACCCTTCACTCCTATCCACTTTCGGCTCCCAGCCCAGAATTTCGCGGGCTTTGGAAATATCTGGCTGTCGCTGGGTTGGGTCATCTTTGGGCAGTGGTTTGTACACCACCTTTTGATCTGTGCCCGTAAGCTTTATTATTTCCTCAGCAAAATCACCAATGGTAATTTCATCGGGGTTACCCACGTTTACGGGCTGCGCGTAATCACTTAACAGAAGGCGGTAAATACCCTCAACTAAATCATCTACATAGCAGAAGGAGCGCGTTTGCGAGCCATCACCAAAAACGGTTAGATCTTCTCCTCGCAAGGCCTGACCAATAAAAGCAGGCAACACCCTTCCGTCATTGAGTCGCATACGTGGTCCATAAGTGTTGAAGATACGCACAATGCGCGTTTCTAAACCGTGGTAGGTATGGTAAGCCATAGTCATGGCTTCCTGAAAGCGCTTGGCTTCATCATACACTCCGCGAGGACCAACGGGGTTAACATTCCCCCAATATTCTTCGGTTTGCGGGTGTACCAAAGGGTCACCGTATACCTCTGAGGTAGAAGCGATTAAAACCCTCGCCTTTTTGGCCATGGCTAGTCCCAGGCAATTGTGAATGCCTAAAGAACCTACTTTTAAGGTTTGAATAGGTATTTTCAAATAATCTATAGGACTAGCCGGTGACGCGAAATGTAAAATATAGTCTAACTCTCCGGGTACGTGTATAAACTTGGAGACATCGGCATTGTAAAATTCAAACCCCTCTAACTTAAAAAGGTGTTCAATATTTTTAAGGTCTCCGGTAATGAGATTATCCATACCTATTACGTGATGACCTTCTTTTATAAATCGATCACAAAGGTGAGAGCCTAAGAAACCTGCTGCTCCTGTAATTAGTACCCTTTTCATTTAATCTTATTTTATGATTTTACGCCAATACAATGGTATTCAAACCCTAGGCTGGCCATACGATCGATTTCAAAAATATTACGCCCATCAAAAATTAAAGGCGCCTGAAGTCTGTCTTTAATTTGCTCAAAATCAGGAACTCTAAATTCAGACCATTCCGTTACTACCAGCAATGCATCGGCATCAGACAAAGCTTCATATTCGTCTTTAGCGTAAGTGATACGGTCACCCAGGTCTCTTTTAGCTTCCTCCATAGCCACGGGGTCATAAGCAGTTACGCTAGCGCCCTCGGCTAAAAGCTTTTCGATTATTACAATGGAGGGTGCCTCCCGCATGTCATCGGTGTTAGGCTTAAAGGAAAGTCCCCACATGGCAAACTTCTTACCCTTTAAATCACCAAAGCGCTTTTTCACTTTATTAAATAGCACAGATTTTTGGTCTTCATTAACGTCTTCTACCGCCTGTAAAATGCGCATTTCATAGCCATTCTCACGGGCGGTACGCACTAAGGCTTTCACATCTTTGGGAAAGCAGCTACCACCGTATCCAATGCCGGGATAGATAAACTTATTGCCAATACGGCCATCTGAACCAATTCCTTTTCGCACAAGGTTTACATCTGCCCCCATGATTTCGCAAAGGTTGGCTACATCATTCATGAAGCTAATTTTAGTGGCCAGCATGGAGTTAGCCGCATACTTAGTCATTTCTGCTGAAGGGATATCCATGAATAGAACAGGGTGCCCATTTAAAGTAAAGGGATGGTAGATTTTGGCTAAAACGTTTTTAGCACGATCAGACTCCACACCGATTACAATGCGATCTGGTTTCATAAAATCATCTACCGCAGCTCCTTCTTTCAGGAATTCGGGGTTAGACGCTACATCAAAAGGAATGTCGGCTCCACGGGCATCTAAGGCATCTTGTAATTCCTTTTTCACCTTGGCTGCGGTGCCAACTGGTACTGTGCTCTTAGTTATGATTACTCCGTAATCATTCATGTTTTCACCAATCTCGCGGGCCACGGCCAATACATATTGTAAATCTGCGCTACCGTCTTCTCCTGGAGGAGTTCCCACGGCAATAAAGGCAGCATCTACACCAGGAATAGCTTCTGGTAGGCTGGTAGAAAACTTTAAACGTCCTTTGGCATGGTTACGCTCTACCAAGGTATCCAGGCCCGGCTCATAAATCGGGAGAATCCCTTTTTCCAAATTTGCAATCTTGGTTTTGTCCACATCTACGCATACTACGTCTATGCCTACTTCTGCCAGGCAAGTGCCTGTAACCAGGCCTACATAGCCCGTTCCAACAATTACTATTTTCATGATTGGTTATTTATAAAATCTTTAACTGTGTGGGTAATAAATTCGAGTTGATCTTCAGAGAGTTCAGTATGCATAGGCAGTGAAAAAACGCTATCCACTAGGCGCTCAGTTACTGCAAAGTCTCCCACCAGGTATCTCTCACTTTTATACGCCTTTTGCATGTGTAAGGCCACCGGATAGTAAATCATAGCAGGAATGTTTTTGCTTTGAATGTACTCCACCAGAGCATTTCTATCAAGCTTTGGGTCTAACTGCAGCGTGTATTGATGAAATACGTGGGTACTGTAATCTGATCTGAAAGGAGTGGTTAGAGCGTCTACATCGGCAAAAGCCTGATCATAAAATGCCGCAGCTTTTTCCCGGGCCGCGTTGTACTCATCTAAATGGGGAAGCTTGCGCCTTAATATGGCCGCCTGAATACTATCTAAGCGAGAGTTCACGCCAACCTCATCGTGATAGTAGCGCACAGATTGCCCGTGGTTTGCCACTTTCCTGATTTTAGCAGCCAGGTCATCATCGTTGGTGAAGATAGCTCCACCATCGCCATAGCAACCTAAATTTTTACTAGGGAAAAAAGACGTTGCTGCTACGGTGCCCATGGTCCCGGCCTTGGCCTTGGTTCCATTTGAGAATGTGTAATCTGCACCAATAGCCTGGGCCGTATCTTCCACAACGTAGAGGTTGTGCTCTGATGCCAGCTCCAAAAGTGGCTCCATGTGGGCACATTGCCCAAAAAGATGCACTGGAACTATAGCTTTTGTCTTAGGCGTGATAGCAGCCCGCGCGTCATCAATATTTATATTAAAGGTTTTGGGGTCAACGTCCACCAAAACGGGTGTTAAGCCTAAAAGCGCAATCACCTCAGCGGTAGCCACGTAGGTGAAAGTAGCGGTTATAACTTCATCACCAGGCTTAAGGCCCAGGGCCATCATGGCAATTTGCAAACCATCTGTTCCGTTAGCGCAAGGTATTACGTGCTTTACGCTTAAATATTGCTCTAATTCTTTTTGAAAGTTTTTAACCTCAGGGCCGTTAATATAAGCAGAGGATTCTACCACGTCTAAAATGGCTTGGTCTACCTCTGGTTTTATTTTGGCATACTGCCCAAGCAGATCAACCATTTGTATTTTTCGCATATTATTGGATATCCAGCAAATATAAATATCAATGAAACATTAAGCCTTAATTTTGCTACAATAAACGCGGTATGATTCAAAAAACAATTAGCCTTTTAGTGGCTATCACTTTTTCACTTTTAGGTTTTTCACAAGATGCAAACAAGCCACCACGCATTGTTTTGCTGGGCGCGGAAGGTGTATTCCAAAATGCCGCAGGTACTTGGACCCAACAATTCAATGATAATTTTGGAATTGGAATAAATACGGGTTATAAATTCTCCAACAATTTTATTTTCTCCATCAACGGAATATATGCTTTCGGTGGTCTGGTAAATAAACCCGCCCAAGTATTAGAACCTTTATTAACCCGCAATAATCAAGTACTTAATTCAACGGGTAATTTTGCCACCTTAACGGTATACACCCGAGCCACTTATGGCTTCGTTAATTTGGAGAAAATCGTCAACCTGTTTCGGGCAAATGAAAACTCAGGCCCGATAGTGGAAGCAGGCTTGGGCTATTTGGCGCACTGGATTCAAATTGACAACGCTGGTAACGATGTAGCCGCCTTACAAGACGATTACGATAAAGGCTACGACCAATTTAGCCATGGCCCGGCCTTTAGAGCCAGTTTGGGATATCTTTATTTATCGCAAAGCAGACTGGTTAATTTTAAACTCAGCTTTGAAGTCATATCGGGGTACACCCGAAACATACGAGGCTACAATTATGCCACCGGCCCGGTAAGCAATCAAGCAAACAATAACCTACTTTATGGTCTGAAAGTAAATTGGTTTATTCCCATTTACAGAGGTGCTAAAGGCCAAGAATATTACTACGATTAATGCGACTGCTCTACAACTTAGGTGTGCACCTGTATGGCCTGCTCATTAGACTGGCTTCCCTAAAAAATACCAAAGCCCAAAAATGGCTCAAGGGCCGAAAAAACTGGCAGCTCAAGGTAGCGCAGGTAGGTCATGAGCACCCTCAATCTCTATGGGTGCATGCTGCCTCGCTGGGCGAAATTGAGCAAGGTTTACCGATTATTCAAGAGTGGAAAAAACAGCATCCAAGTCAAAAAATCGTGGTAAGCTTTTTCTCCCCCAGCGGTTATGAGAATTTTCAATATCAAGATCAGGTAGATGAAGTTCTTTACCTACCGCTTGATACACCCCAAAATGCGTTTAAGTTTGTAAAACTGCTAAAACCAAAAATTGCCCTCTTCATCAAATATGAGATTTGGGTCAATTATTTTGAAGCCCTGGCCAATAGTCAGATACCTATGGTTTTGGCACCAGCTGTTTTTAGGCCTAGCCAAATATATTTTTCAAGCTGGAGTGGCTCATTTTTTATTAGATCGCTTCAACAAATTAAAGCCATTTTAGTGCAAGACATATCCAGCCTTGAAGTATTGAAAAAAAAGGGGTTGAGTAATACGGAAATTTGCGGGGACACCCGCTTTGACCGAGTACTCCAGTTGACGCACAGCCCCTTTGATACGTCAAGGCTTGAAGAATTTATAAATCAGCAATTTTGCCTGGTGGCGGGCAGTTCATGGCCCAAAGAGGAGGCAATGTTAGAAGAACTCCTGAAATCTCCTGGTAATCTCAAGGTAATTATTGCGCCCCATTTAGTTGACCAAGACAACATAGAGCGCCTTAGCCAAAACTTTGACTCCTTTGGGGTTAGCCTCTACACAGATGAGCATTGGCATAAGCAAAATAAGGTGCTCATAATCAACACGATGGGTGACTTGAACAAAATCTACAGGGTAGGCTCTATGGCTTTAGTAGGTGGGGGCTTTGGCGAAAGCGTGCACAGTACCGTAGAACCACTTTGCTATGGCTTGCCAGTGTGTTTTGGTCCAAATCATAAAAGGTTTATAGAGCCCAGCGAAATGTTAAAACGTAAAATTGGTTTTGAAATTAAATCTTCTAATGATTTGAAGACTCTCATTGCTAGTCTGCAAGATAAATCCAAACTACAGGAGATCCGAGAAAAAATTGATGGCTATGTTTCTGAGAAATCGGGTGCTACTCAAATTATTTTAGATAAACTCAAAACCTTTTATCCTTAGCAGCGATTTTCCCTTGCTGTTTTTAGTATTTCACGCTTCAGCTCCCGTGAGAAAAATCTCTGGATAAACCACTCGCCAAGGGATTTTAGCCCACGTAGATTTAGTTCTCCCCGCATTGTGCTGTTTAAGCCGCTGGGCTAAATCCTGCGTAAAGCCCTTGTAAAAGCTGCCGTCTCGCTCGCTTTCTAAAACATAAACTGTGTAAAGATTCTCCATTCTGCAAAACAAAAAAAGCCACCCCGCTAAGAGTGGCTTTTACGTGCCCCAGGCGGGACTTGAACCCGCACGGCCATAACTGGCCACAGGATTTTAAGTCCTGCGTGTCTACCAATTCCACCACCAGGGCGGGGAGGATTTTAATCAAAAAACCCCTTACGGAAAGGGGTTTGAAATGGAGCGGGAGACGGGATTCGAACCCGCGACCCCGACCTTGGCAAGGTCGTGCTCTACCAGCTGAGCTACTCTCGCAATTGGTAATCTAGAACGTTTCCCAAACGGGAGGGCAAATGTAATATTAATCCATTTATTTACGCAAGCTATGCCCCAATTTTTTTCTTGATTTCATTTAACTTCATCATGGCCTCAATAGGCGTTAAGGTATTAATATCCAGTCGCTCAATATCTTCCTTTATGTCGGCTAAAATGGGATCATCTAGCTTAAAAAAACTTAACTGCATCTCATCTTTGGCTGGTTGAGTACCATCACCTCCTTTGCTGCGCGATTTCTCTAAACTGGCTAATATTTTTTGAGCTTTGCTCACTACTAAACCAGGCATGCCTGCCATTTTAGCCACATGAATTCCAAAACTATGCTCACTACCCCCTTCTTTGAGTTTACGCATAAAAATGATCTTATCGCCTACCTCTTTTACGGATACATTAAAGTTCTTGATCCGTTCAAAGGTGTGGGCCATCTCGTTAAGTTCATGGTAATGCGTGGCAAATAATGTCTTGGCTTTTGCCGGATGTTGGTGCAGAAACTCAGCAATACTCCAGGCCAGTGAAATACCATCATACGTACTGGTACCACGGCCAATCTCATCTAAGATTACCAGACTTCTTTCAGAAAGATTATTGAGAATACTGGCCGTTTCGTTCATCTCTACCATAAAGGTGCTTTCGCCCTGACTAATGTTGTCTGAAGCACCTACCCGCACAAAGATTTTATCCACTATCCCTATATCGGCCTTTTGAGCCGGAACAAAACTGCCTATTTGTGCCAGCAAGGTAATTAAGGCCGTTTGCCGCAATAATGCCGACTTACCCGACATGTTTGGACCGGTAATCATTAAAATTTGTTGCGTTTCAGTGTCCAGCTGAACTGAATTAGCTACGTAGGTATCGCCTTCTGGCAGAGAGGCCTCAATTACAGGGTGCCGACCCTCTTCTATTGCCAGGCGCGCTGATTTATCAAGGTTAGGCCTAACATAATTTTGTTGTCGCGCTAAAAGTGCAAAGCCTAACAGGCAATCTGTTTGTGCTATTATCTTGGCATTCTGCTGAAGCTGGGCTAAAAATTGGCTCGCACGCTCTACTAAATCAGTATAAAGCTGCTGCTCTAAGCTGAGAATTCTCTCCTCGGCCCCAAATATTTTTTGTTCGTACTCTTTGAGTTCATTGGTGATGTAACGCTCTGCATTCACCAGCGTTTGCTTGCGCACCCATTCTTTTGGCACCTTATCTTTATGGGTGTTACGCACCTCCAGGTAATAGCCAAAAACGTTGTTAAATGCCACTTTCAATTTAGGTATACCCGTCTTCTCAGCTTCGCGCTGTTGAATCTGAATGAGCTTTTCCTTACCAGAGTGCAGGATTTCGCGCAATTCATCCAGTTCCTCTGACACCGAAGACCGAATAACATCCCCTTTGGCTACCTGATTTGAAGGTTCATCCTGAAGGGTGTCACCAATTAGCGCCACCAGCTCATACAATGGCTGTATTTTTCGGGTGATCCTGGTGAGGCTTTCGCCCGAAGAGGCCGTTAATTCTTTCAGCTGATTGGCCAGGGTAATGGCCGTTTTTAGCTGTAGCAGCTCATTAGGTAAAATTTTTCGGGTGCTCAGCTTTACGGCTAATCGCTCTAAGTCATGAATTGATTTTAGAATGGCTAGAGCCTGCTCACTCAGGTCTACCTGCTGGTAAAACTCCGCCACCGCATTTAAACGTTCATCAATGGCCTTAGGGTCTAGTAAAGGCATGCCAAGCCAGCGTTGCAAATTACGGGCGCCCATAGGACTTTGAGTTTGATTAATCACTTCAAACAATGACTTGCCTCCCGGGCTATTGGCTTCAAAAAGCTCCAAATTTCGGATGGTAAACCGGTCCATCCACACATAATCATTTAGATCTATACGGCTAATACTGGTAATATGCTCTAAGCGGTGATGCTGGGTTTCATTCATGTAATGGAAAATGGCCCCACAGGCTGTAACCGCTGCGGTCATGTTTTCCACCCCAAAACCCTTTAAGGATTTTGTTTGAAAGTGATCCAGAAGATGGGTGCGCGCAAACTCCTCCTTAAAGATCCATTCGTCCAGTGCAAAGCTGTAGCTAACTCCAGTAAACAGGTCTTGAAAAGTGTTCTTTTTTTGCTTGTTATACAGCACCTCAGAAGGCTGGAAGCTTTGCAATAACTTTTCGAGATACTCATAGGAACCCTCGGCTACATACAGGTCTCCGGTAGAAATATCGCAAAAGGCAATACCCTGATTTTTAGCGGAGAAATGAACGGCACAGATGAAATTGTTCTTATGGCTCTGTAATACTTTGTCATTAGTAGTAAGACCAGGCGTTACCAACTCCGTAATGCCCCTCTTCACAATTGTTTTGGTTTGTTTGGGATCTTCAAGCTGGTCACAAATAGCCACTCGCTGCCCTGCCCTAACCAACTTAGGTAAATAAGCGTCTAAAGCATGATGTGGAAAGCCTGCCAGCTCTATATGAGCGGCTGAACCATTGGCACGTTTGGTAAGAACAATACCTAATATTTTACTGGTCTTAACGGCATCTTCACCAAAAGTCTCGTAAAAATCGCCCACCCTAAAGAGAAGCAAGGCCTGGGGGTGTTTTGCTTTTATCTCATTGTACTGCCTCATTAAAGGCGTTTCACTTTTCTTTTTACCAGCCAATTTCACCCTATTTTTGATGAGCTTGCAAAGATAAAAAAGTGACCATGAGAAAACTCAGAATGAGTGAACTGAATCGGCTTTCGGCCAATGAATACAAAGAAGCCGAGAAACATCCTTTTGCCCTAGTATTAGACAATGTGCGTAGCACTTTGAACGTAGGCTCTGTTTTTAGAAGTGCCGATGCCTTTAGATGCGAAGAAATTATTTTGGTAGGAGTTACGCCTGCACCCACCAAAGAAATGAATAAGACCGCCTTAGGAGCTACAGAGGCGGTAGCTTGGCTACACTTTGATACCGTTGAGGAAACAACTCAATACTTAAGGAAGAAGAATTATGAATTATGGGCTTTGGAGCAAGTTGAAGGTAGCGAGAAGCTTCTGGAATGGAGTATCTCAAAAAAATCGCGAGTGGCTTTTGTTCTTGGAAATGAAGTTTCTGGCGTATCCAACCAGTTCTTAGATCATTGTACTGGTTGCATAGAAATTCCACAGTACGGTACTAAGCACTCCCTGAATGTTTCGGTTAGTAGTGGTATAGTTATGTGGGAATTTATCAAACAGCTGAAAGGTTAGCAGCCTGCCCATCCGCGAAAAAAAAAGCCCGCTAGAAAGCGGGCTTTTACTTTACTGAATTCTAAGCTTTTATTTTAGCATCACATCTACTCTGCGGTTCACATCATAGCGTCCATCTGCTAAAGGTGTATCTTCACCTCTAGACTCGGTAGAAATTCTACCCTCTTCTACACCATATACCTGCATCAATTGCTTAGCTACTTCTTCTGCTCTGCGCATACCAAGATTCTTATTGTACTCCTCAGGACCACGCTGATCAGCATATCCTACTAACAAAATGCTTATATCGGGGTTGTTCTTAAGTACCTGCGCTATAGTTGCTAAGCGATAGTGATTAGCCGCTGTAACGGTGGCACTATTAAAATTAAAGTATACAGAAGGTAACGCACCTCCGTTTCCAACACCACCACCTGTAGGGATAGTAACACCTTTATAATTTACCAGAGCACCTTTTTCAGTGTTAGCCTCCTCGTCCATCACATCTGGAACTCCGTCACCGTCTGAGTCAACCGCTCTACCTTGGGCATCAACTTTAGCACCTTTTAAAGTGAAAGGGTCTTCATCTAGGTAGTCAGGAATTCCGTCACCGTCTACATCACTAGCTACACCATCACCATTAACAGTTGCACCCTCAGGCGTGGCATTATCTTTGTCAAAAAGATTGCTCACACCATCATTGTCATCATCTCCAGTTAATTTCTCGTAATCTTCTTTTACTGATTCCATGTCAGCAAACATTCCGTCTAGTGGATTGGTATAAATCACCGAAATTTTATCATTTTCTTCAGCACCATTCTTGTTTCCAAAGTTGAAAGTTACCCCAATTCCAGTGAAAATGCTGACATCATTGGCCTGTCCAGAGGCAGCGCCTCTAGGAAAACCCTCACCAAAGCCATCTATATTATCACCAAAAAAATGTCTCGTTGCCAAATGTAAATCAAGATCCAAAGCCTTGGTCATGCTATACTTTAAGTTGTAATCTAGAGCGATCAGAGCCGCATTATTCCAGCTTTCATCTCCGTCTCCGCGCAGTTCAACCGTTACCAAATCGCCATTAACTTTTTCGTAAGTTAAGTCCGGTCTATTAAATGTACCCCCCAGTCCCGCTTTGATAATGTGACTCCACTTGCGGTCGTAAACTTTTCCTTTAAGCGCCAGAGCACTTAAATTAACTGTAACTTGTGGGTAGAAATTAATAAAAAATGTTTCAAAGTTTGGTACTCCTTCTCCATTTCCAAAGTCCCCAGACATTTGACCTGCGTCAACACCAAAAGAGAATCCCCAAACACTACTAACATACTTGGTTACCGAGAAATAGCCAGTTGGGCCAAAATAGAATTCACCAAGGCCGTCTCCCTGTGCATCTATGTTTAGAGATTTCATATCTCCGTTCATAAAGGTATTACCAAATCCCAGTGAAATGGCCCAATCTCTGTAATTTGAAACGTGGGCATCGGTGATTTTTTCTTGGTCTTGCGCCCCTAGCATAAATACAGACACAAGGAGTACTGTAAGGAAGGTGTACTTTTTCATAGTTTAATATTTAGTCCGGCCAAATGATAAATAAATGGTTAATTGCCTTTTTTATTAAAACATTGCAAAAATAGAAATAACCCTAAGGATACAAACAAAAATCTTCGGTTATCAAGTTTTTTTTCAAAAATGTAATTAACTATTAAAGCAGAGCTAATTTATTAATAATCAATTTAGAAAGGTCTTTAACGTCCGATTCTGATTCCAAAAAGTCATATTCATCGGCATTAAGCCTAAGTACTTTTTCTTTTGGTAATTGTTTCAGAAAAGACTCATACCGTTTGTGAATGCCCGTTAAATACTCATTATCAATGTCTTGCTCGTAGATCCTTCCTCTTTTTTGTATGTTCTTCTGTAGTGAACCAACAGGCCTCACCAAATAAATTAATAAATCAACCTGACGTAAATTACCTAGTGACATATGCCAAAATTTGCGATAGAGTTCAAATTCTGCACCGCTTAAATTATTTTGAGAAAACACTAAAGACTTAAAAGGTGCATAATCTGCCACCCAGTGAGGCTGAAACAAATCTTGTTGATCTAAAAGAGAACTAAGTTGATGATAGCGATCTGCCAAAAAAGACATTTCCACTGAAAAGGCATAGCGCTCCGGCTCGCGGTAAAAGCCCTTTAAGAAGGGGTTCTCCTCATATTTCTCTAAAATGAGCTTAGCATTGAGCTCTTCGGCCAAGAGCTTAGCCAAAGTAGTTTTCCCACTGCCAATATTGCCTTCAACGGCTATGTAACTATTACTTTTCAACCAGCACTACTTTAGCAGTGTCTTTACACTTTTTAACAAAATTTAGAACGGTTTCTCCACTTGGTGGCACCGGCCAAGAGGGAGCCAGCTCTTGCAGAGGCTTTAGAGCAAACTGCCTTTCCTGTAAACGCGGGTGTGGAATTCTTAATCTCTGGCTATCCACAACCTTTTTCCCGTACAGCAAAATATCTATATCTAAGGTTCGATTTTGGTAGCCCTCAATGGTCACCGCTCGCTTACGTCCAAAAACTGCCTCAATTCTCTGAAGTTCTACCAGCAAATCCAAAGGGCTTAAAGAGGTAGAAACCTGTACAGCTTGATTTAAAAAGGCTGGAGTACCAACAGACATTCCCCAAGGCTGGGTTTGATATAAGCCAGAAACTTTTTCTATTTCTGCAATTTCCTCCAGAGCCTTAAGCGCTTTGGTAAATGTCAATTCTACGGCACCCACATTACCGCCTAACAACAAAAAAGCGGTTTCTTTGTACTTACTCAAGTATTAAAAATTCTGAGTTTTAAAATTGCAAAACTAAATATATACCAATACCATGAAGAGCTTTCTTAAAATGCTTTTGGCCTCTATTTTGGGAGGCGGCTTACTACTTTTTTTACTCTTTATAATTTTTGCCTCCCTTTTGAGTATTAGCGCTCCCAAATTGGAGATTGCCGATAACAGCGTGCTCACAATAGATTTGAATACCAGCATTGTTGAGCGAGCGCAAAATGATCCTTTTTCTGAGCTGGCCTCATTCACTGGTCAGGATCAAGCCACTCTTGGCCTAAACACGGCTATTGCCGGATTAAAAGCAGCAAAGAACGACAGCAAAATAATGGGTGTGCTTTTACGTGGGGGCTTGCCTTTTGGCGATGCCGCCTCTGTAAAAGAACTAAGAGATGCCTTGGCAGATTTCAAAAGCACGGGCAAATTTGTTTTTGGCTATTCTGAAATTTTGAGCCAAAAAGGCCTGTACCTTACCAGCGTTGCCGACACTTTTATGTTGCACCCAGAAGGCATTGTAGAGTTCATAGGTTTGAGTGCTTCGGTTACCTATTACAAAGAAGCTCTGGATAAATTAGGCGTGCAGCCCGTAGTACTAAGAGCAACTGGTAACAAGTTTAAAAGTGCTGTAGAGCCTTTTCTGGAGAATGAAATGACCGATGCCAACCGCATGCAGCTTACCCAGTTATTGAACTCGGTTTGGGACAACTATCTTACTGAAATAGCGCAAGTGGCAAAGGTAGATGTCCAAAAACTAAACACCCTGGCTGATAGTTTTGAACTGAGTGATCCCGCTGCAGCGGCCCAGTACGGAATAGTAGAACTAACCGGCTACCAAGATCAAATTGACTCATTGGTGGCCAAGCGTGCGGGCTTTGATGACATTGATGACGTACCTTTTTTAAGTCTGAAAAAGTATGCAAAGGGCTACGACCTCAATGGCAACAAAGGGTTTAATGATAAGCGCATAGCGGTAGTTATAGCCCAGGGAGGCATTCAAAGTGGTGATGGAAGCGAATATACTATTGGTTCTGAGCGCATTGCCAAAGCTCTTAGAAAAGCTCGGGAGAATGACAAGGTAAAAGCGGTAGTGTTACGCATCAACAGTCCGGGGGGAAGTGCTTTGGCTTCTGATGTAATTTGGCGTGAGGTGAAACTAACGCAACAAGTAAAACCGGTAATCGCCTCCATGGGCGGGGTAGCGGCCAGCGGTGGTTACTACATTGCCTGCTTTGCCGATACGATTGTGGCCCAACCTAATACCGTAACCGGCAGCATTGGCGCCTTTGGCCTCTTTTTTACTGCCGAGGAATTAATGAATGAAAAATTAGGCATTAACATAGAGACGGTGGAGACCAACCATTTTGCCGATTTAGGAACCATTGACCGTGATTTAACCCCTTCTGAAAAACGCATTCTAATTGCTCAAATTGATCGAGTGTACACTACCTTTAAAGAGCGAGTGGCTGAAGGCCGAAGCTTTGAAATGGCTTATGTAGATTCTATTGGCCAAGGCCGCGTTTACAGTGGTGAAGATGCTCTGGAGCTTGGTCTGGTAGACGTGCTAGGTGGTTTAGAGACTGCTTTAAGTTTGGCGGCAGAACGGGCTGGGTTAGGCACCGATTACCAAGTAGTAGAGTACCCAGAGCCCATAGACCCCGTTCAAGAATTATTGGAAAATTTAGGCTCCAATTACGAAGCCCGCGTAATGAAGGCGCAGCTTGGTCCCCTGGCTCCTTACTTTAAAACGCTTAAAGAAGTAGAAGGCATGCAGGGTATCCAAACCCGCATGGAGTATGAAATTGTGATTGACTAAATTGGCGCAAATTCAAACCGTACAAAAACAAAAGCAAGCCGGGCTAGTGTACATTAGCCTGGCTGCTTTATTTATAGCAGCCCTTATAACCTGCAACCTCATTGCCAATAAGTTTGTAACCGTAAACTTGGGCTTTAAAACATTTGTGCTTTCGGCTGGCGTGCTGCCCTACCCCATTACTTTTTTAATAACCGATATTCTTTCTGAGCTTTACGGGCGTAAGAACACCAGCTACGTGGTCTTAAGCGGTTTTTTTGCCTCATTATTGGTCTTGCTCATTTTATACTTAGGCCATGCTTTTCCGGCTATAGCCGATAGCCCCGTTACCGATGCGGAGTATCAGAGTGTGTTTCAAAATTCTGGTCGGGTAATATTAGCCTCTATGCTGGCCTACCTGAGCGCGCAGTTTATTGATGTGCGCATTTTTCACTATTTCAAAAAACTCACCAAGGGCAAGGCACTCTGGTTCCGCAATAATTTTTCCACCTTTTTTTCCCAGCTGGTGGATACCATTTTGGTGACCTCCGTCATTTTTATGGGCCTAAAAGGGGCCGGCTATATTTTTGACCTCGTACTGGATGGCTGGCTTTTTAAAGTGCTTTGTGCCGCGGCTGACACCTTAATTATTTACCCGGTGGTTTTTGCTCTGCGCAACTATTTCGGCTTAAAGCCAGGCGAAGAAATACATTGGCATTAGGCATGAGAAAGGCTTTTTGGAATAGCGCCCTAAAGCTTTCGCTGATAGGATTAGCCTTGGTTCTGTTGCACCAAAAAGTAGACTGGAATGAGCTGCGGGCTTTGGAAATTAAGGCCTCAACTCTGATGCTCTGGCAGGCCACAGTCGGCTTTCTGCTGCTTTTTGCTCTAAACCTTTCTTTAGATGCGCTTAGCTGGAAAACTGTACAGGGTATTTTAAGAAGCGTTACCCTCAAAGAGGCATTTCTACACAATTTAAAGGCTTATGCGCTGGCCTTTATTACCCCTTTTAACAGCGGTGAATTGGCCGGGCGCTACCTTGCGCAGCGCCAAAAAGAGCACCGGCAAAAAACCTTATACCTCACTTTTTGGGCCCACGCCCCCAAGCTTTTCTCCAAAGCCAGTGTAGGTTTTCCACTGGCCTTCTTTGTTTTTATACCCAATAGCGGCCAAAGCCTTTGGCTGATTTTCTTGGCGCTGGCTTACGCCCTGCTACTCTTCAGCTATTTTAAACTGGAAAAAGTCTTGAGCTTTTTTGAGAAACGGCAAATCAGGGAGCGAAAACTAAACCATTACCTGGTAAAGGGCAGGCCCTTTTGGCGAGAGAAGCTAAAGCTACTACTCGTGAACGCGCTGCGCTTTTTGTGTTTTTCAGGGCAAATGGCTTTGGTGCTTACCGCCTTAGACCCCGCCTTGCTGAATCTCAGTCTGCTGGCCAGTTTACCGGTGTACTATTTTTTAACGGCCATTATTCCTACCTGGGCCGCTTTTGACTTTCTGGTAAAAAGTGTGCTTTCACTTTTCTTCTTTGCTTTTTTAACCGATCAAGAGATTTTATTTGCCCTGGCCAGTGCCGTGGTTTGGCTCTTTAACGTGGCCGTGCCCGCCTTAACCGGCTTAGCCCTTTTTAACCCGGCCGAGCTCAAAACCATTAAAGTACGGAGAAACTAACCCGGTAGCCGGTATTGCCTCTTACGTTCAGTACCCGTCCGCCTTCAAAAATTAAATACTGCCCTTTAATGCCCAGCAGCTTTGAGGCAAACTCGGGCTCTTTATCTAAATTGATGCTTTTTACTTTGGCAGGATATTCTTGAACCGGGTACTGAAAGCTGTGCACCTGATCATCTTCATTCACGTGCTTTTGCAAATCTGCCGGCAAAAGGTTCTTTAGTTTGCGCTTCTCGGCTACCAAATCAAGATTGGGTACCTCATTTTTGAGCATGCGCTGCCAGGGCGTTTTATCGGCTATGTATTCTTTCAGGGCCACCTCTATCTGCCCGGCTTGGTAACGGTTCTCCGTTTCCGCAAAAACCAAGGCGTAACTGGCCCCCTGATCCATCCAGCGGTGCAATTTTTGCCTGGCTCGGGTAACCCCCACTTTTAAACCGGCCCCATTGGCCAGGTACACAATGTGGGGCTGCAATTGGTACTCCTTTTCAAAAGCCAAATCCCGGTCTTCCTTGCCCTCATGGGCCTGACTAAGCTCGGGTCTAATGATGCTTTCCCCCGCTCGCGGATTGGTAAAGAAGCAATTTCGGCAAAAGCCCATTCTAAATAAGTCTTTAAACTGATTGCCACAGCCACTGCAAAACTTCTGGTTCAAAAACACAATGCCTACCTTTCGGCCAATTAAGGCGTTCATTTGCAGAAAGTCAGCATCGGCTTTGAGGAGATAGTGAACACCATTCTCAAAATAAGTAGGCATTTTTGCCAGTGTGATTCCAAATTCCATGGGGGTAATTTATATTTTCGGTGGCTAAATTAGACATTAAATGAAGCTTGATCTGGTAAGCAACTTTTTAAGCTGGCGCATGAAAAAGCGCTACCACCAAATTGAACTTTTCATGAAGTACCCGCATGAGGTACAAACTGAAATTCTGTCTGATTTGTTGCGTGAGGCGCAGGATACCCACTGGGGTAAGAAATATGGTTTTGGCAGCATAAAAACCTTTGAAGATTACACCAAAAACCTACCACTGTGCTTTTACGAAAACATAGAGCCCCTGGTTGAGCGATTGCGGGCTGGAGAAAAGGATTTACTGTGGCCAGGCGAGATTAAATGGTTTGCCAAAAGCAGCGGCACCACCAATAGTAAGAGCAAGTTTATTCCGGTTAGCCAGCAGGCTATTGAAGACACGCACTTCAAAGGCGGCAAGGATTTACTTAGTATTTACAGCAATTTATACGAAGAAACCACCATTTTTAGCGGTAGTAATTTACGCTTAGGCGGAAGTACCTACACCAATAATAAAAAGAACAACAGCTATTATGGCGATGTGTCGGCCATAATTATTGAAAACCTGCCCTTTTGGGTGGAGATGCGCAGCACCCCCAATAACAAAATTAGCCTCATGGACGAATGGGAGGCTAAGATTGAAGCCATTGCCACCACCAGCATCAAAGAAGACGTAGCCAGTCTGGCCGGTGTTCCTAGCTGGATGCTGGTTTTGCTGCACCGCATTCTGGAAAAATCAGGTAAAAGTAATTTACACGAAGTTTGGCCTAACCTGGAGCTCTACATGCACGGTGGGGTAAGTTTTGGCCCCTACCGAAAGCAGTTTGAAGCCCTCATGGGGCGCCCTATCAACTACCTTGAAACCTACAATGCCTCTGAGGGATTTTTTGGCATTCAGGATCAAAAAAATGCAGAGGACATGCTGCTCATGCTGGATTACGGCATTTTCTACGAGTTCATTCCTATGGAAAAATTTGATGGTGTAAACTCCCCCACCATTCCGCTGAGCGAGGTAAAGGTAGGTGAAAACTACGCTTTGGTCATCAGCAGCAATGCCGGACTTTGGCGCTACATTATTGGTGATACGGTGCGATTCACCAGCACCTACCCCTATCGCATTAAAATCTCCGGACGTACTAAACACTTTATAAATGTGTTTGGTGAAGAGGTTATAATTGAAAATGCCGAGGTGGCTTTAAGCCATGCCTGTGAAAAAATGCAAGCCACGGTGGCAGAGTACACCGTAGCGCCCGTTTTTATGGAAGGTAAAAGCAGCGGTGCCCATCAGTGGCTCATTGAGTTTGAAAAGCGTCCGCAAAATATTCAGGCTTTTGCCGATGTTTTAGACCAACGCTTGAAAGAATTGAACAGTGACTATGAGGCCAAACGCCACAAAGATATGGCCCTAAAGCCTCTGCAAATACTTGAGGCCAAGCCCAAGCTTTTTTACCAATGGCTTAAGAGCAAGGGCCGTTTAGGCGGGCAATACAAAGTGCCGCGTTTAAGCAACAGCCGCCAGCACATAGATGAACTGATAGCTTTAAACACATGAAAATAGTAGCCCTATGGTGCACGGTATTTCTTGGGCCCGTCTTGCTTTCGGCCCAGTTGAGTTTTACACCGCTCAAAACCATCTCCATTCCCAAAGGGGCTACGCTACTAACGGCAGACCAGTTTGGCAATTTATACCTGGCCTATGATGAGGAGCTGAAAAAGCTATCGCCCCAAGGCAAAGAGCTTTACAGCTACAGCGACCCCTTGTACGGAGATATTAGCGCCATAGACGCTTTAAACGCCATGAACCCGCTGCTTTTTTACAATGATGTAAATCAGCTGCGTTTGGTGGATAACCGCCTGAATGAAAGCCAGGCCTACAACTTGCTGGAGGCCGGTTTTATTGACCCCACCCTAGTGGCTTACACCGATGAAGACAATATTTGGATTTACGATCAAATTCAAGATCGCATGATCCGCTACAACCTCAGGCACAGCAAATCTACCGCGCAAAGTCAGGTAATCACCCAAATCACCAATTCTGAAAATCAGCCCGAAGCGCTGTTTTGCAGCTTCAACTATTTGCTTCTGAAACTCCCCAATACGGGCGTATTGGTTTTTGATGCCTTGGGCGCCTACCAAAAAACAATTAACCTCAGCGGTAAGCCTATGATGAGTTTTTACAACAAAAGTCTCTTAACCATCAGTGAAAAGGGCGGTGTAAACCTTTACGACCTCAGCACTGACCAAAAAGAACTGGGTCTCTTGCCGGAAACAGGCATGAAACAAATCTATTTTGAAGGCAGCAAAATTTACCTGCTTTTTAACCAAGAAGTTAAGGTGTACCAGCTGAACCGCAGCTAGCGTTTCTGCGCTCTTTAGCGTTAAAATAGTAAGTTTGCAGCCTTGTCTAAAAACAAACAACCATGCATATAGCGGTATCTGGTAATATTGGTTCAGGAAAAACTACCCTTACCCGAATGTTGGCCAAACACTATGGCTGGACTCCTCACTATGAGGATGTAGAAGACAATCCGTATTTGGATGATTTTTACCGTGAAATGCAGCGCTGGTCTTTTAACCTGCAGATTTACTTTTTGAACTCCCGGTTCAGGCAAGTAAAAGAAATTAGGGAAGGGGCCGATAATGTCATTCAAGACCGCACCATTTATGAGGATGCGCATATTTTTGCGCCTAACCTGCATGCCATGGGCTTAATGCCCAGCCGTGATTATGAGAATTTTCAATCGCTTTTTAGCCTGATGGAATCCTTTATTAAAGGGCCAGATTTGTTAATCTACCTGCGCGCCTCCGTGCCTACCCTGGTAGACCAAATTCAGAAGCGGGGCCGCGATTACGAAAGCACCATACGCATAGACTACCTTAACCGCTTAAACGAGCGCTATGAGGCCTGGATCTCCAATTACGATAAAGGCAACCTTTTGGTGATTAACGTAGATGAAAACAAGTTTGCGGTGAATCCAGAAGATATGGGGACCATCATAAACCGCATTGATGCCGAATTAAACGGACTTTTTTAAAAACTACGTTTTACACCTTATTGGCTACAGCATAAAAAAAGCCCTCCGAAAAATTTCGGAGGGCTTTTTAAAATCTAGTATTCTAGGGCCTAGCCCGCCATAACCATGTTGGCGGTAAACTGACCGTTGGCATTACGCACAATGCGCACCTTGCTGTCAAACTTGGTGTTTTGATCTACTTGAATGAAACCGTAACCGGCAAATTCATTGTCACCCGATTTTACCAGCTCATTGGCTTGAAAAATGAAGGACTCAAAGCGAGCGTCAAAAAGGGCGCTGGCGTTTTGCGGATTGATCTCAATGAGTACATCGCTTAATACCTTTTCATTTTGCTCGTTTGCACTGAAGTGAAGTACTTCTAAAGTAGCCTCCTCTTGGTTGGGGCCTAAAAACTCTACGGAGCCAATGGCATCTGAAGAGCTAATGAAGGCATCCTGGCTGTAGGAAACCGACTCAGTAGCCGAGTGGTGTCCTTCGCTTACGCTGATGTGCGGAGCAATTACCAAGGATACGATAGACATCAATTTGATGAGGATGTTCATACTGGGACCAGAAGTATCTTTAAAAGGGTCGCCAACGGTGTCACCGGTAACCGAGGCCTTGTGAGGCTCCGAACCTTTGTATTCCATTTTACCGTTAATTTCTACACCGGCTTCAAAGCTCTTTTTGGCATTATCCCAGGCACCTCCGGCATTGTTTTGGAAAATACCCATCAGCACACCGCTCACCGTAACGCCAGCCAATAAACCACCCAGCATTTCTGCAGATGAAGTATCGGGGAAAACGTCTTTAAAGCCAAAACCTACCAACACGGGCGTAATTAAGGCAATGGCACCTGGTAGCATCATTTCTTTGATAGACGCTTGCGTAGAAATTTCCACACACTTATCGTATTCCGGCTTGGCTTTGTGTTCCATAATACCGGGGATTTCCTTGAACTGACGTCTTACCTCAACCACCATGGCCATGGCCGCACGGCCCACCGCTGAAATGGCTAAAGAGGAGAAAATGAAAGGAATCATGCCACCAATAAACAGCATAGAAAGTACGGGCGCCTTGTAAATGTCAATGGAGTCAATGCCGGCAATACCTACAAAGGCTGCGAATAAAGCCAAGGCGGTTAAGGCCGCCGAAGCAATGGCAAAACCTTTACCCGTAGCCGCGGTGGTGTTTCCTACCGCATCCAAATTATCAGTACGGCCGCGAACTTCTTCGGGTAAACCGCTCATTTCAGCAATACCACCCGCGTTATCGGCAATAGGACCAAAGGCATCAATGGCCAACTGCATGGCCGTTGTAGCCATCATGCCCGCTGCGGCAATAGCCACACCGTACAAGCCGGCAAATTGATAGGAAGCCATAATACCAGCTGCCAAAATTATAATGGGTACCACGGTACTTTGCATACCCATGGCCAAACCGCCAATAATGTTGGTGGCGTGCCCGGTAGACGATTGCTTCACAATAGAAAGCACGGGCTTTTTACCCATAGCGGTGTATAGCTCGGTAATCCAGCTCATTAAGGCTCCCACAATAGAACCTACTAAAATGGCAAAGAACACATCCAGGTTACTGAACTCGTAACCACGTAGGTCTAGACTCTCCGGTAACATCCACAAGCAAAGCGGTAGTGAAGCTATTACTACTAAAATAATAGACGACCAGTTACCAATATTTAAAGCGGCTTGCACCGAGCTGTCTTCACCCTTTATGCGTACAAAAGCCATGGAAATTATAGAGAAGATAAGCCCTAAACCGGCAATAACCATGGGTAGTAAAATGGGGGCCATCCCGCCAAAATTATCATCAGAGCTCATCTCCTGACCCAATACCATGGAGGCCAAAATGGTGGCTACGTACGAACCAAAAAGGTCGGCTCCCATACCAGCTACGTCCCCAACGTTGTCACCAACATTGTCTGCAATGGTGGCCGGGTTGCGCACGTCATCTTCGGGAATACCAGCTTCTACCTTACCAACCAGGTCAGCGCCCACGTCAGCGGCTTTGGTGTAAATACCCCCGCCTACCCGGGCAAAAAGGGCAATAGACTCAGCTCCTAATGAAAAGCCCGCCAACACCTCAATGGCGGTTTTCATGCCATCACCAGTAATGGCCTGGCCTTCGGGAACAAAAACATTGTAAAAAACAATAAACAAAGAGCCCAGACCTAAAACGGCTAAACCGGCCACACCCAGACCCATAACCGAGCCTCCGGTGAAGGAAACTTTTAAGGCTTTTACTAAGCTGGTGCGGGCTGCCTCGGTGGTGCGCACATTACTTTTGGTGGCTACACGCATACCAATGTATCCGGCTAGAGCCGAAAGTACCGCACCAATTACAAAGGCAATGGCAATAATGGGCGAAGAATGTTCTACCAAGGTACCGGAGTAGCCCAGTAAAATAGCCGCAATGATTACAAAGTAGCTCATTACCTTCCACTCTGCCTTTAGAAAAGACATGGCGCCTTCGGCAATGTAGCCTGCTAATTCAGCCATATTCTTTTCGCCAGAAGGCTGCTTTCCAACCCAAGCCGATTTGGCCAGCATAATTAAGATTCCAACGAGTCCCAGAGCCGGAACTACGTACATTAACCAGTCGTTCATTGTTAGTGTATTGATTTGATTAGCTAAAAATAAGGGCGCAAAAGTAAACGAAACGCCCTTATTGCCAAAGCAATCGCAATCAATTACTTAGTTTGTAGAGTAGGTCTAAATATTACAGCCTGTTTTGACGCCTAATGCGTTGTGGGTCGGGTACCAAAAACAAAGGCTGTTCTTTGCAGAAACAGCCTTTGAATTTAAAAGGGATTACAGCGAAACTTTAAATGTAAAGCACCTCTTTTACCGCTTTAATTACGTGATCAGCGTTAGGTAGATAAGCCTCCACTAACACGGGTGAGTACGCCATGGGCGTGTCTTGTGCGTTAATTCTGCGGATGGGTGCATCCAGGTAGTCAAAAGCATGCTGCTGCACGTGTGCGGTAATCTCGGTAGAAATATTGCCTAAGGGCCAGGCCTCCTCTAAAATAACCAGGCGGTTGGTTTTCTTTACCGAGTTTACAATGGTTTCGTAATCAATGGGGCGCACGGAGCGGAGGTCAATAATCTCGCAACTGATGTCATCCTTTTCAAGCTCTTCGGCTGCTTTGTAGGCCTCTTTAATTATTTTACCAAAGCTCACGATGGTTACATCGTTTCCTTCTTGCACGGTATGGGCCTTGCCAAGTTCCAACAGATACTCGTCCTCCGGCACCTCGCCTTTATCGCCATACATCTGCTCGCTCTCCATCACTAATACAGGATCATCATCTCGTATAGCTGATTTAAGCAAACCTTTGGCATCATAAGGGTTGGAAGGCACCACTACCTTTAAACCGGGTGTATTGGCGTACCAGCTTTCCAAAGCCTGACTGTGGGTAGCCCCTAGCTGTCCCGCGGAAGCGGTAGGACCTCTGAAAACAATGGGGACATTAAACTGCCCACCGCTCATTTGGTACATTTTAGCGGCATTGCTAATGATTTGGTCAATGGCCACCAGTGAAAAATTGAAAGTCATGAATTCAATGATGGGGCGCAGCCCGTTCATGGCCGAGCCTACGCCAATACCGGCAAAGCCCAATTCAGAAATGGGCGTATCAATCACACGCTTAGGGCCAAACTCATCTAACATACCTTTAGAGGCCTTGTAGGCTCCGTTGTATTCGGCTACTTCTTCACCCATGAGGTACACCTTCTCATCTCTGCGCATTTCCTCACTCATGGCTTCGGCCACCGCTTCTCTAAATTGAATAACTCTGCTCATATTCTTCTTTAACTAAGGTGGGCAAAAGTAATAATTTGTGGGAAGGAAACAGGGGTAGGTTTTAGAGGAAACGCTTGCGCGGAAAATGAAAGGGGCCCCCTAAAAATTTTTGGCAGCTATGGCCCCAAGACAGTGGGCTGCGTCAAGTTATTCTGCTGAGCCTTTTGATGGGAAAAAATGGAAAGACGCTTCCAAGTTTACCAATTCATCCAACCTCAAAAACTTGCCTACCGCACCAAAGTAAAATGCCCCCGCTTCACTTGCCAGGCGCCATCAAATTGGTAACGTAAAACAAAAACATACACCCCACCCGGTAAATCACCGCCCGAAGGGTCCGTGCCTTGCCAGTCATTCCGATAGGGTTTGGCCTGAAAGACTATCCCGCCCCAGCGGTTAAAGATTTGCAGCTCATTTTTGGCTGGTAGATTTACGATCTCAAAGGCATCATTGAGGCCATCTCCGTTAGGTGTAAAGGCACTGGCAATGTAAATGCCACTGGTATCGCATTCAACTTTTTCGTTTAGGGTAAATGGGTAATTGAGGGTGTCGCAAGCACTTATTACCTGGAGGTTTTCATCACCGGGGCTGCGGTACACGGCTTTGGGGCCGATTTGCCCGTTGCTCCAACGGTACTCACCAAAGGCCAGAGGGTCTAATTCCAACACTAAACTATCATTTTGAGGGCACAGCTCTCCGCTTAAACCGGATGTGTCAATTTCTAAGGCCGGATGATAACGCACCTGCAGGGTGTCTTGCCAGGTTCCGCAGTAGCTGCTGCTTTGTAAAATATACCTGCCGCTATCACTCAGCCAGGTGCCAGCCGTGCTTGGGCCGTGTAGCCACTGATGGCTTACGGCTGTATCTAAAGCGGCCTGTACCCAAAGGCTATCACCAGCACAGAGGGTAGTGTCTAACCCCGCCAGGCCACTTTGATAGGGCGGGTAGTAGCGCACCGTTATGCTGTCACGCTGTTTCCAGCGATTGTCATAGGCTACTTCTACCCAGTAGGTGCCGGGTTGCTTAATGGTAATGCTGCTATCGGTAGCGCCTGTGCTCCACTGAAAGGTTTTTGTGGCTTCAATTTTAAAGCTATCCGTATGGAAGGCGTGTAGCGTTAGGCTATCACCTGGGCACAATAGGGTATCATTGGGCAGGTGTACGCTAAAAACACTGTCTAAAGGATCATAGAGGTAAATGGCGGCAAAAAAGTAGTCCCCGTGAAAGGTGTACTGTCGAAAAGGTACTTGAGTTGGAATTGGCGCAAAGTGCATTAATCTATAAGGAAAGTCCGGATTTCCATAGTTATTAAAATTGCCTAAGGTTAGAAACTCCTCTCCTCCCTCAGCCACGAAGGATTGTTTTACATGAGTCCATTTCCTGAAATTACTCGTATCATTATAGATGGAGTCTTGGGTTGAAGTTACTTGAGGTACTATATTTTGCCTTTTGTAATCTAAGAAGCGGAAAGTGTCAACTGAGAAATACGCACTTATTTCACCTAAGGTGTAATAACTATTCCATTTCCGCGCAGTCCAGAACTCTAGAACATATTCTTTCTGTGACACTAGAGGTTCTTTCAATCTTGTTTCGGCAAAAGTTCTTCGGCCATTGAACCGCGATCCATAATGTGTATGAGTTGCGTTAGGATCAGTTGTGGGAGTATTAGCATACAGTGGCGGGGATAAAGGCACAAATCCAGGGCTGTTTGGAGGACATGTTGTGATTGTTGAATATGCGAAAAAAGGCTGCACATCGAAAGAATCCAGTAGTCGTAGGGCAAGGTAGCCATCACCCTTTACAGGTTGTGGCATAAACCACTTAAGACTATCATTACATGATCTATTCCCAAACAACAGATATGGCATAAGCTCAACTGTGTCTATAGGAATAAACGGGCAATTTTTATGAATACTAACATACGAAAGCATTTCTCTTAAAGGTATTGGCCTAATTACAGAAGTATCAGGAGGGATAAACCAATGTCTTTGCATGGGCACACGCCAATTAAGAGAAGAACTTTGGATATAGCCCCCTCGATCCTTAATGTCAACACATGAGTTGAGATCCGAAAAATCATGGTTCCGCACCAAATTCTGACCCTGCGCTAAAGGCAGGGTGAGTTGGGTTAGTAGTACAGCAATTAATCCAAGCTTCTTCATTGTTTTTGTAAGATAAACACTCTTCTCAAAAAATACAATTTTCTGTAATTTTTATTTCACACAGTTGACCTGTTCCGGTGAAAAAGCAAGTTTCTATCCAGGGCAATGGGGGGCCTTCATCTTTCTGCTTGCCGCAGATGGGCAGCCCCAGGCTTTTGGTTAGCTGCATGGTAGGAGCCTTATGAACTCAATTAACCTAATGAACTATTCAACCAGTGATGTTTCTAACCCATTAAACCCAAGCGCGCATCTACTATGCATGCATAATATTTTGATACGCCTTTTTTTTAGGCTATTTTCGCAGCACATTTAAAAAAACTATAAAATGAAGGTATTAGTATGCATTAGCCATGTGCCCGATACCACCTCCAAAATAAATTTTACCAATAACAACACGGAGTTTGATAAAAACGGGGTGCAGTTTGTCATTAACCCTTATGACGAATTTGGACTCACCCGGGCAGTGTGGCTGAAAGAGAAGCAAGGCGCCTCTGTAACGGTGCTGAATGTAGGAACCGCAGAAACTGAGCCCACCTTACGTAAGGCATTGGCCATTGGTGCCGATGAGGCCATCCGCGTAGACGCAGAACCCACCGATGCTTTTTTTGTGGCCCAACAAATTGCGGCTGTCGCTAAAGAAGGTGAATACGATTTAATTATTGCCGGCCGTGAAAGTATTGACTACAACGGTGGTCAGGTAGGCGGCATGGTAGCAGCCTTATTAAAGTGGCCCTTCATTAATGCCTGCGTAGGTATGGAAATAGAAGGCGATAAAGCGTCTTTTACCCGCGAAATTGATGGCGGTAAAGAAAAACTAAGCGCCCCCCTACCCTTTGTAATTGGCGGCCAAAAAGGCCTGGTAGAAGAAAGTGACCTGCGCATACCCAACATGCGGGGCATTATGCAAGCGCGTAAGAAGCCCCTGGCGGTAAAAGAAGCAGTAGATGCCGAGGCCAAAACCAAAGTGGGCGATTTTGCTAAACCAGAACCCAAAGGAGCGGTTACCATGGTAGATGCCGACAACATGGAAGAGCTGGTGAAGTTACTGCACGAAAAAGCAAAAGTTATTTAAAAAGCAAAGACATGTCTGTACTTGTATATTTAGAAAATTGGGAAGGAAAGTTTAAGAAAAACACCTGGGAGGCGGCCTTGTACGCCTCTAAAACAGCCGAAATGCTGGGCACCGAAGCCATTGGAGTTACCATTGGTGACTTAGAAGATGACGCCAGCAAAGCCGGTCAGTTTGGTATAAATAAAGTACTGAGCCTCAAGGGCGATGACTTTAGGCAATTTGATGCCAATGCCTTTGGAGCCGCCCTAAACGAGGTAGCCGAAGCGCAGGGCGCAGATACCATCATCTTGAGTGGCACCTTCAACGCCAAAGCTTTGGCACCCTCCTTGGCCATTTATGCGGAGGCGGCCTTGCTGACTAACGTTACTGCTTTGCCCCTGAGCGCTGACCCCTTTACGGTAAAACGGGGTGTTTTCTCTTCCAAAGGTTTTAATGATTTAAGTGCCAGCGCCAGCAAGCGTGTGGTGGTATTTGTACCCAACTCCATTGGCTTAGAAGAAAGTGAAGGCGGTGCGGAGGTTTCGGAAACCTCTGCCTCTACGGGCGATGCTCCTCGCGTAAGCGTGCAGGAAGTAGACCGCGTAAAAGGTAAAATTCCTTTGCCGGAAGCGGAGCGCGTAGTATCAGGTGGCCGTGGTTTAAAAGGCCCGGAAAACTGGGGCATGCTGGAAGAACTAGCCGAAGTACTGGATGCCGGTACGGCTTGCAGCAAACCCGTATCAGATATGGACTGGCGCCCGCACAGCGAGCACGTTGGCCAAACCGGTATTGCCATTAAGCCCAATCTTTACGTGGCTATTGGTATTTCAGGCGCCATTCAACACCTGGCCGGTGTAAGCGCCAGCAATACCATTGTGGTCATTAACAAAGACGAGGAAGCCCCCTTCTTTAAAGCCGCAGATTTTGGCATAGTGGGCGATGCCTTTGAAGTAGTACCCAAACTCACGGAAGCAATCAAGAAGTTTAAAGCCAACAATTAATGGAGCGCACCAAGCTCTTTGTAAAAGGCTTAAGTTACTCCCAAACCCAAACCGGAGCCTATGCTCTGGTTTTGGGTGAGGAGCATGGCGAACGCAGGCTGCCCATCATTATTGGTGGTTTTGAAGCCCAAAGCATTGCCATTGCCTTAGAAAAAGAAGTCAACCCCCCGCGGCCTCTTACGCACGACCTTTTCAAGAATTTTGCGGATAATTTTAAAATTCAGCTCAAAGAGGTGGTCATTCACAAACTAAAAGACGGGGTTTTTTATTCCCTTTTGGTTTGCACCGATGAAGGTGGCCAGGAAAAAATGCTGGATGCCCGCACCAGTGACGCGGTAGCACTGGCCATCCGCTTTAAAGCGCCCATTTTTACCTACGGTGAAATTTTAGAAAAAGCCGGGGTGATTTTAAAAGATGGCGATACCAAAACCAGTGGCAAGGGTGGCAGCAGCGCTCCGGCCAAAAAAGCTAAGAGCAGCGCCAGCAGCAAACCCATGGCCGATAAAACGGTCAAGGATCTCCACAAAGAATTGGATGATGCGGTGCAGAATGAAGACTATGAGAAGGCCGCTCGCTTACGCGATGAGATAGACCGCAGAGAGAGCTAAAAACTATTAAATTCGCTCCCTCTATGGGATTGCTCAAAAAATGTTTCGCGGCTCTGCTGGTTTTCACAAGCCTTAGCGCCCTTGCTCAGCCTAGCCTTATTCACCGCTGGAGTTTCAAGGCCATTACCAACAACGCTCAGGAAGAGTTGCTACCCGTAGACTCGGGTGATTATTTTCACCTTAAACAAGACAGCTCCTTTAGCTATGCCTTGGCCGCCAAAAACAATTTATACGCTGCCGGTACTTTCCAGCTACGGAATGACACGCTTGTTTTTAAGTACCGCCAACCTACTGACACGGTGCGCTACTACGCGCTGCAAGTTTTAAACGACACCTTACTAAGCATAAAAGAAGGCCCGGTTACTTTTTCTTTTTCCCGGGGTGCTAGGGGCGGGGCGGATACCAATCAGCAAGACCTCAATCAACTACCCCTCAACTACAATTTTGAAAACGCGCAGTTTAGCTTTAAAGCCATAGCGCGCGGGCTTTTGGGTTTGCTGGTTTTGGTTTTTCTGGCCTTTCTCATGTCTTCCAACCGCAGAAAAATCAACTGGCCTTTGGTAGTAAAAGGTCTGCTCATTCAAATCCTTTTTGCCTTTAGCATTCTTAAAATCCCGGCTATTCGTCAGGGTTTTGATTGGCTCAGCAAATTCTTTGTAAAACTCCTTAGCTTTACCCAAGAAGGCTCTGAGTTTTTGTTTGGGGGCCTCATGGACTCCACCGATTCCTTTGGTTACATATTCGCTTTTCAGGTTTTGCCTACGGTCATTTTCTTTTCGGCCTTAACCTCACTTTTATTTTACTACGGCATTTTACAAAAGGTAGTTTTTGCCTTTGCCTGGCTCATGAAAAGAATCATGAAACTAAGTGGCGCAGAGAGTCTGGCCGCGGCCGGCAATATTTTCCTCGGCCAAACCGAATCACCCTTGCTGGTGAAGCCCTACATCAATAAAATGACCCGCAGTGAACTCATGTGCCTAATGAGTGGCGGCATGGCTACCATTGCCGGTGGGGTGCTCTTTGCCTACATTGGTTTTTTGGGCGGCACTGATGTAGCCCAGCAAACCTTCTTTGCCAAGCACTTATTGGCAGCTTCGCTCATGAGTGCCCCCGCAGCGGTGGTAGCGGCTAAAATTTTAGTGCCTGAAACCAAACCGGTAAACGATCAAATGAATATTGAAAAAGCCAGCATTGGCAGTAACGCCTTGGAGGCCATTACCAACGGCACCACGCAAGGACTTAAACTGGCCGTGAACGTAGGCGCCATGCTTTTGGTGTTTATTGCGCTGGTGGCTTTGGTCAACGCCTTTTTTCAAGACTTTATTGGTGACGTAACCGGTTTGAATGGCTGGGTGGCCGATTTCACGCAAGGCCAATACGAGGGTTTTACCATGGAATTTATTCTGGGCTACGTGCTGGCACCCATCACCTGGCTAATGGGTGTGGCCAATGAAGACATCTTTTTGGTAGGTCAGCTTTTAGGGGAGAAAACCATCCTCAATGAATTTGTGGCCTACGTTTCCTTAGGAGATCTGATGGAAGCTGGTAAGTTTTCTTCCGAAAAGTCCATCATCATTGCCACCTACATTCTTTGTGGCTTTTCCAATTTTGCCAGTATTGGCATTCAAATTGGCGGTATTGGTTCCCTGGCTCCATCGCGCAAAGCCGACCTTTCCAAGCTTGGTTTTAAAGCCCTCATTGGCGGCACCCTGGCCTCACTTTTTACGGCCGTAATTGTAGGGATGATTATTTAATCACGGTATTTCCCGCACAATTGGCAGTAACAGCGTCTGCCGTTTCTACCGATTTTTACGCAAGATTGGCGCACCGTCTTTTTCAGTTTTTATGTTTTTCAGTCGGTTTTCACTCAAAAACGCGTGTTTTTGACCAAAATGAACCCTTTCTACGTCATTTTCTTAAGATTTTTAGAAAAAAGGCAGCTTCGCACCATGCTTGCATTTAAGGCCAGTAGAAGTAACTTTTTAGTAATTAAAATTAAAAGATGAAAGTACTTGTAATAGGTGCAGGCAATATGGGTCTGGCCTACGCAGAAGCCATTGCCAAATCCAACCACTTAAAAGAGGGCGATTTGATGATTTCCGACAACGCCCCTGAAAAAACAAAAGAACTCCGCAAGGTCAGCCACTTTGATGTGTATGACGACATTGCAGATTGTGCCAACAAAGCCGACATCGTTTTTATAGCCGTAAAGCCTTATCACATTGATGAGCTTTTTCAAAAGCTCAAGGAGCACATGGTGCACGGTCAAATTGTAATTTCCATTATGGCCGGTGTAACCATTGAAACCATTCAAGAATCTTTGGGCATTCGCAAAGTGGTGCGTGCTATGCCCAACTTACCGGCTCAGGTAGGAAAAGGGCTCACCTCTTTTACCGCTTCTGATGAAGTTTCTCGTCTGGAGCTTTCTACTGTAGAAAGCCTTCTGGATACCACCGGTCGCAGCGTTCGTTTGGATTCTGAAAACGACATCGATGCCTCAACAGGTATCTCAGGTTCAGGACCCGCTTACGTGTTTTACTTTATGCAAAGCATGCTGGAAGCTGCATTGAAAATGGGCTTTAGCGATTACGACTCTAAAGTTTTGGTAAGCACCACTTTTGAAGGCGCCATTGAGTTATTTAAACGTAACAAGCTTACCCCTGAAAAATGGATGGATAAAGTGGCTTCCAAGGGTGGAACCACGCGCGCTGCGCTGGATTCTATGGAAGATAACAACGTAAAAGAACTCATTAAAGAAGCCGCCTTTGCCGCCTTTAAACGAGCAGTTGAGTTGGGTAACGAATCTTAAAATATGAGCACTACTAGAGATCATTCCAACGTAAAACGTATTGTAGTTAAAGTGGGTACCAATGTGATGACTAATAAAGACAATCGCATTGTGGGGCCTATTCTTAAACGCCTAGTTGACCAGATTGCAGAATTGTACGAACGCGACATTATGACCATTTTGGTAAGCTCTGGTTCTGTGATTGCGGGTATGGAGGTAATGGACAGTGACATAACCGATCCCACCGTGCGTAGGCAGGTTTTTTCGGCCGTAGGGCAACCGCGGATGATGCGCCATTACTACAGCATTTTTCATGATTACGGTATGCGCTGCGCGCAGGTGTTAGCCACCAAGCGCGACTTTAGTCCGGGCAAGCACCGCGAAAACATGATAAATTGTTACGAAGGCCTGCTCTCACAGGGCGTTATTCCCATTGCTAACGAGGATGATGCCGTAAGCCTGAGTATGAGTATGTTCAGCGATAACGATGAGCTGGCCAGCTTGGTAGCGGAACTGTTGAATGCCGATATGCTGGTGCTGCTTACTGATACCGATGGCTTGTACACCGGCCACCCCGATGATGACGAAAGCCGCTTAATCAGCAACGTCACCACCGATCAGGATGTGGAAAAATACATTCAAAAATCCAATAAAGGCGAAGCCGAAGGACGCGGTGGTATGGAAAGCAAGCTAGGCGTAGCCAAAGCCACCGCTGCTAAAGATATCCCCACTTTTATTGCCAACGGTAAACAAGAGCGAGTGATTATAGATCTGGTGGACGGCAAAGAGATTGGCACTCGCATTATTGACTAACCTTAAATTTTATACATGAAACTTTTAGATACAACACTTAAAAATAAAGTATTGGCCAGCATGATGCGCATTTTAGATGAAAAGCGCGCAGAGATAGTAGCCGCCAACCAACAAGATTTAGACGCCTTTACCAAAGACGACCAAGCCATGTACGACCGGCTGGTGGCCGATGAAAAGAAGGTAGATGGCATGATTGCCTCGGTAAAGCAGGTGATGGAGCAAGAAGATCCGGTAGGAAAAATTAAAGAAGAGCGTGAAATTGAAAATGGTTTAAAAATTAAAAACAAAACCGCTCCTTTTGGCACCATCATGATTATATATGAAAGCAGGCCAGACGTTACCATTGAGGCAGCGGTATTGGCCTTTAAGGCTAATAACAAGATTCTACTTAAGGGTGGCAAAGAAGCCATTAACAGCAATAAGATACTGGTGAACTGCTGGCATGAGGCTCTCACCGAAAACGGTTTGGAAAAAGACTGGATTCAGTTCTTACAAATGAGCCGTGAGGAAACGCAAAACTTTTTACGCAAGCCTAACCAAAAGCTTGATTTAATTGTGCCCCGTGGTGGCGAAAGACTCATTCAGTTTGTGAAAGAGCACGCTAGCTGTGCCGTGTTGGTAAGCGGCCGAGGTAACAATTTCGCCTACGTAGCCGAGGATGCCAATGCCGATACCGCATTTAATGTGATTATGAATGCCAAAACGCACAAAATCTCGGCTTGTAATGCACTGGACAAAATTTTGGTCAATCGCAATCGCGGTGATTTTCATGATTTTCTAAAAGAGCTGGCCCAGCGTTTTAAAGCCGCTGGCGTAGAAGTGCTTGCCGATGCTCACGTACATGAAATTCTACCGGAAGCCGAAACGGTACCCAACGAGGAGACCTGGTACGAGGAATTTTTAGCCTTAAAAGCGGTGATTGCCAGTGTAGAGAGTGATGCTGAAGCCATTGAAATTATCAATCAATATTCGGGAGGACATTCAGCCACCATTCTCACCGAAAATGCAGGAAAGGCGCAAGAGTTTATGGAGCAAATAGACAGTGCGGCCGTGTACCACAACGCTTCTACCCGCTTTACGGATGGCGGTGCCATGGGCGTAGGTGCCGAGCTGGCCATCAGTACTGATAAACTACACCACCGTGGCCCCTTGGGCTTAAACCAATTGGTAACCAACAAATATTACGTGTACGGCACTGGTCAGGTACGTGTGTAAAAGAATAGGTTAATGGTTAACCTAAGGCCCCTTTTTCAATTTTGGAGAAGGGGCATTTTTTTTTGGGTATACTGCCCGTAGCCGCGTTGGCTTTTTAAAGTCTGGTACATTTCTTTGGTGGCTGCTGCCGATGCCAAACTAAAGTAGTATTCCTCGCCCTCGGCCCGCAGGTAGATAAATGCCTCATCGTTATTCTTAACCAGCCTAATGGAGCGCTGGTCTGACTTGCGCACAAAATTGCCTTTCTTGATGAGCCCCAGCGAAAAACCACCGGTACCCGCAGTTTCAGGTAGCGCATTTATTAGTTCCAGCGAATCTACATCGGCTAAAGCCACCTTAAAGGAGCCCGGACCGCTTAGCTCTAATGCTCCGTTCTCAACTAAAGCGGTATTATCAGCGAAAGCGCGACCTAAAAAGAAAAAAGAGGGGCTGAGTACCAAAAGGAGTAACAGTATTTTTTGCCAGTTTTTCATTTTTTGCGGCAAAGGTACAGGATCTACGGGCGATGCACAGAGAAAGAATCGCTAGTCTTACCTGCTGACCGCTCTTTTATGGCTGCTGCGAAAAGAACCCAAAAAGGTGCTTACTGAAATTGATTCTGCTTTTAATGGGGTTGCAAATCCTTTGTCTTGCTTAGACCTGCCCTTTGCCCTACCTTTGAAATAAAGAAAGAGATTGTGAAGCAGTACCACCAACTACTCCAGCATATTTTAGACCACGGCACCTTTAAAGGCGACCGAACGGGCACGGGTACTCAAAGTGTTTTTGGTTACCAAATGCGCTTTAATCTGCAAGAAGGCTTTCCCTTGGTGACCACTAAAAAAGTGCACCTCAAGAGCATTATCCATGAATTGTTGTGGTTCTTACAAGGCGATACCAACATCCGCTACCTGGTGAAAAATGGGGTGAATATTTGGAATGAGTGGCCCTTTCAGAATTTCTTGAATGAGACCGGTCTGGCCGATGCGGTGCCCAAATACAGCGAAAGCTGGAAGCAAAAGCTACAGGATTTTAAAACCTCCATTATTGAGTATGAAGATTTTGCTGAAAAATGGGGCGAACTAGGACCCGTGTATGGAAAACAGTGGCGCAATTTTGAGGGAGTAGATCAAATCAGCGGACTTATAGAAGACATTAAAAATAAGCCCAACAGCAGGCGTTTGCTGGTGAGTGCCTGGAATCCTAAGGAGGTACCGGTTATGGCCAAAAGCGGTCTCCCGCCTTGTCACACTTTATTTCAGTTTTATGTGGCCGATGGCAAACTAAGCTGCCAACTGTACCAACGCAGTGCCGATGTGTTTTTAGGCGTACCCTTTAACATTGCCTCTTATGCCTTGCTCACCATGTTGGTGGCCCAAGTTTGCGGTTTAGAATATGGAGACTTTGTACACACCTTTGGCGATGCGCACCTTTACAGCAATCATTTAGAACAAGCCAAAGAACAATTGAGCCGCGAGTTAAGGCCTTTGCCGCAAATGAAAATTAACCCTGCAGTAAACGACATTTTTAGATTCAAGTACGATGATTTTGAGCTGGTGAATTACAACCCACACCCCGCTATAAAAGCCCCGGTAGCAGTTTAAAATCAAGGTGACGGACCACCGATAATCTAACAGACATGAAGCAAGAAATCACCCTAATAGCCGCCATAGCTCAAAACCGCGTTTTAGGAAAAGACAATCAGTTGATTTGGCACATGCCAAATGACCTGAAACATTTCAAGGAATTAACCCAAGGGCATGCGGTGATTATGGGCCGAAAAACCTATGAAAGTATGGGTAGGCCTTTGCCGAAGCGAGAGAATATTGTGGTGTCGCGGCAAGCCAATTACGAAGCGCCTGGTTGTACAGTGGTAAACTCTTTGGAAAAGGCCATTGCCTTGGCTGAAGACGATGCCCAGCCGTTTATTATTGGGGGGGCTGAAATTTACAAGCTGGCGCTACCCCATGCTCAAAAAATGGAGCTCACAATCGTAGAAGCTGAGTTTGAAGGCGACACCTTTTTTCCAGAATTTGATTTTAATGAATGGAAACTTAAGCAGGAGGAGCAGCATGAACCTGATGAAAAAAACCCCTTCCCTTACCGATTTTTAACTTACGTCAAGGCCTAAAAAAAGCCGTTTTAAGAAACGGCTTTTAAGGCTTTAAGCGACATTTTGTCCATCTTTTTAGCGGCATAGTCTGCATCCACTACCAAGGTTTTATCACTGTCTTCGCCAGGCAGTTCAAACATGGCATCGGTTAAAATGGCTTCAATAATGGAACGTAAACCTCGGGCGCCCAGTTTAAATTCCTCGGCTTTATCTACCACGTAATCCAGCGCCTCTTCCTTAAACTCCAGCTCTACCTCATCCAGCTCCATTAGCTTGGTGTACTGTTTTATGAGAGCATTTTTGGGTTCGGTTAATATCCGCTTTAGCGTCTCCTTATCCAGAGGATTAAGATGGGTAATTACGGGCATACGCCCAATAAGCTCGGGAATGAGTCCAAAGGACTTTAAATCTTGTGGGCCAATAAACTGCAGCATGTTGCTGGCCTCGAAGGCTCCCTCGCCTCTTTGCTTGGTATTATGAAAACCTACCGAACGTGTATTGAGGCGATTGGCAATATGGCGTTGAATACCATCAAATGCGCCACCAGCTATAAAGAGAATATTGCGGGTGTCTACTTCAATAAACTTTTGATCGGGGTGTTTGCGGCCACCCTGTGGCGGAACGTTCACCTTGGTGCCTTCCAATAATTTCAAAAGCGCTTGTTGTACGCCCTCACCGCTAACATCTCGGGTAATACTGGGATTATCGCCCTTACGGCTGATTTTGTCAATTTCATCTATGAAAATAATGCCACGCTCTGCTGCTTTTTGATCGTAATCTGCCGCTTGCAGCAAGCGTGTAAGAATACTTTCTACGTCTTCACCCACGTAACCTGCTTCGGTTAAAACGGTGGCATCCACAATAGTAAAAGGCACGTTTAACATGCGGGCTATGGTGCGCGCTAAGAGGGTTTTCCCGGTACCGGTTTCGCCAACTAAAACAATGTTAGACTTTTCAATTTCAACTTCTTCAGTTGCTTTGGTGGGGGCCGTCAATCTCTTGTAGTGGTTGTACACCGCTACTGAAAGCACTTTTTTAGCTTCATGCTGCCCAATTACATATTGATCCAGAAAGTCTTTTATTTCACGCGGCTTCACCAAAGTCATGGACTTTGAAAGCTCCTTGCGCTCCTTCACGTCCATCTCCTCTACCACAATGCCGTTGGCCTGGCGAATGCAATGATCACAAATATGGCCATTGATGCCCGCAATTAGTACGTTGGTGTCTTTCTTTTCCCGTCCGCAAAACGAGCAAGTGAGGTTTTCTTTTTTACTGCTCATACAATTAGTTGAAATGTAAAAATAAGCAATCCGCTGCAAGCACTTCTGCCTGAGCGGATTGCTGTTCTCTTAGATTGATTATTTTTCGCGGGTACTTTCCAGTACTTCGTCAATCATGCCGTAGTCTCTGGCCTCTGGCGCACTCATCCAGTAATCACGGTCTGAGTCATTTTCTACTTTCTCAAACTTTTGACCGGAGTGGTTGGCGATAATGCGATACAGCTCTTCCTTCATTTTAAGGACTTCCTTAACGGCTATTTCCATGTCACTCGCCTGACCCTGAGCACCGCTCATGGGTTGGTGAATCATCACCCGGCTGTGCTTGAGAGCAGAGCGTTTTTTATCCGCCCCAGCGCATAACAGAACCGCACCCATAGAAGCGGCCATTCCGGTGCAAATGGTAGCCACATCTGGGCTCACCAACTGCATAGTGTCATAAATACCTAAACCCGCGTACACTGAACCGCCTGGGCTATTGAGATAAATTTGAATATCTTTTTGTGAATCTGAAGACTCTAGAAACAGTAACTGAGCCTGCACAATATTGGCCACCTGATCATTAATGCCTGTACCTAAAAAGATAATGCGATCCATCATTAGGCGTGAGAACACATCCATTTGGGCCACATTTAACTGGCGCTCTTCAATGATGTAAGGAGTGAGAGAAGACTCAATGTAGTTTTGCACGTGCATTGAGTTGAGGCCCTGATCTTTGACCGCGTATTTTTGAAATTCTTTGCTAAAGTCCATTTTGTAATTTTAGAATAGTATTAATAAACAAAAATGGCCTGACAAGTTTCAGGCCATTTAAGGTTTTTTGCCAAATCTACATTTAGCACTATTTCATCTTTTTCAAGAATTGCTCAAAGCTTACTTCTTTTTCGTCTATTTTGAGATTTTCTTTAAAGAAATCTAAAAGCTTGGCGCTGTAAACTTGGTCGGTAATGCGCTGCTCCTCCTCTTTGTTTTGCAACACGTTAGCCGCAATACTTTGGGTTTGCTCCTCATCGGGCATTTGGCCGTACTGGGCCATTTGCTGCTGCACCAAATTTTTGGTGTAAGCCATTACCTCTTCATTGCTGGCATTTATATTGTGCTCTTTAATGATGCGGTTTTCAATTAATTGCCAACGCATATCGTCTTTCATATCGGGAAACTGCTTTTCAACCTCCTCCTCAGACATAGGGTTTTCACCCGATTTCTGCATCCACTTTTTCAAGAAGGGCTCAGGTAGGTCAAATTTCATTTTACCCAATAAGGTTTCTTTAACGTCTTGGTAAAACTTCTGATCGGCCTGTGGCTGCAACATTTTGGCCGCATCCGCTTCAATGCGCGCTCTAAATTCTTCTTCGGTTTTAACGGTGCCCTCGCCAAAAACTTTATCAAAAAGCTCTTGGTTCAAAGGAGCGGGATCCAGCTTGCTCACTTCTATAAGCTTGAGCTGAAAACGCTGGGTTGAATCGTTCAACTGAGTTTCTTCCACACCCAGCAAATTGGCGAGGTTAAAATCTTTTTTAAACGCCTTTTTAGCATCAATTACCACGGTATCGTCCTTTTTAAGACCTAAGAGCGCCTTGGTGGTTTTGCTGTCGTCAATGCTATCCAGCGTAAGGGTAGCTGATTCCTCAATACCGCCTTCAACGGCCTGATCTTTCTTATCAACTTCCGTAAAATTGGCCCTTACAATGGCATTTTCTTCAACTTTTTCAGGATAGGTCATCTTACCGAATCGCTTGGCGTAGTCATCCACATAACGCTGCACCATCTCGGCATCGGGTTTTACCTTAAATAAAGGCACCTTTACTTTCTTGTTTACTTTAAGCTCAAAATCAGGAGCCAGGCCTAGCTCGTATTCAAAAGAAAAGTCGGCAGCATCCCAGTCAATATCCGTTTGTTCAACGGGTAGTGGATTCCCTAAAATGTCTAAGTTCTCTTCTTTAATGTGGTCAAAAATAGCATGCTGCAAAAGGTGATTAATTTCATCAATCAATACTGATTTGCCGTATTGCTTCTTAATTAGGGAAGCGGGTACGTGTCCTTTTCTAAAGCCGGGAATATCTGCTCTTTTTCGGTAATCTTTCAACACCTTATCTACCTTTTGTTGGTAGTCCTCTGGTGTTATCTCCACCGTCATTATCGCTTGTAAATCCTCTATTTTTCGGGTACTTACGTTCATAGAATGGGGTACATTTTACTTTTCTAAAAATGGTGGGCAAAAGTACTATTTTTAGCCACCTTTAAAACCATTAGGCGCTATTTTTTAAGTACTTATATCTTTTGTGCATTTTCAATCACAAATTTTATCAGTTAAACGGCCTAAACAATTAGACTTGAACTAATTGTAATACTTTTGCCTAATTATGATAGAATCCGCTAACACACCCTTTTCTCAAATATGATTGGTCAAAAAGCATTTTTAATGCTCTGCACCCTGGCCTTAACCCTGGGCTCGCTTCACGCTCAAGAAAATCTTTCTGCTAATCTTGGCATAGGTTTAGGCCTACCACTTACTGATTTAAATGATAACTCCTACCAAGGTTATCGCCCAAATTTAGCCCTTACCACAGGTATTGGTTATCAATTAGGTACCTACTTTCGCTTGCGCGGAGATTTGTTAGCTGGGCAGTTTAATGGAAATAATGAGGAGCTTTTCTACCAGGCATCTATCTATGAAGGGACCATGGCCCTTGAGTTTAACTTAGCAGAACTCTTTAATAAAGAAACCAACTTCAAGTTTAATGTGGTAGGTGGCCTTTGTTATGGTCTGCTTAGCAGCAGTTCCTACAACCGGGAGACCAGGCAAAGAGTTGTTGAAATACCCAATAAAGGCGAAGCTAGCTACTCGCTTTACAATGCTCTTGTGGGGGGCGTCAATATGGGTATTCCGTTCACGCCTAATTTTGACTTAAACGTAGGATATGGCCATCGTCAAGTGATTGACCAACCGTGGTTTGACGCCACCCAAAGTGGCGATCAAACCGATGTATATGGAATGATTACCGTGGGTTTCACTTATTACCTAAGTCGGCCTAAAGAGGAAGGTAAAATTGAGGTTGACGAAGCACGTTTCCGCAATTTGCGAAAACGAGTTGATAGTCTAGAGCAGCAGGCTACCCGAAGCAAAGAAGATGAAGAAAAAATAGCCGCTCTAGTAAAAGGCAACCAAGAAAAAGAAATGCAGATTGAGTTGCTTAAATTGGAATTGGACAGCTTGAAGTCCAAAATAGACCGTGATGAAGCGGATATCAAAACAGCGGACTACAGTAAAAAGCCTAATGAGAAAGAAGAGAAACAAGTCACTGAGGTACGAGCTGACCTATTGGGTAAAGTGATGTACCGTATTGTGATTGTTAGCCTACCTACCCGCGCCATGGCCCAAAGCTTCATAGAAAATACCGAGTTAGATGATTCAGAAATGATTATTGCCTATATTGAAAATATTGACCGTTTTAGAGTCATCTACAAATCAGCAGAAACTAAAGCGGAAGCCCGTAAATATGTATTGGAAGCGCGCAGGCGCTATAAAGCTGCCTGGATTGCCAAATTTTAGCGATCATCTTTAAAATGGTTTAGTGATGACCCTCACACAGCGCGCTGTGTGAGGGTCTTTTGATTTTGTATATTTGAAAAGTGAAACTGATTAAAAATAGCATTTCTATATTTCTAGTACCCTTAATAATTTGGGCTAGTGTAGGTTTTACGGTGAACAAGCACTATTGCCTGGGCATGTTAAAGTCTGAAAGTTTTTACGGACAGGCTGAGCGTTGCACTATGCACAGTGAAAAAGATTTATGTGGCGACTTTGATAGCTCCGTAGATTTTGATTGTTGCGATGACGAGCAGTGCAGCGTACCTGGCATCTCAGTAGTACGCGCCCAACAAAAAAAATTTTCTCCTCTCACCTGCCCCCTATGGATGGCGCCCAGAAAAGCGACCACAGCTTTCTCAGGATCAATAGAAACCACCTTTAATTTTACCCTTCATAATTTCGCTTTACCGCCCCCCGAGGGTTTACTAATTTTATGGCAACGTTTTTTAATTTAGGATAAACACGGTTAACCTAAACGCTTAACTGTCTTTGTTACATCCTAAATTTTAAAACAATGAAATCATTACAAAACATAGCCCTTGCAGGGTTCTTCACCTTTTTTCTTCCTTTTAGTATATCGGCTCAAAGCCAAGACACCACTTTAATAGTGAATGGGGTTTGCGGCATGTGTGAAAAGGTAATAGAAAAGGCCGCTAAAATAGAAGGCGTTTCTACCGCAGAGTGGGACCAAAACACCAAAGTTTTACGACTATCTTACAGTAGCGAAAAAGTAAGTTTAGCAGAAATCAATAAGGCCGTAGCAGCCTCTGGTTATGATACAGAGTATTTGGCTGCGCCTGATACCGCATACCAAGCGCTTCATGCTTGTTGCCACTACCGTGATCCCAAAGTAGTGGAAGACCACCAAGCAAAGAGTAGTAAGAAGTAAATATGAGAACCTTCTTAACTATTTTTACTCTAACCTTAGGGTTGGGGTATACGCACCTGGCCCAAGCTCAAATTTCTGGGGTGGTATATGGCCTGAATCCCAATGGTGATAAAGTAACTCTGCCGCAAGCCAATGTTTATTGGCAGAATTCGGAAGTAGGAGTTACCACTGATATGAACGGAAATTACACCCTTGAAACAGTTCCCGGAAAAACCACGCTGGTGGCTTCTTACGTGGGCTACCGCAGTGAAAAAAAGATTGTAATCTCCCGCAAGGGGTTTACCAATTTTGTCTTGAAGCCCACTGCTGAGACTTTAGATGGAGTAGACGTTACCGGCCGGGCCAAAGCCACCAGTGTGGATGCCAGTAGAGCCGATCTAACCTACAAAATAGACGATCAAGAACTGCGCAAGGCCGCATGTTGCAATCTTAGCGAGAGCTTTGAAACCAATGCCAGCGTAGATGTGGCTTACACCGATGCTATAACCGGTACCAAGCAGATTGAAATGTTAGGTCTGGCCGGAAAATACGCCCTCATTCAACGTGAGAATATCCCCTACGTAAGGGGCCTTAACGCCAACAGCGGGCTGGGCTTTATTCCCGGGCCATTTCTGGAAGGCATTCAAGTAACCAAAGGCCTTAGCTCTGTAATGAATGGCTATGAAAGTTTAACCGGTCAAATAAATGTAGAACTACTGAAGCCAGAAACTTCCCCTCGCTTTTTGGTCAATGCCTTTGGCAACCAGGGGGCGCGTGCCGAGTTGAATTTGCTCTACACCCAGCCTTTAGGAGACCGGGCGGGCAATACCACCCTACTGCACATGGGCACCATTCCCATTGCCATGGATGTGAATGATGATGACTTCGCTGACATGCCGCTTAACAGGCAGTTTAACATTACCAACCGCACCCATTTTAAGGGAAACAACGGTTGGGAAGGCCAGGTAGGAGTTCATTTTATTGACCAGGAGAAAAGAGGCGGACAACTGGGTTTTCTAAATGATGATCTGCAGGCGCCTGAGGCCTGGGGGTTCAGCGACCGTACCCGCAGAGCAGAACTTTTTGGTAAAACCGGCTATGTTTTTGAAAACAGCGTAAATCGAAGCTTTGGTTTTATTTACAGCGCCAGTTGGCAAGAAAAAAAGGCGCAATTTGGTGAGCGCAGGTACACGGGTACCCAAAATGCGCTCTACCTCAACTCCATTTTCCAAGACATCATCGGTAATACTAGCCATAAATACCGCACCGGGCTTTCGCTGCAAGCAGATGAAGTTTCTGAAGGACTACGCCAAAATAATGAAGCAGACATCTACCAGCATGAGCGCACAGAGATTGTGCCGGGTGCTTATTTTGAGTACACCTTTGCCCCTAACCCCAGGGTCACACTGGTAGCCGGCCTTAGAGGCGATTACAACAGTTATTTTGAGGAATTATTCGTGACGCCCCGGGTGAATTTACGCTATGCAGTTTCAGATTTAACCACCTTTAGACTGGGTGGTGGTCGCGGCCAGCGCACCCCTAACTTTATTGCTGAAAACTACAACGTACTGGCTTCAAGCCGTAGCCTAAACTTCAGCAATAAGGTGTTGCCTGAAGTGGCTTGGAATAGTGGTTTTAGCGTTGACCAGTTTATCCCCGTAAAGGGAACTAAGCAAATACGGCTGGTAGCCGATGTGTTCTACACCTATTTTGAGCGAAAGCAGGTGACTGATTTGGACTTGAGTGCTTTAGAAGCATTTTTGATTAACAGCCGTGGCAGTGAATCCTTAAGCGTTATGGCTCAAGCCGATTATACTTGGTTTGAGGGCTTTGAATCACGCCTGGCCTACAAATATCTGAGAGCATTGGACCAATTTGTTGATTCTAAAAACTGGGTGTACCAGGTGCCACGCCACCGGGCTTTTTTGAATTTGGCTTATGAGACGCAAAACCAGTGGAAATTTGACGCCACCTTTAACTGGTTTGGCCAAAAAAGGCAGCCCAGCACGGCTACCAGCGCTCAGCCCTTTCAAAGAGAAGAATTCTCGCCCAGCTTTAACACGGTAAACCTGCAGGTGAATAAAAGCTTCCAGAGGCTGGAGTTTTTTGTAGGGGTTACTAATTTATTCAACTTCAGGCAGGATAACCCCATTGTAAATGCCGAAAATCCCTTTCACCCCTATTTTGATTCAAACTTCACTTGGGGGCCTATTTTTGGCCGGATGACCTATGCGGGACTTTATTACCGGATACCTTAAAAATAAATTAAAGAGTCGGCCATTGAGCTGGCTCTTTAGTTTTCCTCTTCGTAAAAAAGCTTGTAAAATTTACGCCCTTGTTCATCGGTCCCTTTTTCAATCATTTGCCGATTTCCATGAATGTATACGTGAAAGTTCTTATCCAACTTTAGAACGCTTTTAAAGACGGTTTGCTTCTTCTTCACCGCTTCACCGGAAATGGTGAAATCCTCGTCTAATTTAAGGTCATCATGATCTTGGGCGCGCACATACTCCCTAAATCGGTTGGCCACCCCAGCATCCTCAAAAACCTCCAGGCCATATTCATCGGCTTTGTAGCTTTCTTCTTCTGAAAGGTAATTTTTACTGCGCTCTAAAAAACTCATTACAGCGGTGCTTTCCAGCGTTTCATCGGTTTTTAAATCCTGATCTATAAAGCCTTTGGTAGCGGCAATGAGAGCGGTGGTTTGCGAAAATTCAGTGCTTTTTATTTTCACTTTTAAGAAATCATCAAACCAAAACTTGGTGGCTTCCCCTTTATTTAAATTATCTACACAAAGTACTTGGTAGCCCTCTTCCTCTTCAGTGTTAAAGATTAAAGCGGCCTTGTCCACTTTCGTGGGACTAATACCGCGGTAGCTAAACAAATCAATTACCTGCTCCTGTTCTTCGGTAAACAAAAAGGGCTGTTTTTGCTCTGATTTGAACAAACCAATAGCGGGCGCTGAAAGTGCGCCAAATTTGAGGTTGTCAAAATACATAACCAACAACTCCCCACTTTTCACCTGAGGGTGCTGTGAGGCATCAAACAACAGTTTGGCCAATTGCTGCGACTTCTCTAAAAAACGCTCTGGTTGTTGAAAAACGTTACGTGCTATGGCATACACGTCATTACGTTCCAACTCGGCCGCGTGGGTAAAGTGAAAAAAATTGGGGCTTTTAAAAGCCGAAAAAACATATTGCCAAATGATAGCCAGGGTAGGCTCATCAATACCAGATTGTTGTTGGCTTAACTGTAAACCCTCATCTTTTAATTTATTTCCTACATAGTGCACCACCAGTTGGCTAAGGCGACTACCATTTTGTTCAAACATGCTTGCGAAAATTGAGCTTCAAAAATAAGAGAATGCCTTAGGTTTAAAAGTTTTGATCTGCTTTTAGCCGAATCTCTTACTTTTGAAAATACGCTACTTAACTAGTATGAAGTATTTTATTTTCTTTCTGGGGCTTGGCTTGGTACTGAGCGGTTGTCAAGATGATAACAACCTTAATGAACGCAACCGCTATATTTTTGGAGCGGAAGTAAGACAGCTACCCAACTTACAGTATGACAGCGATAACAGTCCACCTGATTTACGGGTAGACATTAAAAGGAGGTCTGCCAACTTTTGGGAATTTAGCTCTTTGGTGCGCAATAACGCTAATCGTTTACCCACTTTTTTACAATTTCCAAGCGAAATTTTGGCCACTGATGAGTGGTATGAAATAAGCCTGGTAGATGAAGATGCAGGTGAGCTTAGCGATGATGAGATCTTCTTTTGGGAGTTTCACCCGGTAGAAGAAGGCGGTGCTGGCATCTATGAATTTTTTGATAACCAGAACCGCCTGGTAATGATTTTAGAATATGACGTGCAATCAGTAGCTACACGTAGCGCGCTACGCTACTCCAGCTGCCTCCATTCATACAATCTATGCCTTTAGACTTCATAATGCTGGTGGCCTGGCCGCTGCGCATACCGCTTGCGCAGCAAAAAATAACAGGCTTATTCAGTTTTTGCAATTGCTTGGTTTTGCCTGAAATACTCTGTAAGGGCATATTCTTTGCGCCTTTAACATGCCCGCCTTTGAACTCAGCAGGGGTGCGCACATCTACTACCACAGCCCCATTGGCTATCATTTCTTCTATTTTTTTCTTTTTACCGGTAAACAGTGAAAATAATCCCATTTGTTATCTTTTAGAATGCAAATAACCAACCCAAGTTTAAAATTGACTGTGATGGTAATCACTCCATTTTAGCTACTAATTCTATCTAAGTTGAAATCTACCTTGGCCTCCACTTTCTCAGCTTTCTTTTGGTTAGGGTCGTACACCTGCCAATGGTCTATTTTATCTGCATAGAAAAAGAGGGCTACCCCCCGTTCTTGGGTGGGGTTATTAAAACGGTGAAAACCGAGACCATCATTTAAAAAACCAATTTCACCGGTTTTGAAGGTTTTAGTGAGCGAGGGCTTTTCGGCACTATTATCTAAATTAAAGTGCTCTAGTTCTAGGCTGCCCTCCAGCACTTTTACCCAGCCATTGGCTCCTTCAAAGTTGTGGATTTTCCCTATCTGCCCGGGCTCCCAACAGGTAATGAGTGCTTCCAGGCAGTCGGTATCATAAAACCGAATACGCTGATAATGAGCTTTACTCCATTTTAATAAGTGTTGGTATTCTGCTCTGGGTAGGTCAATAGCCTTTACCAGCTCGGTATACCCTTCATATCCGGGCCCCATGGTTAGGTTGTGATGTAATTGCTCTAAAGAAGTAATGCTTTCCATAATACCTTAATTTTAATAAGAAGGTACCTGAAAAGCATTACCTGAGCTATGATATTTATCACACAATGTTTAGAGCATGTTATTGACTTCTTGTGGTTCCGTAAGCGGTAACTCCATTTTAGTCATTTCATTAAAGCCTCCTTCAATGCTGTAGGCCTCCAAGCCCTGTCTTTCTAATATTGAAGCGGCAATAACTGAGCGGTAGCCTCCGGCACAATGCAGGTAGTACGGCTTTTCATCCGTCAGGTCTTTTAAATTATCAGGCATAAAATCCAAAGGCTTATTGATGACACCGGCTAGGTGCTGACGCTCATATTCAGACTTTTTGCGCACATCCAGAATGTGGTTTTGCAGATTCTGAAAATCAGCTTGCAGCTGCTCAAGTTTTAATTGTGGTGTTTCCACGATGGGTTTCTCGGCTTTAAGCCAAGCTTGGAAACCACCTTTTAAATAGCCCAAAGGATTATCATAACCCACGCGAGACAAACGGGTAACTACTTCTTCCTCACGGCCTTCATCGGCAATAAATAAGAGAGGCGTTTTAAGGTCTTTAACCAAGGCACCTACCCAAGGGGCAAAATTATCATGTAATCCAATGTAAAGTGCATTGGGGATGTGCCCCTTCATAAACTCACTTTGGTGCCGCGTATCCAATACCAAGGTGTTCTCTTCTTGGGCATAAGTTTCAAAATCTTCAACTGATAAGGCCGTGACACCCCTTTCCAAAATTTCATCTAAATCTTCATAACCGGTTTTATTAAGCACCGCATTTTTTGGAAAATACTGGGGAGGCGCCACCAAACCTTCGGTGATCTCTTTTATAAACTCTTCCTTAGTTAGGTTGGGATTTAGAGCGTAATTGGTTTGCTTTTGATGGCCCAGTGTATCAGTGGTTTCAGAACTCATGTTTTTACCACAAGCGCTGCCTTGTCCGTGACCTGGGTACACAATAAGCTCATCGCCCAAAGGCATTATTTTTTGATGCAATGAATTGTAGAGGTGACCCGCTAGGTCTTCACGACTTAAATCGGTTTTAACGGCTAAATCAGGGCGGCCCACGTCTCCAATAAATAAGGTGTCTCCTGTAAAAATGCTGTGGTGATTCCCTTCTTCATCAATGGCTAAAAAAGTGCTACTTTCCATGGTGTGACCCGGTGTATGCAACACTTTTAATCGGGCCTTACCCAAAGGAAGCACCTCATTATCTTCTGCAATGTAAGCTTCAAAAGAAGGCTGAGCGGTGGGTCCATATACAATTTTAGCTCCGGTACGCTTGGCTAGATCCAAGTGACCTGAAACAAAATCTGCATGAAAATGCGTTTCCAAAATATATTTGATGGAGGCACCTCGCTCCTCGGCAATAGCCAAATATTCGTCTACATCCCGCAAGGGGTCAACTATGGCAGCTACACCGTTGGATTCAATATAGTAAGCGGCTTCAGCTAAACAGCCTGTATATAGTTGCTTAATGTACATAATGGTATGTTTTAAAATTTAAGCAAACTTAGGCACTTGCAGTAGCACCCACAGTAATGGTCATCACACTAGATGAGTTCCACCCGGTTTCGGCTCAGTTTTACTTTGCCTATTTTTTCCAATTGCTTGAGTAAACGCGATATTACTTCACGAGATGAATGGAGTTCCTCTGCCAGCTTTTTATGAGTAATTTCCAGGTCTTGGGTACCCACGGCAATGCTTTTATCTTCCAATAATTGGAGTAGACGTTCATCCAAACGCTGAAAGGCAATAGCATCTATGGTGGCTAACAGATTTTCATAGCGCTCATTATAACTTTCCAGGGTAAAGCTTCGCCAACTGTCAAAGGCCATCATCCATTCCGCAATTTTCTTTCGGGGAAGGCCAATGTATTCGGTACCCGCTTCAGCCACAGCGCGCACCTCGCTAGGTTTTTCTACCATGCAACAATTTAAGGTCATGGCGCAAGTTTGGCCGGGGTAGAGATAGTATAGAAAAATTTCACCACCATCTTTATCGGTTCGGCTCACCTTTATGGCTCCTTTAATAACTAAGGGTATCCATTTGGGAAACTCTCCTACCCGCACCATTTCTTCTTCTTGATCATGCTGAAACCATCGGCACAACTCGCTCATTTCCTCCAACAATTCTTCTTGCGAGAAAATGGGGAAATTCTGTTGAATGATGCCTTTTATTGAGTGATTTTCTAAATTTTCCATGTTGATTTTTTAACAGTACAAAATTAGAATATAGAGCCTTTAAAAACCTGCAAGTAAATCTGTTATTTTAGCTATACAATTTTGGTAATGCTAGAAAGCTACAGAAATAGTTTTAGGATTTCCCTCTTTGTAGTGCTCAATTTGTTCATTTTAAACTTTGAAGCTCAGGGCAGCTACACTTTTAAAAGCAATGGGCGACCTTCTCAATGGTTGAATAATGGTTTTGAGTATTTTGTAGACAGTAACAATGCGTTTGATTACAGCCAGAATCAAACCATCCCCTACCAAAGTCACTTATCGTCTTCTTTAAATCTTTCAGCCTGTCCTTATCCTGTTTGGGTACGGCTGTCATTTAAAAATGAAAGTGATGACCCCTTGTACTTGGTTATTGATTATCCCCTAATTGACACCTTAGAGCTTTGGATTAAGAATGCTGAAAATGAGCTTATAGCCCAATATACAACCGGTAGCCATTTTCTTTTTGAAAGCCGCCCCATTTATGATAATCTCTTCCGCTTTAAGCTGCCGGAGGGAAACTCTCAAGTGGTTCTTAGGGCTAAGTCGCCCTTAAACTTGCAAATTCCACTCAAGGTGGTCAATCAAAAAGGAGTAAATCATGAACTTCACAACCGAGACGTATGGCAAAACGCCTACATTGGATTGGTTTTGCTAGCCATTATTGGCTCCTTCATTTTAGGCCTTTTCACCAAAACCTTAAGCTTTTACGCCTATATTGGGCATCTCATTGCTCAAGCCTTCATCACTTTGCATTTAGGCGGATACGCTTTCATGTATCTCTGGCCAGAGTATCCCATCATTAATCGATTTGAGCCGCTAATTTTTGGCTTGGGTATATTTTCCACGCTCTTTAGCATGGAGTTTTTAAATACCCGTGAAAGAGCCCCCATCTTTCACAAACTGCTTTGGATTTCGTTAGGCTTCAATCTTTTAGTGTTTCCTATTTCTTTAAGCGGATACAATTTTATAGCCAACCAATTAGTGCAAATAGTAGGTATGCTGGGCTGTTTGCTCATGTTGGTAGCCGGTTTAAAAATTTGGCTTAGTGGCTACCGGCCCGCACGTTTTTTTGTGCTGGCCTGGAGCGTTTTTTTAGTGGGGGTTATCATCACCATTTTACAGCGGGTAAATGTGCTTCCCTTTAATGATTTCACGCTGCACGCTTCGCAAATTGGCAATGCCATAGATATACTCTTATTTTTTATGGCTATGGCCGATAAAGTCTTGTTTATGCAAGATGAAAGAGATGAAGCCACACGCAAAATGCTGGAAACCGCCCAAGAAAATGCCCGTCTTACCCGAGAGCAAAATATTACCCTCAGTAAGAAGGTAAATCAGCGTACACAAAAACTAAAGAGTCAAAAGGAAGAACTGGAAAAACTCTACACAGAACAAAGCCGTTTGCTAACCATTATTGGCCATGATTTAAAAGGTCCCATTGGATCTTTAGGCCAAGCCTTAGAGCTCATGCAAAATGACCCCAGCCTGCGTACAGAAGATTTTATCACCATGCTTAAAAGCAGCACCAACAGCACTTACGGTCTTTTAGAAAACCTTTTAAACTACGCCAGGGCCAAGCAGGGTAACATCTCCAAAGAAATTACTGAGGTTCAAATAAGGCCCCTATTTCAATCATTGCGCAATCTTTTTGCCCCGGCCCTGGAGCGCAAGGAGATTGCTATGCTGCTTAGCGCTGAAAAGAATTTAGTCTTAACCACCGACAAAGGTATACTCAGCATCATTCTCAGAAATTTTATTAGCAACGCTCTTAAATTTAGCCAACCAAAAAGCACCATTGAAGCCTACGCCCATAAAATGGAGCGCAAAGTAATTCTAGGCATTAAAGATGAGGGAGTGGGCATGTCTAAAGAGCAACTGAGGCGCATCTTAAATTTTGATCAAAATATTAGCACCAAAGGAACAGCTGGCGAAGAGGGAACGGGTTTAGGCCTAAAAGTTGCCTTAGAATACGCCAAAGCCTTGGGCTTTACCTACAATCTCACCTCAGCACCTAATAAAGGAACCCAAATTGAGCTGACTCTTTTTGAAAAAACAAAAAGCAAAACCCCAACTTTTTAAGCAAAACTGGCGTTTATTCCTTGTAAATCAATAAGCTCAAGGATTCCATTAAAGTTAAATTTGCCCGTCATTAGTGGTGTAATAGGTTAAATTATGAAGAACATTTACTTTGCACTTTTAGGCCTTTTTCTGGCAATTAATGCCTCGGCACAGCCCTGCCCTTTTCCCACCAATGTGAGCGTGACCCAACGTTCTGCCAGTACTTTAGAAATAGACTGGAATGGCTCACCCACTGGAAATTATCAGGTGCGTTACACCATCACCGGTACCGGCTTTGCCGGAGCCCCCATTATTAATGCTACCTCCAAGCCTTTCACCATTACGGGACTCAATCAAAACACCACCTATGATATTCAAGTAAGAGATTCCTGCGGACCCGGCAATAACTTTAGTTTTTGGTCTGTAACGGCTAACGGAACTACTTTGTGTGAAGTGAATGCGCCCTTTTTAACCAATTTTGACGGTGCAGCCTGGAACCTACCCACTTTTGGCAACCAAAATGGAACTATTAATGTGTGCTGGAACAGAGATCTGGCGCCTAACCCCCGTGTTTGGCGAGTAGGCCCCCCGGGGTTTGTTTTTAACAGCGGAGCAGCCAATGACCATACCACGGGTAATGGCCAATACATGTTTGTAGACAATGCTGGTTTTACTTTTGGATCAGCCTCTACTGATTTAGAAAGCCCTATTTATAACCTCAACCCCATTAGCAATCCACAGTTGGTTTTTTGGTACCACATGTTTGGCGCAGACATTGAAGATTTAAATGTTTACATCTCTACTGATGGCGGTAGCACCTATACGTTGGAAACCACTATCTCTGGCCAGCAACAAACCAGCAGCACCGATGCGTGGAAAGAGCGCGTTGTTGATTTGAGCGCCTATGCCAATCAAAGAATCCGAATAAAATTTGAAGCTTTTGAATCTACAGCCGGTTTCAATAACGCCATTTGCATTGACGATGTACAGCTTAGAGCGGCCCCTTCTTGTCCACGCCCGCAAAGCCTTAATTTGGTATCGCTGGGCAGCACCAGCGCTACGGTTGGTTTCACTTCGGGTGGCGCCAGCAATTGGAATTTGCAAATAGGGCCCACGGGGTTTACCCTGGGTTCAGGCACCATCAGTAACAGCAGCGTTAATCCCGCCACCTTATCGGGCTTGACCCCCAACACCACCTATGATGTTTACGTGCGAGATAGTTGCGGCCCGGGTGATGTTTCCGTTTGGGAAGGTCCCTTAACTTTTACCACGGCTTGCGCCCCCTTGGTTGCTCCCTTCACCGAAAACTTTGATGGCAGTACCTTTAACCCTGGACCTGGTTTTAATGATCAGGGTACTATTAATAATTGTTGGAGCCGCTCCTTAGGAAATAATTATTTCTGGAAAGCTGGCCCACCCACCTTTACCCCCACAAACACAGGACCCTCTGGAGATAACACCTCTGGCAATGGCGGGTATATGTTTACGGAAAGCAATGGCTTTTCCAGTCAAATTGAAACGGATGATTTAGAGTCACCTTTAATTGACCTAAGCCCCCTAACCGCACCAGAATTAACTTTTTTTACACATATGTTTGGGGCTGATATTTCAGCATTGCGCGTATACGTAGATGCTGGTAGCGGTTACGTATTGGTAAATACCCAAACTGGCCAACAACAAAATTCTAAAACCGCCTCATGGAAAGAGGTTATAGTGGACTTGAGCGCCTACGCCAACGATACCGTTCGCATAAAATGGGAGGGCGAACGCAGCGCCACAGGTTTTGCCGGTGATATAGCTATTGACGATGTTTCCATTGCAGAGGCTCCCAGCTGTCCTAAACCTCAAAACTTAGCGGTAAATGGTGTAGGCACCAACTCGGCCACATTGAGCTGGACCAGCGGAGGCGCCACTAACTGGCAGTTTAGCTTTGGGGTAGGTACCATCAATCCGGCCAACGGAACCATTGTTCCGGTAAACTCCAACCCCGGTACCTTAAGTGGTTTGAGCCCTAACACCAGCTATCAGGTTTACGTGCGAGACAGCTGTGGCCCTGGCAATGTTTCAGCTTGGTCTGCACCGGTTACCTTTACCACGCGCTGTTTGCCAGCTTCGGCTCCTTACACCCAAAATTTTGACGCCAGCGGTTTTACACTGGGTAATTTTAATACGCTGGGTAATTTTAATGCTTGTTACACAAGGCTGGCCGGCAGTAATTACGAATGGTCAGTAGCTGATGATGATAACTTTTCCACCTTCACCGGTCCTTCGGCCGATCACACCACCGGCAGTGGACAATACCTGCTATCAACCAATTTATTTTCAGGTGGTCTTACGCAATCTTCAGAAGCCATTTTCAGCACCGAGTTAATTGATTTGAGCCCCTTAAACGTGCCCGAAATGGCTTTTTGGTACCACATGTATGGCAATCAAATTGACTCTTTAGCAGTGTACGTAGACAACGGCACTAGTACCAGCCGGGTTTTTGGCTTAAGCGGGCAACAACAAACCGCTAATACAGCAGCTTGGCAAGAAGCCATTGTGAATCTTAGCGCTTTTGCCAATGATACCATCTCAGTTGAATTCAGGGCTTACCGCGCTAATAACTTTGCCCAGGCAGAAATTGCAATTGATGATTTTAGCATTTATGAGCAGCCCTCCTGCCCTAAACCCTCTAATTTGGCCATAAGTGGCTTAACCAGCAATAGCATTACCTTGAGTTGGACCACCGGTGGGTCTACTAACTGGCAAATTGAATACGGTCCGGCCGGTTTCACTAAGGGCACTGGAACGGTGGTGGGTGTAAGTACCAATCCTTATACCATAACCGGATTAAGCCCCAATACCTCATATGATGTATACGTGCAAGACAGTTGCGGTCCAGGCGATGTAAGTTTTTGGGTGGGCCCGGTTACAGGGCGTACGGCTTGCGCTCCGGTTAGTGCACCACTCTTAGAAACTTTTGATGGCTCGGTCTTTACCCCCGGTTTGTTTTTTAACGACCCCGGAAGCATTGACCCTTGCTGGTCAAGGTCTGATTCGGCAGGTTATTTGTGGCGACCCGAAAGCGGCCCCTCATCCGTTTTCAACTCGGGGCCCAATGGCGATAACACTACCGGCAGCGGTCAATACATGCTGAGCTTACTTCGTGGGTTTTCCAATAATACCAGCACCCAGCTAACCTCCCTGGAGATTGATCTCAGCCCCCTTACTAATCCTGAGCTGCGGTTTTTTAATTACCGTTTTGGCACCTCAATAGATCAATTAGAAGTAGAAGTTTGGGACGGAACTACCTGGACCACCGAATTGACTTTAACCGGCCAGCTCCAAACGCAAAACACCTCCCCGTGGGACGAGCAAATTGTAAGCTTGGCCAGTTACACCAATGACACCATTCAGGTACGCTTTACAGCGGAAAGACCTTCTGGCTTCAACCAAGACATTGCCATTGCCATTGACGATTTTGAGATCAGGCAAACCCCTACCTGCCCCAAACCTACAGCGGTAACGGCTACCGCCAGTACTAGCAACTCCATTACCATTAGCTGGACCAGTGGAGGCGCTACCAACTGGCAAATATTTTACCGACCGGCTGGCTCAACAGCTCCATTCACGCAAGTGAATACCAGCACCAATCCTTTTACCCTTACCGGCCTTAATGCCAGCACTACTTATGAAATAGAGGTGAAAGATAGCTGTGGGGTAAATGACGTTTCTTTAGCCAGTAACACCCTTTTAGCCAATACGGCTTGCGGAGTGGTAACCGCCCCCTATTTTGAAGGGTTTGATGGTCCTTCATGGGTGATAGGCACGGGCTTTCAGAATCAGAACAATCAAATTGACCCCTGCTGGAGCAGACCCAATGGAAACGCTCCAAACTTTGGACCGTTCTCTGGTGCTACTACCAGTGGCGGTACCGGTCCCACCCAAGACGCCAGCGGCAATGGAAAATATGTTTACACCGAAAGAAGTGGCGCAGCAAGTGGTCTAGGAGAAATTACTACTCCGCAAATTTTTGTACCGACTTCATTGCAAAATCCCCAGTTCAAGTTTGCGTACCACATGACAGGCTTCAACATTGTTGATTTGAAAGTACAGGTAAGTGTGAACGGAGGACCTTACACCAATTTGGTAACTATAAGCGGCCAACAGCAAAGCGTAGTATCTGATCCATGGCTGATTGATTCTACCGATATTTCTACTAATTCGGGTGACACGCTTCAATTTAAATTCTTGGCCAATTCATCTGGATTTAGAGGAGATATTGCCGTTGACGAAGTGCAGATAAGCGGAACCCCGGTACCCTGCGCTCCTATTACAAACTTAAGTTTGCAAAACCCAACTACTAATAGCTTAGACGTTTCCTGGGCCTCGTCCAATTCCAATGCGGTGGTAAATGTCAGCTACTACCCTCTTCCGGCCGGACCGACTTCTGCGGTGACGGTTTCGGGTGTCGGAAGCCCCTACACTATTAATAATTTGCAAGCGGGTACCCCTTACGTAGTAGCGGTTTTTGATAGTTGCGGAGCCAGTGTTTCAACCCCAGTTCTAGATACCCTGGCTACTTTGCCATGTGCTGCGGTTACCGCCAATTTTGGCAGCAATGCTAACTTTTTAGGGGTAAACTTTAACAGTACCACAGTTAATGCCGATTCACTGCAGTGGGACTTTGCCGGATTAGCTGGTAGCACCCTGCAAAATCCCAGTTTTAATTTCCCAGCAGCCGGCACGTATACCATCACGCTAAGGGCTTTTAATGATTGCGGCAACGGTGATACCTCCACGCAAACCCTCACCCTTTGTGACACCCTGGTGGCTGATTTTGGCTTTACCAATTTTGGTGACTCCATAAGCTTTACAGCCGATAGTGCCCGTAATGCCAGCGGTTACCTTTGGGATTTAGACGAAGGCCTAAGCAGTAGCGCTAAAGACACCACGGTGAGTTATTCCTCAACCGGTAGCAAAACGGTGACCCTTACCGTGTTTAACAATTGTGGTGACACCCTCTCGGTAACTAAAACGGTAGATGTCTGTCCGGCCCCGGTAGCGCAATGGACCTACACTATTCTGCCCCCGGTAAATTCCGGTTTACGCATACAATTTGACGGGACACTTTCTACCGGAGCAGCCTCTTACAGTTGGGATTTTGGTGATGGCAACACCGCTACGGGCCCTCAGCCCATTCACATTTACGCCACGCCAGGATTGTTTTACGTAGTAGAGCTGACCGTAACCAACGCCTGCGGAAACAAGAGCACGCGCAAATTTGCCTTGAATCAGTTGAGTGAAGAAGAGTTACTACTGGCGGGCAAAATGCAGATTTATCCAAACCCCGCTACTGAAAGAGTAAACCTGCAATGGGATGCTCAAAACTTGACTCCCAATAAGATTATACTCTTCAACGGAGCTGGAAAGATTATGCAAAGCGTAGAGTTAGCCCCAAATAGTGAAGGCCAAAAAGTGCTTCCACTGACAGATTTAGCCCCTGGCTTGTATTGGATTCGTGTGTTGCTAAGAGAAGGAGACGTAATTCAACAAAAGCTTATAATACGCTAGGCAGCAGACGTCTTTAATTTTTTGGCCGGAGAACTTAAACAGGCTCCGGCCTTTTTTATTTCTTTTTGAATCAACTAATCTTTTAGTTTAACTAAATATTTAGTTAAATTTAATCTCATGAAAGTCATAAAAGAACTTACCAAGGCCGAAGAGCAAATCATGCAAGTACTCTGGAAACTGCAGAAAGCCCGAGTACAAGCCGTAATTGATGAGCTTGAACCGCCCAAGCCCGCCTACAATACCCTAAGTACCATTGTGCGCATTTTGGAAAAAAAAGGTTTTGTAGGACACGAAAGCAAAGGAAGAGCGCACCTTTACTTTCCGTTGATTAGTCGAGATAACTACCGAAAATTTGCTCTAGACAATTTAGTAAGGAGTTATTTTTCTGGTTCACTGAGCAATCTGGTTTCCTTTTTTACGCAAAAAAAGAACCTCAGCCACCGTGAACTCCAGTCCATTAAGGCCATCATTGAAGAACATAAAAACAAGGAGTAATGCTTCAATATCTGCTGATGGTAAGTCTTGGGGTGAGCGCCTTTTGGCTGCTGTACCGCCTGGCTTTTAAGCATCAATCCAAGCCACGTACCAACCGCAGTTTTCTGCTGTTGGGGCTTACGGCTCCATTTTTCGTGCCTTTTACGGCCCTGCCATCGGGTGCTGTAACGGCCGTAGAGCCGGTGCTTTTACCATTGGTAGAGGTGGGTAGCAATTGGTATCCTCAGGCTAGCACTACTCCCCTAAACTGGGGATTGTGGTTGTACCTAACTGGAATAATAATTTGGGCTGGTTACTACGCCAGCGGATTGGTGCACTTGCTAAAAATAAAGAAGCAGGCTACTCTTTTGCAAACACAACCCAAGGTGTATGGTATTCCCGGTAAGGGCATGCCTTTCTCTTTTGCCGGAAAAATACTTATACCCCAAAGTCTCAATGGAAAGCAACGAAAAACGGTGCTGGAACATAAATGGTGGCACCTACGCTGTTACCATAGTGCAGACATTCTTCTGGCTATGGCGGTGCACTCGGTTTTATGGTTCTTACCCATTTTGCCTTTTTACCTAAGAGACTTAAAACAGAACATGAATACGAGGTGGATGCTAAAATGCAGCAAGAAAACTCATTTGTGGCTTATGCCGAAACGCTCTTACAGTTGAGCGCAATACCGGGGCAAAGAGTGCCGGTGCATTCGTTCTCCACCCCTAATCTTAAAAAACGTATAGAAATGATGACTCAAAAAACGAACGCCCAGTGGCATAAGCTAATGTTAGCCCTGCCCATTATCGCAGGCCTGATGTTTGTTAATGCCTGCCAGGAAAAAGAATCAGATCAGGCAGAGCTGAATTCACCACCTAGCTTAAAAATGAATGAGGTAGATCAGCCGCCTCAATTTGAAGCCTGTGCTGATCTAACGGAGAAAGATGCCCAAATAAACTGCTTCGGGCAGCAACTCATGGCCCACATTGGCCAAAACTTCCAATACCCAAAAACAGGTAAGGAAGAAGGCTTAAGTGGTAAAGTGTACGTTGAGTTTACCCTAACTAGCCGTGGTGCTATTACCGGTGTTGAGTTGCGTAAAGGCTTAGAAAGCGCTTCCCCTGGAGCGGAAGCTATTCATAACGAAGCTTTACGGGTAGTAGAAAGTTTACCTAAAGTAAAGCCCGCTAAAAAAGACGGCAGCCCGGTAAGTGTTTCTTACACGGTACCTATCCAATTAGCCTTATAAAGGTGGTTTTCAATTACACTAGAGAAGCCTGGGCCAATACCCGGGCTTTTTTGTTTTCTATTTCCAAGAACTCACCTTCAAGAAGCTAGCAGTTTATTTAGTTCTTTTGCAGCTTATTAGCTCAACCATGTCTGAAAAACCACCCTTGGTAAGCCTGGCCATTTTTGCCTATAAGCAAGAAGACTTTATTGAAGAGGCCATTGAATCTGCCTTTGCGCAGGATTATGAGAATTTGGAAATTATCATTTCAGATGACAATTCTCCTGACCAAACTTTTACCCTCATTAAGGCTAAAGCCGATGCCTACAAAGGTCCACACCAAGTACGAATCAACCAAAATCAACCGAATTTAGGCATTGCCAATCACCACAACAAAGTGGTAGACATGGCCCGAGGAGAACTGGTAGTACTTATTGCCGGTGATGATATTTCACACCCACAAAGGGTTAGAGAGGTAGCCGAGGCCTGGCAACAAAATGGGCAACCTTTTATGCTGGTTTCCAAATTTGAATGCATAGACGCCAACAGTAAGCCGCTGCCGCTGGAAGATCATATCCACTTTAACTTTCCGCCTGAAAAGCTTAAACCCACCCAAACCAACGTATGGAACTTCCTCACCATGCGCAGTGGCTTAAAAGTGTATGGCAGCACCGAGTCTGTAAGCAAAGAAATGTGGCGCTACTACGGCCCTATTGGCAGTGAGCTTAGAGCTGAAGACATAGTTTATTTTTTTAGAGCCTTGCTTTTGGGCAAGTTTCACTTTATTGATGAAACCCATGTGGCTTACCGCATGGCGCACAAAATTGAGCAGGTGCAATTACCGGATCCTGTAAAGACCTTTGGCCGCCCGGTAAATGCAGAATACGCCCGGCAGGTGAACCTCTTTAAAATGTTGCAGCCGGCTCTTGAGCAGTGCCAAAAAGACCTGGCCTTGCACATGGCAAAAACACCATCGGCTCAAAGCCAATGGGCACCCATTGGCCGCCAACTAAAACAACTTTTAAAAGTGCGGCAAATTTGGATTAGCTGGTACCAGCGCAACGCCTGGCAAAAACTTACGGGCCTGCTCTTTATTTTAGGCACTTTAAACAAGCGCTACATCTTGTGGACGCAACGCCATATTCTTGGGGGCTAAGGTCATTCTATAAACCGCAGGGCAATTGCTACCTTTAAGCTTTCTTAAAAAAAAGCGCATGGTTAAATTTTTTAGCGGTATTTCCCTGTTCATTTTTACTGCTGTTAGCGGTTGGTGTCAAATGACCCCGCGTTTGCAAGAGGCTCTCTCTAACCAAGCCACTGAGCTGCACCCGGTGGTGGTGGCGTTTGGCAACGCGGTAAATCTAGACTCCCTGCAATTGGTTTTTGAGGCGAAAAATCTCACTCCGCCCCAGCGCACCCAAATTGTGAATCGGCTACTTTTAAAGCAGGCTCAGCAGAGTCAACAAAGTGCTTTGGACTTTTTGCAAGAAGCAGAAATCCCCGCTCAACAGTACCGCAGTTTTTACATCCACAACGCCATTGTAGGCCATTTACCCGCTTCTGCCATTAGGGCTTTGGCTGATTTTCCGGAGGTTACGCAACTGGACCTATCCACTGGTCAGCTGGCCTTGGAAGATTTTAAAAAGGGCTCTCCTGTTAAAGGTAAAGCGGCCGTACCCGGAGGCCGTGAACCCGGTTTAGAGGCCATTAACGCCACCGCTATGTGGGCCCGTGGTTACACCGGCCGAGGCCGTACGGTTTATGTTTTTGACTCAGGCGTTTGGGATGAGCATCCAGCCTTTAGCCAACGATATTTAGGCCTGCGCAGGCCGCAAAATGCCGCCTGGTTTGGGCTTTTTGCCCCTGAGCCCAGCGGTGCCCTCAGCAGCCACGGCACCCACGTTTTGGGTACGGTAGCGGGTTTAGATCAGGCTACAGCCGATACCATTGGAGTAGCCTTTAAAAGTTACTGGATGGCTAACGACCTCATCAACGCCAGTACAGCCGCAGCCTTACCACCTCAGGCCTTTTTAATTCAGGGTTTTGAGTGGGCCCTAAACCCCGATGGCGATACCACTACTCTTTACGACATCCCTGATGTGATTAACAATAGCTGGCGCTGGCGCGATATCATTGATACTGCAGAATGTGGCGGCTTTGTTCCCCATTTGATGGACGTGATTGAAACCGCAGGTATCGCCAATGTTTTTTCAGGCGGAAATACCGGCCCCAATAACAACGGACTTAATTCTCCGCAGCGCATTAACAGCAATGAAGTGAACACCTTTTGCGTGGGCAGTGTAGATGCTAATCAAAGCTTCCCCTTTCCCATCAGTAACTTTTCTACCCGTGGCCCAAGCCAGTGTCCCGGTAATGGCCCATTAAGCATCCACCCGGAGGTGGTAGCTCCCGGGCAAAATGTACGCTCGGCCTGGGGTGCCGATGGCTATAATACCATTTCCGGTACCAGCATGGCCTCACCGCATGTTTCAGGGGCACTGCTGCTTTTAAAGGAAGCCTACCCGCAGCTTACCGGTAAAACCTTGATGGAAGCCCTGTACAACACGGCAGTAGACATGGGAAGCCCTGGTGAAGACAACACCTATGGCCGTGGCCTCATTGACGTTAATGCAGCCTTCTTACTGCTGAGCCAGAGCTACACCCCGGTTGACCCTACTACCGTGGCTCATGATTTAGACTTGCAGGTGCAAGGCGTACCAACCGGCCCTTTTACCTGCGATACCAGCTTTAATCCCCAGCTGCTAGTGACTAATTTGGGCAACCAAGCCATCGACACTTTTCAATTGAGCGTGTACCGCGATGGCCAGCTGGTGCATCAGCAAAATCTGACTAGCACCAAACTTTCAAGCCTCAAGGCCCGGGACACCCTCTTGCTTTCTGCGCCATTGAGTATTCCGGTTGGGGCGCATGTTTGGGCTTTTAAAGCCGAAAGAAGTGTCACCGAATACGACAGCATCAACAATCAGTACTTCATCCGCCTGGAGCGCTTACCGCAAAACGCTCTGGCCCTGACCGAAGATTTTGAAAATCCGCCTTTCTCCTGGCAAGTAGTAAACCCTGACGGTGGTATAGGTTGGGATACAGTAACGGTACAGAACTGGACCGGTAATCAGCAGGCTTTGCGCTTAGATTGGGCCAACTACCTACCCAGCGAAAACCAGCCAGATGAACTGTACAGCCCCAATCTTAGCCTTCCGGCTACCGGCAGTCCCATTCAGCTAACCTTTGATTACGCCTACCAAACCCGTGGCCCTATCAATGCCCTGCAGGATACCTTGCAAATTTGGGCCACTGATGATTGTGGAGCTAGCCACACACTACTCTATGAAAAAGCCGGAGTAGATTTGAGCACGGTTAGCGGCACCGGACGAAACTTTGTCCCGCAAGACCAGCAAGACTGGCAGCGCGATACGGTAGATCTAAGCGCCTACCAAAACAAAAATGTCCAGCTCATTTTCAGAGGGATAAATCGTAACGGCAATTCGCTCTACCTCGATAATATTAGTGTGTACTACGGCCCTTGGGATCCCTTGCAAAAACCAGAGCTCGCAAAACCAAGCACCTTTAAAGTTTACCCTAACCCAGCCAGCAGTCAAATTACCCTTTCGGGGGAAACCAACCAAACCACCACCCCTTTACAAATAAGCAACGGCCTGGGACAGGTGCTTTGGCAAGGGAGCTTTAAAGGTGAAAACCTTACCATAGATTGCGGCCACTGGCCGGCAGGTTTGTACTTCTTAAAGGCTGGAAACAATAGCGAAAGGGCTCTCTCCTTTGTGGTAAAACCCTAAAAAAAAAGCCCCCCGAACAACGGGGGGCTTCACCATTTGCAAGCGGTGATTTAATTAAAGTTTAAAGGTACAAAACCATGCGAAGCCTCAAACGGATTAGGGCTGCTTTAAGACTTTGAAAATGCCGGTTCTTTCGCCTGCTTGTATTTGAACAATATACATCCCAGCCGGACCGTCTAATGAAAATTCCAGGCTTTGATTTCCTTGCGTGCTAAATGAGTTTAAAAACTTACCCTGCGCATTTAAGACCTGCACCTGCATTTGCTGAAAATTTCCGGTAGCTTCAATTTTCACTTGACCACTGGTAGGGTTGGGGTAACAGGTAAAAGCAGGAGCAGTAGTTTCCCATTCGGGGGTGCTAACGGCAAACAGATTGGGCCTAAAAGAAATAAGCGTGTTGCGCATTACCTGCACCTGCTCTTTGGTAAAGGAGTTCATGCAGGCATCACTGCTGTAGTCCATAAAGTTCTCGGCCATATCGGGTAAATCTACCCCGTCAATAGAATCTAAGCACGAGTTGCGGTTTTTGTTGCAGGTAAACTGCCCCGCAGCACTGGCCAACGGTGTATCGGAAATAAAATCATCGGCATTACAGCCACCATCGCCCCAAATATGGCGAAGCCCCAGGTAGTGCCCCACTTCATGCACCGCAATACCGCCTTCATCTAGCAAATTGTTAAAGGCGCCATAAGGATTGGGGAAACTAGCTGGATTGTTGGAACCTACTGCTACGTAGTGCAATAAAACCCCCTGTTCAAGGGCTAAGGTATCAAAACCGGTACCGGCAAAGTTGGGATGGGTAGCGGGTGGCGTGGCCAGGCCTACAAAAACCAGTTCTTCAAAATTGTTGATTTGCGGCTCAAAAATGCGCAAGTCACCAATCCAAATGTTCAAATACCGCGCGGTATCCCAGGCATCACTACCGCCTAAAGACGATTGCGTGATGCGGAAAATATTGTAAAAAAGGCTGTCATTGACCCATTGCTGAATTTGCTGCTGCTGATTTTGGGCGTAGGGTAAAATCCCACCAAAATGCTGGATGGTAGTATTGGTGCGCACAATACCATTGGTGGGAGCACCATTGGGATCTACCGTGGCCAGCTGAAACTCAATGCGCGCATCATCTACGTAGGGCAAGAATTCGCTGCGCAAGGTGGCAGTATCGGCATTTTGGCGTCTAAAACTTTCGTTGAGAATATCCAGTTGATTCTGGATTACGGAGTCAGGCAGGTTTTCATCTGGACTGTTGTGGACCACGTGAAAAACTACGGGCACATTTAACACAGCCGCGCTGCTTTTCTTTTGTTTACGCAGGTTTTGCACTAAACTTTGCAGTGCTTGATCTGAAGCCTTTTGAAATCCTGGCTGCTGCCGATCTAAGTGCTCCATAAGGTGGTGACTGCCGCATTGTACGGAAAAGTCATCGGCTTGACCGCTATTTTGCGGAGAGGTATTGAGCGTGGAATGCACCAAACCTTGCGCAAAGGTGAGGAAGCCAAACAAAAGAGCCAGCACTAGAAATCTGCTTTTCATAGGTTCATGTAATAGAATTAGTACGATTTTTAAAACGTCTAAATTAGGAAATGTTTGCCTTGGCAGCACTTTTACTCATAGGGCTAGGCTTGAGCTTTGTGGGTGCTAAGCTTGCTAAGGTCTGTTCATGCTTTATTAAAACCTCCGCTCAGGTGCGCCATCAAAAAAAGTCTTTACCAACAGATGGCAAAGACTTTTTTTAAGTGTAAAGCAAATTGAATATTAAGGCAGCAGCACGGTATCAATTACGTGAATAACCCCATTGCTTTGAAACACATTGGCGATGGTTACCTGAGCGGTGTTTCCCTTTTGATCGCTCACCATGAGATTTTTGCCTTTTTTAGTGAAGGTTAGCTTAGCCCCTTGCACGGTGGTATAGGTGGCCTGGCCATCTCCTTTTTTTATAGCTTTCAGCAATTGGCTGGCATCTAGCTTACCCGGAATAACGTGGTAAGTTAAAACCGCTTGCAATTGCTTTTTATTTTCAGGCTTCAGCAAGGTAGGCACGGTGCCTTCTGGTAAGGCTTCAAAGGCCTCATTCACGGGGGCGAACACCGTGAAGGGCCCCTCTCCCTGCAGGGTAGATACTAAGTCGGCTGCTTTGACGGGCACTACCAAGGTGGTGTGTATGGGTGAATTCACCGCATTTTCTACAATGTTCTTTTGGGTACTCATGGGCGCACCGCCCACTTTGGGATTGTCCTGAGCCTGTAGGCCCAGCGCCATACTCAGCATGAAGGCAACAATGCCTGCTTTTTGAATCGTTTTCATTTTTGTTGATTTTATTTGATTATTGGCGTTACCTAAAGGGCCCTTAAGGGAACATGATTAGTTACGAGCAAAATGAGATTTAGGATTAATGGATGGCTAAAAAAGAGTTGAAAAGTACGCCCTATTTCTGATGGGTTAACGCGAATGTTGAGACCCAGCGGCAGCAATGGGCATTTTTTTGGGTTAGCCACAAAATTTAGCTATTGGCTAAAAACCATTAATTCTAAAGAAAAATGCTATTGGCTACAACCCTTGAGTAGCGTGAGTGAAGCTCTAAAGTTAAAGCGCTGAATAGCTAGTAGAAATAGATCACCCACACCACCAAAAGTAAAAGGATCAGAATTAAAGCTAAGGTGGTGCCGTAAATTTTAAAGGTATTTTGTTTGGTTTTTTGAAGGGCTATTCTTTTTAACTCCTCTGGGTCGGCTTTCTTAGTAATCTTAGGCAGTTTTCTCGCACGCGCTAATTCTGGTCGCCTTTGTTTTTTGTAAATGGACTTTCTTTCTCTCGCGTTATTTTTAAGAGAAGTAATCATTGCCGAAACTGAACCGCCAAAACTCATAGTCTAATATTAGTCATTCTTAAGGGATGGGCCAATGTTTTTTTATTTCCTGAAACAAAAAAGTGTCAGAAAAAACTACCAGCGTTTAAGCCCAAAGGGGAGCGAATAGACGCGGCTAAGCTGTAAATCTCAAGAAAAGGAAACTACCAGGCTTTGGTTAAACCGATGCCTAGTGTAAACAAATTTGACTGCGCAGCTACCGCATCATTAATATTTACTTGAGTTCTTATAAAAGAAGCTTTGAAGATAAAACCATAGCCACTGCTTAGCTCATAGCCTAAGCCACCGGCTGCAAAAAACCCACTACCAAAAGTGGTTATCTCCTGCACCTGCTGATTCAATTGATTGTTAAACAGGGGTAGACCAAACCTGCGGTCGGCTACAATCACCTGATTGTTATTCACTTCAATAAAGTTCATGTTTACACCCCCTTCCGCTAAAGCGTAAAAACCTTTCTTAATTGAGAATATTCGGCCTAGGCCAATTTTAATATGCGAACGAGTTTCCGTGCCATTGGCGCTAGCATTCTCCAAAAAGGGGTTGTTTGTTTGGTTGTTGGTATTGCGTCTATTCACCAACAAAGTGAAATTGCCGGTGGCTTGTAATTGGGCATTCATAAATTGCAAAGAGACGCGCCAGTTTTTTGAGAAACGGTATTCCAATTCTATCTCAAAAGCAAAGGCGTTGTTGTATACCATATTTCCAGCATAATCAACAAACTCAAAAGTGTAACCGCCTAGGGCATCTTCAATTTGATTGCGGGTTACAGGGTTGCTCAGCAAAGTTTGTAAGCGGTTGTTATCACTGCCATTGTAAAAAGAGGCTGTGGCGTTATCAGCAAAATATTAGTTGGAAAAAATACCTAAGCCCACCCTCAAACTAGTGTCGCGCTGAGCCGAGACCAATAAACTGAAAATGACCAAAAGAATGCCAAACCCTGATTTCACGAAGGCTAAAATACTAATCTCCTCAACACCGGATTATAGCAAGCAGGGCCTTGGGAATAGTAACCTAACTAGGCTTGATTTTATCAGGAACAATCAAAAAAAGGTTACAGCAAGAACTGAAACCCTTTTATATAACCTTAATTCTGACTGCATAAAGTACTCACCTCATGAAACGAAGCCATAGTCACTTTAACGGAAAATGGAGTATTCTCAACCGAGAACCATATTTCTATCGAGAAGAATTGAAAGGCCAAAGTTTCCGCTTCACTTCAAGGTGAAACTGGGTTTGGTGTTGAGATAATACATATCATCCTTGAAGCCCATTAGATTCAACCGAAGTTTGTTGCGACTCGTTCTATCTACAAATTTTTTAACAATGAAACTTGGCAAAGAACCGTAGCCCATAATTACTTGTAAAGAAGGCGAATTAATATAGAACAATAAACTGCGTAAACCAGAAAAGCAAATTATATTATACTTATCTATTGAAAATTAAATCTAATTTATATATCCTATATAATAGGGGTTACATAGTATTTTTGCCTCAATAATAAAAATCAACTTTAATAATGAAACAACTATTTACACTACTAGGCGTACTATTTGGACTGGGCCTTTGGGCGCAACCTAGTATTGCTGAACGCGCGGCAGCAGCGGGCTGCCCTGTACACATGGGCAAAGCGCCCCAAGCCAGTGATGCAAATGAAGCTGGTGAACCTAAGGAAGGTCCGACCGCTATGGTCAAAGACAACCAAGAATGGTGGCCGAACCGCTTGGATTTAGACATTTTACGTCAACACGGGGTGGAGTCTAGCCCGGTGGGTGCTAATTTCGATTACGAAGCGGCTTTCAACAGTTTAGACTACGCAGCTTTGAAAGAAGACGTGCGCAAGACCCTTACCGACAGTAAGGATTGGTGGCCGGCCGACTGGGGTCATTACGGAGGCTTATTCATCCGTATGGCTTGGCACAGCGCAGGAACCTACCGCACTGGTGACGGTCGTGGTGGCTCACGTGAAGGTCAGCAACGCTTTGCCCCTTTAAACAGCTGGCCAGACAATGGCAACTTAGACAAAGCCCGCAGATTGATGTGGCCGGTGAAGAAGAAGTACGGATCTAAAATCTCTTGGGCCGACCTATTCGTATTGGCGGGTAACGTAGCCTTAGAAGATATGGGCTTTGAGACCATCGGCTTTTCTGGCGGTCGCGAAGACGTATGGGAACCCAATGAAAGCGTGTACTGGGGTCCAGAGGGCAAGATGCTCGAAAATCAGCGTTATACCGGTGATCGTGACTTAGAAAAACCCCTTGCTGCGGTGCAGATGGGTTTGATCTACGTAAATCCCGAAGGTCCAGACGGTAATCCCGATCCCAAATTAGCTGCTCACGACATTCGTGAAACTTTCGGGAGAATGGGTATGAATGATGAGGAAACGGTAGCCCTCATCGCCGGAGGCCACACCCTTGGTAAAACCCACGGCGCTGGACCTGCTTCTCACGTGGGCGCTGAGCCTGAAGCGGCCCCTATTGAAGAGATGGGATTTGGCTGGAAAAGCTCTTACGGTACGGGAAAAGGCGCAGACGCGATTACTTCGGGCTTAGAGGTAATTTGGACCAGTAAGCCTACCGAGTGGAACCACGGTTATTTTAAGGCCCTTTTCAATGAGGAGTGGGTTTTAGAGAAAAGTCCAGCCGGTGCCCACCAATTTGTAGCCAAGGATCCTAAAGTAATGGTGCCCGATCCATTCGATCCAGAGGTAAAGCGCTCTCCGCGTATGTTGGTGACCGACCTTTCTTTGGTGGAAGATCCTATTTACCGTAAGATTTCTAAGCGCTTTCTAGACAATCCCGAAGAATTCGACAAGGCTTTTGCTCGCGCTTGGTTTAAGCTTACCCACCGCGACATGGGGCCAAGTTCTACTTATATGGGACCAGAGGTGCCCAAAGAAGATTTCATTTGGCAAGATCCTATTCCTGCCTTGGATCACAAAGTGGTAGAGGCCAGTGACATCGATATGTTGAAGAAAGAAATCCTCGCTTCTGGTTTAAGCACCAGTGAATTGGTGAGCACGGCTTGGGCTTCCGCTTCTACTTATCGCCAGTCTGACCGTCGCGGAGGAGCCAATGGCGCCCGCATTCGCTTAGAGCCCATGCGCAACTGGGAGGTGAATAATCCTGAGCAGTTGAACAAGGTATTAGCGAAATACGAAGAAATCCAGAAGGACTTCAATAAGAAAGCTAAAGGGGGTAAGAAGATCTCTATGGCCGACCTCATCGTATTGGGCGGGGCGGCAGCCATTGAAGAAGCGGCTAAAAAAGCGGGATTTGAAATGGAAGTACCTTTCACTCCTGGTCGCATGGACGCCAGTCAGGAAATGACCGACGTTGAAGGTATGGCGGTATTAGAACCCATCGCAGACGGTTTCCGCAACTATACTAAAGGTCAGTATACCCTTAGCACCGAAGAGTTATTAGTAGACAAAGCCCAATTGCTCGACCTAAGTGTACCCGAAATGACCGTATTGGTAGGCGGCATGCGCATGTTGGGCGCCAATTACGATGGTTCCGAACACGGTATCCTCACCGATAAAGTAGGAACACTGAGTAATGATTACTTCGTGAACTTGATGGATATGAGCACCAAATGGGAGCCCATCGACGAAAATCAAGAGCTTTTTGCCGGTCGTGATCGTGCCAATGGCGAGAAAAAATGGACGGCTACTCGAGCCGATTTAATCTTCGGCTCACACTCAGAGTTAAGAGCGGTAGCAGAATTTTACGCTTCTGATGACGCCAAAGAAAAATTCGTGAAAGACTTCATCACCGCTTGGAATAAGGTGATGATGGCAGATCGTTTCGACCTGTAGTAGGAAGAACATCGTGGAGATTTAAGAAACCGCTTTCCTTTGGGGAGGCGGTTTTTTTTTTGGTCCTCGCTAAAGCTCAATCGTACAAGGTTACCTAAATTGTAATTATGGTAAGTTTGGATTTGACCCTCATCTTAGGATTTTTTTCCAAAGCGACCTTCGGTACCCCACCCTCAAACTTTAAAAATCAAGAAGCAGTGTGGCACCTTAGAAAGTTAGCGGCACGGCAAAAAAAAGAGCTTTCGGTTTTCGGAGGCTCTTTTAAAGTCTTAAGCTTGATTACATTCTCGAACTAAGCGGAGAATTGATTAAATAAAGCTTTTATAAAGCCTAAATACAACAAATTAAGCGACTTAAGGAATTAAGTCCCATCTGAATATCACACCCGTCCAAAACGTTTTAGTCTTTTAAATTTGGTCACTGGTATCCAGCAAGTTACCCTTTTAAAACGGCTATTTTTCAAATATACACCCTATGGGTCAAAAAAGAACCATTTGAGCAGGTGGTTTTTCGGGTTCCGCAAAGGGTTTATTGATCCAGTTTTCCAAGGATATTTTAGCATACAGGTTAAGCCTTAAAAAGGTGATCAAATTAGAGAGGTGCCAAGGATATTGTGCTTTGCTTTTGAGGTATCTAAGCAAAAGCATGGCAATCATAGCGCACCACATCTATATGCGTACGGCATTAGCCGAGGTACCCACAAAGCTCTTTACGCGAAAGAGTTGTTTGAGATGCTTGAAAAACACCTCAATGTCCCAGCGGGCTTTGTATAGCTCGGCAATGGTGTCTGCTGTCCAAGATAAATTATTGGTAATTATTTTAAGGTAAGCCTGTCTTTCAGGGTCCCACACGTGTACCAAGCGAAGCTTTTTAGGATAGGCCTTTTGGGCGCTATCACCCTTAGTCGGATGTCTTGATCTAGGTGAAGGTCGGGGTTTGTAGACTTCACCGGAGCGTCAGCCACCGCCTCAAAATGATGGTTGCTTTTTAAGCGGGTTACAAAGAACACCCCCTTGCTGTCCAAATTAAATAACCACTCAAAGTCCACATAGCCACGATCGACCACCAGTACCGAGCCTGAGCTAAAACTTAATGGTTTTGCAGCATTGATATCGGCCATTTTACCATCGCTCAGACAGGCATAGCTTGGTAAACCGTTGTCATAGTCTAATACGGCGTGTAACTTTAAAGCCCCTTTGCTAGTGCGGTACTTGGCCCAATCAAATAGACTTAGACAAAGTGGAATAATGCTCGAGTCCATCAAGAACACCTTGCGTTTTAAACGCTTGGCGTACTGCTTTTGTCGCTTTAAGGAAGGTTCAAGCTGGCTAAGCAGGTCAAAATACAAATCCTGGAAAAAGTCTGCGTTGCGCTTAGCGTTGAGATCGCTTAACGAAGACTTACTGGGCACTTTACCAATGTTAAGGTGGTTCTTGGAGGCAGAAAGACTGCGCAGACCGTTTTGGATGTCCCGTAAAGAATCACGGTGCCCAAGCTGCATGAAGAGCATACTTACCAGGTGCGTCCAAGTGCTAATGCCTTTGGAGTGCTTATCGCTTTGGTGTTTTTTGACCAACTTTTTGACCGTGCTATGATCAATACGTTCCAATAGCCGAGCAAAAAATTTAATTTTGACTGGGGCATGATTTTGTAGTTTGTGAGAACCACAAATTTGGGAAAAACCTTCATGCCACTCTTTTTTTATTTTTGACCAGTGTGTATCATTTCACAAGAAAAAGTAAGTGCGCAAAGATGTTAGGATGCTTATTGTAGACGATGAGGTGCGAAATCTTAAGGCCTCTAAGGCCAGCTTTCTAGATTTTACGGTTTTTTTAGCCGAGTCTGGCCCTGAAGCACTGGAAATCTTTAAAAAAGAAGAACTCAATATCATTCTCACTGACCAGCTTATGCCTGAAATGACCGGAATTGATTTTCTGGTGGAGGTTCAAAAAACAAATGATGAGCCCATGCGTATTTTAATCGCGGGTTATTCTGATATAAACGCAGTTTTTGATGCCATCAGCAAGGGCCAAGTGTATCGCTATCTGAATAAGCCCTGGCACTATGAATACCTGAAGGCCAGTATTTTGACGGCTTGTTGAAGTTTTCATGATATGAAGGGAGCACAAAGAACTGATTGAAAAACTTGCTAAAGCCAATGAGCAATTGGAATTACTGCTTAGACCAAAACTTCTTACCTAGATTTCTCGCAGTCTTTTTGGGTTCTATCATTTTGGTGCATTCGCAGGGCCAGACTCCCTTTAGCGCCTCTCTTGCAATAAAAGACAACCACAGCTTACTCATAAACTCTTCTCATACAACTCAAGATTTAGAAAAACATCTTTTAGATTTTGAGTATCAATCAGGGCTTCAATTAAACGCCTATCTTATTGATACCAGTGTATCCTTTTTTCCAAGTTCAGGAACCAATCGTTATCATTTAAATTTTAGCGAAGATTCCTTTGTCTTGGGGTTTTACCTAAAACACCTGCAAAGGGGAGACTCCATGATTGCCCATTATCCTGAGCGATCTGATACCTTTATATGCGATAATGCTGATTCCCTTTTTTATTGGCAAGGGAAACCCAACTTAAGCCGGTTTGTGGTTATTGATAGCGACACTTTGAACGCTAAGCGGCCAGCCCTAGCGGGAGTAAGCTTGCGGAATAAAGAACAGAGAGACTTTGGAGACGCAGGAGCCTGTCAAGTTAACGCGCAGTGTTTACCTGAAAATGAGCATCCTAATAGCGCAAAGTCTACCGTAAGAATTTTATGGCGCAACCGAAATTTACAAGGTTGGTGCACGGGACATTTAGTCAACAATTCAGCTTATGATTACCGCCCTTTCTTGCTTACTGCAGAACATTGCGCGCTGGTAAATGGCTTGGCCAGTAGCAGCGATTTAAATCAATGGATCTTTTATTTTAACTACGAAAGTGCCCGTTGCAGCACCCCAGCCAGTGACCAGGGTTTGGACGGTGATTTTATATCTGGAGCCCAGCTAATTGCGCAAAGCAATGATAATGGGGGCGACTTTGGTTCTGATTTTTTACTCTTGGAATTAAACCGGCCTGTACCTGAAAGCTTCAATGCTTTTTATGTAGGTTGGAACCGCAGCACTTTAGCCAGCAACCGTGGTTTGTGTTACCATCATCCGGCCGGAGACTTAAAAAAAGTAAGCACTTTTAAAGTGAAACCTTTCCTGGGCAGTTTTGGTCAAATAAACCCGAATACCCACTGGGTAACCCAGTGGAGTGCCACGCCCAATGGGCATGGCACCACTGAAGGTGGTAGTTCTGGTAGCGCTTTGCTAGATGAAAACGGGCTTGTTCTAGGTATCTTAACGGGAGGAGCCAGTAGCTGTGATGCTACCTCCTTATTTGACTTTTACGGCACCCTGGCCTATGGTTGGGAAAGTAACGGTAACCAAGCCCAAAATCAACTTAGGCCGTGGCTAGACCCTCTAAAAACGGGGCTGTTGAAATTAAATGGCGCCTTTCAAGGCGACCCTAAACCAGACTTGGGCACTGGTGAGCTGGCAATAGCTCCTAACCCTGTGGAAAATAAACTTTTGAGAGTTTACCAAGTTTCCAATTTCAATCAACCTGTTACCATTCAAATTTTTAGCTTGAGTGGTCAGTTGGTATTTGAAGAAAAAACAGCGCCCATTCCCGGGCAATTGCCCAGCTTTAAGCTTGGTTCTTCTTTAAGAGGTTTTTACATTGCCCGCTTAAAACAAGGGGCTAAATCCCACACGCAACGCTTATGGATTCACTAAAAAAATATGCCCTGCATTTATCGATAATCCTAATGGCAGTGGCTTGTTCCTCTACCCAAAAATCATCGGCCGCAGAGCCTAAAACAGAGGTACAGGTGGTGAAAAAACAGGAGGGTGATTCCAGCTGCCTGGCTCTTCAAAAAAAGCCTAATGATTTCAATACCATGGATTTTAGCGCCACGCATATTGCAAAGGCTAGCATTGAAGATGATGAATTAATTATTTCATTTGAGTACAGCGGGTGCGAAAAAGGGAAACCTGTTTTGGTTCTGCTGGAGTCTATGCCAGGTAAAAAAGCCTTACACGTAGATTTGCAGTTGAAATCAAAGGGGGCAGGACTTTGTGAAATGATTTTGGAAGACCAAGCCTGTTTTGATTTACAAACCCTGAATGTTCCCGCCAAAGAATGGACTTTAACTATTAATGGCACCCATGAATTGGTGTATCAGCCTAAAATTGTCCAGTAGAAAGTAACACTAAGGTACAGGCTCTTTCGGCTAAAATACCCTCTTTGGCTAAGGCCTGTTCAAAAGGGGCGTTTTCTGTGCCCGGATTAAATATAACTCGCCTAGGTTGCAGGTCTTTTATGTATTGGTAATACTCTTGCTGATTTTTAGGATTTAGATATAAGGTTACTGTATCTACACTTTCATAGTGAGGTTTCCCCTCATCAATGGTCCAGTCTTCAAAATGGCGGGCCCTACGGCCCAAAGCTTCAACAGTATGACCGTGCGCTTTTAACATGTTCATGGCTTTGTAGCTGTAACGCTCAGGTTTGTGGCTGGCGCCAATAACTAGGGTTTTCATATGCTAAGATGATTTTTAAGAATTAATTTTGCTTTATGGCTCTTCAAAGTTCAGAACTTAGTTTTAAGTACAACGCTCAAAGCAGCTTTGTTTTTCCGCCCTTAGGCCTAAAGCCTGCAGAGAGCGCCCTACTTTTAGGACCTTCAGGTTCCGGTAAATCTACCCTGCTCCATTTGCTGGCGGGCTTGTTAGAGCCGGCCAAGGGAGAAGTAACGATTGGCGCACAAAATTTACACGCGCTTAAGGGTCAGGCCCGAGACCGGTTTAGAGGAGAGCACTTAGGCATCATTTTTCAACGCAGCCATTTTTTACCCTATCTAACCATCTGTGAAAACTTGAAACTGGCAGCCCAGGCTCAAAATGCAAGGGTAAGCACTAAGCAAATACACCATCTTTTAGATCGCTTGAATATTGGCGCTCTTGCCGCTAAAAAACCGAGCGATTGTAGTTTAGGGGAGCAACAAAGGGCGGCCATTGCCCGGGCCATTCTGCACAAACCGCAGCTTATTTTAGCCGATGAACCTACCTCTGCATTAGATGACCATAACGCCCAAAAAGTAACCAAACTGCTGCAGCAAATGGCGCAAGAGGCGCAAGCGGCCTTGCTGATTGTAACCCACGATGGCCGATTGAAAGAACACATTTCCAAAACCTACACGCTATGAATAGCTGGCTCATAGGTTTAAAAAGCCTGCGTTACCGGGCGCTCAATTCTTTTCTTAGCATTTTGCTCCTAGGCTTTGGTTTAGGACTCATTTTGGTACTTTTAGCAAGCCGTGAGCGCTTTGAAAGCACCTTTACGCAAAATATAAAAGGCATAGATATGGTAGTAGGTGCCAAGGGCAGCCCCCTGCAACTAATCTTAAGCAGTGTATACCACATTGATGCGCCCACCGGTAACATTCCCCTCCAGGAATTTGAACGTTTGGCTAAAAACCCTATGGTGAAAAAAGCCATCCCCCTTTCGTATGGCGATAATTACCGAGGCTTTAGAATTGTTGGGACTACCGTGAATTACCCGCAGCACTACCAAACCCAACTGGAAAAAGGGCAGCATTTTGAAAAGCCTTTTGAGGTATGCATAGGCGCCCAAGTGGCTAAAAAGGCTGCTTTGAAACTGGGCGACACTTTTGCGAGCAACCACGGTCTAGATCAAGAAGGCGATAGTCATGACCACCAAAAGTTTAAAGTTGTGGGCATTTACGAGCCTACCGGTACCATAATAGATCAGCTCATTTTAACCCCCCTTGAAAGCATTTGGCTGGTGCACCAGCACCCGGAAGAACACAATCATGCTGGTGATCACGCGCACACAGAAGAGCCCAAAGAAATCACCGCGGGCTTACTTTCCTTTAGCAGCCCAATGGCCACCATGATGCTTCCCCGAAAGGTGAACAAAAACACCTCTATGCAAGCTGCCCTTCCGGCCATTGAAATAAACCGACTTTTCACTCTGGCCAAAACAGCTACACAATTGCTCACTGCTTTAGGTTACCTGCTCATGCTACTGGCTGCCATAAGTGTGTTCACTGCGCTCTACCAAAGCTTGCAAGATGAAGAACCCCAACTGGCCTTCCTGCGCGCCATAGGTGCCAGCCGCATGAAAATTTTAGGACTAATTTTAGCCAAAGGGCAGCTTTTAGGTTTTGCGGGGTTTCTACTAGCCATGCTTCTTAGCCAATTAGCCCTGGCCGTTATGTCTCAATTTTTAGAAAGCACCTACCATTATCAGGTGGTGCTGGATTTGCTAAACCTTACTACCCTCTATCTGTTTTTGAGCACAATCTTTCTTGCAACCTTGGCATCGGTTGGTCCGGCTTTTAAAGCCTACCGTCTAAATATTTCCAACACTCTGGCACATGCATAAATTTTTACTAAGTCTAACCATTTGTATTACCGTAACCGCTGCCCTACAGGCCCAAAAGTCTTTAGTGTGGCCGGTCTTAACCATGACCACTTACAATGAAGATCCCATGACGGGTAAATTAGTACCAAAATTCCCCGAGGTGCTGGTGAGCCAATTTGAGGGTCAAGAGGTAGTTGTGAGTGGGTATCTGATTCCGGTTGATGTTGAGGCCAAACGCTACGCTTTAAGTAAAAACCCATTTTCCAGTTGCTTTTTTTGCGGCAATGCGGGCCCTGAAACTGTTATTGAGCTTAAGTTTGCCAATGACCCTGGGCGGTTTGCCACCGATAAATACCTCCCCATTAGCGGAGAATTACAGCTCAATCGTAATGGGTCTGAACTTTTTTTTACCTTAAAAAATGCTAAAGTTGCGGGCTAAAAATTGGGCTTTAAGTTGGTTTATTCTGGGGGCGCTTTTCAGCGGATGTTTGCTGCATGCCCAAAACACCGCGCAAATAATTGATTGGAAGTTTTTGAGCCAGGTAGAGTTTAAAGACCAATACTTTGAAGATTACGAGGCCTGGTATTTAGTGCCTGTTTTCTCAGAGGCGGTTCAAAAATTAGATGGTCAAAAAGTAATTATCAAGGGGTACGTTATTCCCATGGATGTAGAAGGAGGCCAATACGCCCTAAGTGCCTACCCCTTTAGTGCTTGTTTTTTCTGCGGGGGCGCGGGCCCAGAAACGGTCATGAGTCTGCATTTTGATGAAAAGCCTAAGCGTTATGAAACCGATGACGTAGTTAGATTCACGGGGGAGCTACACCTAAATGATTCGGACTTTGACGATTTCAACTACGTTTTAAAGCATGCCCAACCCCTAAAAAAATGAAAAAAACCGCCTTTTGGATTTTTGGCACAATCTCACTGCTGTTCTTGCTTTACTTATTAGGGCCGCAAATTGATACCCCGGTTTTTTCAAAAGAGCTACCCCACCCGGTCAATAAAATAAGCGGTGTAGATAGTTACCTGGAAAAACGTGAGGCCAACTTTAATTTAAGACCCGATAACGAGGCAAGAGTAGTTTGGGCCGATAGTGTGCGCAAAACACCCTACGTTTTTCTTTACCTGCATGGCTTTTCGGCTAGCCAAGGTGAAGGTGACCCCTTTCACCGCAAAGTAGCCCAGCATTTTGGAGCTAATCTATACTTAGCACGCCTGGCCGGGCACGGTTTTAGAGAAAATAATTTAGAAGACTATACTGCTGAAGCAGGTTGGGAAAGTGCTAAAGAAGCGCTTGCGCTGGCCTCTCTGTTAGGAGATACACTAATAATTATGGGTACCTCAACCGGCTGTACTTATGCACTCATGCTGGCACACCACTACCCTAAGCAGGTAATGGGCCTACTGAATCTTTCACCCAATATTCGAGTGAAAAACCCGGCTGCCTTTCTTTTAAACAACCCCTGGGGCCGGCAAATTGGCGAAATGGTTTTGGGCGAGACACGCAGAATACCTTATGATAGCGCGGCCTATACCCAATACTGGGATACTGCCTACACTACTCAAGCGGTGGTAGAGCTGCAAAACCTGCTGGAACATGCCATGGTAGAAGAAACCTTCAAAAAGATAGACCAACCGTGTTTAAATCTCTTTTACTTTGAAAATAAAGAAAAACAAGATCAGGTGGTGAGTACCCAGGCCATTAGATGGATGCATGAGCAGTTGGCTACTCCCGACTCGCTGAAACTGCTAAAAGCCCTTCCCGAGCCTAAAAACCACGTGTTGGGCTCGCCCATTAAAAGTGAAAACGTAAAGGTTGTAGTGCAGGAAGCACTCCATTTTTGCCTTAATAAATTGGGCTTAAAATCAGCTTCTTAAAAGTAGAGCTTAAGTCGCATCAATCCTTAACTTTGCGCTTTAATGAGCTTTTTATCTCCGCAATTCTTTTGGGCACTTTTTGCCTTAAGCCTTCCGCTGCTAATTCACTTCTTTAATTTCAGGCGGCACAAAAGTGTTTTTTTCAGCAACACTCGTTTTTTACAGCAGTTAGAGCGCAATACACGCTCTATAAATAAACTAAAACACTACCTTATTCTAGCCAGCCGAATGGCCGCAATGGCTGCTTTAATTTTGGCCTTTACCCAACCCGTGCTAGGTCCAGATCAAAGCGCTAAAAAACTGCCTGATTACTACACTTTTTACCTGGATAATTCTTTAAGCATGGGCCTTGACGGTACCAAAGGTCCCCTACTCAATGAGGCCCGGCAGCAGGCGGCTGATCTTATGGCTAAATTGCCGGCCCAGGCTCAGGTGCAAATCTTAACCAATGAGCTGGGTAGTGGAGGTAATCGTTTTTTTGCAAAAAATGAAGCCTTGCGTCTTATTGACCAAATCACCCTCAGTCCGCATTTTCGCAATTTTTCGGAAATAGAGAAACGTGTGCAAGAGGCTTGGCAGTCAGTAAATACTCAAGACTCTGGCCAATTGGCCCTTTTCCTTTTCAGCGATTTCCAGAAAAGTTTTTTTAATGGCTGGGATTCTAAAAAATTGAATAGTCAATGGCAGGTGCAATGGGTTCCTCTGCAACCGGCCAACCTCCCTGAAAATTTGGCCATAGATAGTGTTTGGTTTACCAAGCCCGTCTTTAAGGCTGGCTTTGAACAAGAGCTTAAAGTGGCGGTGCGCAATTACACGGAGCAGGAGCAAAAAGAAATAGGCTTACAATTGAGCTTAAATGGCCAAAATGCTGCTTTGGCCCAAGTAGATGTGCCAGCTTTAAGTACAGCTACAGTAAGTCTATTTATCACCCCGCAGCAAAACGGACTGTATACCGGAGCGCTAACTTTAAACGAAAACGGCCCAGACTTTGACAACGACTTCTACTTCAGTTTTAGCACCAGAGCACAACCCAAGGTTTTAATGGTGGGTGAAAGCCTGGCAAGGGCTGGCCTTATGCGGCTTTTCCCAGATTCTCTTTTTGAAGTGCAGCAACAAAGCTTAAGCAACGTGGCCTACAGTGAAATTGAAAGTGCCCAGTTAACATTGGTACACACCCAAAAACCTCCTAGCAGCGGTTTGCTGTCGGCCTTGCAAAAAAGCCTGGCTAATGGCAATAACGTAATGCTCTTTCCGGGTGAAAAACGTGCAGATTTTCAGCAGTTTATCACAGCTTTTAATCCCAACATTGCTGTTGAGTCCAATCCTGATAGTCTGAGCGGAGGTTCCATCAACTATCGTGACAACTATTTCTATCAGGTTTTTACCAGTGAAACCAATCAACCAAATTTACCTAGAGCCTACAATTCCTTCGCCTTAAGCGGCCCCAATTTACAAACCTTAGTAAGCTTAGAAAATGACCGCCCGCTATTGGGCTACTTTACTGCTGGCCTGGGTGATGTTTTTTTTAGCGCCACATCTTTAAATTCACGAAAAAGCACCCTGGCTCAACACCCCATTTTAGCCCCGGTAGTGCTCAATGCTGCCTTGTTTCAAGGACGCCCTACCGTACCGTACGTCAGGAGCACCTCGGCACAAGCCCACCAGTTTTACCCCTTGCAATTACCAGGCGATGCCATTGTAAGCCTTCCTTGGCAAGAAACCCGTCTGATACCACCCCAGCGCAGCAGTACACGCGGCCTGCAGGTTTTTATTCCTCCCACCCTGCCAGCCCCCGGTAATTATCCCTTACTGCTTGGCGATTCTACCCTGGCCCATTTTTCCATAAACTTAAACCCCAAAGAGAGTGAGCTGGAATATTTTGAATCTGAAGACTTAAAAAACAAGACGTATCAAACAGACGCCCAGGTGCTGCAGGCAGAATTAGATTTGGGAACCAGCTTTGAAAAACTGTACCAAGGCAGGGCCCTGTGGCCATACTGCCTGGCATTGGCCGTTTTCTTTTTAATTGTAGAGGTTATTCTTCTTAAAATTTGGCGCAAATGACTGAAGCTCAAACTATTTTAATCAAACAGGCCAAGGTGATTGACCCCCAGTCAACGCATCACCTTAATGTATGTGATATTTTTATTGAGAATGACCAAATAAAAGCTATTGGTGATTCATTAAACATTCAGGCTGAGCTGGTTATTGAGCAAACGGGCCTGCACATTAGCCCCGGCTGGTTTGATTTACGTGCCAACTTTCGAGATCCGGGCACCGGAGATGCAGAAGATTTTAATTCAGGCGCCAGCGCAGCCATTGCAGGAGGCTTTACGGGTGTAGGGCTTTCGCCCGAAACCGACCCGGTGATAGACCGGAAAAGTGACGTGGAGTATCTCTACAAATGTGCTGAGGAATTGCCTTTGCATGTGTACCCCCTAGCCGCTTTTAGCCAAAAGTTAGCAGGCCAAGAACTAAGCGAAATGTGGGATCTACATGAGGCCGGTGCGGCAAGCTTTAGCCATGGTCAACGTAATTTAAAAAACACCGCCCTGCTTAAATTGGCTTTACTGTACGGACGTGAGTTTGCGCCTCACCTTCATTTACAGGCCTTTGATGCCAACATAAGAGGCAACGGAGTTATGCATGAAGGTGCCCAAAGTACTTGGTTGGGCCTTAAAGGCATTCCGGCCTTAGCCGAAGAATTAGGGGTTCTACAAGCCTTACACATTGCCGATTATGCTGAAACAGGCATTCATTTTCAAGGTATTAGTGCGGCCAGCACCGTGGCCATACTTAAAGAGGCGCGCGCACTTAAAGATCGTTTTTCAGCCGATGTTAATTTGGCCAATCTGGTTTTCACCGATGAGGACCTCCAGGAATACAACACCAATTTAAAGGTATACCCACCCTTACGAAGTAAAGGCGATCAAGAAGCTCTAATTAGAGGTCTGGCAGAAGGTACTTTGGAGGTGATTACCAGCAATCATGAGCCCCACGAGTTGGAGGCTAAGCGCTGTGAATTTGAGCAAGCTGCCTTTGGCGCGGCAGGATTAGAGACTTTCTTTGGTGCGCTGTGGAAACGTTTGGAGTCAGAAATGGAGCTGAGCCGGGTTATTGAGTGCATTGCTCATAACCCCCGCAAGGTTTTAGCGCTAGACATACCGCATATTGAAGAAGGTACCTACGCAGAGTTTACCCTTTTTAATCCCCATAAAGAATACAGCCTAAGCCAGCAAGATCTTGAGAGCAAAGCGGCCAATAACCCCTACCTGAATCTACCGCTAAAGGGTAAAGCGGTAGCTACTTTGGTAAAAGGCACCGTTGTCTTGCTGTAATCTTTTTGAACTTTGGTATTTAGGTGCTGCTTGTCACAAAGGCAATGCTTTGCTTTACCTAATTTTAGATTTTTAAGCACTTACAAAAATCAACCAGCATGAAGATCAATATGGGAAAAGCCGATAGAGCCATTAGAATACTGGTAGCAGCCGTAATTGCGGTTTTATATTTCACCCAAACTATTAGCGGCACCTTAGGCTTAGTGCTACTTGTATTAGGAGGCGTTTTTTTGCTCACCAGTGTAATGGGCTTCTGTCCGCTGTATGCACCTTTTGGAATAAGGACCTGCCCGGCAAAAAATAACTAAACAAGACTAAAATCTTTTTCACTTCAGCGAAGCAAGTATCTTTGTGCCATTACTAATACGGCCAGTGTTTTTTTGTTTTCCTGGTCTTAAGTACTGTCATGAAAATAGGCTATGAAGCTAAGAGAATTTACCACAACGCCAGTGGTTTAGGCAATTTTGGCCGAAATCTTATTCGCAGTTTAGCGCAGGAAGCACCCCAGCACCACTATTACCTTTACAATTACAAACCCGGCCGTATTAACTTTGAGGCTGGGGCCAGCGTGCAAGAAAAACGCCCCAAAAGCGCCAACGGTTTACTGGCCAATATCTGGAGGCAACGCCTGGTAAGTGGCAGAGCTCAAAAAGACGGAGTTGAAATTTTTCATGGTCTGGCTCAGGAACTGCCCTACGGACTAGCCAAAAAGAAAATAAAGGCCATTGTTACCGTGCATGACCTTATATTTTTGCGCTACCCCAACCTTTATAAAAAAATTGACCGCAATATTTACCTTAAAAAGTTAAAGCACGCTTGTAAAGTAGCTGACTTAGTGGTAGCGGTTAGCCGGCAAACCCGTCAAGACCTCATAGACTACCTGCAAGTTCCTGCTGAAAAAATTGTGGTGATTTACCAGGGCTGTGATCCTCTTTACTGGGAGCAGCATCAGAATAACATTGTACCACTTTTGGAAAAATACCAACTGCCTGAGCGCTTTGCCCTTTTTGTTGGCACCTTGGAGCCGCGAAAAAACCCAACCCTGGTTGCTGAAGCCTGCGCTGAACTTGAAATTCCACTGGTTTTAGTGGGTAAACCTACCGCCTACTGGCAAAAGTTCACCAAAGCCAGTACCACGCACCAGCAAAGTTTTTGGCAGCACTTAAGGGTAGAAAGCACGCGTGACTTAGCCACCCTGTACACCATGGCCGATCTCTTTGTTTATCCCTCTATTTTTGAAGGTTTTGGTATTCCTGTTTTAGAAGCCCTGGCCACTGAAACACCTGTAATAACCAGCCATACCAGTGCCTTGCCAGAGGTGGCCGGCCCCGGTGCTCAGCTAATTGACGTAAACTCCAAATCAGAATTAAAAAAAGCGCTGGCGTTCTTTTGGCAGGATGAACAAGCCCGAGAGAGCGCCATTAATCAAGGCAACAGTTTTGTGAAGCAATTCCAAGACACCGTAATAGCAAAGCAGTGGCTGGATACCTATAAAAAAGTACTGGCCAAATGACCCCACTTTCTGTAGTTGTGATCACCTTTAATGAGGCTAAAAACATTGTACGCTGCCTTAACAGCGTAATGGCTGTGGCCGATGATGTGGTGGTGGTAGACTCTTTTAGTACCGATGGCACGCAAAGTTTGGCTCAAAAGCTTGGTGCCCGCGTGATAGAGCATAAATTTGAAGGACACATACAACAAAAGAATTACGCCATTTCCCAAGCCAAGTATCCTCATGTTTTATCGCTAGATGCCGATGAAGCTCTGGATAAAATCCTTGAAGAAGCTATTCTCAAAGTAAAGGAAAACTGGCAGGCCGATGGTTACATTTTACAGCGCCTAACTAATTATTGTGGCACCTGGATTAAACATGGCAATTGGTACCCCGATTTAAAACTGAGACTTTGGGATAGCCGCAAAGGTGCCTGGGGAGGGCAAAACCCCCATGACGAATACCAAATGAAAAAAGGCAGCCGTATAGACCAACTACCCGGGCACTTATTGCATTACAGTTTTTACACTTTTCAAGAGCACTTGGCCCAAATAAAGCGCTTCACTGATATCTCCAGCCAGGCGGCCTTTGAATCGGGTAAGCGCTCTAATTATCTGAAAATAGTATTGAGCCCAGCGCTTAAGTTTTTCAAAGGCTACGTGTTAAAACTAGGCTTTTTAGATGGGAAGGCCGGTTGGATGATTGCCCGCTGGAGTGCATATGCCACCTATTTAAAATACAGCAAACTCTTCCGCTTACAAGCAAATCATAAAACCAAAGTATAGCAATGACTCTAAAGTATATAATCAGCCTAGTTATTCTGCTGCCGGCCTTGAGCCATGGACAGCAACCCCTTAATTTAGAAGCTGAAAAAGAAGCCGTTACAAAATGCTTTAATGATTATAAAGAAGCAGTAATTGAAGGCCAATACCAAAAGGCGATTGAATTGGTAGATAGCAACAGCCTCGCTTACTACCAAAAACTGCATCAGTGGGTTTTGCAAGGATCAAAAACCAAGGTTGACTCCCTCAACATTTTTGACAAGCTCACTGTACTGCTCATCCGGCAAACGGTAGCGACTGAAGAACTTAAAAACCACGACCCGCAGAAGCTTCTCATTCACAGTTTTGAAAGCGGTATGCTGGGCACTGAAACCCTCAAAGAGAACAGCCTGGGCGAAATTCTAATTGATGGAAATAATGCCCAGGCCAGGCTTTTAGTAAATGAACTTAAAACACCTGCTTATTATCAGTTTTATAAAACTCAAGGCGAATGGCGTCTAGATATCACCTCTATTTTCCCGCAGTCTGCCCAGGCTTTTCAGCAGATGGCTAAACGCAATAAAATGGATGAAAATTCCTATGTTCTGGCTCTGGTAGAAGCCATTTCAGGTGAGAAGCCAAAAGCCAATCTGTGGGAGCCAATCATAAGATAGGTTTTTAGTTGCGTTACAGATTTTGTACCTTCTGCAATTATGAGAAGGGTTCTAAATGCTATTAGCCGTAAATGACGTTACTGAACTGAACGAAAAAATTGCTATTGAGCAACATCAAAAAGAACAGTTGGAAGAAATTGCCTGGATGCAGTCTCACTTGGTTAGAGCGCCCATAGCACGCATTTTGGGCTTGCTTGAACTACTAAAACAACAAGATGAACCTGCGGTTAGCCAAGAAAGTGCTGAGCTATTTAACATGCTGGAAGAGAGCGTACAGGAAATGGATCAAATTACCCGAAACATTACTCAAAAAAGTAGGGAAGAGCTTTTAGAAGAGTTGTAGCTTTGAGGCCTGAATAAAACTATTCCCCGTGCTTAAAGCGCTTCGCATATTTGCCATTTTAGAAGGTATTAGCTATCTACTTTTTGCCGTAACCATGCCATTAAAATACATGTACTCAATTACTGAGCCCAATTATTGGGTGGGTTTGGCGCACGGTATTTTATTTATAGTGTACAATGTGCTGGTGCTTGTATGCGCCTACAGATTGAAATGGAATTTTCGTACGGTAGCGCTCAGTCTTTTGGCCTCATTGGTTCCGGCCGGCACCTTTATAGCCGATGCTAGTATTTTCAAACCAGCTGCTCAGCAATAACTCAACAATCTTTTCTAGAATTTAGAAGCCCGCCAGGTTCCGGAAAGGCTGCTGTCTGCTTGGGCTTTCCAAGTGCCTGAACCCCGGTTATTGTCTAGGTCGCCTTCAAAAACGTAGGTTTGGCCTGCTACCTCTGCTGAGACTAAAATACCACCAACCGCATCTACTTTGCCGGTTAGGTTTATTTGCCCCGTTGTGAGCGTATCACTACGTAAGCTTCCGCTGAGGGCTCCCTCCCGGTCTACAAAAAAATCTAGTCGCCCGAAGTCTTTGGCCCCTGTATAGGTGCCACCCCAATCTCCCTTGTAAATTTTCAAAGGATTCTCAGAACATGCTGTTAAAGCAAGCCCTAAAAAAATCAAAAATGGAAATAGCCTTTTCATAAAAAACAATAAACTGTTTAATTAATGGCGGGTATTAGCCTTACCGTTTAGGCTTTGCAAAAGTAACGAAACCAGCACTACCAACGCGCAGCCAATTACATTGTACCAGAGATATTCTACCTGATATTTCATGAAAAATGGTAGCTGGTAAACCCTGCCAAAATGTATGACTAGCACCACAGTTTCGGCCACCAGAGCCGACCAAAACACGGCTCTTGCTCCTATTCGCTTCATAAAAAAGGCTACCATGAAAATGCCCAGAATAGTGCCATAAAACAAAGAGCCTAATACGTTTACCATTTCTATGAGATTGTCAAAAAGTTGAGCCGCCAGTGCAAAACTTATGGCCACTGCGCCCCAAAAAACAGTAAGCCATTTAGACGCCCTTAATTGCTGCTGCTCGGTGGCTTCTCGTTTAAATATACGCTGGTAAAAATCTACTGAAGTGGTTGTAGCTAAAGCATTTAACTCACTGGAAGTTGAAGACATGGCTGCACTAAAAATCAAAGCAATAATGAGCCCTACCACCCCTGCCGGCAGGTAATCCATAACAAAGGTGAGAAAGACGTAATTGGTGTCTTTTACTTTAAAATTGGGATCGGCCTTAACCAGCAGCTGTTTCATATCACCCCTTATTTCCTGGTCATCTTCAAGCTTACGCAAAAACTCATCGCGCGTAAGGGTTTGCTCTTTGAGGCCTTGTTCTTCCAGCGCCACTTCAAAATCTGCGCGGGCCTTTTGGAGCTGCTCATAATTAAGGTGGTAAGCGTTTTCAATAGCTTCTACCTCTCCCCGGTATCCATTTTGGGCTAAACGTTCTACTGCCACTTCATTAAAAAATACCGGAGGCTTTTCATAGAGGTAAAAGATAAAGACCAGGACCCCGGTAAAAAGAATAAATAACTGCATGGGTATTTTGAGCAAGGCGTTGAACATGAGCCCCAGGCGGCTTTCGCGAATACTCTTACCCGTTAAATAACGCTGCACCTGACTTTGGTCTGTACCAAAATAAGAGAGGGCCAGAAAGAGCCCACCGGTAAGCCCGCTCCAAATGGTGTAGCGTTCGTTTAAGTCGAAATTAAAATCCAGGATTTGCATGCGCCCGGCACTACCAGCCAGGTTTAGGGCTGTACCTAATTGTGTGTGGTCTTGAATTTCCAGAATTAAAATCACAAAAGCCAGGGTCATGCCCAGCATTATGATACCCATTTGTAACTTTTGAGTAATACTTACCGCTTTTGAACCTCCGGTAACGGTGTAAATTATTACCAAAATGCCCACAAAAAGATTGGTGAGGTTTAAATTCCAACCTAGTAGGGTACTTAAGATTATGGCCGGGGCAAAAATGGTAAGACCAGCCGCCAGGCCTCTTTGCACTAAAAATAAGAAGGCCGCCAATAAACGAGTGTTTAGGTCAAAGCGGTTTTCTAAATATTGATAGGCCGTATACACCTTTAAGCGATAGTAGATGGGAATAATAAAAGCGGACACGAGAATTAGCGCCAAAGGCAAACCAAAATAAAATTGCACAAAGCGCAAGCCCGATTCATAACCCAACCCTGGGGCGCTTAAAAAGGTGATGGCACTGGCCTGCGTAGCCATAACGGAAACACCAATGGTAAACCAACTCATTTGATTTCCGCCTCGCAAATAATCGTTAATACTGCGGCTGGTGCGGGTGCGCCAGGTACCGTAGGCCACAATTAGAAAGAGCGTTCCAAACAGTACAATCCAGTCAAAAGTGGTCATTAACGGTAATATTCAGTAATGAGGTAAAACACAAATATTTCTAAAAACAAGAAAATTAATACGGCCGCATACAATTGGCGCCAGCGGTGTTGACTTGGCTTATTCATAATCAGGGCTTATAGCTTAACAGATTGGCCCAAAGGCGATAGGCCCCTTCTACCCCGGCCGGTAATTCCCTGAAAAATGAAATGCCCGTGTAGATAAATACCCCCTGGCCATGTTGCGTCACTAGCAATCCTCCTAAACGATCGGGTTCATTGGCATCATGCCAGGCCAAAGGTGTAGCATAAGCTGGGTCCCATTCACCTGCAAAGTAAAGCCCGCGCTCCTGCAACCAACCCTCAAAATCTTGATTGCTAAGTACATTAGGACGGGTTAAAATAGGATGAACGGGCTCGGTAAACCGTGCAGGAGCCTTTTCTTCCGTAACCCTTTCTCTGGATAATTTAAAGGGCTTGGGGCCGATATCTTGGCTAAGCAAATCTCGGCTGGCCGTGTTGTACTGCACTATGTAGGTACCCCCTCCTGCCACGTACTGCATCAACTTGTCTTTAACGGTGGGCAACCAGGCCTGCGTATTGTAGGCTCGTATGCCTGCCACTATAGCTTGGTACTCACCTAAGTCTTGATTTTTAATTGCTGCTTCGGTGAGCATTTCCACCTGATAGCCCATTTGCTCCATGGCAGCTGGTACCTCATCTCCTGCTCCAGCTATATAGCCAATGCGCTCACCACTTTTGGCCAAATCTATTTTCACCAGTTTTACCTGAGCTTCTTCAAAAACCACTCTTTTCTCAATGTGCCCGTAATTAATTTCTGTAATGCTCTGCAACGCTTCTTGGCTCTTAGCCGATGTAAAACTTAAAGCGGCCGTGGTAGCATTTTTTTTCTGCGGCCACACTTTTAAAGCTACGGTTTGTACTTGCTCCGGCTCTGAAAAATTCAACGTAATCATTTCAGGCTTTATGTTCCAGCCTGGAGCCTTTACTGTGAAGTTGTGACTACCTTTCTCAAAAGCTTTTACATCTAACAATAGCTCTTGCGGTTGCTCATTCACAAAAATCAGGTTCTTAGCTGCCGGGTTCACTGTAAAGGCCGGCACCACCATCAAAGGATTTTTTATTTCGCCTTCTACCCGATCTGAGAATTTATACTGCGCTCTTACCGGCAGCATAATTACTTTATCATTTAAAGCAATTGGCACCATTAATTCCAACGCAGGGCTATTTTCAGGCTCCCCAATAAGTAACTGGTTGGGTACTTTAAACATGGTGCCATACGCATGCTCCAACCAATAGGGTTGAGAAATCTCAGTACTAAGCTTTTCAATATTTACGCTACGTGATACTTCTTCATTAAACGGTAAAGGCCCCTTTTGGCCAAATAACTCCTCTAAGCGATCAGCTGACCTGCTTTTCTGATTAGTTTCGTCTGAAGCCTTTGTACCTAGGCCCTTAAAATATTGCAGTTCTAGAGGGCTGCGGTTTACATAGTGCATTTCTAATTGAGCGTCTACCCCTGTGGTGATATACTCTTGCTTGGCTAAAAGCTCTAGGTGTAAACCGGTTACCGCCCTAAAAAGCTCTTGTACTGCGTTTTGAAAGTAGTTTTTCTGGTAGGCATTGGTAATGGCCTCAGACTCTTGCAGCAAAACCATCAAGTCTTCTGCTATGAGGTAAGGTTTCTCAATCTGAAATTTTCCCATGACTTCTTTCAGCCGGGCATCGCCTTCGGGCCAACCGTAACGGGCCCAACCCTGTGGAATATCCTCAAAAATATGTTCTTTGGGCGCCTCGCCTCTTAAAAGTTGCAGATACTCTTTACGGCTACCCCTATCAACTGACACGCCAAAGCCCTGGCTTTTATGCTGGGTGCGGCTCAAACTGGCCAACTCATTGCAAGATAAGCCTAAGTGCGGGAGGTAACTGCCTACGTCTATCACGCTGTAACGGTCATCGGCAGCAGCTATACTATCCAGGTCTTGGTTCCACCAGGTACTGTGGTTCCAAAACAGTCGTTTAGGTTGCCAGGTATTTAAATATTGCAACTGCTCCCGAAACTTAGTTGGGTCACCAGCCTGGTCAAAAGCCTCTAAAGCGAGTATGGCACTGGCGGTATGATGGCCATGTCCGCCTCGTGCATCCGCTGGAAAGCGCGTAATAATCAAATCGGGTTGAAACTTCCGTAGAACCCATACCACATCGGCCAGAACCTCTTCCTTATTCCACTGCCTAAAAGTTTCATCTGCTGTTTTGCTGTAGCCAAAATCTACAGCGCGCGTGAAAAACTGTTCCCCGCCATCAATAGCACGGGCCTGCATGAGTTCCTGAGTACGCAGTACCCCAAGCTTAGCGCCTAATTCAGTGCCAATTAAATTTTGCCCTCCATCGCCCCGGGTGAGTGAAAGATAAGCGGTACGCGCTCCTTTCTCATTTTCAAGCCAACTTAAAACCCGTGTGTTTTCATCGTCAGGGTGTGCAGCAAGGTACAGTACCCGGGTGGTATTTTGCAGTTTTTTCAAACGATGGTAAATCTCAGCCCCATCTAATGAGGTGTTTTGGCTTAAAGCCGATAGAGCAAAAAGAGTGGTTAATAGTAAAGCACCGATGCTTCTCATGATAAGGGTTGTTTTACAGAATTTTCAAAGCTACCAAAAGCCACGCTATTTGTTTACTACCAAAAGAAAAAGGCTGCTTAACACAGTATTGACTATACTTTAATAGATTCCTTTTTATCCTTTATAATTTTTTAGTTAAGCCTGTTGGTTATATTAGCCTCCAGATTTTAAAAAGATATGATGAAGAGATTGCTACTTGGATTGTCTCTGTTGTTATCTGCCAGAATGATGGCTCAAAATTTACAGCAGAGTAATTACCCTATTTTGTTTAAAAATGAAGTGGTTTTACCCAATACGGTAGAACAGCACGCGCCCACCCTCTACCAGGGCATGCGCTACGTTTTGGTCCAACATCCGCAGTTGGTGCTGAGTAATAATTTTTACGGCTTTGAAACTTTTGAATACCTGCCTAAGCATACCGCCTTTGCGCGGGTGAGTGCAGCTCAATTTGCCAGTGCCCGTCAGCAGCTGCAGCAAACAGGAGGCACTTTATTGGAAATTGATCCGGCCTGGAAACTATCCGTAAAAATGTTCAATCAAAATTACCCTGACTGGGCCTGGATTAATGATAAAGAAATGAAAGCCTGGCTCACCTATTGGCCTGGAATTAATCTTGCCACCGTAAAACAGGAAATGCAAAAGGCCGGGTTTCAGGTTTTGGAAGCAAAACCCAACGATCGCGTAGTTGCCATTGCCCTTAATCCCGAAAAAATTAGCACAGTACAAAGTTTACCTTTTGTATCCTACATCCAGGAAATGGAAGATCCCGGGGAACCGGAAAATCTTACTGCCCGGAGTAATGTGCGCGTAGACGCCCTGCAACAGGACTTTAAAGGAGGCTTGAATTACGATGGAAGTGGTATTGTGGTAGCCCACAATGACGCAGGCATGTTAGGCCCACACATAGACTTTGCCGGACGCTTAACTCAAGTAGGCAATAGTTCAAGTTCTAGTGACCACGGAGACCACACCGCGGGAACCATATTTGGTGCCGGTAACTTTGACCCAGCCGGTGAAGGCATGGCTCCCGGGGCCGATATGTATTACACTACCTACCCTGGCAACCTTAACAATGCCGACAATATTTATGTGAGTCAGAACGCACGTCTTACATCCAACTCCTTTAGTAATGGCTGTAATGCTGGCTACACCAATTTTGCTCGTCAGTTAGACAAAGATGCGTTTGACAATCCTTTAATGCTTCACGTTTTTTCTGCCGGAAATAACGGAACCAGCAATTGCAGCTATGGTGCAGGCCCGGGATGGGGTAACGTTACGGGAGGCCATAAGCAAGGTAAAAATGTAATAACCGTAGCTAACCTCACCCGCACCGATGGTTTGGCTAATTCCAGCAGCCGCGGCCCCGCTAATGACGGCAGGATTAAACCTGATATTGGTGCCGTAGGAACCCAAGTATACAGTACTACTGACATCCCCGAACCCAACTCTTATGACCGTAAAACTGGCACCTCTATGAGCTGCCCGGGCGTTTCTGGCTCTTTAGCGGTGTTAATGCATGCGCACAAAGACCTGAATAATGGTGCCGAAATACCGGCCGCCCTATTAAAAGCCTACTTACTCAATGGTGCTGATGACCTTGGCAATGCCGGTCCTGATTTTAAATATGGCTATGGTCGTATGAATGTAAAGCGCAGCTACGAAATGTTAGAGGGTGCACAGTTTTTCAGTGACTCCGTGAACACCAACGATTCGGTGAGTTTCAACATTAATGTGCCCGCCAATACTACCCAGCTTAAGGTTATGGTTTATTGGGCAGATCCCCAGGCCTCTACCAGCTCTAGTCGTAATTTGGTGAATGACCTAGACATGACCTTAACCAATGGCAGTACCACCTATCAGCCATGGGTGTTAAATCCTACTCCTAACGCGGTAACCTTAGACAACCCCGCAGTTAGAAACAGAGATTCACTTAATAACATGGAGCAGGTTACACTAAACAATCCTAGTGCTGGAAGCACCTCCATCAAAGTGAAAGGCTTTAACGTGCCCAGTGGTCCACAAAAGTTTTATGTGGTGTATTATTTTGAAAAAGACGAAATAGCCATCACGTATCCTCAACCTAAAATGGCCATTCCTACCGGAAGGACAGAGTTTATTCGTTGGGATGCGCCTGCTAATAACAGCAGTGCCTTTAGTGTTGAATTTTCAATAGATGGTGGCACCAGTTGGTTAAACGCTAACCCAAACGTAAATGCCAACAGCCGGTACGCAACTTGGGTAGCGCCAAACATCACTAATGATCAGGTTTATCTAAGAGTACGCAACGCCAATGACACAGCGGTTGTGGGTCCTTTAACCGTAGTGCAAACTCCCTTCAATTTAAATATTGAGGCTACCTGTCCAGATTCGGTAGAACTGAGCTGGTCCAATAACAACTCGGCTTCAGGATTTGTGGTATATCAATTGGGGGCCAAATACATGGACTCCATCACCTACGTCACCACCAACAGTGTGAAACTGGCCCACAATCCATTGCAAGTTGACTTTTACGCGGTAGCAGCAGTGGTGAATGACACCTCTGTGGGTTATCGTTCCATTGCTATTGAAAAAGCTACCGGTATTACCAATTGTGATATTGAAAATGACCTCTTAATTTCTGCGGTGCTATCGCCCGGAAGGGGTGAAGTACCCGATTGCGGCAGTGGTTTAACCTTACCTGTAACGGTGGAAGTGACCAATGTAGGCACTGACACCATAGTTGATTACAGTGTTGGTTTTCAGCGCAGCGGAACAGCTGCAACCATTGAGAATGTACAAGATACTCTAGCACCGGGCGAGAGCACCGAGTATACCTTTCAAAATGGTAATGCCATCTTGCTAAATAATATTTCATTATCCTATCGTTACTGGGTTAATTCAGTGGCCCCTGATGGCAACCCCTTCAATGATACTTTAGATCAAAATGTAGCCGCTTACTCCGCTGCCAGCCCAATTAGCAGCTTCCCTTACGTGGAGGATTTTGAAAGCTTCCCTACCTGCGGAACTGATTCAGACTGCGGGCTTACTACTTGTAATTTGCAGAATGGTTGGCGTAATGCGGCTAACTTCAGCAATGACGCTATTGATTTTAGAGTAAACATGGGCAGTACTCCCAGTAATGGCACGGGTCCTAACTTAGATAAAAACCCAGGTAGCTCTTTTGGTAAGTATCTTTACACCGAAGCTTCAGGTGGTTGCGACAGTGCCGAAGCTTTAGTAATGACACCCTGTTTTAACTTAGATACCCTTTACGCTCCTGAGGCCAGCATTTGGTATCACATGGCTGGTGGTGCAATGGGTACCCTGGCTGCTGATGTTTTTGACGGTACGCAATGGCACCTGAATGTGGCCGGAGTTGTTTCTGGCAACCAAGGTTCGCAGTGGCAAGAAATGCGTATTGATCTCCGTGAATTTGCGGGTGAAACCATCTCCATACGCTTCCGCGGAAAAACAGGGGATGACTTTACCTCTGACATTTCATTGGATGCATTTTCTCTGGAAGAAACCTCGGGCGTAAGCCTAAATGAAAGTGCCATTTCTGGCCTTACGGTATACCCTAACCCCAGTGAAGGCGAATTTATTCTTGAAAATAGTACACAGCAAGATAAGGACCTTGAAGTAAGCATTACCTCGGTTACCGGGGCTCAAATTATGAGCCTGCCTTTTAGCGAGAATTACGGTGCTGGAAAAATGAAAATTGATTTAAGTGCCATGCCCAATGGTGTGTACATTCTAACCGTTACAGGAACTGTACAAACAAAAGTGGTGCGCTTAATTAAAGAATAGAAGCGCAATAGATTGTTTTAAAAATGAAAACCCCGGCAAGTATTTTGCTTGCCGGGGTTTTTAATTAGTACGCAACATGGTGTGCGTAAAAGTTTAGGTAACCTAGTTTTTACTTAAATAACTAGCTACACCTTCGTGGGTATCTTTCATACCTTCTTTGCCTTCATCCCAGTTAGCCGGGCATACTTCTCCTTTTTCCTCAAAGAATTGTAAAGCTTTTATCATGCGAATGGTTTCATCTACTGAGCGGCCTAAGGGCATATCATTAACCACCTGATGACGCACGATTCCATCACGATCAATCAAGAACAAACCACGGTAGGCAACCATTTCGCCATCTGCTTGTAACTCTTCATTTTCATCGTAGTAAAATTCACCGGCCAACACATCATAATTGGCGGAAATGGTCTTGTTAGTATCTGCCACTACGGGGTAAGTAACACCTTGAATACCGCCTTGGTCTTTGGTCATTTGCAACCAGCCCCAGTGGCTTTGCTCAGTGTCGGTTGAAACTGCAACCACCTCAACGTTAAGCTTTTTTAGATCTTCTAAACGCTCTTGAAAGGCGTGAAGCTCAGTTGGGCATACAAAGGTGAAGTCTTTAGGATAAAAGAAAAGTACCACGTACTTCTCGCCTAGGTATTGATCTAATGAGAAATCTTCTACAATTTCCTCTCCGTTAATTACGGCTGCGGCCTTAAATGAAGGCGCTTTTTTTCCAGTAAGTACTGACATGATATTGGTTTTTATTATTAAAAATTAAATTCAATTACTTCTGCAAATGTATAGAATCTCTTTCTCTAGTTGGCGCATCATATATTACTTCTATCTATGGTTTTATAATGCTAATGAGCTACAGATAACCAGGCTACTACCAACGCCAGAAGTATAATTCCCAACTTTATAACGTTAAAACGATGCGTTTCATTTGCTTCAAACAAAATTGTTGTAGAAATATGGAGAAAAATTCCAAAAACAAAGGCTACCAGCTCGTTTCCGTAGTTGGTGAGAATACCTAATTGTGACCCCACTAGTATGCCTAAAGGCGCCATGAGGGCAAATACCAGCAACCAAAAAGCAATTATTAGTTTGTTTTTGGTAAACTCCTTAAGCATTGTAAACAGTATAACGGTTACCGGTATTTTATGAACTATTAAGCCCATTAACAAGGCATTTCGGCTAAGCTCATGCTGATGCCCGCCAATAGGCAAACTCTCTAAAAGTGCGTGCAAAAAGAGACTTAACACCACACCCAGGGGCAGTCCTTTATTTTGAAACAATTCTTTGTGCGCGTGGCCATGCTCCAAACCTTTACTAAAAGCTTCCAGTAGCAATTGCACAAAAAAACCAGCAATAATAAGCAGGCCGTAATGGTGACTATGCGTTTCAAAAATTTCAGGCAGCAGGTGAAAAACACCAATGCCCAATAAGTAGGCACCACTAAAGGTGAGTAGCATTTTTAGTCTTTTAATTCCGCTTTTAAAGAAAAGCTCACCAATAAGGGCACCCAAGGCTACGGCACCCACCAAGTATAAATGGTAGACTATCATGCCGTGGCCTTCAAGATTAAACGGTCTGAAGCTTCTTTTGCATAGGGTTCCAGCTCATAATTACCGTACACAGACTCAATATTTAATTGCGCCTCTTTAAAAAACTGCTCAAAATCTTGCAGGGTTAGTAACTGTACGCGCTCCTGAAAACGATAGTCTTCTCCCCCATCAGTAAAGGTTATTTCTTTAACCACTTGCCCAGCCTCCAATTTACGTTCCAGACAAAACTCTATGTTACCAACCACTTTATATTCATTGGGTACCAGGCCTAAGGCTACTTTATGTATGTTCATAAAATCCAGCCAAAGGTAGCCTCCCTGTTTTAATGCCTTTTTCATTTGCCTGCAGGCTCTAGCGCTTTCTTCTTTACTGGCAAAATAGCCGAAGCTGGTAAAGAGATTCAAAATACAATCAAACTCCTCATCTCCGTACGGCTCCCGCATGTCGGCCTGTTTAAATTGCAGACTATCTGAAGCGTAGAGTTGGGCATAGGATACATTCTGAGGCGCTAAGTCTAACCCCGTTACCCGATACCCCTGTTGGTTTAAAAACTTGGCATGACGTCCTCTCCCGCAGGCCAGGTCTAAAAAATGCCAGTCTTTTTGTACTGGAGTTTTTTGCAGCAGGTTTTTAATAAATTGCTGAGCCTCGTGATCGTCTCTATGTTTGTAAAGCATGTGGTAATAAGGAGTGTCAAACCACTCTTTGTACCAGGGTTTATGATTTGTTGTTGACATGAAATTATAAGCTTAACGCTTCAAACACCCCTAACAAGCTTAGCGATGAAACCGACAAAATTACAATCAATAGTATTTTAACAATGGCATTAGCCTTGGGTAAAAATAAAATATAGCGGGCGCCAATTAAGGCACCTACCCCCTGCCCGGCAGCCAGAACCAATCCAGGTAACCAAACCATATCGCCCGTAGAGGCAAAAACCACAAAGGCCGGTACCACAAAAATTAGCGCTAAGAGCAACTTAATGATATTACCGTCTCGCAAACTGTAACGTGCCAGTAGTACTAAAACGGCCAAAAGCATAATGCCAATGCCCATTTGAATAAAGCCTCCGTACACGGCTGTAGCAAAAATGAGAAACCAGTTTAAAGGGGTTTTACGGGTTTTACCCACTTCCGTGGGACGGGCCCATTTCTTAGGGCTATACAACATGGTGATTAACAGAAAAAGCATGATTCCCCCAATGATGCGCTTCAGTAAAATGGGGTCAATATCTACCGCTAAAAAGGCACCCAGTACCGAGCCTAATACCGCTGGTGTGAAAAACCATAAGCTATCTTTAAAAAGAATAAGGGTACGCTTGGTTCTGCGTAAGCTAAGCACAGCCGTTAAGGTTTGCACCAAAGCGCCTATGCGGTTGGTGGCATTAGCAGCGGTAGCGGGCATACCCGTGAAGATTAGCAGACTCAAGGTGATGGCTGACCCATTTCCCGCCAAGGTGTTGATGATGCCTGCGGCTAAACCTCCTAAAAATAAGAGCAGGTACATAGCGGGTTCCATGGTTGAATTTTGCCGCGAAGGTAATTTAATTCAAGTACAAGCCAGCCCTGAACAACTTTAGTGGGTAGTCTAAAAAATTTGTACTACCGGGTAACGCCTATGCTCTTGCTCATAGTACGGGCTGTGCTGATAAATGAATTGAAGCACGGCATACGTATTCGTGGCTTTTTGCGGATGGGCTGCTTTCCATTCTTCTAAAGCCTTTTTTAGCGCAGCATCTTTGGCTACCAAAGCTCGCGCGGTTTCTTCAAACACATAGGCCGAAAAATGCTCTTTTTGCTGAAAGATGATATCAAAGAAATTCCACCGTAAATAACTGTCTACTGCGGTAGGGGCCAATACCGCCATTAAAAAACGAATGTTTTCTTGTTGTGTAGATATCAAGAAATCTCCTTTTAAAAAAAGTCTTTGCTGTACTTTTTGCTCGGTTATTAAATTTTTAACGGGGTGTTTACCCTCGTAGGGGGAAGTGCTGAAATCTGCCTCAAGGCAATACGTGCTTAAAACCTCCATTACGGTGTCTTTAGGCAAGCGCTCCATTTCTATGTTTTGATATTGCAAACGCTCCACCACTTGGCGGTAGGCTTGGGGTAGCACAAAGTATTTAGGAACCCGAGCAGAATCCTTGGCTTTGTAATTAGGGTAATAATCTACCGGAAAGGTTCGGGGCTGGGTAGTATCATACCGCAGCACGCGGTAATCTCCCAGCGGGCTTTGCGCATAACGGTAAGCATATCCTTTAAAGTCTAGCATTTGCTTTTGGGTAGAGTCAACCACCCATTGGGTGGCAAAAGATTTTTTAGTTGCGTCAAGCGCGAAAGCCTTTGCCCGAGCCTGTTTGATTTTTTCTCCTTGTTGGCTGCTGTACTCCGTTAAGGTCTCCAAAAATGCTAAAGTAGACTTTACCCGATCCGGATATGGCTTGAGCATGTGTGTTTCAGTGATAAAGCCCAAGGTGTTAAACAGGGCCGTGTAGCCACTGGCGTAGCGAGGCGTTTCCAGAAACGCTTGCATGCCCCAGTTGGGGGGCCGTCCAAACACATTTACATAGGGAGTCATTTCCCATTTTTTGTCTGCCATTTTCTGGTACAAAAAAGGCTCTAAGTCTTCACTTAACAATTTTGCCAGAGGCGCTGCCAATTTATCCCGTTGGGTGCTAATCAAAGTCATGGTGTACTGATAGTTAGCTCCGTTGCTGGTGTGGGTGTCTACAAAAATATGGGGCTGTAAGGCCTGAAAAAGCGCAAAAAAGCTTTTGGTATTTAAGGCTTCGGCCTTTACAAAATCACGATTAAGATCTAAATTTTGGGCGTTGCCTCTAAAGCCATGCTCTTGGGGTCCGTTCTGGTTGGCTCTGCTGTAGGCTCCCCGGTTTAAAGCTCCGCCTACGTTGTACACCGGAATAATAGCAATTAATTGATTTTCAGGCACTCCTTTTTCCAACATGCTTTGCGCCCAAAGAATAGAAGCATCAATGCCACAGCTTTCTCCGGGATGAATGCCATTGTTTACCAAGGTGACCAGCTTATCGCCTCTGAGCTGAGCCAGGGTTTGCTCTCCAAAAAAGGGTTGATTCTGAATTAAAAAAAGATGCAATGGCCGGCCGCTGTCGGTGGTTCCTACTTCCAGAAGTTGTGCATTGGTATAAATCTCATCAAGCGCCTGATAGGTTTCAATAATCTGGGCGTAGGTGAGCGTTTTATTTTCTAAATAGGGCAATCGCGTTTGCGCCCAAATAAAAGGCCCTGCTAAGAGTAGCAAGGCCCCGATGCTTTTAGAAATTCTCTTCATGTGCGTGCTAAGCTTCTTCTTCGGTTTTGGCCATTTCTTCCAAAACCCTGCGCTGCAATTCTGGATATTGGTCCATCACTTTCTTGTAATCGACTACGGTATCGCCCACAATATTTAAGGACTTGGTCTCTCCGCTGCCATGGCCTATGAGCTTGCCTCTATCGTCATACACATAAATGTCTGTGTACAAACGGGCAGCTGCCTTTTTTCCCAAGGGGGCTACCTGGTCAATTACCACGCGTGTGTGACTAAAGGCCACTGCATTGGCCTCCAGGTTGCGTACCTGTTTACGGGCAATTGAACGCAGCCGCGGACTCTCATCAATAAACGTTTGCAATTGGCCATTGTCAAACTTAAAATTATTCACCCCACCGGGGGCCACGTAAATGGTTTTAAAGGGAGTTGAACCTTTAATTTGCAAGGGTTCTTTTTCTTCATCGCGCAGATAGCGGTCATAGCCCTTGCGAGATTTTAATTCTTCACCCGCTATCACGTCCACACCCAATTGCATTTTCATTCCTTTTTCCAAAGACTGCGCATACTGCTCGGCTTTTTGGGCTAAAAGGTTGTTCAGCTCATCGGCCAAGGCATCTGTTTTCTTGTTAAACGTAGAGGCATCGGCTACCGGGGTTTGGGGCTGCTGAAAAGGGGAAACATACACGGCCATTAAAGCAATGGTTTTAACTTCAGCATTATTCCCGTAAGGTACCGGGGCTGCTATACGCCAACTGCTGCATCCGCTTAAAGCGAAAAACAAAATTGAAACTAAAACAGTAGATCGTAGCGATTTATTCATGTAGTCATTTTTAGGGATTGGGCGCCTAAAATAGCAAATCCTAAAAAAGGGCTATAAAAAATCTGCGCGTTTCATACCCAAACGCATGAAAACAAAGCCCACCAGAGCGCCACCGGTCCAGCCAATGGCTAAACCATACTCTTGTAGAATAAAATAGCCCATGCTAAATAAAATACTGTAGGTGAGCAATACTCCGCTAAGCCAGCTTAAAAACAAATAGGGTAAATTTTGCTGCTCTTTGTTGGCTTTCGCCCGAAAGGGTTTCCACCAGCCGCCCGGTTTTATGCGCTCATAAAATGCACTCAAAACCTGTGTATCTGTGGGGCTTGTACTAAAAGTAACCACCAACCAAACTACCGTGGTAAAGGCTACGGTAAAAATGAAGCCACCATTTTGATCAAAAAAGTTTTGGGGCAAATAATCAGGCAAGACATAGTTGGCCAGCGCCAATGCCAATAGCGGAGCCAGGGTGGCACTCAGTTCACTCCAGGCGTTTATCCGCCACCAGTACCAGCGCAAGATCAGCACCATCCCCAATCCGGCCCCACTGGCAATTAAAAATTGAGCCGCCTCATCAATCATGGTAATCTGCGAGGTAGAAATCATAGCTATGCCCATAATCAACAAGGTGATTACCCGGCCCGCCTTTACGTAATGGCTTTCGCCCGAAGACGGTGTGCTGAATGTATGCGCAGGTTTTAAAAAGCGCTTGTACAAATCATTGGTGAGGTAGCTGCTGCCCCAGTTTAACTGGGTAGAAATGGTGCTCATATAAGCCGAAAGGAAACCCACCAAGAGCAGCCCTTTAATACCCACCGGCAAGTAATCACGCATGGCCAAAATAAATCCTTTACGACTTTCTTCCAAGGGTAAATCTGGATAGAGCACTAATGCGGCTAAACCCACAATTATCCAGGGCCAGGGACGCAAACAATAGTGGGCAATTTGAAAAAACAGACTGGAGTACACAGCATTTTTTTCGTCTTTGGCGGCCATCATACGTTGGGAAATATAGCCTCCCCCTCCGGGCTCGTTACCGGGATACCAGCTGGCCCACCACTGTAAAACTATGTAAGAGAAAAAAGCGCCAGCAGTTAACGAAAAAGTACCTACGGCCACATCTGAGGCCCCACTTAATTCTGGTAAAAGGTTAAAGCGCCAAGCCGGCAATTGCGCTTTTAAACCACTCATGCCTCCTACTTCCGGAAGCTGTAAAACCACAATGGCCAGAATTACACTGCCGGCCATGGCAATAATAAATTGCACAAAATCTGTAATGGCAATGCCCAGCAGCCCTGCTATGGCACTGTAAATGGCCACCAAAAGCATGGCGCCCATGGTGCACCAAAAGGCCACCTCATAGGGTATTTCAAAGAAAACTTCTAAAATAGACAGCAAGGCCGCGTTTACCCAGCCTATGATCACTACATTCATAAAAAGCCCCAAGTACACTGCCCGCACGCCTCTTAGCCATTGGGCCACTTTTCCGCTGTAGCGGATTTCCAATAATTCCAGCTCGGTGATAATTTCGGCTCTGCGCCATATGCGCGCAAAAAAGAAGGTGGTGAGCATACCGCCAATAAGCATGTTCCACCACAACCAGTTACCCGAGATACCATGCTGGGCAATCTTTTCGGTGACCCAAAGCGGAGTATCAGCCGCAAAGGTGGTAGCCACCATACTTACCCCAGCCAGGTACCATGGCATATTACGTCCGCCCAGAAAAAAGCCGGCCAAGCCCCCTCCCGCCTTTCCGCGGAAGCGAATACCGATAAAGACAAAAAGGGCTAAAAAACCGAAGACAATAATCCAGTCTAAGGGTTGTAAGTACTGCATGCATTTGATTGAGGGGGTGAAAATAATTAAAGTTTGGTAGGGCCATTGCCGCTTCCTCTTACCTTTGTCCACAAAAAAAAATGAATTACCAAAAATACTGGGGTCTTCTGCTGGTAGGCCTGGCTTGGGCCTGTAGCAGTGAGCCTGCCGCGGAAGAAGCTAAGTGGCCGCAATCTGAAGTTGTAGAAAGTGATTTGGGCTTTGGACCAGTCTATGGTGTTAAAGTGATGGACTACAGCCCTAAAGCCACCGCCCGCAGCTATGCCTTGCAGTTAAGCCTTAGTGATAAAGTTTGGCTAGACACGCTTTATCTGGATTTAGGTGCCCAAGACACCGTAAGCAGTGAAGTATTTTTTGGCGATGCTGCAGCCAGCGCTGAAGCCCAACCCACTCACCGATTAGAAATTCTGAATGCTGAATAACACCGATCATCTTAACATTTTAGTAAAAACCCTTCCGGGACTGGAAACGGTTCTAGCCCGTGAAATCAAAGCACTGGGCGGTCGCCAGGTGCGCGAACGCAAACGCGCGGTTAGCTGCATGGGCGATTTGGGCTTTGTGTACAAAGCCAACCTTTGGCTGCGCACCGCCCTACGGGTTTTGGTGACGCTTGAGGAAACTAAAATCCGAAATGAAAAAGAGCTCTACAAAAAAGTGCTGGCCCTGCCCTGGGAGGATCTCTTTGAGGTACATAAAAGCATAGCCATTGATGCCACCGTTTTTTCACGGCAGTTTAAAAACAGTTTGTTTGTGGCCCAACGCACCAAAGACGCTATTGCAGACCGCTTTCGTGAAAAAGCCAACGGCCAAAGACCCAATGTAAATACTACGCAGCCTGACATACGCATCAATATTCATTTAAATCAGGAGCGGCTCACCATTTCGCTAGACAGTTCGGGAGAGTCTTTGCATAAAAGAAATTACCGCCAGCGTGTAGACCGCGCCCCCATCAATGAAGTATTGGCGGCTGGCCTTATCGCTTTAAGCGGATGGGATAAAAAATCAGATTTTGTAGACCCCATGTGCGGCAGTGGGACCCTGCTAATTGAGGCTGCTTTTATGGCCTATAATCTACCGCCCAATGTATTCAGAAAAAGCTTCTGCTTTAGAAACTGGCGTAATTTTGATGACGAGCTCTTTAACCTGATTTTTGAAAAAAGCCTGGAAAAGGAAACCACCTTTAACGGCAAAATTATTGGCTTTGATAGTGACAGGCGTGTGCTTAGTAAAGCGCGCCAGAATATTCGCAGAGCCTTAATGCAAGATCAGATTGAAGTGTACGAGGCAGACCTTACTCAATTTGACCAACAAGAGGTTTTACCGCCACAGGGTACCGCCATTTTCAATCCGCCCTATGATGTGAAGCTGAGCGCCAATGTAGAGGAACTGTACTACCAGATTAGTAACAGTCTTAAAGATAACTTTAAAGGCTACAACGTTTGGGTGTTTAGCGCAAGCGCTGAGGGCTTGAAAAAAATTCACCTGAAAGCCGACACTAAAATTCCTCTTATGAACGCCAAACTGGAAAGTTGGCTGGTGGGGTATACCATTTTTAAGTAAGGTTGGAGCATTCAATGGTACTAGTCTACCACCCCTAAGCCCTCCTAAACCAGGAGGGGAAAGGGTTCAGGCTAAATAGTCAGCTCAAAAATCAAAAGCCAGCAATTAACAGCGGTCCCTCTAACCTCCTTTCGCTTCGGCTTCACTCAGCATGGGATAAGGAGGGTCGCAAGCCGCAAGGCGTAGCGGGGTGGTTCCTCCCCTCGCCAATCTGAAAACGGCTGCCTTAATGACCCAGGTTACGGATCAGCTGGACAGTCCTTTCTACCTTTGCCCTATGATTCAGGAGCAATATCCGGTGCGCGGCATGACTTGTGCCAGCTGCGCCCAAAGCGTAGAAAAAGTACTGAGCGGAACTAAGGGAGTCCAAACGGCCGAAGTCAACTTTGCCAACCACAGCGTTTCCCTGAGCTACAATACAGAAGAAACATCGGCTGAAGCCTTGCAAAAGCAAGTGCAAAAGATTGGCTATAATCTAATCTTGAACGCTAAAAATAACCTGCAAGAACTGGAGGAGCAGGAAAAAAAGGAATTGCTGAAAACCCACAGAAGGTTTGTGGGCGCAGCAAGCTTGGCTTTACCTGTTTTTATTTTGGGCATGTTTTTCAGCGGTTGGCTCCCGGGTCGCTACATTTCAGCAGTGCTTACCGTACCTGTGCTTTTTTACTTTGGCGGGCACTTTTACCAAAGAGCCTGGCAGTTAGCGCTTAAGGGCCAAAGTAATATGGATACCCTCATTGCCCTGGGCACGGGAGTGGCTTTTTTCTTTAGCCTTTTCAATCTCTTTTTCCCGCAGTACTGGACCCAAAGAGGACTGGAAGCGCACGTTTACTTTGAAGCGGCCGCAGTGATTGTAGCCTTTATTTCACTGGGTAAGTGGCTGGAAGAGCGCGCCAAAGTAGGCACTTCTGCGGCCTTAAAATCACTCATGGAGCTGCAACCTGATTTTGTTAAGGTGATTCAGGATGAAAAAGAAATTGAAATGCCCTTGGAAGACGTGCAACCCGAAATGGTGGTGATGGTGCGCCCGGGTGAAAAAATTCCTTTAGATGGTGAGGTAACCATCGGTCAATCCTATGTAGATGAAAGCACCATTAGCGGAGAGCCTGAGCCCAAAGCTAAAAAAGCGGGGGATCCGGTATTCGCGGGCACGCTTAACCAAAAGGGCGCCTTTCGATTTAAAGTTACCCGGGTGGGTAAAGAAACTACCTTGGGAAAAATTATAGAAACCGTACAAAAAGCACAGGGCAGCAAGGCTCCGGCTCAACGCCTGGCCGATAAAATCTCCAGCATTTTTGTGCCCACTGTGATCATCCTAGCCTTACTTACTTTTAGCGCTTGGTTCATTTGGGGTGGTGAAAATGCCTTGACCATGGCCATGCTTACCGCAGTTTCGGTGCTGGTGGTGGCGTGCCCCTGCGCCTTGGGTTTGGCTACCCCTACCGCCATTATGGCCGGCATGGGCAAAGGCGCTAAAAATCATATTCTTATTCGCAACGCTGAGAGCCTGGAAAATGCTCAAAAAGTTGACTGGGTGCTGGTAGACAAAACCGGCACTCTAACCGAGGGAAAACCCTCACTGGTTAAAGAAGAATGGTTGGCTAATGCCGATGAGTGGCTGCCTTTGCTTTACGCGATGGAGCAACAGAGTGAACACCCCTTAGCACAGGCGCTTTTGAAAGGTTTGCAAAAACCCGCCACGCTACCAGATTTTGAAAACTTTGAGAGTCACACCGGATTGGGCATCAGCGTAAGCTACCAAGGTACCAAGGCAGGTGTGGGCAACCGGGCTTTATTGAAAAACGCAGGAGTACAACTAAGCCAAGAGCACACAGAAAAAGCCCAAGCCTGGGAAGCAGCGGGCCAAACCGTTGTTTTTTACTACGCAGAAAAGCAACTATTGGCTCTTTTTGGAATAGCAGATGCGCTCAAAGAAGGATCGGCTGAAGCCATTGAAACCTTGCAAAAGGAGGGCTATAAGGTGGCCATGCTTACCGGAGACCACGCGTTAACTGCGCAAAATATAGCCCAGCAAGTGGGTATTCAAGAGGTGAAAGCAGGATTAATTCCTAGCGATAAAGGCCAAGAAGTAAAGCGACTCAAAGCGGCCGGGCAGCGCGTGGCCATGGTTGGTGATGGCGTAAATGACTCTGAAGCACTGGCTTTAGCCGATGTAAGCATCGCTATGAGCAAGGGCAGTGATGTGGCTTTAAACGTGGCCCAAATAACCTTAATGGGAGGCGATTTACGCAACTTGGTTAAGGCCTTTAGGCTTAGCAAAAGCACTGTGCGTACCATAAAACAGAATCTTTTTTGGGCCTTTTTTTACAACGTTTTAGCTATACCGGTGGCGGCTGGTTTGCTCTACCTCATTAATGAAAACTGGTTATTCAATCCTATGTGGGCAGGCGCTGCCATGGCTTTCAGTTCCCTAACCGTAGTGCTCAACAGCCTGCGTTTGAACCAACTTAAATTATAGGCTAAAACCTGTGCGCAAAAAAAGGCCCTGAATAAACAGGGCCCTTTTTTAGTGGTGTGTAAGAGGTAAGATCTAGCTGTAGGTGAAGAGTGGAAATTGATTCATTAAAAAATTGACTTGCTCTTTCACTTTAACCAGATTGGCGTCATCTTCAGGGTTTTGAATCACCGCGTCAATAAAATCAGCCACCTGCGCCATGTGCTCTTCTTTGAGCCCACGGGTGGTTATTGCTGGGGTACCCAAGCGAATACCGCTGGTTACAAAAGGCGATTTATCATCAAAAGGCACCATGTTTTTATTCACGGTAATGTCTGCTTCGCCCAAGGCCTTTTCGGCTAGCTTACCGGTGATGTCTTTATTTCTAAGATCAATTAACATGGAATGATTGTCGGTGCCTCCCGATATAATGTGGTAGTCGCGCTCCACCAAAGCTTTGGCCAAACTGCGGGCGTTTTTTTGCACTTGTAAAATGTAATGCATAAAGTCATCTTCCAGGGCCTCCCCAAAAGCTACCGCCTTAGCGGCAATTACGTGCTCCAGCGGTCCGCCTTGCGTGCCCGGGAAAACAGCGGAATCTAGTAAACTGCTCATCATCTTCACCTTGCCTTTAGGCGTTTTCAAGCCCCAGGGGTTTTCAAAATCCTGCCCCATTAAAATGATACCGCCCCTGGGCCCACGCAAAGTTTTGTGGGTAGTAGAAGTTACAATGTGACAATGAGGTAAAGGGTCGTTTAAAACGCCCTTGGCTATCAATCCGGCCGGGTGGGAAATATCGGCCAGTAATAAGGCACCTACCTCATCGGCAATAGCCCTAAACTTGGCGTAATCCAGGTCTCGGCTGTAAGCCGAAAAACCACAGATCATTAAGTTGGGTTTTTCTTCACGCGCCTTCTCAGCTACCTTCTCGTAATCAATGCGGCCCGTTTCTTTTTCAACTCCGTAAAAAGAGGTTTTAAAATACTTCCCGCTAAAATTTACCGGTGATCCGTGCGTGAGGTGGCCTCCGTGGGAAAGATCAAAACCCATGATTTTATCTCCGGGCTTTAAACAGGCCAAAAATACGGCCGCATTGGCCTGGCTGCCACTGTGGGGCTGCACGTTGGCATACTCTGCACCAAACAAAGTCTTAGCCCTATCAATGGCCAATTGTTCTACTTGGTCTACCACTTCGCAGCCTCCGTAATACCGTTTACCGGGAAATCCTTCTGCGTATTTATTGGTTAAAACCGAGCCCATGGCTTGCATCACCTGTGGACTGGCAAAGTTTTCAGAGGCTATTAATTCAATCCCTTCGGTCTGCCGGGTTCTCTCTTCTTCAATAAGATTGAAAATGGCGCTGTCTTTTTGCATAAAGCTTATTTTGTGAGGCTTTGCCTTTATTTATAATATTGCTCAAAATTAAACAGAAAATGCTCACAGCAAATAATACAGACCGCAAGAGTTGGTTAGAAATAGAAAGCAATAGCGACTTCCCCATTCAAAATATTCCCTTTGGTGTTTTTATGGCGCATGATGACCATATTACCATAGGTACGCGCCTGGGAGATTGGGCCGTAGACTTGAACGTACTGCATCAGTTAGGTTACTTTGAGGGAATCACCCTACCGGAAGATGTGTTTTTGCAAGACACCCTCAACGATTTTATCACCTTGGGCCGCCCTATTTGCCGGCAGGTACGCAACCGTATTGCGGATATTTTTGATGCCGAGAATGACCAATTGAAAAACAATCAGGAGCACCGTAACGAGGTACTTTTTAAAGTAGATGAAATTCAGGTACTCATGCCTGTTTTTGTGCAAGACTACACCGATTTTTACAGCAGCCGCGAACACGCTGAAAACGTGGGCACCATGTTTAGAGGCAAAGAGAACGCCCTCATGCCCAACTGGCTGCACCTTCCAGTTGGCTACCACGGCCGTTCCAGCTCCATTGTGGTGAGCGGAGAAAATATTCATCGCCCTAAAGGCCAAACCATGCCTGAAGGAGCTGACAAGCCGGTATTTGGCCCCAGCAAACTGATGGACTTTGAATTGGAAATGGCCTTTATCACCACCGATGGCAAGCACTTAGGCGAAAGCATTTCTACCGATGAAGCCGAGGAGTACATTTTTGGTATGGTGATTTTTAACGACTGGAGTGCCCGTGATTTGCAAAAGTGGGAGTACGTGCCGTTAGGACCGTTTTTAGGTAAAAACTTTGGCAGCAGTATTTCGCCTTGGGTAGTTACCCTGGATGCCTTGGAGCCCTTTAGAACAGAGGCCCCTAAACAGAATCCTGAACCACTGCCCTACTTGAAATGTGCCAATAACACCGCCTACGATATTAACCTGGAAGTTTACATTCAGCCCGAGGGTGGCGAAGAAACGCGGGTAAGCGAAAGCAACCATAAATACTTGTACTGGACCATGGTGCAGCAATTGGCACACCACACTGTAAACGGCTGTAACATTAATGCAGGCGATATGATGGCCAGTGGAACTATCAGTGGCCCAGAGCGTGAAAATTATGGCTCCATGTTAGAATTGAGCTGGCGCGGTTCCAATCCTTTAAAATTAAAGGATGGTTCTGAACGTAAGTTTCTTTTGGATGGCGACACCGTAATCATGCGGGCATTTGGCCAAAAAGACGGCTTGCGCCTGGGCTTTGGCGAAGTGCGCTCTAAAGTGTTGCCCGCTAAAGATTAATGAAATTTTCCCAGAAAAGCTTCCCTTGTTGGCCTTTGGTTAACAAGGGTTTTTTAATTTAAATATTAGCCGCAAAAAGTTTTAGGCCGGGATGTTTGCGGGGCAGAAAAAGTTTGCACGAGTAGCCGCAGGAATTAGATGGCCGGTGTGTTTTCCATGTCGGCTAAGTGTTTCTAAGCCAGCAATTATAAAACCTAAAAGGTGAAACCGGCTCTAAAAATGATGGGCAGGCCGGAGTCAAAACCAAACTCTAATCCTTCACCACCGCGGCTTTCTTTCCCGGGCAACCCCACTACCTGGTCAAGCATGCGGTCGTAAAAATACTCCTGCTTCTTTTCCACATTATCAAACTGATAAGCCACAAAGAAAGATGCCCTGGCTTCCAGACCTATAAAAAAGTGGTCCGAAAAATAATATTCAATGCCAGCAAAACCACCCATACCAGCGCCAAGTCTTTGATTGTAAACATCACTGATCACTCTAGTGCCTACAGGGCCAGAATTATTATAGTTATTGCCATATAAGTCGGGGACTGGCTCATACCCGTAGTTTCGCTGGTTATAGCTCCCAAAAACACGAACATCATAACCGGCATACTTACGCCAGCTTCTATTGGTTTTTAATAATTTAAGTTTACTGGAAGGTGTCACCTTAAAAAACTCCTGCCCCAAGGCTATGCTGGCATAGGCATTTACAGCCGAACTGGTTTGCTCCCAAATGGCGCTTTCAAAATAGTCCGTTGATCGATTCACATCTATATTTGCCGAAAGCCTTAAAGCCCTGTTTTCCTTATAAACACTACGGTAAATCAGTCCAGCGCCACTAAGGTTCAAGTCATTATTGTAATTCTCGTTATCGCTAAAAAAGTTACCGATATAGCGAAATACTGGGTTAACATTAATAGCTATTGATTTTTCACCCTCTTGCATGGGTTGGGCCGCCAGGCTCATGGCTGCTAACACTAAAATTGCAGTGGCAAACAGATTATTTTTCATTCCTTGAAGATTTTGGAGCAAGTTAATTGAATTTCTTTAGGCTTCCACTTTTTGTCTTCTATTTCTGTCATTTCCCAAAGCCCGGTACTTTGGCTGGCAATCTGCATTTTTACGCACCTTTGTTGAAACTAATAATTCATAATTATACCCTTTTGGCAACACTCCCCAAAATTCTTCATGTGTCTACCCCGCAAAGTTGGCGAGGGGGCGAACAGCAACTGGCGTACTTGATGGAAGAATTGGAAAGACTAGGCATTACACCTTTGGCAATGACGCCCACTGGCTCTGCGCTCAGCCGGTTTTGCCAACAAAAGCAGTGGCAACACCAAACAGCTCTTAAAAAAGGCGGCCTGCCTTTGAGTTTTGCCAAGGCTTTAAGCCTGTATGCCAACCAGAAGCAAGTAAATGTAGTGCATGCCCATGACTCACACGCACACACCGCCTGCATTTTGGCCGCTACCTTTTGGGGACTTAAGTTGCCTGTAGTGCTCAGCAGAAGAGTCGACTTTCCGGTCGGTCAATCGGCCTTGAGCCGCTACAAATACAACCACCCCCAGGTAAAACAAATACTGTGTGTAAGTGAAGCCATTCAAGAAATAGTGCGCCCCAGCATTCAAAGGCCAGAGCGGCTAAAAGTGGTGTATTCTGGGGTAGACTTGCAAAAATTCCCCACCACCGCACCCGGTCACTTGCGCAAAGAGTTTGGGCTTTCGCCCGATATACCCTTGATTGGAAACGTAGCAGCTTTGGCTGATCATAAAGATCACTTTACCTTTTTACGAACTGCCAAGCTACTGATTAACCAAGGCTTTAAAGCCCATTTTTTCATAATTGGTGATGGCGAACTGCGGGCAGAGCTGGAAGCCTTTAGCCAAGCTGAAAACTTGCAAGAGCAAGTCACCTTTACGGGCTTTCGGGCTAACGTAACGGAGCTTTTGCCAGAGTTGGACTATTTTTTATTTACCTCCAAAACTGAAGGTCTAGGTACCAGTATATTAGATGCTTTTGCCGCAAAGGTGCCTGTGGTGGCCACGGCCGGGGGCGGTATTCCTGAGCTGGTGAAACATCAAGAAACCGGTCTTTTAGCGCCCGTCAAAGACGCAGATCTTCTGGCTAAACACCTGCAAAAACTTATCAGCAATGACTCCCTTCGCGATAAGCTCACTAAAAACGCCTTGAAATGGGTGCAAAAATTTTCAAAAAAAGAAACCGCCCGGCAAACACTTCTGAGCTACCAAGAGCTGTTGAACTAAATTTTGGATTTTGTTTTAGCAGGATTTCCCCAGGCCTCTGTGTTATCAGGTACATCTTTGGTTACAATGCTACCGGCTCCAATAATAACGTTATGGCCAATTTTCACATCTGGGAAAATACAACTGCCTCCCCCTATTCGAGTGTTGTTGCCAATGGTGGGAGGGGTAATGGCGCCATCCATGTATTTGTCATTCATAGTGATAACCCCGGGTCCTAAGAAGCAATTTTCCCCAATTTTCACCCCTCGGGTGATGTGACAACCGGTTTGAATGCTGCTATTGGCTCCAATCTCCACTTGGTTGCAAATATTACAGTGAGAACCCACCGTAACGTTTTCTGAAATTTTTGCCCCAGATTGTATCATAGTAAAAGAGCCTACTCTGGAGCCTGAGCCAATGCTCACATCCTCTTGAACTTCCGTAAGGCGGGCGTTGTAAAACTTTACTCCTTTAAATCTGCGCTTAAGCTTACGCTTCCATTTTCCCAATTTATTGGCAAATAATTACTTCTCAAATCTACTATAAATTACCAAAATTTACTTTTTTAGCTATGTCCCGTTTTGACCTAAAGAGGCTTTGATTGTTCTTTTAAATAATTAATAATGAATTACAAATTATCCCCTCAGTTTAAAGGCGAACAAATGTTTAAGGAGCAGGGCTTCTTAGGCGTACCTGTACACTCTTTTGAGGCGGTCGGCAGAAATCAATTGATCACCTTTTGCAGTTAGGCTTAACACCCGAGCATAAGGTGCTGGAAATTGGCTGTGGGGTTTTAAGAGTGGCCTATTGGTTAATCAGACTTTTAGAAGTAGAGAATTATTGCGGTATAGAACCCGCCCGAGAAAGAGTAGAACTGGGTAAAAAACATTTGGTAACAGCGGAGTTATTAGCGCATAAAAAGCCCAGGTTTGACTTTAACGACCAATTTGATTGCTCGGTTTTTAACAATCGTTTTGACTTTTTCCTGGCAGGCTCCATTTGGACCCACTTTAGTAAAAAAAATAAAAGTAATGTTAGATGGATTTGTAGACTTTGGCACGCCCACGGCCAAATTTCTGGTTTCCTACCTCCCCGCGCACGAGGCCAATGAAGATTGCCAGGGAAAAGAATGGGTGGGCACTAGTCATCAGTCATCCACCGCTGGAGTAATTAAGCACAGCCTTTCCTGGATAAAAAAAGAATGCTCTAAGAGAAATTTACTTCTTGATGAGCTTGAATACCCAGCATTTGATGGTCAGTTTTGGCTGCTAATTAGCCGCACGGAACAAGCCAAGAAACCGAGAGGATTTTGGAAATAAACTTTTTATTTTTTGCCCAAAAGTAGGCGTAAGGGTGCGGTGAGTATGCGACCTAATTTAAAGCTCCACGATTGAGTTATTTCCTTGTTGATTAGCTGTAATTCTTGTATGCGTGCTTGGAGCTCACTATTTTCCATAGATAGGTTTTGCTGAAGATTTTTAACACGCCCTTCCTCTTTCTGTAGAAGCCTTAAAATACTTTGATAATTAGCTTGTTTTTGGGGTTGGCTCTCTATTTCTTGGTCCTTAGCCTGGGTATATACGGCACAGAGTTCATCCACTACCTCTTCCAGTCCCGCAGATTCCCTTAAATGATTAGACACCTTTTTAGCTGTATCACGGTTGTACTTCTTAAGTTCTTTAATAATCAATGAGGAATCATGTGGTTTAGTAAGAATCTGTGCTCCAAAGTTGTAGGTACGCAAATGCTCAAAATTATCAAGGCTCACAGCCTCACCCAGCCCTTTAAAATCGCAAAGAATTACAAAGGCGCCAGAAGCCATCGCCTCCATAGCCGCCTTTGCTTTAGCAAATACCACATCATATTTCCAAAGCATTTTTTCGGGGTATTGAGTAGCTGTTCCTGCTCCGTGTCCTATAATATCAAGGGGAATATTTAAAACCTGACAAGCCTCCTGAATGGCCACTGCATAGTTATCTTTAGTAGCGTAGTTACTAAATACAGCAGCTCGCTTCGGGTGCAGGTTCCATTCTTGCTTCTGCTTAAAACGCTGAGTATTCACCCAATTAGGGATTATAGAACAAGCCCTTTCAGAGATTTGGTTGTCTACGATCAACCGCTGCAAGCAGCGTTTGTCTACAGGTATATGACGTACAATTTGCGGAAGGTCTGGTGGGAAATCTCCAGGAAACTCCCTATCGTGCAAAACGTACACTACAGGTATTTCCGGGAAAAATAATATTGCCTCTAAACTGGGCCTAAATTGATGGGTGTGAATTACATCAGGCCTGAATTTCAATTGGTCTAAAGAATCTACCACCGCTACGCCTGCCTCCTGAATGGATTGAGCCAGCGCCCCAAGTTCTGGAGAATATACGCCTACCTCATGCCCTCGCTTTTTTAAAGACAGAGCTAATTCTTTCGTGTACATTTCGGTACCGCCCGTACCTACCAACCAGATATTAGTGATTAGTATTTTCACTAGATCCCAATTATTTCCCTGGCATTTTTAGGACTGGCGGGGGTTCGGCCTAACTCTTTAGCCAGGCGAATTATCCGCTCTACTAATCTGGGATTAGAAGCGGTTTCGCGGGTATTCCAATTGCAGTAGGGATTATCTTCAAGGCCTTTCCGCACATGGCCTCCTAAAGCCAAAGCAATAGTGTTGGCCTGCAATTGATAGCGTCCTATTCCGGCTAAGGACCAAGTTGAACCTGTGGGCAAGGCACCAATCATGGCACCAATAGCAGCTGCGTCTAAATTCACCGTCCCCAGTGAACCTAAAAGTAAATTGTAATAAAAAGGCGGCTTTAAAAAGCCCTTATTTACCAGATATTGGGAATAATGTACCATGCCTAAATCAAAGGCTTCTAATTCGGGGACCACTTGTAGCTCATTCATTTTCTGAGCCAGTCCTTTAATATTGTCTGGCGGGTTTACTGACGCTTGCTTAGGAAAATTAAGGGAGCCCAAGGTAAGCGAGGCCATATCTGGTTTCTCTGGGCCGCTAATCTCTAAGGCGGCAGAGCGTTTTTCCAGTTCAGACCAATTTCTGCCACTGCTGGTTACAACCACTATTACTTCCTTATCTATTCGCAATCATTTCTTTGAAAGGCTCCGGACGCCAGGTGGGGTCTTCCTGTGCATCACGGGCGTGCAAATGCACCATAGAAAAGCCCAGCTCGTAACATCTTTTTACATCGGCCACAACTTCCTTTGGTGAGATAGGTACTTGCGGGTTTTGCTTCTTCCGCGGAATCATTCCCGTTGGACAGAGGTTAATAATTACGGGTTTTTGTTCAGTCATGAGTAAAGGCTATTGAAATAGGCAGTAAAAAAAGTCATTATTTACCAAAACCATCAAAGGCTCTGCTTTAAATTTCCACGTCTTTTTTTTGAGCAAGCCTTAAACTACTCTCTGGGTCAAAGTCTTACAGCTAAAGGCTGCGTGGTAAAGGAAGTGCAACAGAGGCTTTGGTTTCTTCTCATTTGCCCTAAATTTGTATTCCCGTAAAATGGGGCGTATGGCGCAAGTAATTTTCATTGTATTTAGCACACTGCTTATGATGGCCATTTTGGGGCTGTTTTTACGAAAGGTAGGGCTGCAACTGCAGTACCTGAGACTTGAGCAGAAAAAAGACCCTGGAGAAGTGACTGATTTTTTGCGTTTTTCATGGCAAGATTTGCAAGCCCGACAAATTAGATGGCAAGCTTTTCTTCTTTTCCCCATGCTTTATGGCGTACCCATGGATGAAGAATCTAATGAAAAAATGAATCTCAAGCGAGCCATTAAACGTACCCATATCCTCATTTATTTAGCGCTCATCATTTTGGTGGTGCTGGGCGTATTTTCTGAAAAAGTATTTCCCACAACATAAATGACTCATTACAAAGAGTTCCTAGTCCATCCGGCTTTTGAGGCCATCAGCAAGGCGGCTCATGAATTACATGTAGAAGCCTTTGTAATTGGTGGCTTTGTACGCGATAAACTACTTAAGCGTAAAGAGCCCAAAGATATTGATGTGGTAACCATAGGCAGTGGGATTATTCTGGCCCAAAAAGTGGCGGAAATCCTAAAAGTTAAAAAAGTAACGGTCTTTAAAAATTTTGGTACCGCTCAGGTAAAATGGAAAGAGCTGGAGCTTGAATTTGTAGGGGCCCGCAAAGAAAGTTACCAGCGCAACAGCCGCAAGCCTATTGTAGAAAATGGCTCGCTGGCCGATGATCAAAACCGCAGAGATTTTACCATTAACGCCCTGGCGCTGGATTTAGGTCCTGAAAATTTTGGCGCCTTGCTGGATCCGTTTAACGGCCTAAAAGATTTAGAAAAGGGGCTCATCCGCACGCCTCTGGAGCCTGGCACCACCTTTTCAGATGATCCCTTGCGCATGCTACGGGCCATTAGGTTTGCCACACAATTGGATTTCACCATAAGCCAGGAATGCCTCGCGGCTATTGGCGAAAACGCACCAAGGCTGGAAATCATTAGCCGCGAGCGAATAAGCGAAGAGTTGCATAAAATAATGCGTTCCCCAAAACCTTCTAGAGGAGTCATTCTTCTGCACCGCTGTAATTTGTTAAAACAGTTTTTACCCGAAGTTTCGGCCTTAGCCGGAGTAGAAGAAATTGGCGGACAAAGCCATAAAGACAATTTTTACCATACTGCCCAGGTAGTAGACAATATTGCCCACACTACCGATGACTTATGGTTACGCTATGCAGCTCTCTTTCATGACATCGGGAAAGCGCGCACTAAAAAATTTATAAAACCAACCGGGTGGACTTTTCATCATCACGAGTATGTGGGGGCTAAAATGCTCCCCAAAATATTTAAACGCATGAAGTGGCCTTTGGGAGAACCGCTACGCTACGTGCGTAAAGTGGTGGAGTTGAGCAGCCGCCCGCAAGCTATTGTAGACGAGCAAGCTACTGACAGTGCTGCTCGCAGACTGTTATTTGACGCAGGTGATGCTATTGAAGACCTAATGTTGTTGGCTGAGGCCGACATTACCACCCGCAATGAACGCAAGAAACAACGTTTCTTAAATAACTTTCAAGAGGTACGAAAAAGATTAAAGGAGGTGGAGGAAAAAGACCACGTTCGCAATTTTCAACCGCCATTATCAGGTGAAGAAATTATGAAGCTTTTCAAGCTAAGTCCCGGTCCTGAAATTGGTCAAATTAAGAATGCCGTAAAGGAAGCCATATTAGATGGTGAAATACAAAATAACAAAGAAGAGGCCTTGGCTTTTGCTAAAGCCAAGGCCCGTGAAATAGGTTTAGCATCTAGCTAAAGCTCACCTTTACAATTCGGTTTACCGGAATGATTCGTCCTCCTTTAAAAACAACTTTCTGGTCTGTAACCGCCCAAATGGTTGTAAACACTTCTTTAATACCCTCACGGTCGGCAAAAATGATACGCACCTTCTGCTTTTCTAGATTACCTAAGCTTGTAGCCTTGTGCAAAGCACGGGAACGGTTTTGGCGCTCCTCAGCGTCCTTTAAAATTTCATCTACAGGAAAGGTTAAATTGGCAAGGTCTTCTTTTTCTATAGGGGTTACTGTGGGTTTATCTTGATTCATTTTGCTTCTTTTTTGATGGATATTAAAATTAGCTAAAAATTTTTCTGTTTTTTAGCACAAAAGCATTCTCTTGAAAAACGTTTTAACCACGCATAATCTCAGCAAGCGTTACGGTTCTTTTACCGCTCTCAAAGATTTGAGTATTGCTATTCCTAAGGGCTCAGTCTACGGTTTACTCGGTCCAAATGGTAGTGGAAAAACCACCACTCTGGGTATGTTGTTAGGAATTTTAAATCCCTCCGGTGGCAGTTTTACCTGGTTTGAGGGTGAAACCAGCCCTCCCATTAAGCAGCGCACCGGGGCCTTACTGGAAACGCCCAACTTTTACCCCTACCTAAGCGCCCGTAAAAACCTTGATATTGTAGCTACCATCAAGGAGCTGAAAAAACCTGATTATGAGGGCGTGCTTAAAACGGTCAACCTGCTTGATCGTCAAAATGATAAATTCAAAACCTTTAGTTTGGGTATGAAGCAGCGGCTGGCCATTGCTTCGGCCCTGCTTTGTGATCCTGAGTTTCTTGTGCTGGATGAACCCACCAACGGACTTGACCCAGAAGGAATTGCGGAAGTGCGCAACATCATTTTAAACATAGCCAACCGCGGCATTACCGTGCTTATGGCCAGCCACATTTTGGTTGAAGTAGAGAAGCTTTGCACCCACGTGGCAGTGCTCAAAAAAGGGCAGCTTCTGTATGAGGGTTCCCCCGATGGGTTGAACGCCAACCAGGAAGGCATGTTAAAATTGCAGGCCGCCAACATGCAGTCGCTGGAAAAAGCTCTGGCCACCTATCCTGGTAAAAGCACGTTACGCAAAGAAGGAAACTACCTAATGCTCAACCTCAATAAAGGGGTTAAGCCTGAGGAGGTGAACCAATACCTTACAAATCAGGGTATTTACCTCAGTCATTTAGACTTACGCAAAACTACCTTAGAAGAACAATTTTTAAGCCTGGTAAAATAATGACAAGTTTGGTTAAACTAGAATGGCTAAAGCTAAAGGGCAACCGTTTTTTTTGGATAGGTCTGGGGCTGTTTTTAACGCTAATGGTGCTCTTGTTGGTCTACTTTGGCGATATTAACGTTTTTGGTCAAAGCTCAAAAAATGAAGAAGGCGCTGAAGCCAATATGCTGGAACGTAGTTTTGGCGAGGCCGGGCTTTACAATTTGCCCCACATTTGGCAAAACCTGGCCTACCTGGCTGGTTTTTTCAAATTTATACCTGCATTTATTCTTATCTTTTTTGTGGCCAATGAATTTCAATACCGCACCTTACGCCAAAATATAATTGATGGTTTAAGTGAGTGGCAGTTTTTTCTGTCTAAATTTTTTGGGCTTCTGATTATACTGGGCATTAGTATTGGAGCCATTGGTCTGACCATTGTAATTTTAGCCCTCCAGAACAATGATTTGAGTGAGGTTTCACTTTGGGCTAGCTCTGAATATTTGCTGGCACTCTTTGTAGAATACTTACTCTACATGAGCTTTTGCTTTTTCATTGTTTTTCTAGTAAAGCGCAGTGCCATCAGCATTATTATTGTTTTGCTCTACTACTTGTTGATAGAGCAAATTGCCATTGGCCTGCTTAAAGCCAACGGCCTGGGTTTATGGGAATACTTACCTATGTCGCCCGGCCGTGAACTCATTTTACAACCCTTTACCCGCATGCTAGACATAGACATGCTTACAGGCAGGGTAAGCCCGGTAGCGGTAGAAATGAAATATGTTTGGTTGAGCACACTTTACAGCCTGATTTACCTAGTGGGTAGTTGGCTATTATTGAAAAAGAGAGATTTGTGATCCATAACGCACCTGAGAAAGAAGGCTGGCGCAAGCGCTGGTACACCATCATTTTTGAAAGTGATACCCCTTTAGGCAAGCAGTTTGATATTGCCCTATTAGTAGCTATTCTCAGCAGTTTGGTAGTGGTTATGTTAGAAACGGTGAAACCTTTTGCCACAGAACACCGGCAGCTTTTCATCACCTTTGAGTGGATTTTCACGGCCATTTTTACGGCAGAATACCTAATCAGGCTTATTATTGTAAAAAAGCCCAGCAAATACGTTTTTAGTTTTTACGGCCTGGTTGATTTCATCAGTGTTATTCCCTCTTACTTAGCCCTCATCATTGGGGGAGCCCAGTACTTCATTATTGTACGAAGCCTAAGACTGCTCCGCGTTTTTAGAGTACTGAAAATGGTGCGCTTTCTAGGTGAAGCACAAGTACTTTCTCAGGCCCTGCGGGCCAGCCGCCCCAAAATAATTGTGTTTATAATAGCTGTCACCTGCATGACCTTTATTATGGGAGCCATCATGTACATGGTGGAAGGTCCTGAAAATGGCTTTAAAAGCATACCCATAGCCGTGTACTGGTGCATTGTTACCTTAACTACCGTGGGGTATGGCGACATTTCTCCGCAAACTCCGCTAGGGCAAATCATTGCCTCTATCATCATGATTTTAGGCTATGGAATTATAGCGGTGCCTACGGGTATAGTTACCTCTGAAATTTCCAAGCAAAGCGCTCAGCCCAGAGGCGATCAAAAGTGCAACCAGTGCGGTAAACCCGGTCTATCCAACCAAGCTCAATATTGCGAAAATTGTGGAGAAGCCTTATCCTAAAACGGTTTTAGCTCTAGCAGGTCCCACGGCCGTTGGAAAAACCGGAGTGGCAATTGCCTTGGCGCAGCACTTTAAAACCGAAATTGTTTCTTTTGATTCTCGCCAGTTTTACCGTGAACTCAAAATTGGGGCGGCCCCACCTAGTACTCAAGAACTAGCCAAAGCCCCGCATCATTTTATCGGGCACCTTTCGGTGGATGAGGAATGGAGCGCAGGGCAATTTGAAAAAGCGGCTTTAAAAAAAGTAGAAGCGCTTTTTAAAAATCACAATTTGATAATTTTAGTGGGCGGCAGTGGGCTTTACTTGAGAGCTTTTTGCCAGGGACTGGATGAAATGCCTACGGTAGAACCCCACCATCGCACAGCGTTAAATGCAGTACTTGAAACGCAAGGCCTGCCTGCGCTCCAAGAAGAATTAGCCCAAAAAGATCCTGACTTTTACGAAAAGGTTGACCTTCAGAATCCTCAGCGCATCATCCGGGCCTTAGAACTCATCCGCGGAAGCGGTAAGACTTACACGGAACTAAGGCAACAGAGCCACCGCCAGCGGCCTTTTAATATTCTAAAGGTAGGCTTAAACTTGCCAAGGCCTCAACTTTATGCCCGCATTAATGAGCGTGTTGATCTTATGGTAGCGCAAGGTTTAGTGCAAGAAGCACAAGACCTGTTACCTTACCAGGAGAAAAATGCCCTCCAAACCGTGGGCTACAAGGAGCTATTCAAATATTTTGGAGGTTTGCTCAGCCTAGAGGAAGCCATAGTGGAAATTAAGAAAAACAGCAGGCGCTACGCCAAAAGACAAATCACCTGGTTTAAAAAAGAGCCTGGCTTACAATGGTTTAACCCCACTGATGTGCCAGAACTTATTAAGTTACTGAAGCCTTACGCATGAAGATTGTACGCCATTTATTGAGCCCCTTGGCCTGGCTGTATCTCTTGGTCACTCAATTGAGAAATAGTGCTTTTTCAAAAGGATGGCTCCAGTCTAGAGCGTTTGATGTCCCAGTAGTAGCCATTGGCAATTTGAGTACGGGTGGTACAGGTAAAACACCCATGACGGAATATTTACTGGCACAGTTTCCTCAAAAAGAAAAAGTAGTGGTAAGCCGCGGTTACGGCCGAAAAACCCAAGGTTGCCTCCCCGTGAATCCTAAAGGTAAGGCCGAAGATTTTGGAGATGAACCCTTGCAAATAGCAAAAAGATTCACCAACACCGCTGTGTGGGTTTCAGAAAAGCGCGTTAAGGGTATTGAAAAAGCGCTGCAAGAGAAACCCCAAGCCAACCTTGTAGTGTTAGATGATGCCTATCAACACCGCTACGTAAAGGCCGGCTTTTCTGTTTTGCTCACCACCTTTAAGGCGCCCTTTTTCAAAGACTTTGTGCTTCCAAAGGGCAATTTGCGGGAAAGCCGCGAGGGTGCCAACAGAGCGCAAGCCATTGTGGTCACCAAATGTCCGGCAAACCTTTCGGCTCAAAAGCAAATTATTTACCGGCAACTCATTCAAAAATACAGTAAGGCTCCCGTTTTTTTTAGCACGCTTAGGTATGGCTTGCCGGTCAACCCATCGGGGCAAACCCTAAAAAGCCACAGCATTTACTTGCTTACCGGCATTGCCAATCCTGAACCTTTAATGCATCACTTGAAAAGAGAGTACCAAATACGTAAACACCTCAAGTTCAAAGACCATCATGCCTTTAATTCTGAGGAGATAAAGCAGCTCACCCATTTGCTTAGGAGCAACGGCCTGCCGCTTATCACCACCCAAAAAGACTGGGTGCGGCTGGGGCCGGAAATACCCGTTGAGTTACATCCGCTTTGTTTTGTAGTTCCAATAGAAATAGGCTGGCTGGGAAATGATCAAGATGCATTTGGAGAACTGCTGAAGACTTATATAAATGCCGCTGCCAATTAGAAGAAGCGTGGTACATTTTGTTTCTTTGCAAATTGTTGAAATAATATGGAAGACATCTTAAAATCATACGAACCGGTTATTGGTCTTGAAATTCACGTGCAGTTAAACACGGCCAGTAAAGCCTACTCAAGTGATGCCACTAGTTATGGCGAAGAACCAAACAGTAAGGTGAGTCCCATTACCCTAGGGCATCCGGGAACGCTGCCCATGTTAAATGAAGGTGTTTTAGAATCAGCTGTAAAGTTGGGGGTGGCTTGCAACTGCCAAATACGGGAGGTGAATGAGTTTGCCCGTAAGAATTACTTCTACGCAGATTTGCCCAAAGGCTATCAAATTACTCAGGATAAAACCCCTATTTGTAACGGTGGGTTTGTGGAAATTAAAGATGCCAATGGTGCGGATAAAAAGATAAACCTTACCCGTATTCACATGGAGGAAGACTCCGGTAAGAGCAGTCATGATATTGACCCTTTTAACACCTTAATCGATTTGAACCGGGCCGGTACTCCCCTGCTGGAAATTGTAAGTGAACCTGAATTTAAAGACGGTACCGAAGCTTACAACTATTTAAGCGAAATGCGCAAACTAGTGCGCTACCTAGACATTAGTGATGGCAACATGGAAGAAGGCAGCTTGCGCTGTGATGTTAATATTTCGGTTAAACCAAAGGGGCAAAAAGAGTTTGGCACCAAGGTAGAAGTAAAAAACCTTAACTCCTTTCGCAATGTGCAAAAGAGTATTGATTTTGAAATTAAGAGACAAGTTGAACTTATAGAAAGTGGCGGAACCGTTACTCAACAAACCCGCACTTTTGATGCGGGCAGCGGTAAAACACAGGTTTTAAGAGCCAAAGAAGATGCGCATGATTACCGCTATTTCAATGAACCAGATCTGCAACCTGTTATTGTAAAAGAAGATTACATTGCTAGTGTTAAGCGGAACTTACCTGCCTTACCTAAAGAGCTTTTTGCCAAATACCGCAAACTGAAATTGAGCGAGTACGATGCCAACCTCCTTACTGAAAGTAAAGAACTGGCCTCCTATTACGAGGAAATTATTGAGCACACCCAAAACTATAAGGGAGCAGCCAATTGGATAATGGGTAGTATCAAATCCTACCTGAACGAGAGAGCCGCATCCATTGCAGAGTTTCCTTTACAGGCTAAAACCATTGCGGAATTGCAAATTTTGGTTGACGCGGGTAAAGTTAGCAACTCGGCCGCCACGGGTGAACTCTTTAAAGCACTACTTGAAGATCCTGAGGCTTCGCCCAGCGAGCTGGCGCAAAAACTGAACTTGATTCAAGAAAGCAACGAAGACGAGCTTATGGCCTTTGTAAAACAAGCCCTCTCCAAGTATCCTGACAAGGTGGAAGCCTACCGCAATGGTAAAAAAGGGGTGCAAGGCTTATTTATGGGAGAGGTTATGAAACTTTCTAAAGGCAAGGCCGACCCTAAAGTGGCTAGTAAATTAGTAACTCAAGAATTAGAAAAATAAATTATGCTTAAAAAAGCACTTTTGCTGGGCACGGCCCTGGCTATGTTTACGGCCTGTAATTCAGGTGATAGTTCCAAAGAAGGTACCAATATTACAGTACAAGCGCCTGAGGGCGAAGAGCTGATTCTATCTGAACTAAACCCCAGCGGTACCAAAGCGCTAGATACACTAATAAGTTCAAACGGAGAAGTTTCTTTTAGTCTGGAAACCGATTCGGCTAACTTTTACATGGTGAGCCTGCCGAGCGTACAAAGCAACATTCCCATTTTTGTGCAACCAGATGAGGATGTGAAACTGAACATTACAGTTGATACCCTAACGGGCGGCACCCAGTATACCGTAACTGGCAGCGAAGAAAGCCAGCGCATCAAAGAAATAAATGAGGTAGTGGAGCAAAGTAAAAGCCGTTTGGATAGCTTGGCTGAGCTGATGCGAACTGAAAATGGGCAGTTAGACCGTGCTTCTTTTCAAGCCATTTACATGGATGAGTTAGAGAAGTCTCGCAAGCAGCTCATTGAATACATTGAAGCCCAGCCGGGTAGTATTGCCAACCTCTTTGTTTGGCCTCAAACCCTGGGTAACCAGCAATTGGTACCCGCACAGGATTATATGAAATATTATGACACGGTAGCGGTGGCGCTGGTAAAAGCCTATCCCAACGTGGAGCACGCCACCTTCTTTGCTGATCAGCTGGTGAAAATCAAGGAAAATGTAGAGCGCGGCAAGCGTTTGGAAGAAGCTAAAAAGAACATTGCTTTGGGTAAAACAGTGCCAAATATTAACTTACCTGATACTACGGGTCAGAACCGGTCTTTAGAGGATCTAAGAGGCAAGGTAGTGCTGGTTGATTTCTGGGCAGCCTGGTGCAGACCTTGTCGTGCTGAAAACCCCAATTTAGTGCGTACCTATAAGGAGTTTAAAGACCGTGGTTTTACGGTTTACAGCGTTTCACTAGACGGATTGCCTAACCAACCCAACCCTAAAATGGCCTGGACCCAGGCTATTCAGCAAGATGGCCTGGTTTGGGAGAATCACGTTAGTGATCTACAAGGCTGGAACAGCTCGGTGGTAGACCAATTTGGCTTCCAGGGTATTCCTTTCACCGTGCTTATTGATGAGGATGGCAAAATTTTAGGAACCAACCTTAGAGGGCCGGCCCTTAAAGAGAAGCTAAGCAAAGTTTTTGCCGATAAGTAAAATCAGATCGGCCAGTCTATTGGCGTAGCCCATCTCATTATCGTACCAGCCCACCACCTTCACCATGTGGCCCAGGGCCGAGGTTAACTCCTGATCAAAGAGGCAGGAATAAGGGCTGCCAATTACATCTCTTGACACTATGGGGTCTTTGGTATAACCAAGAATCCCTTTTAATTTACCTACTTCTGAAGCCTTTAAAAAGGCCTCGTTGATGGCTTCTATAGCTACTACTTGACGTACGGAAAAAGTGATGTCTGTCAAGCTGCCATCTGGCACTGGCACGCGAATACCCGCCCCCCCTATTCTACCTTCTAGGTTAGGAAAAACCTTGGTAATGGCCTTAGCCGCTCCAGTTGTAGTGGGTACAATAGATTCTGCTGCAGCTCTCCCTCTTCTAAAGTCTTGATGCGGGCCATCTTGCAATTGCTGATCAGTGGTATAACTGTGTACAGTTGTGATGTAGGCATGTTCAATACCACATAAATCTTCTATTATTTTAACCAAAGGCGCAGCTGAATTGGTAGTACAACTGGCGTTGGATACTACCCGGTCTTGGGCCAGCAAAACATCATCATTAATGCCAAGTACTAAGGTTTTGGTGTCATCTTTTGGTGGAGCGGTAAGAATGACCCGTTTAGCTCTCCTAAGGTGCGGAGCCACGGAAGCGGCCGTACGAAAAAGCCCGGTACTTTCTATAATTATATCCAAGTCTAAAGATTGCCAGGGAAGATCCTCAGGATTTTTATGATGATACAATAAAGTTTTTTGGCCATTAATGGTCAATTCCTCCCCTTCTACGCTGAGGTTGCCATCAAACAAGCGGTGAGTAGTATCGTACTTTAGAAGGTGGGCCATGTTTTGGGCGCTTGCCAAATCATTAATAGCTACAAGTTCTACCTCCCGGTGCTGCTGTAGTACTCGTGTTAAACTTCTGCCTATTCGGCCAAAGCCGTTAATTGCGATGCGCATATTAAGGATTTAAATGTTCAATGGATTTCTGAATAGAAGCCGCTTAAACGATGTTCCAATGAAAAGGGCCGCCCAGTAGGCAGCCCTTCAAAAAAGCGACAATCTTAATTAAATTAGCGTGTCACCACTAGTTTACCAGTGGTAGTGGTACTCCCTTGCGTAAGAGTCACCAAATAATTACCAGCCTTTAAATCTGCAATATTCAAGGTAACTTTTTTCGTTCCCTGAGGAACCGCTTTAAGGTTTACTGTTTTTAACAGCTTTCCGCTAAAGTCGCGTACACTAATTTTAAGATCGGTACGATTGTTTAAGTCAACTTCTAAATTAACTTCATTTACAGCAGGGTTGGGGTAAAGACCTAAAGCCTTGGCATTGCTTACACTAGTCTCTACCAATTCATTTTCATCTGCGCCCACGTAATCTGCCGTAGTATTGGTTTTGAATATTCCTCTACCGTGGGTACCTGCAAAAATAGCTCCCTCAAAATCTTGGTTAGTCACTAAATCATAACGTATCGTTCTGGTTTGAACCAAATCAAATACTGGAACATTCGGAAAACCGGTACTTTCATTATTCCAGGTAACCGTGGGAGCATCAATATTATCTGTGGCTAGTATGCCATACTCCGTTCCTAGTATTACCTGCCCTTTACTGGGATCATTATAATTGAAAACAGCATCGTACACAGGGAATGGAGGTAAATTAGCAGTTACATTTTCAAACAGAGCATTACCTAAATTAGGAGAAGTACCTCGGTCTGTGTAAAACACGTAGTCTTGGTTACCATAATTACCCAAACCAATGATAATCCGATCGTTATCCTCAGGGTCAAAAGCTAAAGCGGTAATGGTTCTTCCACTTGCGTTAAAAATAACCTTTTCTTCAATTACCGAATTGCTGGGTGTAGGGGGATTAGTCGCGTAGCTGTCGTCTATATCCGCTGTTTCAAAACTACGGGCTTGGTCTAAATTACTGAATCTCCACACTCTGTTAAAGTTGGTCGCTACCAATAGAATATCCCCGTCTCCACTAAAGGCCATAGTTTCAGGACGCTCATTGTTGGCCAACTCGCCAATATGCCACCATTCAGGAGCAGCATTCTTGTTGCTTACTAAGTCCCTAGTCATCCATACACCTCCTTGCTTGTTGTTAGGCTGGCTGGGAATATCATAAGCTGTTAAACCCACGGCAAATAAGTTTTGCACTGGATCTTGAATTTTAGCCGTTTCTCCAGGGTTCAAGCCATTGAAAAGAGTGTCTGTAATAGTAATCCCTTCGGTTAAACTTTCCAAGCGGATGATCGCACCTGCATCATAACGAGTAGCGGCTTGAATTCGGATTTCAAAGTTGGTAGGCGTATTAAACGATACATTAAAAGTACCTGCATTGGCATCAAAAGTACCGCTTCCATCCCCTGAAAGATTGCCGCTAGCATCTGAGACTACTGTGTCAGATCCGGCAATAATCACAAAGCTCTCAGGAACAAATTTTGTAGACTGTTGAGGCTTGGTAAAAGAACCTGTGTAGTCAGTTCCTCCATTACCAAAACCAATGCTTGAATTAATGGTATCTGCCCTTAAAGCAAGTGAGTCCGTACTGCTGCGGTCTACCAATTCTTCATGCATAACAAAAGGAGTAACAAAATCTGCGAAAGCAGCACTTTGGCCTATTTCAGGAGCTCTGTTACCCCGAACACGTGGAGTAAAGAAGCGCGCAAAATTGTCACCATTATCAGTGGTGCGCACCACATTACCATACTGAGAGGCAATCACCCAAACACTAGGGTCTAAATGTGACACTGAGGCCACACCCCCATCACCGCTATTAAAGATAGTACCTGATTTTGCCAGCGGTCCGTTCGGGTCTACTTTAATGTTACTGTTATCTTGAGTTCCTCCAATGGCTGCACCGTCTAGGAACACGTCTATTCCGTAATATTGAATGGTAGCGTAGCCCTTATTCTCCATGGAGAAAGTAAAGCCGTTATCAGTAGATTTAAACAAACCACCATCATTACAAATAAAAATTGTGTTCAAATTAGTTGGGTGGAAGGTGATAAAGTGATTATCAGCATGAACATAAAAGGACGTACTGAAGCGTGATAAAGTAGATATCTGGAACCAACCTGATCCTTGAGAATACTCCCAAAGCTCTACACCACCCACAACTAAACGATCTTTGTCTTTAGGGTCAACCGCTAAAGCATTATTGAACCCTCCTTGATTTCTATGAGGATTTAATAATTGGTTTCGGGTACCAATGACAGTCCATGAACTACCACCATCTGTACTCTTGTAAGCTGCGTTAAAACGATTAAACTCGTCTACCGATACCACATATAAATAGTTTTCATCCTGTGGGGCTACGGCTAAGCGCATTCTATTGTTATTTCTAGGTAGGCCAGTAGTGCCAGTGGAGTTGTTTGAAATTTCAGTTACGGTCTGACCTTGATCAGTGACTTTGTACATGCGATCCAATTGTTTGGCGTACACAACACCGGAAGGTGAAATGGTCATGTCCACACAGGCTGCTGAACCAGAAATTGGACTGCTCCAATTCTCGCCTCCATCGCTGGAAACTCTTAAACCACCATTAGTGGCAGCATAAATTAATTGCGGATCATTGGGGTCTACCTCTAACTTTCCTACGGCTGTCCAAACGCCAGGACCATTGTCAGCGGGCTGGGTGCTCGGGATCTGAGTAAACGTGGCACCTCCATCAGTAGATTTGTAGATACCATTACCTAGCATTCCGCCACTACCACGACCTCCGGCAAAATAATAAAGATTTTCACCGGTCCCGGCATAAATAGTGCCATCAGACCCTTGTGCCAAAGATGAAATGGCCAAGTTCGAAAGCTTGTCATCCACCTCATTCCAACTGCGTCCGCCATTGACACTTTTATAAATGCCGCCCGATACGGAGCCCATAAACATAATATTAGGATTGTCTTTATCGAAAATTAATGAACGGGTACGACCGCCCAAGTCAGTAGGACCAAACTCTTCCCACTGCAGACCTAAAGCGGAATTTTTGTTTAAGGGAAGCTCGGCAAGAGCCTTTTCGGCTGCTTTTACATCGGCTAACTCAATTTTTCCAGTCTCTTGATTGGCTCTTCTTCTTAGTAAATATTCCGCTGAGCCTTTAGCAGAAGTAGATTTCTCTTCTTGTACACGAGGTTGATAGTATTCTTTTTCATTAGCGGTACCTCCATACCAAGCAATTGCTCCAACCATCATTAGGCCGCTAACTGTTGCAAATAATAATCCTCTTTTCATGCTTATTGCGATTTTCATTTAATAGCTAACGCTACAAATATAGTTTACAAATTTTTTACTCTTACTTAAAACAGGTGTTTTTCGGCATGGTAGGAAGAACGAACCAATGGACCACTCTCTACATACCTAAAACCCATGTTATAACCTATTTCTTTGTACTTCTCAAATTGCTGGGGCTCTACAAATTCCTGCACCGGAAGATGTGTAGGGGTAGGTTGCAGATATTGCCCCAACGTTACAATGTCTACTTTGGATTTACGCAAATCTTCAAGGGTTTGGATTACTTCCTCTTCCTTTTCTCCTAAACCCAGCATAATGCCTGACTTAGTGCGTTTTAACCCTTGCTTTTTCAGGTACTTAAGAACCGCTAGACTTCGATCATACTGGGCTTGAATGCGCACCTTTCGTGTTAATCTGCGCACCGTTTCCATGTTGTGACTTACAATTTCGGGGGCAACCCGAATAATACGATCTACGTTATGCCATTCACCTTTAAAATCAGGAATTAAGGTTTCCAACGTTGTTTCGGGGCTCATCCTGCGCACCGCCTTTACCGTTTCGGCCCAAATAATGGAACCCCCATCCTTCAAGTCATCCCTATCAACAGAGGTGATTACGCAATGTTTTACATCCATCAATTTGACAGAGCGTGCCACCCGTTCAGGTTCATCCCATTCTACCGAATCTGGTTTACCCGTAGCCACTGCACAAAAGCCGCAACTGCGGGTACAAGTATTTCCTAAAATCATAAAAGTGGCGGTGCCGGCTCCCCAGCATTCTCCCATATTGGGACAATTACCGCTCTGGCAGATGGTGTGTAAATCATAGCTACTCACCAACTTTCGCACGCTCTTATACTTTTGGCCGGTGGGTAACTTTACCCTTAGCCAACGAGGCTTACCTCTAGTTACTTTTTTCTCTGTTGCCTCAGTCATCACTACTCCTTCGCTCATTTCTCTTCTAATTCTTCTTGTAGCCAAAATTAACTGCTAGATACATTTGAAAAAAACCACTCCAATTAATATTCTCATCCTCTTCATAAAAAATAGGAATGTCTGAAAAAAAGTAGTCATAAATTATACCAGCCTCTACCGATGTTATTTTTTTATCCAATAACTGATAGTCAAATTCTAAGCCTCCCTTCAAATAAATCCCAGGTCTCGGTTTTATTTCGTCCATTCCCACAAAAAAATTGGCTTCGCCATTGATGTTGCTAAATTGCGTGGTACCATCATAACGCTCAGTAGATATGCGAATACTGGAACCATCATCTGTAAAGCGTTGTACCTGCAAATAAATGGGTTTTAACAAGCCCAAAGAAAGGCCACCACTAGTCAACCATGAGATGGACACTGAACCTTTATCTGTTTTATCGTATAAAATGCTATGGTGTATGTACCCAGTTCTTAATGTGTAAAATGAATTGATCCGACCCAGGACAAAACCTCGGGCATTTACCGTAGATTCATTGGAGGATATGACTTCTTTAGGGTGCCGCAGCTTGGCAAAATCAATTTCTAATCCTCGGGCGGTATAACCATCTACGTACTTTAAGTAACGCCCGTTAATGGAATAACCTCTACTGTGAAATATGAGGCCAAAGGTGTATGCTCTATCGTACACTTGTCTTTTAAAGTCTGCATCAGTGGTTAGCTGTGCCTGAGCCACCGTGGTGGTAAGCAACAAAAAAAATAACCCTTTACTGACTTTTTTAATCATGAATGCTTTCTACAAGAGCTTCTTGAGTTATGCCATTATGGCTGGCGTGAAAGGGACACAGCCCATTACTTATGCGCAATATTTGAGGAGATTCGTGATCTACTGCAAAAGTCTCACTCACCGCATTAGACACTTCTCGATAACTTAGAACATCTAAGTAGAAAACGGTTGCCTGCTCAAGTTGTTTTTCAGAACTTTTTTTTAGTCTACCATACGCCATGGTGCTAATAGGGCAACGGGTACTGTGCTTAAAAATAAAAAGAGGGCGCTGCTGATAGGAGGCCTCTTTAATATCTTGAATTTGCGCTATAGTGTTTAATTGAGACCAAACCATTTAAGCCTTAACTTCTTGGGGCGACTCTAAGCTGGTGTATGCCGGACATTTTTCTGCACCACCGCATGATTGCAGCGCCATACCCGCTGCTAGAATTAGTACTATTGCTAAAATCTTTTTCATAATTGTTAGGAAAATAAAAGGTTCTTACTCCTCAATTGTCAAAATTAGCAATTAAACCGTAAAAGCCCGTTTAGGATTATATAACCAAAGTTTATCTCTTTTAGTATCCCTTACACGCTATGGTTCAAGTGAAAATAGAAGACAGTTGGAAAGAGGCGCTCAAGAATGAATTTAGTGAGCCCTATTTCCAAAAACTCACGCAGTTTGTGAAACAAGAAAAGTTACAACGGACTATTTATCCGCCTGGCGCAGATATTTTCAGAGCGTTCAACAGCACTCCTTTCTCAACAGTAAAAGTGGTGCTCATTGGACAAGATCCCTACCATGGCCCGGGGCAGGCCCATGGGCTTTCATTTTCGGTACCACGGGGAGTGCCCTTACCGCCTTCCCTTCGGAATATTTATAAAGAATTACATGCTGACTTAGGCTTAGATCTACCTGTACATGGCGATTTATCCAGCTGGACTGCACAGGGGGTACTGCTGTTAAATGCGGTGCTTACCGTAGAACACAAGAAACCAGGTAGCCACCAAAATAGAGGCTGGGAAAAATTTACCAATGCAGCCATTCAGGCCCTGCAAGCGCGGCCTGGGCTGGTGTATTTTTTATGGGGTAAGTATGCCCAGGCCAAAAAAGAATTCATAAATACTACTAAAAACCTGGTGATAGAAAGCGCCCACCCCTCTCCTTTTTCTGCACACCGCGGTTTTTTTGGAAGTAAACCCTTTTCAAAAGCCAACGCGTATCTTATTGAACACGGTAAAGAGCCTATTCAGTGGCAGATTCAATAAAACTTATTTTAGTTCTATTAATAACCAGCAGTTTATCGGCTCAAAAGCCAAAAATATATTGGCTGGAGCCGAAACCTGCGGTGGAAATACAAGAAAGTGCGCAAAACTATTTAAAGCAATTAGCAGACAGCCTTAGTTATAAGCTATGGAGCAACAAGCTTCAGACACACTTACAGAACAAAGGCTACTGGTTCAGTAAGGTAGCTTTAGATAAAAAGGACTCACTTCTGGTTTCTGTACAAGCGGGCACCTTTCTTGAATTGGGCCAAATGGAGATTCAGATTAAAGACAGTCTGCAAACTCCCAAACCTCTGGTAAATTATAATCATCCGGCTTTAAGCCGAAAAAACCTCAATGACCAAATCAATTACTACCTCAACTTTTATGAAGAAAATGGCTATCCCTTTGCAGAGGCCAGGCTGGAAGAATATTTTTGGAAGCAAAACACGCTTACCGGTCGTGTACAAATAGAGCCTGGACCCCGCATCACCTGGGACAGCGTGGCCATTAAAGGCTTTGACAATTTTACCGAGGCTACTTTGCGATATGAGCTTGGATTTTACCAAGGGCGCCCTTATCAAGAGTCGTATCTCAAAAAACTGAAAGAATACGCGCAGCAGATAGAATATCTCAGTTTCACCCGCCCACCGGCCGTAGCCTTTTTTGAGAATAAAACCACCCTCTTTTTATACACCCAAGAGCAGAAGGGTAATCAGATTGATGGTGTGGTGGGCCTAAATACCCAAGAAAATGGTGAAACCACCTTCAATGGTGATTTTCAATTGCGCCTTTTGAACATTTTTAAAAAGGGGGAAGACCTCCAACTTCGTTGGCGCAGACCCGATGCCAGTATTCAAGAACTTCAACTAGGCCTAATTTGGCCCTTTCTCTTTAAATCTCCGTTGTGGCTCAACACCAACTTTGAGCTTTTTAGGCAAGACAGCTCTTTTGTAAACACCAATTTTAATGGCTTATTGAAATATAGAGTGGCCCGGCAGAGCTTTATTTCTGGCGGGGTAAACTACCGCAGCTCTAATGCCTTGCAAAATACCGATGGCCCCACCACCAATACCGGTAATTTCACCAACCTGAATTCCTTTAGCACTATTACCTACTTATTGGGTACCGAGATTAACCGGCTAAACCGGGCCTTGGTGCCTTACAGCGGTTACCGCATTGAAGCCTTTGCCAAATCCGGCCAACGCAGCACCGACCAAAACGAACAGAACCAATTAGGCTGGCTATTTAATACCGAGTGGCTTTGGCCCTTTTACGGAAATATGGTGGCCAAAGTTGGCTTTAACTCCCAGGGTCTCATCGGTGAAAACCTATTTGAAAATGAATTATTTCGCTTGGGCGGATTACGCAGTCTACGCGGATTCAATGAGCAGAGTATTTTTAGCTCAGGCTTTGCCATAGGTACCTTAGAGTACCGCTACCGCATAGGAGAATATGACTACCTTACCCTTTTTACAGACTTGGCCTATACCACTAAAAATGTAGGTGAGAGCTCTGAAACTAATTGGCTAAATGGTGTAGGAACCGGCATTAACTTTAGAACTAAGGGCGGTATTTTCTCCTTGTTTTTAGCAGTAGGTCATGATCAAAACAGCAATTTTGATTTCAGGACTACCAAAGTCCACTTTGGCTACGTGAATCAGTTTTAAACTCCTTAATTTTGAACCTTGTGAGGCATACCTTATTCATATATTTCTCAAGCATTGTTCTGCTTTTAGGCGTTGGTGCTTGCAGCAGTCCACAAGGCGTACAGGGTAGCAACTTAGCCTATCTCTACAATCCCAAAGAACTGGCGCTTAAGGCTAATTATGTGGTTGTGCATCAAAATGATAGCGTTAGTCAACTACACTACCGCTTTAACAGTAGCGATTTATTGTACGTGCGTAACAATGAAACCGGCCGATACGAAGCTAATTTTAACCTTACGTACCGCGTATTGAAGAGTTCTAACTCTGTTTCTTACAGTGACAGTAACAGCTTTAGTTTTGTTGATGAAGTGAGTCAGCCTCCTCAAAAAGTTATCTCAGGATATTTTAATTTTAAAACCGATGACAGCCAGTTAAAGGACCAAGCCGGTTTATTGGTAATTGAGCTGCAAGACCTCAAGCGTAAAGTTGGTTACCAAAGTTTCAAAAGGTTCTCTAAAAAATCATTGAATCAAAGGCAGTATTTTAGGCTCACAGACACGGCCAATCGATTGCTCTACGAGCCCCATCTTCCGGTGGGCGTGCCTTTTAAGCTAGCGCACGATGTTTTGGAACCAAAGTCATTTTACGTGAGTTTTTACGAAAGGGATTTTCCGGTAGCCTTGCCCCCCTATTCCAGTAAAAAACCCAGCACCTTTGAGCTCAAACCAGACACCACCTACAAGGTGGACGCCAATGCCACGCTAAACCTTCCGCAAAAAGGATTTTACCACATCCGGCTAGATACCAGTCAATGGGAAGGTTTTACGCTTTACAGCTTTTACCGTGAATTTCCTTACATCGCCAATTTTGAAAATTTGGCGCCTCCCCTGCGTTACTTAACTACCGCCAAAGAATATGCCCAGGTTGAGGCTGCCTTAGCCAATCCGCTGGAAGCAAAAAAACTAGTGGACCGTTTTTGGCTAGAACGCGCGGGTAGTCAAGAGCGCAGCAAAAGCTTAATCAAAAGCTACTACCAACGCGTAGAGGAAGCCAATCGGCTCTTCACCTCATTTATGGAGGGTTGGAAAACCGACCGCGGTATAATTTACACCATTTATGGTCCGCCTAACATTGTGTACCATTCTGAAGGTGGTGAGTCTTGGGTGTACGGCAGTGAAAGTTCTTCCCTCTCCTATTATTTCAACTTTGAGAAAATTGCCAACCCCTTTACCGATAATGATTACGAGCTAAACCGTTCGCCTCAGTATCGCTACGGCTGGGGCCAAGCCATAGAAGCCTGGCGCAACGGACACATTTACAACTCAAAAGATATTAGGCGCGAACAAGATGCACAAGACCAACAACTCCAATACCGAAACCGGAATCCTTATTGGTATTAGGCCCCTTATTGAAGCCATTGAGGCCAGTAAAGACATTGATAAAATTTACCTCCAAAAAAACCTGAAAGGCCAGCTTTTTAAGGAGCTCTGGGGCTACATTAAAGAATACAATCTACCCTACACGGTGGTACCCAAAAGTAGGCTGGATAAATTTACCCGCGCTAATCACCAAGGCGTTATCACCCATTTAAGTGCGGTACCTTTTCAGAATCTTCAGGAGATTGTGCAAAGCGCCTATGAAAAGGGAGAAGATCCTTTTGTGGTGGTTTTAGACCGCGTAAGTGACGTACGTAATTTTGGCGCCATTGCCCGCACCGCTGAAGCCGCTGGCGTACACGCCTTGGTGATTGGTCAAAAAAACTCAGCCGCCATAAATGAAGATGCTATGAAAACTTCAGCCGGAGCTTTGCACCATTTGCCGGTTTGCCGAGAAAACAACCTAAACGAAACTTTGCAATGGCTGAGCAGTAGCGGCCTCCAAATTGTGGGCAGCAGTGAAAAGGCCTCAAAGCTTAGCTATCAAGCGGACTTGACTGGACCGCTGGCGCTGGTAATGGGCAGCGAAGACAAGGGTCTGGCGCCCGAAAGGCAAAAGCTTTGCCACCAACTAGTAAAATTACCCATGTTGGGCAAAGTAGGTTCTCTTAATGTTTCGGTGGCTACAGGGGCTCTGCTTTACGAGGTGGTACGACAAAGATCTTTGTAAGCTTAAAAATATAAAACGGTGAAAAAACCAATACTTCTTCTCTTTTTAGGTGTTCTATTTTCTATCTCAAGTTTATCGGGGCAAACCCAAAAACACCTATGGAGCTTTGGCCTGGGTGACGGAGAAGGCGATAATGATGAAGTGACCGCGCTGGCTCAGCACCCTACTGGCGACATTCTTACCGCTGGCTTTTTTGAAGGGTACCTCGATTTTGATGCCGATACCGGCAAAGCGCTGCGATCAGCGGTAGGACAAGAAAACCTTTACCTGGCGCGTTACAGCCCCAGCGGGGATTTGCGTTGGGTTTCCACGGCAACCTCTAGCCGAGGCGTGGAGCCGCAGGCCATAGCTTTAGACAGTTCCAACAACGTATACGTCACCGGCTTTTTTTTAGAGGAAGTGGATTTTACACCCCAACAACCGGGTGGAAAAATTTTTGGCGCCACCTCTAACAATGCCGATGCCTTTCTAGCTAAGTTCAATGATAGCGGTCAGCTGCTTTGGGCCCAGGCCTTAAGCGGCAATAGCATAGATTTTGGAGCCGATTTAGTAGTAAAAAGCAACCAGGAAATTGTGTTGCTAGGCCATTTTTCAGACACCCTCATTTTAGACAGCGCCCAAAGCACCACCAGTACGCTTATTTCGGCTGGGGCCGGAGATGTTTTCCTGGCCGGCTTTAACCCTCAAGGGCAATGGCAGTGGGCTACACACCTGCCTGGTACCGGTTTTGACAATTCGCGCGCGCTGAATGTAGACGCCCAGGACAATCTGTACGTGTTGGGTGATTTTACCGCCACCCTCAGTTTTAACAGCAATCCCCTCAACAGCGTAGTACGCCAAGGGGGAAATGACGTTTTTTTAGCCAAGTACGGCCCCACCGGTGCGTTCAAATGGGGGCAGCGTTTGGGTGGGTTTAGCACCGATTTAGCTTACGATATGGATCTGTACGACAGCACCCTGGCCATTGTAGGTACTTTTAGATTCAGCGCCCAGTTTGATCCTACCCAAGTTGCGCCCAGCCTAAGCTCTAATGGCGGAGAAGATGTCTTCTTAGCCGTATACGATACCAGCGGTAGTCACCAGTGGAGCCATGCTTTAGGCTCCAGTTCTAATGAAGACGGCAATGCGGTAACCATTACGCCCAATGGCGAGGTGCATGCCGGGGGCTATTTTATTGGCTCCGTAGATTTTGACCCTTCCGCGGCCAGCGAAACGCGCATGGGTACTGGTGGCGATGGTTATATTGCCAGCTATGATTTGAGCAGCGGGCAATTTAACCAAGTGGTAGCCTTACGCGGTACAAATTTTAGCACCATAACTACCTTACTTACTACCTCCAGCACCGAATATTTGGGAGCGGGCTATTTTGTTTTTAAAACCGATGTAGATCCATCGCCCGATAGCACACTGCTGAACACGCCTGGCACCAATAACTACTCAAGCTTTTGGGCCGGTTATCAGGCCGGAAATCTTACCAATGCCTGGGCGATGGAAGACCGCACCGGAGGCGATGATGCCTTGGAGCACCTCCAAGTAGGCTCCGCAAACCGAATTTACACGGCCGGTACTTTTGCCGGAGAGGTAGACTTTGATCCCGGCCAAGGAGAGTTCTTTTTGCAGGCCACCGGAGCCAGCGATGTATTTCTGGCCGCCTACGATAGCAGCGGAAGTTTTCTGTGGGCTAAGAGCTTTGGCGGTGCAGGTACGGAAGGGGTAAAAGGATTGGAACTGAACAGTGCCGGTGAGCTCGTTCTGGCCGGTGAGTTTAATCAGAGCTTTAGTTTCGCCAATACTGACAGCGTAGTTACCACATCAGGCTGGGGAGCATTTTTACTGCAAACAGACGCTCAAGGCAATCTGCTTTGGACGCAGGAGTTTAGCGGAAGCAGTGATGAATTTATCAATGGGCTCAGCATCAACTCAGCCGATGAAATTTCGGTGGTAGGGCACTTTAGAGGTTCTTTGGAAGTGGGGCGCAATGCCCCAGCGAGTCAAACCTTTAGTGCCTCCAACAGAGATGGGTTTTGGACGGAACTCAGTCCTTTGGGTGCGGTGCTGAACACCCGCACTTTTGGGGCCAATAGCAATGACTACCTCTACGACATTGACCACAACGCGCAGGATGAAGTACTTCTCACCGGCAGCTTTCGCTTTACGGTTGATTTTGACTTTGGCCCCGGCAGCACCACCCGCACCACTACCGGCAGCAATGATGCCTTCATCGCTCAATATGATGCGCAGGGTAATTTTCAGTGGGTTCAAAGTTGGGGTAGCTTCGGAGGTGATTACGCCTATCAATGTGCTTTTGACCCAGCAGGAAATGCCTACGCCTCAGGTATTTTTTACCAGGATGTAAACTTGCAACCCTTCAGCAGTGACACCCTCAGATCGCTTGGCTCAGCCGATGTTTTTCTATTGAGTTTTACCGGGGCCGGCCAGTACAGCTTCAGCCAAGTATTTGGGGGGGCGGGTTATGACTATCCGCTGAGCCTCAATTACTCGCTGGGACAAGTGCATCAAACAGGCATGTACGCTTCCCAAGCCACTTTTGGGCGGCCCGGGCAGCGCCACGACACCTTAGTATCCAAAGGCATTAACGATGGTTTTGTGCACAGTGTGGATACTTCGGGCAACAGCCAAAATGCCCTCACTTTTGGTGGGCTAGCTGCCGATGAAACCCACGCTTTTGTAAGCCTGGGCCAGCAGGCCTATGTAGGAGGCTCATTCAGTCGAGAAATTGATGCAGACCCCGAAGGCACAGAAGTATGGGTTCCCAGCCGGGGGGGCAAAGATGCCTACCTCATTAAGCTAGGCCCAGCCGTTCCCTGTGTAACCGTTTACGATACGCTGGCTCTCAGCCACTGCGGACCGCTTTTTTGGCGCGGAAAAAACCGAGACAGTACCGGATTCTACCAAGATACTTTACTAACCGCCCGTGGCTGTGATTCGGTGGTGGTTTTGGACCTTCTAGTGCAACCGGTTTTCATGCAAAATGACACCCTGGCGAGCTGCAGCGCCAGTATTTGGCGCGGACAGAATGTGAGTGAAAGCGGCTTTTACAGCGATACTTTAGTGAGTAGTCAGGGCTGCGACAGTATTTACAGCCTACACTTTACTCGCAACCCTAGTTTCATTGATTCTTCTAGTGTAAGCGCCTGCAACAGCTATTTCTGGCAGGGGCAAAACCTCAACACTTCTGGCACCTACCGGGATACCCTGCTCACGAGCCAAGGCTGCGACTCGGTGTTGGTATTGAACCTGACGGTGAACTCTAGTGATTCTTCCGTGCAAGACGTCACTGCCTGCAACAGCTATTTCTGGCAAGGGCAAACGCTCAGCACTTCCGGTATCTACCGCGATACCTTGCTCACCAGCCAAGGTTGCGACTCTGTATTGGTTTTGAACCTGACGGTGAACTCAAGTGATTCTTCCCTGCAAAACGTCACTGCTTGCGACAGCTATCTTTGGCAAGGCCAAACCCTCAGTACTTCCGGTACCTACCGGGACACTTTACTCACGGCCCAAGGCTGTGACTCAGTGTTGGTATTGAACCTGACCGTGAACTCCAGTGATTCTTCCCTGCAAAATGTCACCGCCTGCAACAGCTATTTCTGGCAGGGGCAAACGCTCAACGCCTCTGGTACCTACCGTGATACCTTGCTCACGAGCCTAGGCTGCGATTCGATTTTGGTGCTGCAATTGCAGGTAGACCAACTGAGCGACAGTGCCTACATGGTTTTGGGTACTGGCTTTGCGCTAGACACCACAGCTGATCGCTACCAATGGGTGGATTGCGATGCGGGCTTCAGCCCCATTGCAGGGGCCAATGGTTCTTCCTACACTCCCTTGACCAGCAGTGGCAATTTTGCGGTAATTCTGGAAAAGGGCGCTTGCGTAGATACCTCAGCTTGCATGCCCTTATACCCAAGTAATCTTTTAGAGCTAAAAGCAGGTCAGGTAAAGGTGTTTCCTAACCCCAGTCGTGGTTTGGTTAACCTGGAAACTTCTGGTTTTTCCACTCAGAAGGCGCTGTTAAAGATCTACAACGCTCAGGGTGGCCTGTCTGCAGTCATCGCTTTAAGCGGAAGAGAAAAGCTTCATTTTGAGCTGCCCGCGGCCAAAGGAAAATACTTGCTTATATTGGAACAAGACCACAAAGCCCTCTGGCGAAATTGGTTGATAAAACGATAACGAATGAGAAAGCTATTTTTAGTAGTGTTAAGCCTGGGCCTGTTTGCGGCCAACGCACAATTTAACTGCCAGCAAACCAAATGGGTACAGCAGCAGATGAGCAGCCCCAGCATAAATAATAATGCCAAAAGCGACACTTTTGATATCCGCCACTATAGCCTGTACCTGGACCTTACGGCTATAGCCCAACAAGAATTTAAAGCAATAGCCGAAATTAGCTTTTCACCCAAACTACCCGGAGTAAGTCGCCTGAATTTAGATCTGCTGGAGCTGAACGTAGACTCCGTGCAACTGAAAGTAAATAATGGTGTTTTTAGCAATCAGGGTTTCACCTACACCTACAATGATTCTTTGCTGGCCCTGGAACTTAATCAACCTTTGCCTTTGGGCGATTCTGCCGTGTTTAAAATCTTTTACCAGGGTTACCCCGAGACGGATGCCAGCGGCTGGGGTGGTTTTCATGCCGCCAGCGGTTATTACTACAATTTAGGGGTAGGCTTTGCCGCCAATCCTCACACCTTTGGCCGGGCCTGGTTTCCGTGCTACGATAATTTTGTGGAAAAAAGCACCTACTCGCTGGAGGTTTTGAGCCGCAGCCCACGTTTACCCCTGCTCAGTGGCGATAGCATTAGCCGCATAACCATGCAGGGGGACACCATTTTGAGTTATGCACAACTAAACACTCCTATTCCCACCTATCTGGTCAGTTTCGCGCTAAGCAATTATGCCTTTTTGAGCGATACCGTACAGGGCTTTAATGGTGTGATTCCCATTTTGCTGGCTGCTAAGCCTCAAGACACCACCCAACTCAAAAACTCATTTGTAAATCTGAAACCTACTTTTCACGCCTTTGAGAAATATTTTGGGCCCTACCACTGGCCGCGGGTGGGCTATGCGGTAACCACTGTGGGCGCCATGGAGCATGCCACCAGCATCCACTACCCTATCAGCTTAGTAGATGGTACATTAGCTGGAGAAGATATTATGGCGCACGAGCTGGCTCACCACTGGTTTGGCAATTTGGTTACATGCCAAACCGCTGAAGATATGTGGATTAACGAAGGTATGGCCGAGTTTTGCAGTCACCTTTACCAAGAGGCGGTGTACAGCCCAGAGCGCTACAAAGCCACCGTGCGCGATAACGCCTACAACGTGCTAAACTTTGCCGCTTTGCGCGATGATGGCCACCATGCGGTTTACGGCCCATCGCATGAAAATGTCTACGGTTACCACACCTATCAAAAAGGCGCTATGGTAGCCCACAACCTTAGGCATTACCTTGGTGATGATGATTTCTTTGAAGCTTTTACCGCCATTTTTCAAGCCAATAAATACGGTAATATTTCCAGTAGCGCTTTGCGCGATAGTCTGCAAGCCCGTACTGGCAATCCTGCGGTACAGGATTTTTTCAACGACTGGATTTTCAACCCGGGTTACGCTCAATTTTCGGTAGAAGACTTCACCTACGCCCCGCTTTTGCAACGGGTAAGTTTTGAACTGAAACAACGCACCTACGCGGCTCCCGCTTTGCACAAGAATGTACCAGTAGACGTTACCTTTTTTAGCGCTCAGGGCGACACCTTAACCTATCGGGTAAGCCACTCCGGTAAGACCAGCGCCCACAATGGGCTACTCCTACCCTTTGAACCCGTGGCCGCTCTGGCTAACTTTAGCGCAGGTTTGCTCACCGCCAGTACTTATGATTATAATTCCATAAGCCAAGCTGGCATCTTGCCCAATGCTTATGGCGAAATGGTGCTAGAAGTAACCCAGTTTCAAGACAGCGGTCAGGTAGTGGCCATGCATCACCGGGTGGCGCCCGAGAAAAAAGCCGGCAATCCTTTTGATTTTAGGTTAAGTGACAGTCGCTACTGGACGGTGGCTAAAATTGGGGCCGCCCAAAGTCAGCTCAAGGCCACCCTCACTTTTAACGGCAGCAACAACGGCCAGGACCAAAGTCTGTTGCAAAATGGCAATGATAGCCTGGTGGTGCTCTATCGGCCGAAAGGCAAAGAGCAATGGAATATTTACCCGCATCAAACCAAGCAGGCGGGCAGCCCGAACAGCCGGGTAGGAAAGATTTTCTTAGAACCGGTACTCAACGGAGATTATACCCTGGCCAATACCGCGGAAACCTTAAGAATTCCTGATCGTATGAATTCAACATCACCTGAGGTAGCCGTTTATCCCAATCCTGCTAAGGGCAGCGTTACCATTTCCATTCCCTACCAGGGCAAAGACACCGTTAAAATTCAATTACTCAGTTCAGATGGGAAAACCTTGCTGACCCAACAGGTGGCCATGCGGCAAAAATCCCAGGAAATTGTATTGGACTTAAGACCGTACGGTCAGAGCAATTTTATTTTGCTGGTAGACGGCTTGCGCCATAAAATCCAAAACTTTAAGCCTTAGTACAGACGCAGGCAAAAAACTACCTTTGCCGGCCTTAGATTGCCACGGCTATGATGAAGTTTTACAAAAAGCCTTTTCTACCCCTGATTGAATTTTTGGGTAGGCTCAAGGCCGAAAAACGTTTCACGGAGCCTCCCATTCTTATTGGGGGCTGTGGCCGTTCGGGTACCACCATTTTGCTCTCCATTGTGTCGGCTCACCCGCAGGTATTTGCTTGCCCCAAAGAGTTGGGCCTTTTCAATAAAATTAAATATGATGCCGAGGGTAATCCGGGCCCGCACCGCATAGACCGCCTCTACCGGGCCGTGCTCACCAGTAAGGTGAAAAAAACAGCTAGCCGTTTTGTAGAAAAGTCGCCCAGCAACGTAAAGCAAATTGAGGTGATTGACCAATACTTTAAAGAATACAAGTTCATACACATTATCAGAGACGGCCGCGATGTGGTTTTAAGCATACACCCCACGGATAAAAGTAAATACTGGGTAGACCCGGAGCGCTGGGTTCATGACGTTTCAGCCGGCCTGGAGCACCTCCACAACCCCCATGTGCTCACCATTTTTTATGAAGACCTGATGCAGAATTATCAGGAAACCATGCGCCAAATTTGCCAGCATTGCAACCTACCGCTTACCCCTGAAATTGAAAACTGGTTTGAACACACTACGGTAAAGAAAAATAAGGCGTACCATGGTGGGGTGAATAAAATAAACACCAGGAGTATTGGTAAATGGCAAGCCCCTGAACATCAAGAGCGCGTGCAAGAGCTTTTAGACTACCCCGGTGCCCAGGAGCTCTTAGAGAAATTAGGCTACTTAAAGGGTCAACCCAGTCTCGAGGCCTTTCAGCCAAACACTATCAAACCCTAAATACCAGCACCATGCGCATAGATATTATTACCGCCCTGCCTCAATTGCTTGAAAGCCCTTTTGCCGATAGCATCCTGCAAAGAGCCATTAAACGGAACCTGGTAACCGTGCAGCTGCATGATTTAAAGAAATACGGAATAGGCAAACACCAACAAATTGACGATTACCAGTTTGGTGGAGGAGCCGGTATGGTAATGATGGTAGAACCCATTTTAAATTGTATTCAGGATTTAAAAAAGGAAAGAACCTACGATGAAATAATTTACATGACCCCGGATGGGGAGCTGTTTAATCAGAAAATGGCCAATCAGCTCTCGCTGAAAAAAAATCTGATTATTCTATGTGGCCACTACAAAGGCATAGATCAACGCTTGCGCGATCACATTATAACCAAAGAAATTTCCATTGGGAGCTACGTACTCAGTGGAGGGGAGTTGGCTGCAGCAGTGGTAAGTGATGCCATTATCCGTTTGCTGCCGGGCGTGCTCAATGATGAAGCCTCTGCCCTTTCGGACTCTTTTCAGGATGATTTATTGGCGCCTCCGGTGTATACGCGCCCAAAGGAAATAAACGGCTGGAAAGTACCGGAAATCCTTACCACGGGGAACTTCCCAAAGATTGAAGCCTGGCGTGAAGAGCAGGCTTTGGAAATCACCCGTAAACGCAGACCGGATCTTTTGGATAAAGACTTTAGTGATTAGGCTTTTTGTTGTATTATTGCAGCCGATTTGCAACACCCGGAAAACTAATTGTAAATCGCTGATTTTCAACCTCTGGCAAAAATTGTGAATGTTGTCTTTCGGTTAATTAAATTTTTGTTTCAAAATGGATTTAGTAAAATACGTACAGGAACAGTACGTGGAGCGCAATGACCTCCCCGAATTCGCAGCCGGTGATACCATCACGGTGTACTACAAAATTAAAGAAGGTAACAAAGAGCGTATCCAGTTCTTCCGCGGAGTAGTTCTGCAACGCAGAGGTTCAGGAGCCACTGAAACCTTTACCATCCGCAAAATGAGCGGCAGTGTAGGAGTAGAAAGAATTTTCCCTTTAAACTTACCTACCATTGACAAAATTGAAATCAACAAACGCGGTAAAGTGCGCAGAGCACGTATTTTCTACCAGCGTGAACGTACCGGTAAGGCGGCTAGAATTAAAGAAAGAAGAAGATAGCCTTTACCTTCAGATAATACGAAAGCCGCTTATTTGTAGCGGCTTTTTTTATGTCCAAACATGTCAGCTTTGCGCACACCTCGTGGGTTTAAAATCATTAACCGGGTAAAGAATCGAAATCTGAGTCTTACCCTTCTGGCCTACAATGGCCATAAGTACCGTGTGCTCATTAATAGCTACTGGCTGGGCCTGCACATAAAGCACCGTAGCTATCAGTTTGATAATTTAGAGCAAGCGCAAAATTTCTACCGCAAAGTCATCAGCAGACACCCCAATTTAGTACCCCAATACCAAGTTTCCTGAGCGGGCCAGGACACGGTTTACCCATGGCTTAAATCCATAATGCCAAGAGCCTTCCGTCTTTAAACTACAAAGCATTGACAATTAAAAAGGTGGCGGCAAAAGCAATAATGGCATAAAGCTGTGGGAACACCGCTAAAATCATGGTCTTCCCAAATACATCGTGACCACCTGCCAAAACGTTGATACCGTTGGCGCAAATGCGCCCTTGTTGCATGGCGCTCAGCAGTGAAACCCCTCCTCACATGATGGCGGTCCCTTGCAACATGGTGGTTTCAGCACCAAGAATGCTGGCCGTGTTAATGATGAAAAAACCGGCAAAACCGTAAAGCGCAGGGGTGGCGCGGAGAAAGCGGGGGTGGATTCTCGCTAAGACGCTAAGACGCCAAGCGGGAAGACGGGAGACCGGAGACGGAAGCTGATTGGGAAGGTAGTAACGCAGCGGGCCCGGGGGTTGCGCGGAGAACGCGGGGGTGGGTTCTCGCAAAGGCGCTAAGACGCAGAGGCTCTCTGGTAAGAGGGAAGCTTGACATGTCACCCTGCCCGTCTGACCTTTGAACGGGAGCAGAGGCGAAGTATGAGTGAAGGCATCATTTACCGGTCAGCGGGTAAAGCGTTCAATTAAGTCTTTGTGCTGGGGAAATTCTTCAATTAGCTTATCGCGATGGGCTAGTTCAAAATCGGCAAAGTCGAAACCGGGGGCCACTGTGCAACCTACCAAAGCGAAATCCTGTAGCACTCTGGCGGCAAACCAGGCTCCGGCCGGCACTACTACTTGGAGCGCCTCGCCTTGGCTTAGGTTGGAACCCACCCGGACTTCATGGTGCTCCCCATCGGGCGTAAGCCAGTGCAACTCTATGGGCTGACCCAGGTAGAAGTGCCAGATTTCATCTTGCCGAATGCGGTGAAAGGCGGAAAAGCTTTGGGCCGTAAGCATAAAGTAGATGCTGGTGCTGTAGTTGCGGGGTCCTTCAAAATCGGCCGGCAGAGCCTCTGCGGGTATGGCTTCTGCACTGCGGTAGACTTCCTTGAAAAAGCCGCCTTCGGGGTGGGGTTGTAAATCCAGTTGGGAAACAATTTCATGTTGGGTAAGGGCCATAGCTACTCTTTTGGGCAAAGTTGGGGAAAGGATTTGGCAATTTCTAATTCATCCTTCGATACACCCCGAATTCTTCCGGGGCACTCAGGATGACAGTAAAGGCCGTTCTCGAGAGTCCGCAGAGAAGAGACCACAGACCGCAGCAGCAATGCTTCTATTTTACGAGAGCTGTCGTTTTAAATGTGCTCAGGACGAGAATTTGCTGCGCTGAAGGGTGAGCCTAGAAGAAAAAGCGGTAGATGAAAATACCCAGGAGGCAGGCTACGGAGGCCACTAGAATTCCGCGGCTCACGGCTTCTTTATCTAAGCGCATGAAAATGAAAAACAAGCCAGCATTTATGATCATCCCCAGGGTGATGAGCTGCACGTTTACTTGTTTAACAATTTCGTCCTCGTATTGCTGAATGGTTTGCAGTTCTGGGCGGGCGGTGAGCATGAGCACAATGCCCAGCACGGGCATGGCTAAACCGAGCGCAATGCCCAAAAGTATTTGAAGTTGATAGGGTTTCAAGCGGTAGTATTTGAAAGTAAAACGTAGGGTTGGGTATTTCTAGTGTGTGAATGGGAAATTATAGGTTCCTGCTTGTTTTGGGCTTGCGATAATACGAAAGTTTGTTGGGTGGGAGAGGGAGACTTGAGACTTAAGATTTTGGAGGTTAACTGCCAGAGGTTGGATGTGGGAGGTTTGAGGGTTTGAGATTTGCCAGATAGAGCGGTCATTGAGCAGAGCCGAAATGCAGCGGATTGATTGGCTGTGGAATTTTTGGGAACGCAGCGAGCGCAATGGTGGCGCGGAGAACGCAGCGTTGGGGTTCTCGCAAAGGCGCGGAGACGTAGAGGTGGAAGCGGGAAGTCGGATGTCGGATGACGGATGACGGATGACCCAAGACGGAAGAAAGGCTTAAAGAACCATCTGTCGCATTTCGCTACAAGCCGAAATTCTTCGGGTTACTTCATGTGACGGTAGTGGGGCTCTAATAAAAAAAGGGGGGATGCTGAGCGGCAATTTAAGCATGGGCTGCAGATTAGGATCTTAAATAGCGCACCCTTCGACTCCGCTCAGAGTGACACCTCTACTCAACTCACGGAAGCAAATAAATAAACTCAAGGTGACATTATGCTAAGTACTTTTTTTGCTTGTAATAGTTCAGCCCATTGTCATCCTGCGTGCCCCGAAGCATTTCGGGGTGTATCGAAGGATGGGTTAAAGGCTAACTTGACGTCCCTTAATCCTTACTGTTCATTTTGCCATGATGCAAAACGAACCAAAAAATCTAGAAGTAGTCAAGGGCTTTTGGGCTGCGTGCCTTGCCCAAACCGAAACCCTTTCGGCCTTCATGCGTCATTCTCCCTTTGGTCGAATCGCAATTGCGGCCTGCGGGTTCGTAAGCCTGAGACTACTTCCGTTCCTGCTCATAATACCGTACTTGATTCCAAATTCATTGTCATGCTGAGCGACAGTCGAAGCATAGCTTAGCTGTCCAGGGCCGAGGTGAGTAGTTACGCTTTAGGGTAAGAGCGTCCGCTCTGCGCTTTCTAAGCGGTGGAGGGATTCGAGCTCGATGTTGCTGTAGTAGTAGTGCAAAATCTCCCGGTAGCTGTAGCCTCTACGACTCATTTCAATGGCGCCATCCTGCGAAAGGCCCACCCCGTGCCCGAAACCGCGACCTTTTAGCAGCAAATCACTGCCCTGTTTTTCTACACTGAAGTAGGTGCTGCGCAGACCAAATTGCCTGCGGATCTCGGTGAGCTTTAGCCTTTGACCGTCATAGCGGAAGTAGGCCTGCCGTTGTTCCTGGTCGAAATTCAACAGGGCCTTTTGCAAGCGTATATTATTTTTTACCCCTAAGCGCTGGGCCACAAAGCGGTAAAAGCTAGCGGCCGGAACTTTCTTCTCCCAGGTGTAGCTGCCTACGTTCTCACTAAAGCTATCTCTGCGGGCGCGGAGGTAGGAAACCTCCGTTTGCCAAACGTCTTCGGAGTTGGTGGTAAAACCGCCACTGTTGGCGTGAAAGACCCCTAAAACGGGTTGGCAGTTTTCCAACACCAGTAAAGTATCGCGGGTGGCCTGCACAGCCGAATCAATGAGCTCTTTGTGAGTGTAATGGGCCTTGCTGTAGTAGGCCTGCGAGCTCACATCATCTTTTAAATTGTAGCCTTCGGCCAGGTGCTTGCCTAAATTTTTAATGGCAAAGGTGCGGGCCAGCACGGCCTGAGCTTTGAAAAACTCCAGCTGGTCTACGTGCCCCGCTTCACTCTCCACTACCCCGGCCACATATTTTTCCAAATCTACCCGGTTGACAATCTGCAGGCTTCCGCTCTGAGCGCTAAAAATCAGATCGCCATAGTAGGCACGGCCTTTTTTATTGGCTTCAATCCTGAATTCCTTTTCGGGATGGCGGCTGGTGAAGCGCAAGCGACTGAACACACCCAGCTTCTCACTGCCCCGTTTGAGGTAGAGGTTATTGCCAGTAGCGCCCAGGTAAAAAGTGCGCAGCTCATCGGCTGAAAAGACATCGTATACGGTGTCTACCAGCTGCCTGTCCTGATCATAGGCCAGCAGAAAATACAGTCCGGTGTCTAAGGTAATAATGGCGCGCTCTACCTTTTGATTGGCGTACAAACGCACGTCTATATCGAGCGCTTGCGCGGAAGGGATTAGCGCCAGCCAACTTAATACCAAAAGGACAAAGGACTGAAGAAATCTAGGCATGGGCTTTTCCTTTTTGCGCTTGTTCCACCACGGCCTGGGCGGCTTGGGCCGATGCCCCTTCCCCACCCAAAACTTTGACCAGGCGGCCATAGCCCTCTTTAAAATAGAGGGCTCTATCGGCCGAAAGGCAGGCTTGCAGTTCTTTTTTCAGGCGTTGATTATTGAAATCACTCTGAATGAGTTCGGTTAGAAAGGGCTGGTCCATAATGAGGTTCACCAGCGATATGTACTTGACTTTGATGAGCCTGCGGGCGATGTGGTAGGAAAGCCAATTGCCCTTGTAGCAAACCACCTGCGGTACGCCAAAGAGGGCGGTTTCCAAGGTAGCGGTGCCGGAGGTGACCAGCGCGGCATCGGCTATTTCCAAAAGGTCGTAGGTTTTACCAGCCAAGATTTTCAGGTTCTCCCCTCCTACCAGGCTTTGGTAAAAATCCATTTCCTGCGAGGGTGCTGCGGCCACCACACATTGCACGGGAAACTGACGCGCTACCGCCACCATCCGCGGAAGCATGGCGGTAATTTCTTGTTTTCTGCTGCCGGGTAAGAGGGCCACTACGGGTTGATTGGGCGCCAGACTCCACTCTTTTAAACGCTGTGCTTTACTCACGAACGGACGGTTGGCAATGGCATCTAAAAGCGGGTGACCCACGAACTGGGTGGGCACCTGGTATTTTTCAAAAAAGGCCTTTTCAAAGGGTAGAATTGTGAGCAGTTGGTGCACATCTCTGCGCAGTTTATGTCCGCGGTTTTGCTTCCAGGCCCAGGCCTGCGGAGCAATGTAGTAGACCACGCGTATTCCCCGCGCACGGGCAAACTCGGCTATGCGCATGTTGAAGCCAGGGTAGTCAATGAGTACCAGCACATCGGGTTGGTATTGGAGCAGGTCTTGTTTGCAGAATTTCAGATTGCCGAAGATGGTGCGGAGATTAAAAAGCACTTCCACAAAACCCATAAAGGCTAGGTCGCGGTAGTGCTTTACTAGCTCGGCTCCCTGAGCGGCCATGAGGTCGCCTCCCCAAGCGCGCACCTGCGCCTCCGGATCTTGCTGCCGCAGGGTTTTGATCAGGTTGGCGGCATGGAGATCGCCACTTGCTTCACCGGCAATGATGTAGTACTTCAAGGCTGCATTTTTGGCAAAATTAGGGCTTTGAATTGGTTGGAGACGATGGGCTTTTGAAAGTTTAGAACAGGGGGGTGTTGGTTGTTGGGGGTGGGTGGAGGTGAGATGTGAGGTGTGAGGTGTGATTTACCAAATGCTTACACACCAAAATTGTGGCCTTAAAAACCTATTCAAACGGTTTTCAGGTGCAGAAGGATGGAATGCGCAGAAAACCCCAATTTTTCAAGGATCTAGTCCGATGGCTTGCTTCTAATTTTATCACTAATATAAATGGCTAGATCTAGGAAAAAGTGTACCTAAGATTAAACAATTTCTTTTGGAAAATCGAGAAGTCCCATAAAGCCATAATTCTGAAATAGTGGGGGGGGTATGTTAAGCCCAAAAGCCTTCAGGTTATTTTTACGAGATTATTAGGTATCAACAGCCAGTGGCTTACCCCCTTACGCTTTTGACGGAAATGCCTGCTAAACAAGGGTAAGACCACCTTCGACTAAGTTGATTACTGAAATCCTGAATTTTAATGATCTGAAGCTATTCAAAGTTGTTCAAAAACATACTCGTTACCTTAAATTTATAAATACCCACGGAGGTTTGAGATAAGGCTTTTGAACTTAACTTTTACAGCCTTGATCAAAAAAAAGCCCCTCCACTTTCGCGAAGAGGCTCCAAGGAGTGCTGAGCTCCTATCCCTGATCATTTTTGGATGAGCTCCTTAAGGTTAAAGATTCCCACCTTCACACCGAAGTTGATTAACAGGTGATTTTCGGGATCGGGAGTAATGCCCTCAGAGTAAGTGCTGGCAAGAGGTAGACGGTAAGAAGCACCAGCATAAACACGGGCGTATTTGTGCAGGTTAAGCTCCACGGTTACACCTGGCTCCACAAAGAATTGGTAGTCCTCTCTTTCTAAGTCCATCCAATCATTATCACTATCGTTATCAAAAGGATCATAGTCATCTACATCGGTTTCAAATACCCCCAAGTGTAAAGGGAAACTTAGGTGTACTAAACTGCTGGGCTTGATACGGTACTCCAAGAAACCACTGTATTGCATAAAATCCACTTCAACGGCCTTTCCGTACAGTGACTCTAGGCTAGTGGGGCGAATATATTCGACCGACTCGCCATAAGAGGCACCGATAGTCCAAGACTCATTTAGTATCACACCGGCTTTGAACTGAGAAAACCATACACTTTCACCATACAATTGGCTGTTTTGCATTCCACCGCTAAGCACAAATCCATAGCTGTCTAGACCATCACCTGAGCCGCTGCCAATAAGAGTTTTAGTTTGTGCGTTTGCACCAAGTCCAATACTTAAGCTCAAAGCAAAAAATAACTTTTTCATTTTTAAATTTTTAGTTTTTAAATTTTATTTAAGGATGGTTATTAGATGTTAGTCGAAATCAGCGTACAAGAAGTTTCCATTAAAGTCAAAGTATAATTCCAAGTCATTATTTAATTCTACTTCGTACATGCTATCGTCTATCTCCGCCGAAACAATACTTTGATTCGGATAATTCTGTTGGATATAATCTAAAATTACCGTAGGAAGATCTGCTGGATTGATGATTTGGTCGTCAATTTCGCGTCCTAGAAAGTTTCCATTAAGATCGAAATACAACTCGATACCGTTACTGAGGTAAATCTCGTAGTGATTGGGATAGCGATCTACCTCGACAATACTCGCGTTAGGGTAATTCTGGGTGATGTAGTCGCGAATTACCTGCGGCAGACTGCTTGGGTCGATCGGCTGATCATCGGCATCGGCATAAAGGAAATTGCCGTTACCGTCAAAGTATAACTCTAGGCCGTTGCTTAGGAAAACTTCAAACTCATCATCATCCCACTCGGCCCAAACAATGCTTACCCCCGGATAATTGGAATTTATGTAGTTGCGGATGGCGCTAGGCAAGCTACTGATGGCTACCGGAGTGTCATCATCACCATCTTTATTCCTTTCTTTGTGCAGTAAAGAGCCATTTAGGTCGTAATAAAACTCCCATCCCGTGCTTAGGCCGACTTCATAGCCAATGCTGGGGTCTTTTTCCGCGCTGCTGATAGAAGCGCTAGGGTAATTGACCTGCAAATGGTACTTAATGTTGGCGGGCAATTCGCTTACCGGGATGCTTTTAAACGAGTACGCTTGGAAATTCAAAGCTTGGTTCTCGTTGTCTTTATCACAACTCATTAAGGCCAAGGCTAAGGCGAAGAGTAAGACTGATTTTTTCATGGATTGATAATTTTGGATTGTCGTTACAGACTATACCAGCCAATTTATAAAAAGGTTGCCCAGGAGTAATTTTTTTTGAGGCAACCTTTTTGTCCGTTTTAAGGTATAGTTTACAAAGTTTTTAATTGCTGAGCTCACCCTGAATGAAGTTACATGAAACTCAGAAGCTAATGCCCTTGATTCAAGCCTGCGTAAAAGGTAAAAGGCGGGCTCAAAACGAGCTTTATCAAATAGCCTATCCTTACGCCATGAGCGTGGCTTTGCGCTACGGGGACGACCGTGATCACAGTGCGGAAATTGTTAATGAAGCTTTTTACAAGGCTTTTAGTTATTTACAAAGCTTTGATCCTTCGCAATCTTTTGCATCATGGCTAAGGAAGATTGTAATTAACACCTCTTTAGACCATTTAAAATTGCGACGCAAGCAAAAAGAGCTCCTAGAGCCCATTGAGGAGCAAAGCCATATAGAACCTGAAACGGACGAATTAATCGAGGCTATTGACGCCCAGGCTTTATTACATGAGATCCAAAAACTGCCTCCAAGCTATCGCATGGTCTTTTCCCTGTTTGCGGTAGAAGGCTATTCGCACCAAGAAATTGCTCAGCAACTGGGTATTTCTGAGGGCACTTCCAAATCAAACTACCACAAGGCTAAAGCTAAATTGAAGCATCAGTTATATCAATTAGGTCTAGCGCCTCAAAAGAAAGCATTGTAATGAGTGAGAGAGGAAAATTTGAAGATCAATTACGCGCTAAGCTCGAAGCTTTCGAGGCGCCTTATGAAGCTAATGACTGGAAAGCCTACCGCAAGCTGTATGGCAGAAGGGGCATCGGACGCCTCTTAAAGATTTGGTACTTACCTTATCTATTCAGTGCCTTCTTATTTGGTTTAAGCTGGCTTTGGTTTCCGAAATTAAATATGGGGGGGCGTGGCTTCTCAAATGAGGCACGAGTTGATACCTTGTTTATTGAGAAAACGGTACAGGTATACGATACTTTTCTTCTTCGCGATACGGTTTATGTTCATACCCATGTCGCTCCGAGTGGCCGAAGACCAGCGCTTTCCGCAGGCTATTCTTCCGTTCCGACTAAGTCGAATGCCTACACTCTAAGTCAAGTGAGCAGGCAAGGGCGGTCCAATATTTATCCGGCCCAGCCTAGTTCTATGGATAAACCTGGCCTTTCTGAAGAAGCGCCAGCTCTAAGCGCGGAAGAACAAGAAAGGCGGTTCATGCAAGACAAGCTTGCCGAGCTACAGGATCCTCGAGCTTTAAGAAATGACTCCCTTTTAGCACCCGGGACAGATACTACTGAATTAATAGCCCATACTGCTTTAGATTCCACGACCAGTCTTGGGCCCGAAAAACATAAGGATACCGCGGCGGCAGCTAGCACCCCCCCCTTTGGAGAGCCTTTGGAGGAAGAAAAACGTAGGGCTCTATTGGCAGGTTCACAGGAGAAGCTAAAAGCCCAAGACTACCGCTTACTTGTCGGTCCCCAAACCCGTTTATTCTCGCCATTCTCGAGCTCCACCTTTGACACCTACGGTGGGGTTTTCATAGGAATGGAGCTACGAGCCGGTATCAATCGCCTCGAGCTTGATCTAGCCGCACATTACGGTTTCATGCACCATGAGTTCCGAGACCCACAGACCATCCCACTGGAGCGGCAGGCTTTATTTCCGGGTTACTTGAGTTTAAATCGGCCGGCAGACTTTATTGAAGTTAGGACGCAACAGTTATTATTACCCATGAGCTTGAGTTATATCCCTTGGTATAACGATGTTTGGACTTGGCGCGCTCAAGCAGGGGCTTTAGGTAATTTATTGGTGCGGGAACAATTTGAATACGGCTACCGCGATGATGATTTCGACGACATTGAGGACATAGACTCGAACATCGATGATCGGCGGTTTAAGTTTAGCCACTTGCAATTGGGCAGCTCCATTAGCTATACCTATCATCGAACATGGAGTTTAGAGGCTGGAATAAGTTACTACCATCCCTTAGAGGAAAAATTGGGTTTAAGTAAACTTGACCCGGCAGCACTTTCGCTGAACATAGGCTGGTATTGGCATTTTCTTTAGTTATTCAAATTTTCAGGTAGCGTATTGTTTCAAAGTTTAGAACCCAGTTTTTCAAAGGACTCAATGGTTGGTTTGCATCTAACATTATTACCAATCTAAAATAAGCATCCAGTAAATGACATCTTTTAGAATCGTTTATAGGTTTTGACCTTTCCTGGGGATGAAAATACAAGAGATCCTTCAAGAACAAATGTTCTGTTTAATTGATCGCTTGCAAATGAGTGGTTTGAGTCGTAAGACCTTTTTCGAGCTGGAGAACATTGGTTATAAGCGATTAGGTTATCGGCATAAAAAGTATTAGCAATCATTGGAGCAAAACAGCGGCTTTGTGGATTTGGAGCTGTCCTCTAGGCCCAATATTGGGGACTATACCTTAAAGTCCCCCAAAGGGGAGTGTTGCATTGTCCGCCCAACATACCTGCGAGTACTTTAAAAACTCTGCTTACGCTGTAAAGATATTTGGACTTCACAGTCAGCAACGTTCTTTACTTTACGGTTTGCTCACGAATATGCGCAAGAGTATTGATGGTTCAGCGGGCCTGATGCGCAATTAGCTAGGTCAAGAGCCTGAGAGTGGTACGGTATAACGGTTTGTGAATAAGCGCCGAGACCGACTCAAAGTACTTCAGGGTAATGCTAGGGACTTCACCTTGTATTACAAGCGCCTAGAGCAAGGCACTTTTGAGTGGCCTCTTTACGATAAACACACCACTAGTCTCCAACTCAACTACGCACAACTATTGCTATTAGAAGGACTGACGATAAGCAAACTTCAAAGGCCAAAGGGGCGAGGTTACCCAAGGTAAAGTATGGATCACAATAGCGTTAAAACCCTTGTCATTACTAAACCCTAGCCTACTTTCACTCGAGTGAATAACCAGTCGTAAAACACCGCGGAGCCCACCATAACGCTGACACGAAAAGACTACGAAAAGCTTTTTTGGCAAATCGCTTTTTTAACCCAAGAACTCGCGCAGCTTAAGCGAATGATCTTCGGGGTCAAAAGTGAGCGTTTTATTGCTGCCGACACCGGTCAAACCAGCCTTTTTGACACCATTGAAAAGCCAGGCTCCGAAAGTCGGGATTGTGCAACAGAAATTAGCCCTAGCCAGGGGAGAATCTGCCCAAAGCGTATCCAGAAAAAGCCTGTGAGCTTGGCTTTGCCGGCTCACACAAAGCCGCACAAAATGCACCCATGAAGTGCTCTTTTTTTGGAACGTAAAAGCTACAAGACCTTGAGCCCATTCAGTGGCTAACCGATACCCTGAATCGTATTCAACAGCACAAAGTCAAAAAACTACACGAGTTATTGTCAGGCTACACAATTGGTAAATTACGGGATGCTTACAAAATAGTAACGCAGCATGCCCAGAGATCAGGCGGGGGCTCAGCTTTGTGGTTCTTGCAAAGGCGTGAAGACGCAGAGGCTCTTGAATGGAGCCAGAAAAACAAATCAAACCCCTCAAATGAGCCCTGACCCCGAACGGAGTGGCGCGGAGACCCGGGGCCTCTTGTTGGGAAGCGCAAAAAAAGATGTTGTATTGAAGGGAGATTCTGGCTCCCTGGGCGGAATGAGAATTGCTGAAGAGTACACTTTCCCTAGTTCACCCTTTAAACTCAGATTCTGGCTCCCTGGCCGGAATGAGGTGGGCTGGAAAAAGCGAACGGAACCCCAAGACGAAAGAAAAGCTTAAAGAACCGTCTGTAGCATTTCGATACGACCCGAAATCCTGCGGCCCACTCAATGTGACAGTAGGGTGCTTATAAAGTACGCAGCGGCTCTTGCGTGAAGCCGAAAGGTAGCGAGTTGCTAAAAAGTAAACGTTTAAATGCTACACGGTGGTTCTAGAACATCACAACCTTTATAAAATAAGAGCAAAAGGTGCATATTAGCAATCTAAAAATGGACGATGCTTTTGTTACTCGGACTTTTTGTATTTTATTTCTTCCTCTTCCGTGGTCTTGGACTTTGGGTGGATAAGGGCAGGCATGCAATCCCTTTAGGCACCGTATTGGGAGTTCTGTCTGGAGCAGGATTCATGGCTATCGTGCTCTATTTTTATCATTTCTTTGCTGGCAGCACTGTCTATTTGTTGGGTCTATTTGTACTGGCAGCAGGAGTAGCTTGGTGGAGATATGGCGAGATCTGGTGGATTAATACCCTAAGCACTTTTAAAGAAACAACCTTTAATGAGCGGCTGCTGGCAGTGGCGGGGTTTTTAATCATTACGGCCTACTCTGCCCTCCCCTCTAGTGTAATAGATGAAGGCCTCTATTATGCGCAAGCCATCCTTTGGTTTGAAAACTATGGTTTTCTAAAAGGTCTGGCCAACTTTGACTATTACCTAGGACAGGGTTCTAGTCTGCATGCCTTGGAGAGTTTGGTCAATATGCACTATTTAGGGCTGCGTTTTAATGATCTCGGGGGCTTTTTCACGGCCGTTTGGACCTCTAACTTACTACTAAAAAGTAAAGCCATTGGATATGGCAAAGTCCTAGTGGCCTCGTTGGGACTGCTCAGTTTTATTACACTCTTATCAGCCAGTAATGCAGATATGCTGCTGTACTTAATTGCTACGACACTATTTGTATCCACTCATGATCAATTAGGTCTGAAGGCCATCTTTCTTTTAGTGAGCTTAGCCGCTTTGAGTAAGTTGAGCGGCCTAATTTTAGTGATCTGGTTGGCCCTTCAACCAAAAGTGTTGCCCAAGGTGGCAGCCTTTGTTCTCACAATTTTGGTTTTAATTAAAGGTTGGTTCCTAACGGGCTATGCCCTATTTCCTTTTTTGGACTGGCAAATTTCAAGTGTTCCCTGGCAGCTGCCCCAAGCGGCTTTTGAAATGCAAGGAAAACTAAAGGCCATAGTCGTGTATGATTGGCCAGTTTTAGAATCCTTCTATGAAAGTCACAGTCAATTTGAAAATATAAAAAAGCTACTATTTGGGACTGGCTTTACTAGTATAGTTTGCTGGTTGGCTTTAGTGGGCTTGATACTTATGGTACTTAAAGGCTTTAAGGATTCAAATGTTAAAAAATGGTTTTGGATTATAACCTTATATTTCTTTTTATGGTTTCTTTTTTCGGCTCAAGCCCGATTAATACTGCCATTGCTATTTTTACCCTACCTAGCCCTTAGCACCAAAATTTCCAATTCTTTGACTGGCCGGGTTCTCAATAGCGCGGTTTGGTTAGGGTTCCTTTTCTTTCTGGTTAACCCAACAAAACTTCCACTGCGCTATTTTTACAAAGCCAGTAAATCCTTTAGTTATTCTTTCAAATCGGATTATTTTTTAAAACCGGCCGCAGTTTGGGCAATATCGGCTGATCGAAAAAAGGCCCATGTCTCAGGCTATTCGTACTACTTGCCCCCAGAAGCAAACTACTGCTTCTACAGCTCATTTCCGTGCACCCCTTATTTCTTGAACGATTATCTGGTTCCGGATAGCCTTTATGCCCCCGTGCTTCTTGGTGAAGAATTTTGCGATGGTTTTCGCTACCAGGCAGTTGCTTATGACACACTCTTACTTAGGCACTACAATACCTTGAATTATAAAGCTATTCGGAGGTATTTTAGGATGCCCCACTAACTCCTCCTCTATTAAAATAAGCTAAAGGAGGATGCCTTTGAAACAAAAAATAAGGATAGATCAGCGCAGTTTTGAATCCTTGGACTCCAGTAGTTATTCCCTACCTGGGGTAGAAACCTGGCGGGGTATGCCGTATTTGACTAGCGTGAAGCCTTAGCCTGCGGGAAATGGGTATTGGTTCGCCTGGCGAAGGTGTTGAACTCCAAGATGTCGAGGAGGGGTATTGGGGTGCGGTGGGAAAACTCCTGTAGGTTTAGCAGATGGTGGCTTTGAGTTTTTGAGACTTAAGTCGGCTTGGGCAAGCTCAGCCACCTGTCACCCGCCAACATTTCAAGAGTTTACTATTACGGGCCCTTCGGCTGCATTACTTCGTCTCTCGAATAATTCAACAAATTCTTCAAATTCTTTTCATTGAGCAGATTGGTCTTGCCAAAGTTACGGTCAAGATTCAACTGGTAAAACCAAACTTTTTGTGTGGCTTTGCCTTTTTCAAAAAAAGCACTGCGGTTTTCACCCCTTCAGCGGTAAAGGTTACACCTTGAAAATCCAGTGCGCAGGTTATAGTTTTGCAGTAGTTCTTTCCACAGGGCTATGCTGGCATTATCGATATTGCTCAAGAAGGTGTTTTTAATCACCAGACCTGCTTTGCCACCCGTTTTCAAAATCTTGATGAAGCGCTAGAAAAAGAGCGAAGCCGTTTCGCTGGGGTGAATCGGGAAGTTTTGCCTGATCTCTGCTCGTTCCTTTTCACCTAATGGCGGATTGGCCAACACCACATCATAACGGTCTTTTCCTGTATGTCGGCTAAGTTTTCGGCAAGTGTGTTGATGTGAATGATGTTGGGCGCTTCCACAACGTTTAAAATCATGGTCATAATGCCAATGATTTAGGCCAATGATTTTATCTTCTTACCGTAAAAAGTTCGTTTTTGCAAGGTTTGCCATTCATTAGTACTGAGTTCCCTTCCTGATTTCAGATGGTCAAACGCTACACACAGGAAGCCTGCAGAACCTACCGCACTGTCATTCATTTTGTCGCCAATGTTTGGACGAACCACATTAACAATGGTGGTAGCGAGTGGTCGGGGCGTGTAGTTTTCACCACCGTCTCGCCCTGCATTACCCATATTTTTGATTTTATCTTCATTCAGATGGCTCACTTCGTGCTTCTATGCATGGGTGAGGAAACGCATCTCGTCAAAGCGATTAATCACATCACGAAAATTGTAGCCGCTTTAGACACGATATTTGAATTCACTAAAAATCTGACCAAACTTGTATTTAATGGTGTCGGGATTTCTGCTAACAGTTTGAACTTTTCAGATAGGGGAATAGCTTGCGGTTTACAACTTTAGGAGCAACCAGAAGTGTTACATAACTACACCTTGTCAATGAAGGGCGTATAGGATTTTCCCGTGAGTTCCTTAGAAGTAGCATGGCTTCGTTCCATGTCGTCCAAGTATTTCAGGAACAAAACCCAAGAGGTCTGTTCGAAATAACCGAATTCACTTCCACAGCCCGCGTCTTTGTGGTTGATGTCGTCAAAATTTTTAAAAGTCTGTCCAAACCTTTGTTTCGGTTTTGATACGGTTAAGCTAATGTAAAACATGCCCATTAAATCGAGTTTGAACAAAAAGTTCAAGGGTGCTATTCAAGGCCGCAGGTTAGAACCTGGTTTCTTACTACATCCGCTCAGGTACTTCAATCCCAAGCAGGGCCATGCCGTTTTTAATGACCGCGGCTACCCTTTCCGAGAGCTTTACTCGGAAGGCTACCACCGCAGGGTCTTCATCGGCTAAAATGGGCACCTGCTGATACAAGGCGTTGTAGCTTTTTACCAAATCATAAACGAAACTGGCTACAGTGGCCGGGGAGAACTGCTCGGCCGCCTCCATGACCTTTTGGGGGTACTGCACCAGTTGTTTGCACAGTTCCCGCTCTTGCGGATGCAAGGTTTTGGGGGTACCGCCAAAATCGAAATCTTTGGCTTTGCGCAAAAGGGATTTAATACGCGCGTGGGTGTACTGGATGAAAGGTCCGGTATCGCCTTGAAAATCAACTGATTCCTCAGGGTTAAAAAGCATGCGCTTGCGCGGATCTACCCGCAGAATGTAATACTTTAAAGCACCTAAGCCCACCTGGTGGTAAAGCCGCTGCTTTTCATCTTCCAACATGCCCTCGGTTTTCCCGAGTTCTTCCGAAATTTTCTGGGCCGTACTTTCCATTTCCTGCACCAAGTCATCCGCATCAACCACGGTGCCTTCGCGGGATTTCATTTTACCGCTGGGTAAATCTACCATGCCGTAGCTGAGGTGGTACAATCGCTCAGCCCAGGTATAGCCCAGTTTTTTAAGAATGGCAAAAAGCACTTTAAAATGGTGATCTTGCTCATTGCCTACGGTGTACACCATGCCCGCCATGCCAAAATCTTCATAGCGCTGAATGGCCGTACCAATGTCTTGGGTCATGTACACGCTGGTACCGTCTTTACGCAGCAAAAGCTTCTCCCCCAGCTTTTCATCTTCCAAATCACACCAAACTGAACCGTCTTCTTTTTGAAAAAACACGCCTTGGGCCAGGCCTTCTTCTACTACTTTCTTACCCAGTAGGTAGGTTTCACTCTCGTAGTAGTTTTGGTCAAAGTCTACCCCTAGTTTTTGGTAGGTTTTGGCAAAGCCCTCGTAGACCCAGCCGTTCATTTTTTTCCAGAGCGCCACAGTCTCTGGGTCATTCGCTTCCCATTTTTGGAGCATCTTACGGGCTTCCTGCATTAAAACAGACTGCTCAGTAGCTTCTTCCTCGGTTAAGCCCTTTTGCTGAAGTTCAGCCAGTTCTTTTTTAAAGGCCTTATCAAACTCCACGTAATATTTGCCCACCAGGTGGTCGCCCTTGAGGCCACTGCTTTCAAGGGTTTCTCCCTTACCAAACTTTTGCCAGGCCAGCATACTTTTGCAGATGTGAATGCCGCGGTCGTTTACAATCTGCACTTTTTTAACTGTTTTGCCAGCTGCTTCTAAAATTTGCGCTACCGAAAAACCTAGTAGGATATTCCGAATGTGCCCTAAGTGCAAGGGTTTGTTGGTGTTGGGCGAGCTGTACTCTACCAAAATGGTTTCGTCTTGCCGGGGGGCCCGACCAAAATTCGCTAAATCCTCAATGGCTTCAATCTGCTCAATCCAATAGCCATCGGCAATAGCCAAATTTAAAAAGCCCTTAACCACGTTAAAACTGGCAATTTCGGGTACCGCTTTTTGCAAATATTCGCCCAACTCCTGAGCCGTGTCTTCGGGTTTTTTGCGGCTGGCGCGTAAGTAGGGAAAAACCACCAGGGTTACATCGCCTTCAAACTCTTTGCGGGTGGGCTGTAAATCGGGATTTCCATCGGCTGTAAAGCCATACAACTCTTTTAAGCCTTGGGCTGCTTTTTGGGCAATGGTTGGGACTAAGCTCATGGTTAAAGGTGTTTGGCTTCTATGACTTCCACCACAGGTTTTAAAATCCGAAAGGAGGCCTCAGCCATACTGTTTCCGTTCATATCCAACAGCGGATTGATTTCCACGATTTCAAAACAGCACAAGCGCGGGTCTTGCACTAATTGCAGGAGGAGCTCCCGTGCTTCCTCTTCGTACAGTCCGCCCGGTACGGGAGTTCCCGTGCCAACGCTCACGCTGGTGTCCATGGAATCTACGTCAAACGATACATAAATAAGGTCGCATTCTTCCAGGTATTCTAGGGCTTGTTTAGCCACCGCTTCCACTCCACGTTCACGCAGCTCCTCAACCGGCACATTGGGTATGCCGTACTCTTCGCGTAAATTATCTTCGGGCTCCTCGGTATCGCGCAAGCCAATAAAAAATAAATCAGAGTGCTTCACCCGCTGGTTGGGACCTTTCATTTCATTCCAGTTCCAGATGGTCTCTTCCTCAGGCTGGTTGTTTTTGTTTTTAAGATTGTCTTCGTGCAAAGCGGTAGCTAAAGGCATACCGTGCACATTGCCACTGGGGCTGGTGTAGGGTGAGTGCAAATCGGCATGGGCATCTACCCAAATAACCCCCAGGCGTTTCTTGGGATACGCTTTTTTAATTCCCGCAATGGTGCCACCGGCATTGCTGTGATCACCGGCAATTACCAAGGGAAAGTTATCCTCCTTAAGGGTACGCCCCACCTGATACTGAATACGGTCATACATGGCCTTTATACCATCCAGTCTTTTGGCGTAGGGCTCTTGCACCTCCTGGTACAAGCGCTCATTCTCGGTGTCTACCCGGATAATGGGTCGGTTTCTAAAAAAAGTACGGTCGTATTGCAGACTGGCTATTTCTAAGGCGTTAAGGCCCAGTGAAGCACCACGGGTGCCGGCACCCAGTTCAGACATTACGCCTATGATTTGCAATTGATTTGCCATAAGAGTGAATTTGGTGGGCAAAAGTAGGTAACGCCTTGCACTCTTAAAACTGGGGCCATGGTAAAAAAAGTGGCCCAAAGCTTCACCGATGGCTTTTTTAGCGAACCGGTGCAGATTTACAGCAATGTTAAAAATGGTTACGGCACGGTGGGCACGTCTGCTCCTAGTTTCAACTTTGTTAACACACGGTAAGCCTACAATATTATGCTATTTTTGCCGCTATAAAGGCAAAGGCACCCTATGGCTAAGTCCAACAAAAAAAAGATTACTAAAAAGAAATCAGGACAAAAAGTTTCGCTAAAGCAACGCATCCAAAACCCAGCCAACCGCACCATTTTAGGTTTGCTGGTGATTTTCACGGCCTTGTTTTTATTAGGCGCCTTTATTTCTTTTTTAACCAACTGGCGCTATGATCAAAATCTGGTGTGGCAAGACTGGAGATCAGTGTATGGCAACCCCGAACTACAAGCCCAAAATGTGGTGGGCAAATTAGGGGCCGATTTAGGCCACCTTTTTATCTACCAATGGTTTGGCATCAGTGCTTTTTTAATACCTATCTTTCTGTTCTTTCTAGGATTACGCCTGGCTCTGAGAGTGCGGCTGGCTCCCTTGAAAAAACTGTTTGCCAGCAGCCTGTTTTTTTGCATTTGGTTGCCTACTATCTTAGCTTTCTTTCTTCCCCAGATTCCGATTTTGGCCGGGGCCACCGGCTTTTTTTTAGAGAGTTGGCTCAGCAGCCTGGCCGGCCCCTTGGGAAGTTTCACGGTATTACTTTTTAGCTTCCTTATTTATGGGGCCTTGCGCTTCCAATGGACACCCGCAACTTTTGAAAAATTCTTCCAACGCTTTTCGGCGGATGGGTCTAAAAAATCATCGGCCAAAGCCAGCGTAGAAGCCTCAGCACCTGCGCCAGAAGCAAGTCCCGAATCGGAGCTAATAGAGCCTGAGTCCCCATCGGCCGAAGAGCCTGAAAAACCGGCCACTCTTGAAATTATTGACGAAGCTGCTGCCGAAGAAGATATCCAGACTCAGGAAGTGGAATTGAGTGAAACACCCAATCCACTTGAAAGCGCTGGTTCTGAGCCCGAAGAGAACTCGGATTTTGAAATTGAGTCTGTGGAGACCGAAGAGGAGCTAAGCGAGAAAGAACTGAATCAAAAGATAAAAGATTTTGGTGAGTATGATCCTAAACTGGACCTCTCACGTTTTAAGCTCCCTACCATTGAACTGCTTAAAGATTACGGCTCATCCAATATTAAGGTGAACCAGCAGGAGCTGGAAGACAATAAAAACAAGATTGTTGAGACTCTTAATAATTACAAGATTGAGATCAGTAAAATAAAGGCCACCATTGGTCCCACGGTTACGCTCTATGAAATTATACCGGCTGCCGGTGTGCGTATTAGTAAGATTAAAAATCTGGAAGACGATATTGCCCTTTCGTTGGCCGCTTTAGGTATACGCATTATTGCGCCAATTCCGGGCAAGGGAACTATTGGTATTGAGGTGCCCAGCACCAGTCCGCAAATGGTACCGATGCGTAATCTTATTGCCAGCGAAAAATTTCAGCAAACCGAAATGGAGCTGCCCATTGCCATGGGCAAAACCATTAGTAATGAAACCTTCATTACTGATTTAGCCAAAATGCCCCACCTTTTGATGGCAGGGGCCACTGGGCAGGGAAAATCTGTAGGGTTGAATGTAATTCTCACCTCACTCCTTTACAAAAAGCACCCTAGCCAGGTAAAGTTTGTGCTGGTAGACCCCAAAAAGGTAGAGCTTACCCTATTTAATAAAATAGAACGCCATTACCTGGCCAAGCTACCCGATAGTGAAGAGGCCATTATCACCGATACCAATAAGGTGATTAATACGCTAAACTCACTGTGCATAGAAATGGACGACCGCTATGAGCTATTGAAAAATGCCATGGTGCGCAACATTAAAGAATACAATACCAAATTCATTCAGCGTAGACTTAACCCCGAAGAAGGCCACCGCTACCTACCCTACATTGTGTTAGTAATTGATGAGTTTGCTGATTTGATTATGACCGCTGGCAAGGAAGTGGAAACGCCCATTGCGCGCCTGGCTCAGTTAGCCAGAGCCATTGGCATTCATTTAATTGTGGCCACCCAAAGGCCCTCAGTGAATGTAATCACCGGTATCATTAAAGCTAACTTCCCCGCCCGGGCTGCCTTTAGGGTAACCGCCAAAATTGATTCCCGCACCATTTTAGACGCAGGCGGTGCCGAGCAGCTGATAGGCAAAGGTGACATGCTCCTGAGTTTAGGTCAGGATATCATCCGCCTGCAATGCGCGTTTGTAGACACTCCAGAAGTTGAAGACATTACTGATTATATTGGCTCGCAACAAGCTTACCCAGATGCCTACACCCTACCCGAATACAAAGGTGAGGAAGGCGATGGTGGCGGAGTGGACATTTTGGACCCCAGTGAACGAGATGCATTGTTTGAAGATGCCGCGCGGCTGCTGGTGATTCACCAACAAGGCTCAGCATCTTTGCTTCAGCGCAAGCTAAAATTGGGCTACAACCGGGCGGGTAGAATTATTGACCAATTGGAAGCAGCCGGTATAATTGGTCCTTTTGAAGGTAGCAAGGCCCGCCAGGTTCTGGTGCCAGATGAAATGGCTTTGGAACAGTTATTGAAAAACGAGCAAAACAACTCATAATTTTTTTCCTATGCGCAGTGTATATCTCGCTTTATGCAGCCTTTTAGCAGTGCCAACCGCATTGTGGGCCCAGAGCTCTCATCAAGAAGCCAAAAACTTATTGGCGCAGTCATCTGCCACCATGAAAGGCTACGCCACCCTAAAAATTGATTTTGATTACAATTTTGCGAACAATCGAGTAGACCCGCCCATCACGCAAAGCCAAAGTGGCACTATTGCTATAAAAAGTGATGACTACCACCTGAAGCTAGAAAGTTTAGAACAGTTGAGAGTAGGTAATAAACTGTACAATATTTTGCACGCAGATGAAGAGGTGCAGGTTACCCAATATGACCCAGCTGAAGATCAGGGCCTCACCCCTTCTAAAATTTTAGACCTTTTTAGTGAAGGCTACAGCTACAAACTAGGCGGCTCTGAAGTTATAGATGGCCAAAAAATTCGTTACGTAATTCTTAAGCCCAATGCCAATGAAGAAATTGACAAAATAATGATTGGCATAGAGGCGCAAAGCAAACACATTTATAGCATGAAACAATGGGGCACCAACGGTACGGTAACCACCCTAAGCGTAAAGAATTTTAGTCCTAACCCGGCTTTGCCCGCCTCCCATTTTAAATTTAACAAAGCCAACTACCCTGGTTATTACATTGCCCAGTAATGAAGATAATTGACCGCTTTGTTCTAAAGTCATTTATCAAACCTTTCATCATCACCTTTTTGGTGATGATTCTTTTTCTGCTCATGCAGTTTGTGTGGAAATACATTGACGACTTGGCCGGACGAGGCGTTGAGTGGTACTACATTGCTGAACTGTTATTCTACACCTCTGCCACAGTGGTACCCATGGCCTTACCCTTGGCCGTTTTACTCTCTTCCATAATGGTATTGGGAACTATGGGCGAAAATAATGAATTAGCCGCGCTCAAATCCTCAGGACACTCGCTAATCCGCGTAATGCGACCTCTGATCATTTTCATGGTATTTTTAAGCCTTGGCGCTTTCCTTTTTGCCAACTACGTGATTCCTGTAGCCAACTTTAAAAGTGAAACTTTGCGGGTAAACATCAGCAATGCCAAACCAGCTTTAAGCATACAGCCCGGAGTTTTTTACGCGGGCATTGAGGGGTACTCCATTAAAGTGGGTGATAAATACGGGCCTAACCAAAACAAGCTGCGGGAAGTTTTCATTTATGACCACAAGGGCAACAATGGCAATCAAAAAGTGATTGTAGCCGAAACAGGCAAAATGCGTGTAACGCCTGATGAACGCTACCTCATCATTAACCTTTACAATGGGCACGTTTATGAAGATTATCCCACTAAAAAACGCGAAGACCGTGACAATCACCCTTTTGTAAAAACCCGTTTCAAAGAAAATATCATACGCTTTAGCCTCTCTGAATTTCAGCAGGGCGATTTACGGGAAAGCGGCCGAAAGGATTTTGACATGCTCAATGTAAACCAGCTAAACCTTACGGTAGACAGCTTAAAAACGGTAAAAAGCAACCGGAAGAAAGAGTTTGAAAAACAAATGCGTAGCCGCTATAACTTTGCGCAATTAGACACCATGCCCCTAGCCTCGGTAGAAATTTCCAGTAACATTCTCAGTAACTTTAAAGAAAATACGCAGCCGCGCATTGTGCAAAATGCCATGCGTATTGCCCGTAGCAGCAAAGCCTATTTTACCAATGCCTCTAAAGAGTACGCTTGGCGCGATATTGTAATTACCCGTCACATTCTAGAGTGGTGGAAAAAGTTCTCCGTTTCGTTTAGTGTTTTGGTTTTATTTTTCGTGGGCGCTCCCTTGGGTGCTATCATCCGTAAGGGAGGAATGGGCATGCCCGTGGTAATTAGCGTGGTTATTTTTATTGTGTACCACGTTGGTACAACCAGCTTTGAAAAACTTGGTAGGCACTTAGTTTGGGACCCCGTGCCCGCCATGTGGACCGCCAACCTAATATTACTGCCCATTGGGTTTTGGCTCACCTATAAATCGGCTACTGATAGCGTTATTTTTAATGCCGAGCTGTATTTAAAACCCTTCCAAAAAATTGCCAGATTGCTGGGAACAGCTCAAAAGAAGCCACCAAAATGAAAGTTCTGGTTCTAAGCAATAAAGTGCCCTACCCGGCCCAGGATGGCAGTACGCTAGCAATGAAGAGTATTGTAGACGCTTTGGTGCAGAATAATGCAGAGGTTACCCTGTTGGCTCTAAACACTTTAAAACATTGGCAGTCTGCAGAAAGGGCTCAAGAGTTAAAGCCTACTCGCTTAAAGCTGCACTGCTTTGAGGCCAATACCAATATAACGCCTACAGGGGCTTTTAAAAACTTGCTCAAAAAAGAGGAAGCTTACCACGTAAGTCGCTTCTTTCAAAAACACCTGGCGCAGTTTCTAAGCGCTTTACTGAAAAAAGAGACCATTGACATTATTCAATTGGAAGGGCTGGCTATGGCGGTGTACTTGCCCGTAATTCAAGAGCATACCAATACACCTGTAATTTTAAGAGCCCATAATATTGAATACAAAATATGGGAACGCCACCTGCCCTATGAGAAAAACCCGCTCAAAAAATACTACCTAAAAATTCAGATTAAACGGCTTAAAAATTTTGAACACTATGCTTTTTCTAAGGTGCAGGGGGCTGTTTTCATTACAGAGGTAGATCAGGAAAAAGCAAGGCAGTGGGGTTTTAAGAAACCCGCTTGCGCCTTACCCTGCGGAGTAAACCTTGAAGATTACGCACTAGTAGCTCAAAAACCAGAGTTTGATTTGGTCTATTTGGCCAGCTTTGATTGGCTACCCAATCAACAAGGTTTTGAATGGTTTATGCATGAAGTGTGGCCTCTGCTAAAAAGCCAAAAACCTGAACTGACCATGGCGCTGGGTGGAAGGCACATGCCTGAGCACTTTAAAAAATTTCAAGACCAGGGCGTAACCCTTTTCCCAACCGTTAGAGATGCACAAGCCTTTATTCAAAGCGGAAAAATAGTGGTGGTGCCCCTACTGGCGGGCAGCGGTATGCGCATAAAAATTCTGGAAAGCCTGGCCTTGCAAATGCCAATGGTGACTACGCCTCTGGCAGCTGAAGGTATTCAAATAGAAAATCAAAAACACCTACTTTTAGCCCAAACACCCCAAGAATTTAGTGAGGCCATTTTGCATTTAGTAGATCATCCGCAGCAGCGTGAAAAAATAGCCCGGGCTGCACGCAGCCAAGTGATAAAACAATACGACAATCTTAGCCTGGGCGCTCAACTTGTAGATTTCTACCAGCAATTTTGAATCTTCTTTTAGAAATAGTGCTATGGGTTTGTTTAACGGGTATGTTTAGCACCTACCTGCTCTACCCCTTATTTTTACTAAGTACAGCGCCCAAAAAGCCCTCTAAAAAAAAGACCAATATGGCTGGCCGCTGGCCAACGGTAGAGGTTATTTTTGCGGCCTATAACGAGGAGGCAGTTTTGGAGCAAAAAATTCGCTCGGTACTGCAAAGTAACTATCCAGCCGAAAAACTAAGCCTGCGTGTAGGTTCAGACCATAGCACAGACAGAACCAATGCTATCCTAAAAAACCTGCAACGTGAATTTCCGAAACGCTTAAAAACCATACTCTTTACCAGTAGGCAGGGTAAATCTGCCATACTAAACCAATTGGCGCAAAAAAGTACGGCCCAGTACCTGCTACCCACCGATGCCAATATTATTTTTGAGCCGCCAACGGTTCAAGAACTGGTGGCAGCGGCTCAAGAAAAGGGCGTGGGCGCTTGTGGCGGAAAAATAGAATATGTTGAGGTGCAGGAAAAAGGTATAGCCCAACAGGAGCGTGATTACTTAAACCTTGAAAACAAAATTAAGTGGGCAGAGAGTTCCAAATGGGGTCTAACCATGGGTTTAGAAGGCGGATGTTATCTTATCAAAAGATCCCTTTTTCCGGTAATACCGGCCAATTACTTCATGGAAGACTTTTACGTTACGCTGCACACCCTTCAACAAGGTTATAAGGTTACCTTTAACCCCTGCGCCCGGGTGTTTGAAGATGTAAGCGTTTCAGCGCAGGAAGAGTTTAAGCGTAAAGTGCGCATTAGCATTGGTAATTTTCAAAACTTAAAACATTTCAAGTACCTTATTTTTCAGCAATTTTGGCCCATCGGCTTTAGCTTTTTATTTCACAAAGTTTTACGTTGGCTTACGCCCTTTTTAATGCTCATTTCTTTTGCCTGCTTATTAATTCTTATGTTCTACAGCGGGTTTTATCAGTTAATGGCGCTGGGCTTTATGTTGTTTTTCTTCACAGGTTACCTGGGAGTGTTATTTTCGCAAAGTTTAAAGGGTACCTGGCTAAAATACCCCGGCCACTTTATTTACATGAACCTGGCCTTACTTAAAGGGTTTGTGCAATACACAAAAGGAGTTACAAGCAATGCATGGCAACCCACAGCAAGAAATCAAAAGTAAACTAGACTCTATTGAAGAGGCCATTGCCGACATCAAAGCCGGCAAGGTGGTGATTGTAGTAGATGATGAAGACCGCGAAAATGAAGGCGATTTTGTAGCGGCAGCCCAAATGGTAACCCCCGAGATGGTGAACTTTATGACCAAAGAGGGCCGCGGCCTCATTTGCACCCCATTAATTGAGGAGCGTTGCCGCGAATTACAGCTAGAGCCCATGGTAGCCAGCAACACGGATCCTATGCACACGCAGTTTACCGTATCAGTAGACCTACGCGGAGAAGGGGTAACCACTGGCATTTCGGCCGGTGACCGTGCCAAAACCATTAAGGCCCTGGTAAGACCGGGGCTAAAGGCCGATGATTTGAACCGCCCTGGTCACATTTTTCCATTAATTGCCAAACCTGGAGGCGTTTTACGCAGAACCGGCCACACTGAAGCTGCCATAGATTTAGCCCGCTTAGCCGGCCTGCAACCAGCAGGGGTGATTGTAGAAATCATGAATGAAGATGGCACCATGGCCCGTTTGCCGCAGTTATTGGAAATTGCCCAAAAGTTTGACCTCAAGCTCATTAGCATTGAAGATTTGGTGGCGTACCGCATGGAAAAAGAGTCCTTAATTTCCATTGAAGAAGAATTTGAGCTAGAGACTGAGTATGGCACTTTTGATTTAAGAGCCTACCGGCAAACCACCAATAATCAAATTCACATTGCTCTTACCAAAGGCTCCTGGGATAGCCAAGAGGCCGTTATGGTGCGTATGCACTCTGCCACTGTGGCCAATGACATTTTTGAAATGCTTACCGGTGACGGGCAAGCGCAACTAGGCAAGGCCCTTAAAATGGTGGCCGAAACCGGCAAAGGTGCAGTGGTGTACATGAATCAGGAAATGAACCGCGGTAATCTGCTGGAACGCATCCGCAAACGCAAACAAGACCAGTTAGTAGGGCGTAAAGAAGTGAAAACCAGCTTTGCCAAAGATGCCCGAGACTTTGGCGTAGGAGCGCAAATTTTGCATGATTTGGGCATCACCAAAGTGAAATTACTCACTAACAATCCTATTAAACGAGTAGGCATAACGGGCTATGGCTTAACTATAGTGGAGAATATAACCATGAAGCCATAAACCCTGGAATAAAAAGGCGTATCAGCCGTTTGTCCAGGAATTAACTTTTCTCTTTCATGAAACTATTTCTATTCACCTGTGCTTGCTTGGTAGGCTTGTCTATCCAGGCACAAACACGGCTCAGTGCAGAAGTTTTGGGCGCTTCTGGGGCAGGTGTTTCCCTTAATGGTGAGCGTCTTATTACGCTAAACAGTCATTTAAAAACCGGTCTACAACTAGGTACAGGCCTTGCCTTATCTGGGCAGTCTAAAACGCAATGGCTTTACAAAGGGGGCGTGCATTTATACTACAAAAATTGGGGCTTGGGAGCCGATGCTACCTCCTTTAATCGGCTGGGCGAAAAAGATCAGGGTAGTTTTGGGGAAACCATCCTTTTGGTTTATCCCAATCTAAACTACAATTGGTATTTCCATGCAGGCTGGTTTGCTAAATTTTCGCTAGGTCCTGCGCTCAGTTACAATCAAGTCATTAATCCTGAAATTAATCCAGAACAAAGCACGGCTAATTATTGGACGCGTTCGCCTTTTATTGGCTTAAGCTTGGGTAAAGTTTTAGAAAGCAGGCCCAGGAAAAAATCGAATTAAGCTTTTAGCACTTTAACCAAACTATAGCCTGGTTAGTGCGTTTCACCTCCATGCGGAACAAACCCCTCCTTGTACTATTTGTCACCATCTTTCTAGACCTGGTGGGCTTTGGCATTGTAATCCCTATTTTACCGCTTTATGCCGATGAGCTTGGCGCCAGTGGCTTTATGATTGGCCTCATCACCGCCAGCTTTGCTTTCATGCAGTTTTTCTTTGCCCCCTTTTGGGGAAATTTGAGTGACCGCATTGGGCGCAGGCCGGTCTTACTCATTAGCATTGCAGTCATTGGTGTTTCCTACCTTATTTTTGCGCAAGCTAACACGCTTTTTATTCTTTTGCTTTCGCGGATGCTGGCCGGAATTGGAGCCGCCAATATTTCTACGGCCAATGCCTTTATAAGTGATATTACCCCGCCAGAAAAACGCAGTAAAAACTTCGGATTAGTGGGAGCAGCCTTTGGCCTGGGGTTTATTTTTGGTCCGCCCTTGGGTGGCCTGTTAAAAGACCACTTTGGTATTGAAGCAGTAGGCTATGTCTCGGCTGGTTTAGCCGCCATTAACTTTCTGATGGCCTACCTCCTATTGCCTGAATCTTTACAGGAGAAAAATCGAGAAAACTCACTCATTCCCAATCCCTTTGCTGAGTTTAAGCACATGCTGCCCCGCAAGGCCATCATGAGCTTTTTGGTGAGTAATTTTATTTTTCTTTCGGCCTTCAGCATGATGCACATTACTGCCTCATTGCTTTGGCAGGAAAAATACAACCTCTCTGAATCTGAAATTGGCTATGTGTTTGCGTTTATTGGCATTGCGGTGGCCGTGGTGCAGGGCACTTTAATTGGCTCTTTCAATAAATGGTTTGGTGAGAAAAAATTATTTATCAGCGGAAGCTTTCTCATGGCCGTTGGCCTCATTGCCATGCCATTTGTACCCGTTGAACTGTTCATTCCTCTGGAGCTGGTGGCCTTACTAATCATTGCGGTGGGGAATGGCTTTTTCACGCCCACGGTTTCTTCCCTAATATCGCAACAAGCGGGCAAAAAAGAGCAGGGTAAGGTATTGGGGCTGTTGCAGTCTGTTGGTTCTTTAAGCCGGGTGGTAGGACCCATTTTAGGGGGTGCCCTTTATGGGATTCACCTCGCTTTGCCGTATATTGTGGCCAGTGGCATGATGTTAGGGGTGGTACTTCTCGCCTACTTGATTGTCCAAAAATTTATGAAGCCGGCCTCGCCAGAGCAGGTGCCCATTTAAAATTAATAACCATGAAAAATCTTGTTTTCCTTTTAGTGCTAGGCCTGAGCAGTAGTTTTTTAAGCTTGGCCCAGAGTGATCAAACTAAACCGGAGATACTTTTAACCTACTGCGGCCATGATGAGACCAAAGCCTGGACCAATGGCCTGCAACCCAATTCCGATACGTCTTATTCTTGCATGGGTGAAAACGAGTATATGATGGTGAAAATGAAAGTAGGCATTGAGAATTTTGAGTATGATCATTTGCACCACTGGCTGAGCGCTAAAGTGGATCAGGAAATAATAGAGCTTACAATTAATGAAGACTTTGGTACCAATGCACATGTTTTTTTTAGTTTTACCACAGCCGATGGTAACGTGCACACTGGGGTGTTCTCCAAATTATACGGTACAGCGCAAAAAGAGTAGTTTAGCCAGCGCTTGAAAGGACTTCATGATTGTTTTTGCGCATCATCAAAAAACGGCTGGCACCACTTTTATTTTTGTACTACGCGCCAACTTTGGCTGGCAGCATTGCCAAAGTGCAAAGGTTAAAACCAAGCTTTTTACCCAAAAAGATCTTGAAAAAGTACGCAGGGGTTTTCCAGGCTTAAAGAGCCTCATGGGCCATAACCTAATGGCCCCCACTGAGCATCTTACAGGAGATGACTTATTTTTTGCCACCATGCTTAGAGAGCCAGTTAAACGTATGGCATCACACTTTCAGGATCACAGCCTACGCGGAGGAAACACCCTTGATTTCAAAAATTGGTGCGCACGCTATCCGGAAACCCATAATGTGCAAACCGTGCGCACTGCCGGGGTTCCTGATGTTGAAAAAGCCAAAGCTATTTTAGCCAAGAAGTACCATTACATCGGGTTAACCGAAGATTTTAACCAATCATTAAAACTCTTTAAGGTACTGAGCCCCTACCCTGTTTCTATCAATTACAACAAACGCAACGCTGCCGCCACTAAAAAACACAGCCGCAGCGTTTTGGAAAATCCTGAAAACTTAAAGCTAGCCCAGGAAACCAATGCACTAGACTTGGAATTATACCGATTTGCCAAGGAGGAGTTGTACCCTCAACTCTTAGCCAAACATCAAAAAGCGCTTGAAGAAACGCCTGATCCCACCGTGTTCCCTGCTGATTATAAGCCTTTTAAGTTTAGACTGAGTAAGTTTTACAATAATGTGATTTTTAGCAGTTTAGAAAAGCTAAAGCGCACCTAGTCGTCTGCCGGATCTTGGTTTTGGTTAGCCTGGCCAGCATTTTCTTTTTTAGGCTGGGGCTCTTCTTCCTTACGGCCTTCTTCGCTTTTGCCCAGCACCTTGGCCCATAATTCGCCCAAGTTGTTGAAATCTACCTGATAAGACAAACCTACTCCTTGTTGGTACAATTGCTGCCGCCCCAAACTAATGTTGAAATCATTATCTACGGCCCGGTTAAACGCTTTCGCGCGAAGACGCCCGTCTTCAGTTAAACTATAGGTAATTTCAAAATCACCGGCCACATTACCTTGGCTGCTGTTTAGTGGTACACCCACCGAACTGCTAATGGTAAGGCGCTCATCTAAAAAGTCTTTAGAAACTCCTACTTCCAATTCAGAGTTATCTGTACCTGCGGTATTGGCATCTTGGTTATTAAAGCTGTTTTGTTGATAGCTAAGGCTCACTTCATAGCCTCCCGTAAAACGATTTAAATAAGCAGCCGCCTGATTGGCTATAATATCCCATTCGTTAATTCCGCCACTGGTACCCGCTAAAAAGTTGCTTTGGGGGGTAAAAGAATTAAAGGCCAAAAGGGAAAACACCTGTTGATTCATGGCCTCAGTTTCGCGTAAGCGGTTACTTAGCACGGCCTGCACGGTAGAGCTGGCTCTGGGCGTTTTAATATCAAAGCTTATCTCTGGGTTGGTTAGTGGGCCAGCTATGGAGAGATACACCTCAGTTCGGGTATTTCCGCTGCTAATGTCGCCTAAAAAAGGCTGAGGATTGGCGCGGGTGGTATACATGGCAGTAATATTTAGCTGCGCAGAATAAGGGTCGCCATTCCAATTAACGGTTCCTCCACGCTGTACTTTAAAAGTTTTATTAAGTAAACCCTCCAGGTTAAAGTTATACTCCCCTTTGGCCACCGTGTAAATTCCGAATAGCTGCATTTCTGAAGAAGGACTCATATTCAGTTTAATTTGCCCTTCACCGGTGGCGCTCAACTTATTACCGGTGCTTTGATTCAAGATGATGTTTACCTGGGCGCTTTGGTCTACTTCTATGGCAAACTCCAATGAGAGACCTTTGTCAATGTCAAATTGATTGGTGAGAATACTTAAACTGTCTTCAGGTGTTTTAGGACTCACAAATTTCACAAAGTTGGAGCGCTTTACCTCGGTGGCCCCGCCAATGGGAATATTAAAATTAGTGTTGCGTTCGGTTTGCACCCGGGCGGTCACATCCAGAGCCTCAGGAGGTCCTTCTAAATCGATTGTTCCGGTGGCAAAGGCACGACCATAATAGGCGTCATTTTCATCAGATTGGGTATTTAAAACCAAGAGCTCATCGGTATTAATTTCCAGGTCGAGATTAAAGTCTCTAAAGTTACGGTGGGTAATTTCTCCGCCTAAAGTCCCCTTGGTTCCAAATTTTGTGTCGCGTAGTTCTAGCTGCGGAAATTTTATGGCGTTGCTGGTAATTTCTACATAAGGGTTATTGACCAGGTTGTAATCACTCTGTAAAAATGATATGGTAAAAGCTACCTTGGGTAAGAATAATTTACCGTTTATCTCAGGGGCACGGGTCTTGCCTTTTATGGAAAGATTACCGTTAAGCATTCCCCGTAAGTTAGTAGCAACTACTGACACTATGGGGTTTAAAGCCGTTAGCCTAAAACGGTCAAAGCTCAAGTCTAAGTTTATGCTCCCGGCAGAGTCTGTTTGGTAGTAACCCTGCGCCTGCATGGTTTTACGCCTTCCTAAAACCAACTCAGAATTTAAGCTTATAGTGTCGTTTCTTAGGGAATAATCTGAAATTAAGTTTAAATTACCCAACAACGTTTTATTGAGTGAAAGTGAATCTATGTTTAGATCAGTCACAAACTTGGGGTCTCCTAAAAGACTGGTAACAATTAGGCTACCCTCCAGACTGCCATCAAATTTTGATTTATCAGATTTTAGAAAATAGTTGAGAATTTTAACGCTGAAATTTTGCATTTCTACCCTTAAAACTTCGTTGCTGGTTTTGCTAATGGCGCCATTTACGTATACTCCCTGGCTACCGTTGGTGATGCTAAAATCCTCAATAAAATATCGTGAGCTATCAATGTAAAACCGAGCTCCGTTGGGTATTTTAAAGTCTGATTTACCCACATTGAAATGCGAAGAATCCAGGCCTACCAAAAAGGATCTGTTACTTTTTTGAATGGCAAAACCTTCAAGATTCACGCGGCTGTCTATACTATCTCTTAAAATACCGGTGAGCCGGTACTGCAGTGTATCATTCTGATAAAAATTTTCAAGGGCCAGGCTATCAATGATGTAACCCGATGCGAGCTCTGTTTGGCGCAAATTAAACGCCAACTCGCTTTGGCGAGTGCCGCTAATCATGTTCAAATCAATTCCTTTAAAAACAGTGGCTCCGTAACGTAGTCCTCGGCTTTTAAGGTCTATGCTTAATTGTTGATTTTCATCGGCAAAAGCCCCTTTTAATTGCGTGCCGGGCTCAATCTGTAATTTAGGCAGCAAAAGACTGGTAAGAATTTCAGGCTTGTTGAGATTAATGTCAAAAGAAAAGGTTTCCGGCACTATTTGGCTTTCAACCGTATCAGCCGCATTAAAACGCCTGTAAGTGTTTTTGATTATGGAGTTAATGCCTGCAAAGGTGTATTGGCCTTTAAGCTCAGCGTTTAAAATGGCACTTTCAACCTTTAGCGTTTTAGAGCTATCCAAGCCATTAGAAGTTATTTTTACGTCTTGAAAATAATGCGCTGACTGTGAGTCTTCGTAGCTGAAATCCGAAAGCTGAATGGAGCCGGTCCATTGGTCATAGTCTAAGGCAATAAAATCTATATTCAGCAGTCCTGTAAAGGTGGAGATACTGTCTTCTACTAAATTTAGGGCATTCAGGTTGGCAGTATCTACGCGCATCACAAAATCATATTGCGAAGTATCTCGGCCAAAACTGGCTTTTCCTTCAAAATCAAAATCTAGATTTGGATCATTGGCCTTAAAAAGGCCTTCAAACTCTCCCTTATTGATACGGCCATTCACGGCCATGGCACCGTAGCGGTAATCTTTAAAATCAAAGCGCTGAATTTCCCCTTCAATAGAGGTATTCATACTAACTGGATCAGCTCCTTTGCCCTTTAATTTAAGGTTAGCTTTGAGGAGGCCTAAAGCTGAATTTTCAGTCAATAAGCCCAAATTTAGCTCTTGAACTTCTACCCGCCCTTGATAGGCAATGCGCTTAGGATCACCAGGATCTTGTAATTTAATTTTAGTACTTAATGACAGTGCATCACTTTTGAAATCTCCTTGGGCTGAGAAATCATTCAGGTACCCGCGGTAGCTGCCCTTCAGGCGCATGGGACCCAATTTTTTCAACGTTTGGGGCAAGGCCGTATCGGTAAAAAGCCCGGCAATAAAACGCACATCTTCTGGCAGGGTTTTAATTTTGAGATTACTACTGCTTAAATAAAGGCTATCAGGCTTTGTCGCGTTCTCCACTTTCACATCAGCTCTAAAACGAGTATCCTTACCCAAGGTTAAATCAAAATCCTTGGCTGCAAAGTTGTTAACCGGGCCCTCTACCGCGCCCCTAAGTGTGAAGGTTTTAAAATTTGGAAAAGCCGGAGCAAAATATTGGATATCTGAGGAAGCCAAGTAACCGTACTCAATTTGAGCCGAAAGATTCACCTCATTTACAAAGTTCTTAAAAGACTTCATTTCAGCGTATTGCAAAGCTATATCACCTCTAAGCTCACTTAGCCCGGTCACTAACTTCAAGTTATTCAGGCGCATTTCCCGGGCTTGGTAAGCGGCTTGGGCCGATAAACTTTTAACGCGCAAACCCTGCTCATCCTTAAAGCTCAAATTAAGGATGTCAGCATTAAGATACTTCCCCTCCAAGGCAAAATCTTCCACTGCCACGTTTAATTCATGAAGTAAAAATTTTCGGCAACTGTCGCAGTTCAAATCCTCATAATGAAAGCGGCCGCTATCCAGTAGAATACTGGCCATGTTAAGCTTCACCTCGGGTTTGGTAGTATCCCTGGGTTTATCAGACTTAAAGGAAGCTATAAACTTTTGAAAATTAGTGCTATCCTCTCCGGGGTACTTTAACCAATTAAATTTATAACCTTTAAGTACCACCGGGCCCGTATTTAAGGTGTTGGTGCTTTTTTGATAGCTTCTAAAACTGAATTCAACTTTTTGAGCACTTATTAATGTATCATTCTCCTGGCAGGGCAACAGCACATTGTGCAAATAAACCGTGTTAGGAAAAACATACTGAAACCCCTCCAATTGAAGGTTGGTTTGGTAGGTATTATTGAACCAATTCTGAGCTTGCCGGGCTACTTTTAATTGCACTGCCGGAATGAAGAAAGTAGCGCTGAGCACAATCAGTAGTGCTAGTAAGCCAACCATACTCCAGCCCACTATTTTAAACGCTTTTCTGATTGTACTTTTGCCCAATGAGTGAATATATTTTAGGGATTGAATCTAGCTGTGATGACACATCCGTTGCAGTGCTACAAAATCGCAAAATTCTGGCAAATGTAACCGCTAACCAACAAATACATGCAGAATATGGCGGTGTGGTGCCAGAGTTGGCTTCACGGGCTCATCAGCAAAACATTGTGCCTGTGGTTGAAGCGGCCTTAAGCCAGGCTCAAATAAAGGTTCAAAACCTAAGTGCAATAGCTTTCACCTCTGGCCCAGGTTTACTGGGCTCCTTGCTGGTGGGCACCTCTTTTGCCAAATCCTTAGCCTTGGCCTTGCAAATTCCGCTCATAGAAGTAAATCATATGCAGGCGCATGTTTTAGCCCATCTTATAGACCATAAAAATCAAAAAACACCTTCCTTCCCTTTTTTATGTTTAACGGTAAGCGGTGGGCATACCCAAATTGTTCAGGTCAATAATCCGTATGATTTAAAGATCTTGGGAGAAACCCTTGACGATGCCGCTGGTGAGGCATTTGATAAAGCGGCTAAAATTATGGGGCTTCCCTACCCTGGTGGCCCTTTAATAGATCAATTGGCCCAACAGGGCAATGGCCAGGCATTTACTTTTGCCAGGCCGTCTATGACCGGCTACAACTATAGCTTTAGCGGTTTAAAAACCAATTTTTTGTACTTCCTGCAAAAGGAAATGAAACAGAATCCCAATTTCATTCAAGAAAACAAGCAAGACCTCTGCGCCAGTTTGCAAGGCACCATTATAGCCGTTTTAATGGAAAAATTAGAAGCCGCGGCCCAAGCTACGGGCATTAAGCATATAGCGCTAGCGGGTGGTGTTTCAGCCAACAGCGGCTTACGCAAAGCCCTTAAGGCAAGAGAATCAAGCCTGGGCTGGGAAACCTACCTCCCTAATTTTGAGTTTTGCACCGATAATGGTGCTATGATTGCAATTACGGGATATTACAAATACCTAAAGCAAGACTTTGCTGGCCTAAGCTTCTCAGCATCCGCCCGAAAAAAATTAGCTTTGGGCCATTAAACAAAATAAGTTGCCCAAAAGAAAAAAAGCCCTCATTGGCACCACCGATTTCATAGACCTGCCCGAGTTTGATTTAATCAATGCGGCCTGTAAAATTGATACAGGAGCCCAAACCTCTACGCTCAACTGCAGTGATGTGCACTTGCATGAACATAATGGTCAGGAGGTTTTAAGCATAAAACTCTATGCTCCTAAATTTGGTATAACCACTCAAAAGCAGTATTCGTTTAGTGAATTTAGGCAACGTAAAGTGCGCAGTAGCAACGGTTTAATGGAAATCCGCTACAGCATAAAAACTCCGGTCGTAATTTTTAACAAGACTGTTAACACCGAGTTTACGCTAAGCTTTCGCGATAAGATGAAATTCCCCATACTATTGGGCAAACGTTTTTTAAAAAACCGTTTTGTGGTTGACGTGGCTTTAAAAAACCTCAACCAAAACTTTAAAACCCAAGCATGAATATTGTTATTCTTTCTACAAACTCTAATTTATACTCTACACGCAGATTAGTAGAAGCTGGTGAAAAGCGAGGCCATACGGTAAGTGTTATTAACCACACCAAAATTTTTGTGGTAATTGAAAGCGGAGCGCCCATGGTATACTACAAAGACCACCGCATTAAGGAAGTTGATGCTATTATACCCCGCATAGGAGCCTCCGTAACTTTTTACGGAAGCAGTATCATCCGCCAATTTGAGATGCAAAAAGTGTTTACCACCTGCAGCTCATTAGCTCTGGTGCGGAGCCGCGATAAACTCAGAGCCACGCAAATTTTAAGCAGGCACGGCATCGGTATTCCCAAAACCGCCTTTGCCAAGCAGCCCAGTGATGTGGAGCACCTGATTGCTCAGGTGGGTGGAGCCCCCCTGATTGTAAAGCTTTTGGAAGGCACACAAGGGTTAGGGGTTGTATTGGCTGAAACTAAAAAAGCCGCAAAATCTGTGATTGAAGCTTTTTATGGGCTTAAGTCCAATATTTTAGTGCAAGAGTTCATTGCCGAAGCAGGTGGCAGTGACATCAGGGCCATTGTAATTGACAACAAAGTGGTGGCCGCTTTTAAAAGAAGCGGTAAAGAGGGCGAGTTCAGAAGTAACCTGCACCGCGGGGGCTCCTCTACCCTCATAAAACTGAGTAAAGAAGAAAAAACAGCCGCGGTAAATGCAGCTAAAGCGCTAGGGCTAAACATAGCGGGGGTAGATATGCTGCAAAGCAGCCGTGGTCCCTTAGTGCTGGAAGTTAATTCTTCACCGGGCTTAGAGGGAGTGGAAAAAGCAACTGAGGTAGACGTAGCGGGAAAAATTATTGAATACATAGAGCGTAACATTAATAAGCCTGATAGCCGTAAAAAAGACAAAGTTGGCGCCTGATGAACCATTTTATTGCTGAAAATATTTCGGGTGAAAAAGGCTGGCTCAATGCCGATGAAACCCACCATGCACAGCGAGTACTTCGATTAAAGCCTAAGGTTCAAATCAGCGTAACTCAAGGTGACGGCAAAATATATCGCGCTATTCTAGAACCAGGCCTAAAGAAGGTTCAGCCATTTAAAATTGAGGCATTAGTACGAGAAGAAAGTCAAGCAAAACTGCATTTGGCCGTAGCTCCCACCAAGAGTAATGATCGCTTTGAGTTCTTCTTAGAAAAGGCTACAGAGCTGGGGGTAGCCTCCATTACTCCCATTATTTGCCAAAACTCAGAGCGTAAGGTGTACAAGCAGGTGCGCGGGCAGCGAATTATAATGGCCGCTGTAAAGCAAAGTAAAAAAGGTTGGATCCCTACGCTGCAACAGCAGAAGACTTTTCCTCAATTTTTAGAAACTGTGCAAGGAGCCAATGCCTATTTGGCTCACCTAAACTCTGGCCCCCGTGCCAATCTCAAAACCATAAACCTTAAAAAAGAACACTGGATTTTAATTGGCCCTGAAGGCGATTTTTCGCCCTCTGAGATTAAAATGGCCCAAGAAAAAAAGCTAGGCTTTTTAGACCTGGGTGAAGAAGTTTTACGCACCGAAACCGCTGCTATTAGCGTGGCAGCTGCCGCAGCCTACCAACGCCTTTGAGAAATTGGAATACCTTAATTTTACGCAATCATGAAAAAGTGGATCGCCTTAATAATGATAGGTCTTTGCCTTTCGGCCAAGGCACCCGAGTATCATTTAAAATTAGCCTTGGTAAAATACAATGGTGGAGGCGATTGGTATGCCAATCCTAGTGCTCTTAAAAACCTGGCCTCTTTTTGCAACCAAGAACTAAATACTAGCATAAATCCAGAGTATGCCACGGTAGAAGTAGGCTCACCTGATATTTTTAACTATCCCTTTTTGCACATGACCGGCCATGGCAACGTCATTATTAATGAACAGGAAGCTCAAAACCTGCGCTCCTACTTATTTGCTGGGGGCTTTTTACACATAGATGATAATTACGGTATGGATAAATACATTCGTCCTGAGCTTAAAAAGCTTTTCCCCAACAAACAATTAGAGCCGCTACCAACTAGTCACCCTATTTTCAAGAAACCTTTTAGTTTTCCGCAAGGCTTGCCTAAAATTCATGAACACGATCAGAAACCTCCCGAATCTTGGGTGATTCGGGATCAAGGTCGCATTATTTTGCTTTACACCTTTGAAAGTGATTTAAGTGATGGCTGGGAAGATCCGGAGGTGCATAATGACCCCGTGGAAGTGCGACTAAAGGCACTCCAAATGGGTGCTAATCTTTTGCAGTATGTTTTAAATGGGCAAAATGAATAACCTTACCCGGCAAATCCTAAAAACCTTGGGAGCCATTACCTTGATGGCCTTATTGGTATATTTCTTTTGGATAGTACGCTACACGCTTATCTATATCTTAATTTCAGCCGTAATTGCCGTAATGGGTAAACCCGTGGTAGACTTTATTGCCGAAGACGGGCCCCTAAAAATCAAATTTAATCGCAGCTTGGCCTCGGCTCTTACCTTGCTTTTAATAGTGGGGATTTTTGCAGGTACCATGAGCTTTTTTGTTCCAGCCTTGATTGCGGAATTAAAAGTACTAAGCACTGTTGATTTTGAAAGTATCTATCAAGGGCTAAAATTGGAAATAAGAGCCTTACAAAAAACTTTTTTTCCAGAGGCCACGGTGGGTACCAATCAAACGGTTTTAAGGCCTGGCTTGGCCGAAATGCTGAATATGCAGAACGTGAGTGATACCTTTAGCGGGCTTCTGGGTGGTTTGGGAAATTTAGTTTTTGCTCTATTCAGTATTCTTTTTATCACCTTTTTCTTTTTGAGAGAAAAGTACCTTTTCAGAAACATCATTTTGGCCATTATCCCAGACCGCTACGAAGGACAAATTTTGCACGTATCGCCCACCCTCCGTATTACCTTAGGTCGCTATTTTGCGGGTATACTTCTCCAAATTACCATTGTAACCACCATTGTATCTGTGGGATTAGAACTAGCCGGTTTTCATAACACCATAGTAATTGGTTTTTTTGCCGGCCTAATTAACGTTATTCCTTATCTGGGGCCCATTATTGGCGCCAGCTTTGGCCTTATTTTAGGCCTTACCCAAGTTATTGGTGGTACGGCTTCTATTGAGTTATTCCCAGCTATTTTAGCCATTATGGTAGTTTTTGGAGCCATGCAAATGATTGATAACTTTTTGCTTCAGCCGATTATTTTCTCACGCAGTATCAAGGCGCATCCGCTGGAAATATTCTTGGTTATTTCTTTTGCTGCCGCTTTAGCGGGAATAGCTGGTATTATAGTAGCGGTGCCCGTTTACAGTGTAATTAGGTTGTTAGCGGCTGAGTTTTTTCCGCATGTGAAATTTGTGCGCTGGCTCACCCAAAATAACTTGAATGACCAGCATAAGCCAACTTGAAAAATGGTGGTTAGACCCTGACAATCAAGCTTTTTTTAAGGCGAACAAAAATCAGGACGTGGCCAAGCTTCTCTTCAAATATCAAAATCAGGAGCAAAAGCGCTTGATTATTGAGCAAATCGCCAAAAGGCAAAAGATCCGTAAAAAATTACCGCAATGGTGTGAAAATCAGGAAGTGCTCATGCCGCCCAGCCTTAATTTAGAGCAAGCCAGCTCTGAGGCCACAGCTCGGCTCAAAGCCACCCTCTTTTCGGGCGCAAGACTTGCCGATTTGACAGGAGGCTTTGGGGTTGACTGCTTTTACCTGGGGCAAAATTTCAAGCAAGTTCATTACAATGAGCCTGATGCCGCGCTTCAGGAGTTGGTGGCCTATAATTATAAAGTCTTGGATTTCAAGGCCACTTTTACGGGTTTACCAGCCGAAAAGCTTTTGGCTAGCTTACCCAAACAAAGCTTGATTTACCTGGATCCATCCAGAAGAAACGCCCAACAGCAACGCTTGATTTCTATAGAAGATTACAGTCCGGACGTGCGCAATTTAGAAGAAGATCTTGTAGAAAAAGCCGCCTTAACGGTGGTAAAGGTGAGCCCCATGGCTAGTATTGCTGAATTGCTGAAAAAGCTAACCTACGTTAAGACTGTGAGTGTAATTAGCGTTAAAAATGAGTGCAAAGAGGTGCTTTTGACATTAAGTAACTCTTACCAAAATCTGTCTTATAAGACTTACAACATTATAGACTCTGAAGGCACTATTCAGTTTTTTGAAGGAACCCCCAAGGCTGCGGCCTTTGAGTTCTCAGAGCCTCAAGATTACATTTTTGAGCCCAACGCCAGCGTTTTAAAAGCCGGTTTGGTAAATGACCTTTCGCGCCATTTTCAATTGCCAAAACTCCATGCCAATACGCAGCTTTTAACCGGTTCTGTCATTCCTGAAAAATTTCCGGGCAAAGTTTTTAAAGTGAATGCATTGCATAAGCCGTTTACTAAATCACTGGCTAAAAAAAGGTATAATGTTATTGCCCGAAATTTCCCTGCCAACGCATCTGAAATTGAAAAGAAACTAAATCTAAAACCTTCTAACCGGCAGTATTTATTGGCATTTTCAAGTGTAGAGGGAAAGCACTTTGCTACGGCCGAATGGATTAAAGCCTGATTGATGTGGTGGTTCTTTAGCTCATTCTCTAGGAAGTATTCAGTCCGTTCATGTTCTAATTCTTATTTTAGACCTCAGGAATTTTGAACAGGGTACAAAAAATAGCATTCGGAATACTGTTTTTGGCATTGGTGAGTACATCAGTAGTAGCCCAACCAACAGCTTACTTTATTCCCAACAAAGGTCAATGGGCTGGTGACTTTCATACCAAACTACCTTTGGCCCACGGTGCTCTTTTTTTTAAGTCTAATGGGTATAAGCTGAGCCTGCTTAATTTACCAGGTCATAGCCATGGTGCTGAATCTCAACATTCCCACACCACCACTTTGGGTTCAAGTTATCAAATGGAGTTTTTAAACGCTCTTGCCCAGCCCCAAATAAAATACACTGAGCAGTCAGGACCTTTGCTAAACTATTTTTTAGGTAAAAACCCTAAAAACTGGGTTTCAGGTTTACAAGCTTTTAAAAGTCTTACGTATTTCAACATTTACGAAGGCATTCATTTAGAATTTAGCCAAAGTAATGATGCCTTAAAATACAATATTGTGGTGGCGGCTGGCGCAGACCCAACTTTAATTGAACAGCATTACCAAGGTTTACGATCCCTTGATTTAAAAGATGGGATCTTAAATCTGGAAACGCACCTCGGCCTGCTTACTGAGTCAATTCCTGAAGCTTTTCAAATCATCAACGGTGAAAAAATACTGGTAGAATGCAGCTATCGGCTAAAAGGCCAAACTGTAAGTTTTAACATTGGCACTTATAACCCTGATTATGAGCTGGTAATTGACCCTTTGCTGGTTTTTTCAACGTTTAGTGGCAGTGGAGATCTCAACTATGGCAACACAGCAACCCCCGCCAAAGAAGGCCGGGTTTACGCGGCTGGCACCAATTTTGGCCCCAATTACCCTACCACCCTGGGGGCTGTGCAGCCAGGCTTTGCAGCCGATAGTATCTACAGCTGTGACGTAGCCATAAGCAAGTTTAGCAAGGATGGCTCCGCTTTGCTCTATGCAACCTACCTGGGCGGGCAAGGCGTTGAAGTTCCGCAAAGCTTAATTGCAGACCCAGAGGACAATTTATACATCTTGGGCGTTACGGGAGCTTCTGATTTCCCCATTACAGGTCAGGCTTATCAGTCTACTTTTAATGGGGGAAACTACATATCTAATGACGCAGTAAACCATATTGAAAATGGCGCTGATCTTTTTATGGCCAAATTAAGTGCCAATGGCAGCCAGCTTTTGGCCGCAACCTACTGGGGAGGTTCGGGAAATGAGGGCTATAATATTTTGGAAAAAAATTACGGAGACCACTTTAGAGGTGAACTCATCCTCACCCCCCAAAATCAGGTAGCGGTGGTAAGTTCTACTACCTCTATGGATTTAAGCGCCAGCGCCCTACCCAATGGGCCTAAAACTGAGCCTTCTCAAGATGCCTTGGTGGGAGTTTTTGATAAAACGCTGAGTACTAATTTATGGACTTCTTTTTTGGGCAACGACCAAATAGACGCGGGCTACGCATTGCAAGTGGTAGGTCCGTATTTATACATAACAGGGGGAACCCTAAGTAGCTCCTTTCCCTCTACCAGTGGTGCGCTGCAAACTGCTAATTCGGGAGATGTAGATGGTTTTATAGGTAAATTTGACCTGACTACCGGAGATAACGTGCGTAACACTTTTATAGGCACCCCTGATTATGACCAAAGCTACCTAATTCAATCTGATGGTGAAGGTATTTTTGTTTTTGGTCAAACCCAAGGAGACTGGGTAAGTACCCCCTCTAAGTTCAGCGTAAATAACGCCACGCAATTTCTCCTAAAGATTGACACCAGCTTAAGTACGTTGAACTGGCAAACTACTCTAGGAAGCGGCCAGGATAAGCAAGATTTAGTGCCATCTGCTTTTTTAGTGGACCATTGCCGGAATATTTATTTGGCGGGCTGGAATGGGCAATCCAACACGGTAGGCAATCCACCGCAACAAAATGGCAATACCCACGGCCTGCCAACCCTGCTAGATGCCTACCAGAGCACCACTGATGGTAATGACTTTTACTTTATGGTCTTATCACGTGAAGCGCAAAAATTGCTATATGCGAGCTTTTTTGGAGGAGCCGACCATGAACATGTAGATGGGGGCACCAGTCGCTTTGATAAAGATGGTACGGTGTACCAGGCGGTGTGCTCCAATTGTATGAATTTAGGTTTTCCTACCACCTTGAATGCTTACAGCGCCAGTTCTGGAGCTCCTTCCTGTAATATGGCTGTTTTCAAATTTAAATTTGATCAAACTTTAGAAGCTGATGCCAATGTTAGTTTCACCACCGAAGTGGATTCTATTTGTGATGGTCTGGTCGTAAAATTCTCAAATGCCAGCCTTAATGCCACCAATTATAAGTGGATCTTTGGCAATGGCGATAGCTCTACCCTTGCGGAGCCTACTGTAACCTATAATGCCCTTGGCAACTACAAAATCACCTTTTTAGCGGTTGATACCATTTGCGGCATTGCCGATACTTTAATTTTTGAGATTGACCATAGCGAAGCCACTTTTCCCAAAGCGAAGCCAAGGTTAACTTACCAGGCCTGTGACCAAAATTTTAACGCTACACTAGATGCCTCGGAAAGTTTTAAAGCACAGCGCTTTACTTGGGAAATAGCCGGAAGAAACCAAGCCCTTAGCGGAGAAATAGAAAAAGTACAGTTCAATAATCCAGGGCCTCATCAAGTCCGACTAATTGTGAAGGATACGGTGTGTAATCGCAGTGATACTTCAGTTAGTTGGATTTATTTTAATGATACCCTGCCCGACCCTGTAGCTCAGCTGAATGTAAGCGAATGCTCAAACGGCTCTATAGACATTGCTCTTAAAAATCATCAAGATTGGTATCAGTACAGCTGGCTGGTGAATGGCCAGGTCTTTCATGGTCCCAACCCGCCCATTAGGTTTAGAACCCCAGGTAACAAAAATGTGCGCTTGACCATTCAAGATACGCTTTGTAATAAAGAGTTTCACCAAAGCTTTAGGCTGCACTTGAAGTCAATAAGGCATAATGCCTACATACCCACCGCTTTTAGCCCCAACGGTGACGGCCTTAATGAAACCTTTAAGGTAGTGGGCGATGGTTGTGAAAGCGGCAACTACCTGGTAATTTCCAATAGATGGGGTGCTGAGGTTTTTAAAACTAAAGAGCCATTTAATCATTTTTGGGACGGTACTATAAATGGAGTCCAGGCCCCGGCAGGAGTTTATACCTACCAACTGAAGAACGGTGATGAAATTTTGCAAGGCAGTTTTACCCTTATTCGCTAAAAAATAAGTTCTGTATCTACTTCCACGCCCTCTATAAATTCCAGGGCTTTGGCTATATCTTTACTTAGAATACGATCTTCTTCAATGAGCGGCACCTCTTCTCTAAAAGCTTGTACAAACTGGTTAATAAAAGGAGAGCTACTATCGGTTCTAAAACTTAAAGCCTGAGAGGCCGTAATGAGCTCTATGGCCAAAATGGTTTTTAAATTTTCAATTACTCTTAGCGTTTTGGTAGCCGCATTGGCACCCATGCTAACGTGATCTTCCTGACCGTTGGAAGAAACTATACTGTCTACTGAAGCAGGTGTGCAAAGCTGTTTGTTTTGACTTACCACCGAAGCAGCTGTGTACTGGGCAATCATTAAACCTGAATTTAAGCCCGGTTTTTTAACGAGAAAAGCCGGTAATTGCCTTTGTCCGCTAATTAGCAAATAGGTTCTGCGCTCCGAGATATTTCCAATTTCGGCCATAGCCAAAGCAAAGCTGTCTAAAGCCAAGGCTAGGGTTTGCCCATGAAAATTACCGCCCGAAATTATTTTCCCCTCTTCTGGGAAGATGGTAGGATTATCAGTAACGGCATTGATTTCACCGGTTAAAACTTTGCTTACATATTGCAGCAAATCTTTACTAGCACCGTGCACCTGCGGAATACAACGAAATGAGTAGGGATCTTGCACGTGCTCCTTGGGCCGTTGAATTAAGGCACTTCCCGCTAAGAATTCGCGTATTCTTTGAGCGGTTTCTATTTGACCCTGATGATTTCGGGCATGATGGATGAGTTCGTCAAAAGGCTCTGAACGTCCGTCATAACCCTCTAAAGAAATACTGGCAATTAAATCGGAAAGGTACATGAGCTTTACAGCTTGAAAGTATACGTGGCAGCCTATAGCCAGCATAAATTGTGTTCCATTAAGCAAAGCCAAACCTTCCTTAGATTTAAGGTTTATAGGCGCTATAGATAATTGATCCAGAACCTTTTGAGCCTCTTGATAACGGCCTTCATAGTAGATTTCACCCTCGCCCATTAGGGCTAAAGCCATATGAGCAAGTGGGGCCAAATCACCACTAGCCCCTAAAGAGCCTTGTTCAAAAACTTTGGGGCTTAGTCCGTGATTGTAAAACTCTATTATTTTCTCAACTAGCAAAGGTCTTACGCCTGAATGGCCGTAAGACAAGCTCTGAGCCTTTAATAATAGCATAAGTCGCACAATATCGGGCTCTAAAACTGCCCCCGTGCCACAGGCGTGGGAGCGCACCAGGTTTTCTTGCAACCTCTCAAGGTCACGGCCCTCTATGGTAACGTTGTACAAAGAACCAAATCCTGTATTAATTCCGTATATCGGTTCCTCTTGCGCTTCCATTCTGGCATCTAAAAACTCTCGGCAATCTTTCACCTTCTGCAAGGCTGCAGCCGATAAGCTTAGAGCTTTCTCATCGCTTACAATTTGGTAAAGCTTCTGGAGAGAAAGATGGTTTGCGCTTATTTGATGGGTTTTAGTGTAGGCCATGCCCAAGCTGATTTTGAGGGTTAAATTGCTCTAATAATTCTATTTCTCGCAGTTGCTGTTGTTCGCCTGTGCTCATGTTTTTTACACCAAAACTACCCGCCTCCATTTCTTTTTCACCTATAAGCACCACGTAGGCCATGCCATTCTTATTGGCAAAATCTAATTGTTTTCTGAGCTTAACGGCATCAGGGTACACCTCGGCTTTAACCCCCAGGGTGCGTAGCTTCTGTACCAACCCTAAACTAAATAGGGCTTCACTATTTCCAAAGTTTGCAAAAAGCACTTCCGTAGATTGCTCTTTTAAGTCAGGAAAAAGACCGAGCTCTTGCAAGCAAATTTGAATACGATCTAAGCCAAAAGAGATTCCTATTCCCGGTAAGTCCTTCTTACCAAAAATGCCCGTTAAATCATCATAACGGCCGCCCCCACCAATTGATCCCATTTCAACGCCCTGAGCGGTAACCTCAAAAATGGATCCCGTGTAATAATCTAAACCACGGGCCAGCGTAATATCTAACTGCAGGTTGCTAATCCCTAAATTTTGGGCACCTTCCAGCACTACTTCAAGTTCCTCCAAGCCCTTTTTTCCAATTTCTGATTGGGCGCAAAGGGCTCCCAGCTGCTCTAAGCGCTCTTGATTTGAGCCACCTATAGTAAGTATTTTTTTGAAACCGTTTACAGCGTTAACTGGAAACTGCAGTTTAGTTAGTTCATCCAAAACCCCCTGAGCTCCAATCTTATCCAATTTATCCAGGGCCACCGTAAAATGGCCAAATCGATCTTGTACCCCAAAGGCCTCGGCCAACCCAAAGAGCAGCTTACGGTTGTTTAACTTTAGAATTACAGGCAGTTGCAGGGCCTTAAAAACCTCTTGATAAAGCGCCAAAAACTCCACCTCTTGCAGCAGAGAAGTAGAACCTACCGCATCTGCATCACATTGTACAAATTCTCTGAACCTGCCTTTTTGGGGCCGGTCTGCCCGCCACACGGGTTGTATTTGAAAACGCTTGAATGGAAAGGTAAGCTCATTTTGGTTTTGCACCACAAAGCGGGCAAAGGGCACCGTTAAATCATAGCGCAGAGCTTCCTCAATGCGGCTCTCCATTTTACCATCGGCTAAAGCCTGGTTTAATTTTTTACCACGGGGCAAAAGCTTAAAAACCAATCGGTCACCCTCCTCTCCATACTTACCGGTTAAGGTTTCTACCTTTTCCAGGGCGGGTGTTTCTATTGGATTGAAGCCATATTTTTTGAAGGCTTCTTTGAGCGTGTTTACTATATACTCACGTTGCTGCATGGCCCCGGGCAAAAAGTCTCGGGTGCCCTTTGGTAAAGCTGCTTGTAGGGGCATATTCTTAATTTGTGGGCAAAATTAGAATTTTAATCCAGCCTTACAGTGGGCTTTCGCAGAGGTTTTGAATTTCAACAAATTCTTCTGAATCTTTAAAAAAGTGCCAACTCCAGCGGTTGTTGGAAAAATTCTCTAAAGGGTTTTCCTGATGAAAATAGAGCTGCGCCAAACCTTCTAAGCCCAACTTTTGATAAGTCAGCAAAATTAGGCACTGTGTGCGAATTTTCTTCTGCTGCTCGGTATAACTTGACCATTTATCTCGGTACAGCAGATAAACGGGCGGCTCGCAAATTTTAAAATAATATTGAAGGGTCTCTTTACTTACCTTTTGGTAGTTGATTTTATGGTATTTGGGGTTTTGAGCACTGTATTCTAGTTGAAACTGGTTGCCTATTTTTAAAGGCAACCCGGTTTTGGCTAGCATTTGCATGCCGGCTGCATTAACGTAGGCACTTTCTTTTAAACGCTTCCCCTCTACCTCAAACTCATAAACTATCCGCTTTTTTTGTACTCCCACTACAGTTGCCACGGTGGTTTGCTTATCGCGATTTAGCATGAGTTGGAAGAACCAGTCATAGGCGTAATAAACGCTGAAGCCCAGCACTACCAAACCCAAAAGCGTATAAATGGCTTTGGAGTATTCGCGTGCTTGTTCTTCAGCTTTTTGTTGTCTTTTCTGGGCCGCTTTTTTCTTTAGTTTTTCACGAGCTTTTTCCCTAGCCCGCTTTTGCAATGTTTCATAAACCACCTCCATCTCACGGGCTGAGTAGACCGGCTTTTTCTTTTGCTGGGCACGCACGCCCATTAGCACTTCGTAAGCTTCTACAATGCGCAAAAAACGTTCTTTGGCCTCAGGGTTTTTATCGGGGTGATATTGCATGGCCAGTTGGCGGTAAGCCTTTTTAATGGACGGCTTATCAGCATCTGGCGAAAGCCCTAAGATTTTATAGTGTTGCTCTAAGGATGACATTTTTTGTGAGGGTACGACATGCTTACGGACTAATGTAGCTTACCGTTTGTTTAAATTCTTATAATGTGTTTGTTTTATACTAATTACAGTAAATTGCTTTATTTTGAGGGCGCAATTTAGCCCTATGAATCAACCAACCCTACGAAATGGCCTTCTTTTGTTGGCGTTTTTGATCTCCTCTTGTCTGGTGGCGCAAGATTTAATTCTTGACATGCGAGCGGGAATCTCGGCTTTTAGAAGTGAAACCTCTAAAAATGCTGATTTTCTCATTGAAGAACTAGGTCAAGACTTCAGCTTGCATCTATCTTTTCCTTTAGATAATGCTCAATGGTCCATAACCGGAGAATTGGGTTACAGCCATACTATGGGCGAAAGAGACCTTATAAGAGGTAATAACGTAATCGTGGGGATCTACAAAACCACGGCCATTCATTATTTTTTAGGTGCGGGGGTTCGTTACGTTTTCAGCAAAGACGCCCAAAACTACAATCTTTACAGTGGTCAGTTCTTACCGTATTTAGGTGTTTCAGTAGGTGGTGTGAATTTCCAAAACTCAACCAACCGAGAGCTGGTGCCAGCCAATGGCTTTGAAATTTCTGAAAAAATGCATTGGGGTTTGGCCACGCAGGCGGAAGCAGGTTTTACAGTAATGCTAAATGATCAATGGGGATTAGGGGGCTATATGAGTTGGCGGCTAGGGTTTTCAGACCTCTGGGATGGTATAGATGGTCTTACCCAATATGATGATTGGCTAGTAAGAGGCGGAATCTCTGTCACTTATGGTTTTGACTAAATTCTTACGCCTAATTGCTTGCAAAGTGTTAAATTGCTTGTAATTAAATTCTGATGGTTTAAGCGTGATACTAACCAAGCATTCAATTACCATAGTTCTGATATTGGTGGCTTTAGGCTTAAAGTCTCAAAAAAAAGATTATTACCTAGCCGTAAAGGGAGGTGTATGGGCAGTGCGAGGAGAAACATCAAGCGATAATCTAGAGGATCTTAGCCTGGGTAGCAATTTTGCTTTGATGCACGGTGTGCCCTTGAAGGATAATCGCTTTGAACTGAATACAGAATTCGATTACGGTATTGCCGATATCAACCGTGAAGTAAGGGTCACTAACGCCTCAAGATCCACCTACAGAGCCACCGTGCAACAAACCGCTTTTTCTTTAGGGCTCAGAACCTATTTAAACGCACCATCAGGCAGCACCCGTAAAACAGCTCGTTTGGTAAATTTATACGGTGCGGTTTTCTCAGGTATGTTATTAAATTCCGTAAAGTCAAACTACAATTTGTTAGGCGAGAATGACTTCAAGTATCAAGGCGGTAGGCACAAGACATTTTTCGTGGGCGTTGAAGCGGGACTTCTCTATAACACTGATGGCCACTTTAATTTTGGTTTGTATGTAAACTTACGGCACGGCTTTGATGACTACTGGGATGGGCTGAAAGGCCAAAGTGGCTCCAATGATTTCGTGGCTCGTTCCGGAATTTCTTTTTCATACCTCTTGTAAGTATTACGCATCACATAAACTGAAAAAGCAAAGTGTACTTTTGCGGGCTATAATTTTAGAATGCTGGCCAAGGTTATATTTGTTTTATTAGCTGTTTTGAGTCTCACGCCCTGGGTAAGTCCAGCTATTGCTCTTTTAATGGGCTTGGCTTTATCCTTAAGCTTAGGTAACCCTTTTAATAAAACAAGTAAAGTCGGAACCAATTGGCTACTAAAAATAGCCATTGTGGGCCTTGGCTTTGGAATAAATGCGCAAGAAACATTGAGCGTAAGTATTAATGGTTTTTATCTGACCATTTTAAGTATCGCTATAACAATGCTTTTAGGAACCTGGCTTGCCAAAAAGCTCAGGTTGGCCCCCACCGGAGGTTACCTAATTTCAAGTGGTACAGCTATTTGCGGAGGAAGCGCCATTGCGGCCATTGCGGCCATTTTAAAGGCCTCCCCTAAAGACATTAGCATGGCTATGGGTACCGTATTTCTACTGAATAGCTTGGCGCTACTTATTTTCCCGCTAATTGGTCATTGGTTAGAACTGACCCAAGCACAATTTGGATTGTGGAGTGCCATTGCCATTCATGATACCAGCTCTGTTGTTGGCGCTGCAGCCATGTATGGAGAAGAGGCATTAAAAATTGCCACCACCGTAAAGCTGGCCAGAGCCCTTTGGATTATTCCTTTAGCGATTGTTACCAGTTTAATTTTTAAAACTGGTGGTAAAATAAAATACCCCTATTTTATCGGACTTTTCATTATGGCCGTACTTTTACATAGCCTTATCAATCTGCCGCCCGGCCTAACGGAGTTTGCTGTGTTAATTGCTAAAAGACTTATGAGCCTCACTTTATTTCTGGTGGGTACAAACCTTAGTCTTCAGCAGATAAAACAATCGGCAGGTAGTTCACTATTGTTAGGAATAGTGCTTTGGATTATCATAGCGGTTGGCAGCTTGACAGTCATTCTATGGCTCTAGAAAATCAGAGGGTCAAAACCAAGAACCAACTGCCAAAAAAGAGTTAATAAACTTAAAATAATGTAGACGTAACGCCTTACCCAGAGCTTGAGCACCTTGCGGTTAGGGTAATACCCGAGTTGCTCAAAAAGGTAGGAATAGAAGGTAGTATCTTCAGCATCTTCCAAGTCATGTTTTGCGTTTAGCAGGCAGCGGTTAAAAATTAAAAACTGCAACAATACAATTACATAGGCCGAAACCATTAAATACCACGAAAATAAAAAGGGCCCCACCCAAGCCAGGGCTGTAATTAAAACGTGAAACCAAAAGGTAGCATTATGGGTACTGGTACTAGGGGCCACTTTTTGTTTGTTACTCATTACGTAATGGGTTTTCATCAAATATACAAGCTAGTTTTTGCTAGGGCCAAGATAGGCCATCATGTCATCTACATATTTCGCAAAAGCCTCCCGGCCTTGCTCCGTAAGCTGGCAGGTTGTAACCGGATAGCTTTTGCCAAAACTTTTAGTGACCTGCACATAATCAGCATCTTTTAATTTATTCAGCTGTACTGAAATATTACCACGCGATGCCTTAGTTTGCTCTAACAAATAATTAAAGTCAGCACTTTCTACCTGTGCCAAAAGGGTTACAATTTGCAAACGCAACTGAGAGTGTAGTAAGGGGTCTAACTTAGGCAGCATTCTTAAAACGACTTTGAATTAAGTGCCCGGGAATGATGTAACTCACCAGAATGCTAGCAGCCAAAAGAATAAGCGAAGTTTCAAAACCGCTGAAAAACTGAGGAGCCAAAGCGGGTAATAGGGCTAAGACAAAGCTTAATATACCTCCAAAATATAGCGGCTTAAACTTTAAAATCCTGCCTGAAGTGAAGGTGCCAAATCCAATAAGCCCTATAATAAATAAGTAGCCGTGTGCCCAGCCTACCAAAGTAGCGCTCAGTAGTATGATCAAAAAAATAAAGAGACCAAAGCCAGACCAAACGGTCACTAGTGAATAGTCTGTATAGGTGGTGTAAGCTTGCTTACCGCGATTTTTTAGACCTAAGAAGAAGTCAACTATGGCCCTAAGGGGCATTAAAATAGGCCGCACCCACCAATGTGCGGGAGAGTTCACCTGTAAGAGCCCCCATTCTATGGCAGCAGCCAGAAAAACGGCCCAACCCCATAGTAAATATTGCCCGGCACTGCTCTGAAGATTTTGCTTGGGTTGCCCAAGCATACGGGCAATAACTTGTAAGCTTTGTTTTCCATCAAAAGAAGTATCCATAACAATTGTATTTGTGATACGCTCACAAATATAAAACTAGTTTACTTTATAAACAAGTTTACATTAAAATTTATCCTCCGGTTTAAACTGGGTTTCATACAAATTGAAGTAAAAGCCTTTAAGCGCCATTAATTCTTGATGTGTACCCTGTTCCACCACCTCACCTTTGTCTAATACTAAAATGTTATCGGCTTTTTGTATTGTGGCTAAGCGGTGAGCAATAATAATAGAGGTACGGCCTTCAGTTAACTTATCAATGGCGTTTTGAATTTCCATCTCGCTGGCCGTATCAATAGAACTAGTTGCTTCATCTAGCACCAACACAGAGGGATTGGAGACGTAGGCTCTAAGAAAAGCCAACAATTGGCGCTGCCCTACAGAAAGCATATTGCCGCGCTCCTGCACATTGTAATCATACTGATCTGGCAAAGATTCAATAAAGTCATTCACCCCTATAAACTCAGCTGCCTCAGCTACTTGTGAGCGGTCTATGTCTTTATTGAGTGTAATATTATTGTAGATAGAGTCAGAGAATAGAAACACGTCTTGGAGCACCACGGCCAAATGAGAACGAAGATTCTCCAGCTTAAGATCTTTGATATTAACGCCATCCAAATAAATGGCTCCGTCCCAAATTTCATAAAAACGGTTAAGCAAATTAATAATGGTGCTTTTTCCTGCACCAGTGGCGCCAACAATAGCCAGGGTTTGGCCAGGTTCAGCCTTAAAGCTTACTTTTTTAAGAATGGTTTCATCTTCTTTGTATCCAAACACCACATCCTTAAATTCAATTGCCCCTTTTACCGTTTCAATTTCTTGGTTGCCGCTGTTGCTAATATGCTCTTTGGTTTCTAAAATTTTGAAAACTCTCTCGCTGGCTACCATGCCCATTTGCAGGGTGTTAAAGCGGTCGGCTAGTTGCCTCAAGGGGCGAAAAAGCATATTGATGAAAATAATAATGGCCGTAATTTCCCCTAAGGTAATTTGCCGCATTTCATTGGTTACTTCCCAACCCATAGTTTGGTAAAGCAGAAGTTCAAGAGACAGCTTCTCCCCTACTTCAGCTGCTTGAAGCCCCCCGTACCAAACCACCAGCCCGATACTTACCGCACTCATAATTTCAATAACCGGGAGAAAAATGGAAAAATACCAAATAGACCGAATGTTCGCTTGACGGTGGCGATTGTTGATATCCTGAAACTCTTTGTATTCGGCATCTTCACGGTTAAAGATTTGTACAATTTTCATTCCGCTAATGTGTTCTTGTACAAAGGCATTTAAGGCTGAAACCTGTGACCGCACCTCTTGAAAAGCTGATTTGATGCGCAATTGAAAAAGACGGGTGGCGTAGTACAAAACCGGCACAACAGATAATGCTATTAAAACCAATGCATAATCAAAAAAGTAAAACATGGCACCTACCATCACCACAATTTTGAGCAAATCACTGAAGATGGTAAGAATACCCTGCGCAAAAATATCGGCAATGGTTTCAATATCACTTACCGCACGGGTTACCAAGGTGCCAATAGCGGTATTGTCAAAATATTTCAGTTTAAACGAAAGAATGTGCTCATACAACTGAATACGTAGGTCTCTAATTATGCTTTGCCCCAAGAAATTAGCAGAATAAATAAAAACAAACTGCACCAAAGCTTCTATCAACAGCAATCCTCCCAAAAGCAAGGTGAAATTCAATAGCATTTCTGCATTGGGCGAGATAATGAAATTATCTATCACATATTGAATGACAAGTGGCCGGGCGGTGCTCAGCGCACTTAGTAAAATTGTAAGTACAAAGGCTGCGTAAAATACCAGGCGGTAGGGCCTTACGTACTTCAAAATTCTTGAAAGTAATTTCAAGTCAAAGGCCTTTCCGCTAACTGATTCTGCCATTAAAAATTTCTTTGGGGTATTCAATTTTGGTTAAAAAAAGACCTTCTGCTGGTACAGAGTCACCAGCTTTGGTACGGTCTTTTGCTGCAATAATTTTCAGTACATCCTCGGGCTCCAATCGGCCACGACCAACTTCTAATAAAGTACCTACTATGGCCCGAACCATATTTCTTAAAAAACGATTGGCCGAGATATGGAAAACCCACCGATGGCCATCATGTTCCCAATAGGCTTTGGTAATAGTACAAATATTCGTGTGGGTTTGGGTGCGGCTTTTGCTAAAGGCCGAATAATCCCGCTCGCCCATGAGTAGTTCGCTGGCGGCTTTCATTTTAGAGCCGTAAATGGGATATCTAAGGTAAGCAGACTGCCCCCTTAAAAAAGGGTCTTTCTTTTGGTGTACATGATACTGATACGAGCGACTGATAGCATCAAAGCGCGCGTGCGCACTGGAAGCTACCGGCCAAAAATCATAGACCGCAATGTGCGGCCCCAGCATCTTGTTAAGTCGATTAAGCGCCAATGAAATATCCTCTATGGGCTTGGTCAAATCTAGGTGAGCCACCATTTCCCGGGCATGCACTCCGGTATCGGTGCGGCCCGCTCCAACCACATTAATGTCCTGCTGAAATAAAATACTCAATTGCTTATTTAAGACCTCTTGTACGCTTAAGGCGTTGGGCTGAATTTGCCAGCCGTGATAAGGAGTTCCGTTATAAGCTAATTGGATAAAATAGCGCAAAAGCCGTTTATTTGCCACAAAGGTATTTAAAGGTGTTGTAACATTGATTAAAGTAGCCCTATTAAGTGATACCCATGGCTTCATGGACGATCAGATCCTGGACCTGTGCGCTGGTTCCAACGAAATTTGGCATGCAGGAGATATTGGTACCCCGGCGGTTACCGATGCGCTGGAAAAGGTTGCACCGGTTAGAGCCGTTTATGGAAATATAGATGGGGCCTCCATTAGAAGTGTTTGGCCTTTACATCAGCGTTTTAAGGTAGAAAACTGTGACTTTTGGATCACTCATATTGGCGGCTACCCCAATCGCTATGACAGGCGTGTGCGCGATGCACTTTACAGCAAGCCCCCCCAATTTTTCATTTGTGGCCATAGCCACATCTTAAAAGTGATGCGTGATCAAAAACTTGGCCTGATGCACTTGAACCCTGGGGCTATTGGCAAGCAGGGTTTCCATAAAAAACGCACCCTTTTACGGTTTAAATTGGCCGAAGGACGCCTATTTGAATTAGAAGTGGTGGAGCTTGAACGCTGAAAACCTCAGCGTAACCTATCTGCACTGCGAATCAACAACTCATCACGCATGATGTGACGATTAGCCAGCGATAATAAAATAACGGCAATAATGGGAATGAAGACACCTAAACCTAAATTAGTAGGTTCCAAGTTGTAATTTTCATACCAGTAATACATTAAAAAGCCAAATACAGCAAAATTCAAAATGATATTAAAACGCCCGGCTACCACTTGCTGTCTGCGCTTACGGTATCTGAAAATGCTGAACAAAGAAATGAGGGTACTTAATATAAAGGCCGCTGTAAAAATGGGAAAGTGAAACAGGTCTAAGCTTTGCTTGGCGGTATTAAAGAAAGGTACCAACAAGGAGATAATTCCGGTAAACATCGCGGCCAGAAGCAGATACACTGATTGTATTCTTTGAATCATGCTGATTGAAATATTTGCGCAAAAATTGCAAAAAATACTAAGGTTTTAGGGTAGAATTACATTAATTCGTATTATTGCCCAGCAACTCAGTTAGATGGTCTGCCAGCCAGGTCATAAAATCCATCAAGAGTTTTCTTTTTCTTAATACCATACGATTACATTCCATATAAATTTTCAACAATCTACACTTTTTGATGTACGATATCAATCAACTAAAGGCGCTTAAGCTACCTGAGCTTAAAGAAATTGCTGAAAAGCTAGAAATGAAGCGCTACAAATCCTTAAGCAAACCTGATTTAGTTTACCGAATTTTAGACCATCAAGCGGCTAATCCACAAGCTGTAAAGGAAACTAGCGCATCGGCCCCCGAGCCTAAACAAGAAAAGCCCAAAGAAGAGGCTACCAACGGCAAGCCGGCAGAGGCCAAAAATGCTGCTAGTTCCAGAGAAAGGAGTGACAAGAACCACGAGGGCACAAAAACCCGCACCCGGGTGAAACGAAATCCTAACCCTAAAAATGAGGGAACAGAAGGTGCTAAGGCTGCTCAAAATGAGGCTAAAGACGGAACTAATAGCCGCGGGAAAACACCGCAAAAAGCGGCATCGCCTCAAGGCCAAACAAAGAATGGAGGGAACAACCACCACTCCAATCAAAACAACAACGGTAATAACAGTCAAAACCGCTCTAATAGCGGGAACCATTCTTCTAACCAAAATAAAGGAAACCACCACCAACACCAGAAACGTAATAAAGAGTATGAATTTGACGGGATTATTGTAAGTGAAGGCGTGTTGGAAATGATGCCTGATGGCTATGGATTTCTGCGCTCAAGTGATTACAACTACCTCAACTCACCCGATGATATTTATGTGTCGCAGTCTCAAATTAAGCTTTTTGGCTTGCGCACCGGTGATACGGTGAGAGGGCAAATTCGTCCGCCTAAAGAGGGTGAAAAATACTTTCCGCTGGTGAAAGTAGAAAACATTAACGGCCGCGCCCCTGATTGGATCAGAGATCGAGTAGCGTTTGAACACCTTACTCCCCTGTTTCCGCAGGAAAAATTTGAAATTACCGCCAGACGTTCTACCCTCAGCACACGAATCATTGATCTTTTCTCTCCTATTGGAAAAGGGCAGCGTGGACTAATTGTGGCGCAGCCTAAGACGGGTAAGACCACCTTGCTCAAAGAGGTGGCCAATGCCATAGCGGCCAACCACCCTGAGAGTTACATGATTATTTTATTGATTGATGAGCGCCCGGAAGAGGTTACGGATATGGCCCGCAGCGTAAATGCAGAAGTGGTGGCCAGTACCTTTGATGAGCCCGCTGATCGTCACGTGAAAGTGGCCAATATTGTGTTGGAAAAAGCCAAGCGCATGACCGAGTGTGGCCACGATGTAATTATTCTTCTAGACAGTATTACCCGCCTGGCCCGTGCTTACAACACCGTTTCACCCGCCTCTGGCAAGGTGCTTTCTGGTGGTGTAGATGCCAATGCCCTGCATAAGCCCAAGCGCTTTTTTGGAGCGGCCCGTAACATCGAAAACGGAGGTTCTCTCACCATTTTAGCCACCGCCTTAATTGACACCGGTTCTAAAATGGACGAGGTGATTTTTGAAGAATTCAAAGGTACCGGCAACATGGAAATGCAATTGGACCGCAAAATTGCCAACCGTAGAATTTGGCCGGCTATTGACCTTATGAGTTCAGGCACCCGTAAAGAAGACATGCTTTTAGACAAAGACGTTTTACAACGGATGTACATTTTACGCAGGCATCTGGCCGACATGAATCCTGTGGAAGCCATGGAGTTTTTACGCGACCGCATGATGCCCACGCAAGATAATGCCGAGTTTTTAATGAGTATGAACGGCTAGCGATTAGCCTAACCAGATCTTTAAATCCCGCTAAAGGCACAGAGCCCTTGAGCGGGATTTCTTTTTGCAATACCTTTAATTAAGTTTAAAAGCTTATAATCTCCTATGAATCCAAATTCCTATTGTGCCTACGTGGCCAAGCTGCCGGCAGGTGACCTAAACCGCGTTTACCACGATACGGAATACGGGTTTCCGCTAGAAAGTGACAACGCCCTTTTTGGTCGCCTGATATTGGAGATCAATCAAGCGGGACTTTCCTGGACCATAATCCTTAAAAAGAAACAAAATTTTAAAAAGGCGTACAGCCAGTTTAGTATTGAAAAGATTGCCAACTATCAAGATTCAGACATAGAGAGGCTTTTGCAAGATGCAGGGATCATTCGCAATCGCTTAAAAATTAATGCCGCCATTTACAATGCGCAGCAAATTGTAAGACTTCAAGAAATTCACGGGAGTTTCAGGCAATGGCTAGAATCCCACAAAGGTCTGGACAAGAAGGCTTGGGTGAAACTTTTTAAAAAGACCTTTAAGTTTACCGGAGGTGAAATTACCGGAGAGTTTTTAATGAGCACCGGCTACTTAACCGGTGCTCATGAAGAAGATTGCCCTGTTTATCAGTTACTTCAAAACAAAGCATAAAAACTATTGGAGTTGAGCGTTTTGACTAAATCTTTTTACCGCGCTTTCGCTCTGTTTCTTTCAATAAAATTTTACGCAAGCGCAATGAGTTGGGGGTTACCTCTACAAACTCATCAGACTGAATGTACTCAAGGGCCTCTTCCAGTGAAAATTCTATATGCGGTGCAATGCGCATTTTGTCATCGGCCCCAGCCGAGCGCATATTAGAAAGCTTTTTGGTTTTAGTAACGTTTAGGGTTAAATCACCCGCGCGGCTGTTTTCACCAATAACCTGACCTTCATAAATCTCCTGGTTAGGCGGAATGAAAAAGCGCCCACGATCTTGTAAATTGTTTAAAGAATAAGGGATAGAGGTACCGGTTTCCATAGAAATTAAACTTCCATTTTGTCTGCCCGGTATTTCGCCCTTGTAGGGCTGAAACTCTTTAAAACGATGACTCATGATGGCCTCACCAGCCGTGGCGGTTAAAAGGTAATTTCGTAAACCAATAATACCCCGTGAAGGAATCTCAAACTCCAAATGCATCTGATCGCCCTTAGGGACCATTTGAAGCATTTCGCCTTTGCGCTGGGTAATGGCCTCAATGGCCTTACCGCTTACCTCATCAGGTAAGTCAATAAAAAGGTCTTCTACCGGCTCATGCTTGCGGCCGTCAATTTCTTTAATAATTACCTGCGGTTGGCCAATTTGCAGCTCGTACCCTTCTCTGCGCATGGTTTCAATTAAAACTGAAAGGTGTAGAACCCCACGGCCAAAAACGTTAAAAGTATCAGCCGAGTCGGTTTCTTCTACGCGCAGAGCCAGGTTTCTTTCCAGCTCCTTTTCCAAGCGCTCCTTAATGTGCCTTGAGGTGACGTACTTCCCCTCTTTACCAAAAAATGGAGAATCATTAATGGTAAAGGTCATACTCATAGTAGGCTCATCAATTTTGATGGTAGGCAGGGCTTCCGGGTTTTCGGCATCAGCCACGGTATCGCCAATTTCAAAACCTTCTAAACCAGTAATGGCGCATATTTCACCGCTAGCCACTTCGTCTACCTTGCGTTTCTCAAAGCCTTCAAAAACAAAAAGCTCTTTAATGCGGGTTTTTACTTTGCTACCATCGCGCTTCATTAAATTTACCAGCATGTTGGCTTTTAGCTTTCCGCGATGCACCCTGCCAATGGCAATTCGGCCAATAAAAGAGCTGTAATCTAAACTGGTAACTAGGAGTTGCGGACTGCCCTCACGCTGGGCAGGAGCCGGAATTTGCTCAATAATGGTATCCAGTAAATAGGTAATATCTGTAGTAGGTTTCTTCCAATCAGGACCCATCCAACCTTGCTTGGCGCTACCGTAAACGGTTTCAAAATCCAACTGATCTTCGGTTGCGTCCAAATTAAACATCAGGTCAAAAACCATTTCATGCACCTCTTCCGGAGTACAATTAGGCTTATCAACTTTATTGATAACTACCACCACTTTTAGTCCTAACTCAATGGCCTTGCTCAACACAAAACGCGTTTGAGGCATGGGTCCTTCAAAGGCATCTACTAAAAGTACCACGCCATCAGCCATGTTTAATACGCGTTCTACCTCTCCGCCAAAATCACTGTGACCAGGCGTATCCAAAATATTAATCTTGTGTTCTTTGTATTGAACCGAGACGTTCTTGGCCAAAATGGTAATGCCCCGCTCCTTCTCCAAGTCGTTAGAGTCCATGATTAATTCACCGGGGCTTTCATGTTCGCCAAAAAGCTTACCCGCTAAAAGCATTTTGTCTACCAGGGTGGTTTTACCGTGGTCTACGTGGGCAATAATGGCTATGTTTCGTAATTTCATAATGCGCGTAGCGTTTTCTAAAAAGTTGGCAAAGGTAGTTGAATACTTTGGGCTAAGTGTAGCTGTAACCACTTATTTTTCAAAGCTTTTCAGCGGATGATCAGCAGTTTATAGATTTAGTGCCATCGGGCTAAGACCCTTTAAAAACAAGGATTTCAAAGGAGGTTATGGGAGCCCCAGATATTTATGGGTTTGTAAACCGATTTGCCACTGCGTGTTTTCCATCACGTACTCACTTATAAAGGGCATCATTTTTTCGCGTTTGCTCCACTCGGGCTGCAAAAACAATTTGCAGCGATTGTTCACTTTTGCCGCGTGTTCTTCGGCCCACTTGAAATCGTGGAGGTTGTAAATGACCACCTTGAGCTCATGAGCGGCTTCATAAAATTGGGGTAAAGGCGGTTTGGTCTTTTTAGGAGAGAGGCAAATCCAATCCCACACTCCGGTTAAGGGATAAGCTCCGGAAGTTTCAATGTGCAAGGTTTTACCTTCCGCTTTTAAGGCTTGGGTTAATGGGCCCATGTCCCAAGTTAGGGGCTCGCCCCCGGTTATCACTACTGTATTACTGTAGGGCTTGGCTGCCTCTACAATTTCGGTAATTGCTGTGGGCTGATGAAGCTCTGCATTCCAACTTTCTTTTACATCACACCAATGGCAGCCTACATCGCAGCCGCCAATGCGCACAAAATAGGCTGCTTTACCGGTATGATACCCTTCCCCTTGAATAGTATAAAACTGCTCCATTAAAGGCACCATCTCACCGCTATCTACCAAAGCCTGGACTTGCTTATTCATGCCGCAAATATAGACAGGATAGATGGCCATGAAAAAGATCTCACCTAAAGGCTTGTAGAAATAAAAAATAAGCCCAAAACTTTTTATAACTCACCTAATCAAAAGGTGCTTAATGATTCTGCTCTGTTCAATTATAACTTAGAATTAACTTAAGCTGCACGCTGCATTAACCACTCTCCTACAGTTAATTACTGAAATTTGCCACAGCAAAAAGAGGTACAGGGCAACCCTCTGCGGCTCAACTAGTGTCTAACAATTGAACGAAAACTAAAAATTACCGAATTGCTGCAATAATTACAGGAATTTGAACACTAATTATTAACGAAAACTAAAACGTAAAAAATGAAAACTTCAAATTGGATTTTAGCCGCCCTTTTCACCTGCTTTTTAGGAGTTAGTGTACAAGCTCACAACAATGAATCTGAGGAGCTTAACCACAAGCAAAATGTTACCAAAATTGTAAGCTATGAATTTACCAAGGCCTTGCAGGACTTTAGTCCCAGCCTTCCTTTAATGGCCGGTAATGAGGTAATGATTAGCTTTAAATTGAGCGAGGACAGTTTGGTGGTTATTGAACAGGTGAAGTCTAAAAACCCCTTTTTAGCTCAATATGTACGAAAAGTACTCGAAAGAGAAACTATTCGTGTAGTGCCTTTGCAAGCCCAGACCATTTATAAAATGCAACTGCGCTTCAAGGCCTAGCTATTTGATCTTTTAGATTAAAACCCGGGGAGTTTGCCCACTCTTCGGGTTTTTTGTGTGGTATCACCACCTTTCTCTTTCAATTGCATTGGCCTTAGTACTTTAGCGGCCTAAAATGTATTGCTTGAGATTTTTATTCTTCTTTCTAATTCTATCGGCTGCAAGCCTAAGTACTAAGGCCCAGAGTGAAACGCTTAAAAAAGAATTTGGCCAAACTGTTTATTATTGGCTTACTGATAGCCTATCGGCTGATAATAAGGTGGAGTTTATTCGTTTGCGTACCTGGCGTGAACTCATTAGCCGGCAGCCCATAGACGCTTCTGAAAAAGCAGACCGAAGACTAAAGATGCAAGAGCAGTATGGCGCTTTGTATGAGGCTTTTCAGCGGGAAAGCACCACGCTTAGGGAGCAAAATTTAAAGGAAATTGCCGAGGGCGCCAGTTTTGAGCCCCTAAGTTTTAAACTAAAGCCTGTACCTAATACCGTAGATATTTTTGAGGGACACCTGCGCGTACTGTATAAAAAAGGTGCGGTGCAAAATATGACCACCTATCGTTTCAGAGTTTTTTACAATGGTCGCGGTTTAGGCTTGCTTACAGCACCAGAAGAAGATTTTTAATTGCGCTTTTCCAGCAGCGGTACAAACCTAAAATCTCCTTTTTCTTCCTGAAACACCTGGCCTCGGTCATTTTTTGTGAGCAGCTTCATTTTTTGAACGTTCTCTCCCACCGGAATTACTAGCCTGCCTCCCGGCTTTAACTGTTCTACCAAAGCCTTAGGAATAAAGGGTGCACCGGCCGTTACTACTATGCCATCAAAGGGTGCCCGCTCAGGCAGGCCTTTGTACCCGTCTCCAAACTTCATTTCTAAGCGATAGCCCAGTTTGGTTAATATGGGCCGGGTGTGGTCAAAAAGCTCTTTTTGCCTTTCTATGCTAAAGACTTTTATCCCCATTTCGCAAAGTACTGCCGCCTGATAGCCACTTCCGGTACCCACTTCTAAAACCCGTTGGCCGGGCCTTACCTCTAATAATTCACTTTGGTAAGCCACGGTGTAAGGCTGTGAAATAGTTTGCCCGGCTGCAATAGGAAAAGCCTTGTCTTGGTAGGCAAAGTCTTCAAAGCTGCTGTCTAAAAACAAATGCCGGGGCACCTTGCCAATAGCTTTAAGAACAGCTTTATTTCTAATACCTTTTTCAATAAGGAGTTTTACCAAGCCGTTTCTTTTGCCTACATGGCGATGGGTATCGTTGAGCATGGTTCAAAGTTTATACTTAAAGCGCTAATCTTTGATTCTAGTAATTAAAGAAAATGAACAACTCAATGTGAAAAGTCTATTTGCCCTAGCACCCTTAGGTCTAATTGGGCTAGGGCCCAACTCTTTCAAATTCTATCACCTGTAAATGCCCGCTTAAACCCTATCTTTGCGCCCCTAAAATGAGGATTGCATGTTAAATATAGGCGTTTTAGGAGCAGGACACTTGGGGAAAATTCACATTAAATGCCTGCAAGGATTAACCGACTATTATCACCTAATAGGATTTTACGACCCTGATGCAGGCAACGCTGCCAAGGTAGCCGAAGAGTTTGGCTTACAAGCTTTTAGCTCTGTAGAAGAACTCATTGATGCGGTAGATGTAGTAGATATTGTAACGCCTACTTTAAATCACTTTGATTGTGCTTCGGCCGCAGCCAAAAAAGTAAAACACTTTTTTATTGAAAAACCCATTACGGAAACCCCCCAACAGGCCAAGCAATTGATAAAGCTTAGTGAGGAAGCATCAGTGAAAGCTCAAGTAGGGCACGTAGAACGCTTTAACCCTGCATTTTTAGCGGCCCGAAACTACGTGCAAAACCCCATGTTTATTGAAACACATCGTTTAGCTGAGTTTAATCCCCGCGGTACCGATGTACCGGTGGTATTGGATCTAATGATTCATGACATTGACATCGTGCTAAGCTCAGTGAAAAGCAATGTGAAAAAAATAAGCGCTAGCGGAGTAGCGGTGGTTAGTGATAACCCCGATATCGCTAACGCTCGCATAGAGTTTGGTAATGGTTGCGTGGCCAACTTAACCGCCAGCCGCATTTCCTTGAAAAATATGCGCAAAACCCGCATTTTTCAGCGCGATGCTTATATCACCATAGATTTTTTGGAAAAAGAAAGCGAAATCATTCGCATGAAAAACGCAGAGGGAGCGGAAGATCCCTACGCCATGGTTATGGACTTGGGCAATGGCAAGAAAAAGCAAATTTATTTTGAGAAACCTAAAGCCGAACCTACCAACGCTATACAAGAAGAGTTGAAATCTTTTGCGCTGGCTATCAATAAAAACACCGATGTAAGCGTTACTCTAGAAGATGGCTACAAGGCACTGGATGTGGCCCATCAAATTTTAGAAAAAATTGAAGTCAACCTCAACGTTATATCGTAATTGCGCATGGTAAAACTTTTACGCCTGGCTGGGCTTTTCTTGGCGGGTTTATTGCTAGTGCAATGCAGTGACAACCCTGAAGCGGAAAAACCGGTTTACATAAGAATTGATGAGTTTCCGGTACAAACCGACTATGATTTAGAAGGCTCTGCCCACAGCGCCATAACCACCGCCTGGGTGTTTGTTAATAATCAAGTTTTAGGCACCTTTGAGCTACCCTGTGTAATACCGGCTATTTTACCTGAAGGCGAAGTAGACTTTACTATTTACCCCGGTATAAATACCAATGGCATCTCCTCACTCCGTTCAATTTATGATGGACTAAGACCCATACGTATAACTAAAACTAAGCCGCAATCTGATGATTTAGATACCCTGGTTTTTACCGCCCAAGAGATGGTTACAGGCTACTGCAACAGTTGTAGCGTAAATATTCTGGAAGATTTTGACCAAAGTGGCACCAATTTTAGTCCCACCGTTTTTTCCGATACAGACTTCGTGAAAATTGACGACCTAGATAGTCTTTTTATTTTCACTCCGCCATTTTCGGCTCAGCCCGAGAAAAACGAAAATGTGGGGCTATTAACCCTCACCAATGAGCGAAATATAGCAGAGTTGGTTACGGTTAATAGCTACAATATTCCCCCAGGCACCCAAAATCTTTACCTGGAGGTAACCTACCGCACCAACATGCAGGTAAGTTTTGGCTTGCAAGCCGATTATGCCCAGCAAAGTGAACGAGATATCACGGCTACGGTTTTACCCAAAAATGAATGGAATAAAATTTACATTAACCTTATTACAGAGTTTCAGGCTTTTCCTGGCGCCAACGGGTACCGTGTACTAATATTTGCCCGCAAGCCCGCCAACCTGAAAGAAGGCCGCATTTTTCTAGACAATATCAAACTGGTGTACCAAGAATGAAAAACGAGCTATTGCAACGCTCTAAGTATATTTTTTGGGATGTAGTGGCCGCCATGGCCAGCTACACCACTTTATTTGTTTACCGCAGGCTGGTTATTGAAAAAGAGTACTACGGGGTTGCGCAGCTTCAATTAAGCCCCTCCTACTATTATGGATTACTTCTTATTCCCATTTTTTGGGCAACGGTGTACCTCATTACCGGCTTTTATAAAGATATTTACCGTAGATCACGTTTAAAAGAGTTATTTTACACTTTTAATGCCTCTTTGCTAGGCAGCATATTCATCTTTTTCACGCTCATGCTTGATGACAGCGTGGCCAGTTACACCGATTACTACCGCGGATTTTTAGTGTATTTCTCCAGCCATTTTTTATACACGGCTATTTTTAGGATTTTACTAAGCACCCGTACCGCCCACCGTATAAAAAGTGGTAAAATCAGTTTCAACACTCTTTTAATTGGTAGTAATGAAAAAGCGGCTGAATTATATCATGAGCTTACCACTGCCGGACGCAAGATTGGCAACCGCTTCATAGGCTTTGCAAGCGTACACAACAACATTAAATTCTTAATTGAAAAAAACCTGAAACATTTAGGCACCTATAAAGAACTTCCTCAAATTATTGAAGATGAAAAAGTTGAGGAAGTAATAATTGCCATTGAATCTTCAGAACATGAAAAATTAGAGGGCATTATCAATAATTTAGAGGGTAGTCGCGTTACCATTAAGATGATTCCAGACACGTACGATATTATTTCAGGTAAAGTGCGGATGGAGTCACTAGGGTCTACCCCGCTGGTAGAAATCAACCACCAACTAATGCCGCTCTGGCAAAAGGTGCTGAAACGGGTTTTTGATATTGTGGTTTCAGTGCTGTTCTTAGTGCTCTTATCTCCCCTCTATCTGCTGCTTTATGTTATTACCAAACTGAGTGATCGGGGACCTGCATTTTACCGGCAAAACCGCTTGGGCCTCTACGGCAAGGAGTTTCAAATGATCAAATTTAGGTCTATGTCTATGAATGCCGAGGTGGAGGGACCCCAGCTAAGCAGTGAGAATGATGAAAGAATAACCCCCTGGGGTCGCTTCATGCGAAAATATCGCCTAGATGAGCTGCCGCAATTTATTAATGTTTTGAAAGGTCAAATGTCTATTGTAGGCCCTCGCCCTGAGCGAAAATATTACATGGAAAAAATCTCTGAGAAGGCTCCCCATTACAAACACTTGCTTAAGGTGAAACCAGGCATCACCTCTTGGGGCATGGTTAAATTTGGCTATGCTGAAAATGTAGATCAAATGGTAAAGCGGCTTAAATATGACATTATTTACATTGAAAACATGAATCTTTTCAATGATTTGAAAGTTTTGATTTATACCGTTTTAATTGTTTTACAAGGCCGCGGTAAATAATGGAGCAGTATGATTTAGAGGCTTTTAGAAAAAAAGCCGAAACTCAGGAAGGCCAAACCCAGGCTATTTTTAAAAAATTAAAGAAGATTAAACCTAAGGTCTTGGACCAGGCCTTTCACCATTGCCACCAAGCGGCTTTTGAAGAAATAGACTGCCTAAAGTGTGGCAATTGCTGCAAAACTACTGGCCCCCTTTTTACGCAGGCTGATATAAACCGACTGGCCCGCCATTTTAAAATGAAGCCCGCCCAATTTATGGACACCTACCTGAGAGTAGATGAAGATGGAGACTACGTTTTGCGCAACCTACCCTGCCCTTTTCTTGGCGCTGATAACCACTGCAGTGTTTACGAGAAACGCCCAAAAGCCTGCCGTGAATTCCCCCATACCAATCGCAATAAAATGCGTCAAATCCTTAACCTTACTCAAAAAAACGCCTCAGTGTGCCCGGCTGTTTTTAAAATTAGCCGCGCCATTGATCAACAGCTTCCTTAAGTTCGTTTCTGGTTTTAGGTTTTAATTGGCATATTAGCCTTATGCAAAACATAGATCAACTTTCTCTTAATTTCAGTGAAGACTCCCTGTTCTTGCTCAACATTTGCCTGGCCATAATTATGTATGGCATTGCCTTAGACATTAAGGTGGCTGACTTCAAGAACGTTTTGAAAAACCCTAAAGGCGCCTTAGTAGGCCTTTTTTCGCAATTTGTGGCCTTACCCCTACTCACCTTCCTTTTAATCTACTTGCTAAATCCAAGCCCCAGTATTGCCTTAGGCATGATGCTGGTTGCGGCTTGCCCTGGAGGCAACATTTCAAATTTTCTAAGTCACTTGAGCGGATCTAACGCAGCGTTAAGCGTGAGCCTCACCGCGGTGGCTACCTTTCTTTCGCTCTTTTTTACGCCCTTAAATCTAGAGTTGTACGCCCGCCTCTATCCGCCCACGGCCGCGCTTTTGAATGAAATTAGCATAAGCCCCCTAGAAGTAATTAAAACCATCCTTACCATTATAGCCATTCCGCTAATTCTGGGCATTTTAACCCAATATAAATTACCCCGTTTTGCGTCTAAAGCCGCCCCTGTACTAAAAGTTCTGAGCATTCTAATATTTTTGGCTTTTGTAGCGGTAGCCTTTTTCAACAACTTTCAATTGTTCCTAGATTACATTCAGGCCGTGATTATATTGGTATTCATTCACAACCTTTTGGCCTACCTCACCGGGTTTTCTTTAGGTAAGATCTTCCAGCTCCCCTCAAGAGACTGCCGCACTTTGGCTATTGAAACGGGTATTCAAAATTCTGGGCTAGGCCTGGTGCTGATTTTCGCTTTTTTTGAAGGGCTGGGAGGCATGGCGCTGGTTACGGCTTGGTGGGGCATCTGGCATATCATAAGCGGCTTGGCGGTGGCCTTTTTCTGGTCTAGGTATAAGGCCAAATCTTTGGCTGCGCCTTAACCAGCAACTCTTGGGTTTTGGCGCGTTGCAGCTTACCGTTAGGGGTGTATTCAAAATTAGGCAGTAAATAAATGGTTTTTGGCTTTTGCCGATGGGGTACAGCTTGTAATGCTTCGTAAAGTTCTTCAGGCCTTGGCCAGTGTTCCTGTTCAAGCACTAAGGCAATTTGTTCTCCTAAGGTAGAATGCGGCACTGCGGTCACCATAATGGCACTGCTAGTCCATGAAATTTGTTGTTCAATTTCTTCCGGAAGGTAGGTAGAACCGGCCACTGTAATAGCATGGTCTGCGCGGCCACGCCAGACAAAAGAATGCGCATCCCTAAGGTCAACCACATCATTGGTAACCAATTCATGAACCTGCAATTTTGGGGCATTAATAACCAAGCAGTTTCGGTCATCTGCTGTAAAGCTAACCCCCGGAAGGGCCTGGAAAAAAGACTGCCTTTGGGGCGCCAGCTGTTGCAAGGCCACGTGAGTAATGGTTTCCGTCATGCCATAACTGTGGTACACCATCCCTTCATACTCTTTAAGTTTGGTGGCTAAATTTGGTGTAATAGCTCCTCCGCCAATTAATAACTTATTCACCTGAGGCAAGCGAGGCCATGAGGCGTAGGCCTGATAAGGCACCATGGCTGCAAAATCAAAGTGGTCAGCTTTTTCTAAGGGTACTTTTTGGGGCTCAGTAACCCACAACTCCCAGCGACCTACCAATGCCCTCACTACCATCATGAATCCAGCAATTTTGTCATAAGGTAAACAGAGAAGCGCGCGGGTGCCCGGGCCCAAATCCAATGCTTTTAAGGTGGCCTGAACTGAGGCTTGAATAGCAGCGCGGGAAATTTCTATAGACTTGGGCTTGCCGGTGCTCCCAGAGGTATGTAGCGTAAAAGAATCTAAACCATTATGCCATTGCTCTACCCAGTGCATAACGCCCTTTTGAGTAGCCGTACTTACCGTTTTTTTAAATCTGATATTCAATCCCTTAGTATATTTCTTACACTTATTTTAAACGCAACCCAACCTCAGCCGGTTTATGGGCGTTATATAGGCAAGTTCCTTATAGATAAATTGGTTGCAGAACCAATTACCCTGTTTAGTTCGAAAGCACCGTTTCCCTGCGGTGCTTTTTTTTGACCTCTACTACAGATTTAAAACTTTTGCTGCAGCCTATTTAAATTCCAAGTCTCAGCAGGATCAAAATAGAGGCGACCTTTTTTCACTTCTAAAGGGCTTTCAAAATTATTGGTGAACAGACTGCCCGTACCCAAACCAGAGGGTAAACTATTCTTTAGTGTAAAATTCCACTGGGCAATGGCGTTTAAGCCATAGTTACTTTCCAGGGCACTAGTAGTCCACCAACCTATTTTTTGCGCCTCAGCCCAACTTATCCATTCTTCACTAGCCGCAAATCCACCTAAAAAGCTTGGTTTTAAAATAATGTATTGCGGACCAATAGTTTGCAATAGATCCTGTTTGCGTTGGCGGCCAAAAACACCAATCAGTTCTTCATCTAAAGCTATGGGTACCGGAGTGTTTGCGCAAAGTGCAGCCATTTCTTGCCACTGCCCTTTGGGCAGGGGCTGCTCAATAGAATGCACCTTTAAATGGGACAAAGCCTCCAAAACAGGCGCAACTTCTTGATACGAAAAAGCGCCATTAGCGTCTACTCTAAGTTCTAATTCCTGTGCAGAAAAACTCTGCCGGATGCTTTTTAGCAGCTTAAGTTCCGTGGCCCAGTCAATAGCGCCTATTTTCATTTTTAAAACTGAAAAGCCTTCAGCTAGTCGTTTTTCAATTTGGCTTTTCATAAAGGCTTCGTCACCCATCCAAATTAAGCCATTAATGGGTTGTGAAGCTTTACCTAGCGTAAAATCGGAAGGGTATAGAATATGTTCTTCAGACTTAAGATCCAGCAAGGCCATTTCCAGTCCTGCCTTTATGCTGGGCCATTCTTCTAGATTTGAGATCAGGGCTCTTACTTCAGCTCCATTTTCTATTGTCTGGCAGACCTCAGCTAACTTTTGCTCATAATCGGGTCGATCATCGGCACTAAGACCTTTCAGCAGGCCACATTCCCCCAGACCTTCACCATCGGCTGTAGCCAAATGAATAAAATAGGAGGTTTTGGTTCTTAAAATACCCCGGCTGGTGCCGCTAGCTTGTTTAAAGTTTAAAACGTAAGGCGTAAATCTTGCTTTCATATAATACGGCCAATGCCTAGTAAAAGCGAGAATAACAGCGTAGTAAGGGCTAACTGTTTAAGCAGTGGCTCAAAATCTTTTGGCTGTTGGGCCCTGGTAACGCGCAATAAATGCAAAATTAAGAAGGGAATGGTTACAAAATAAAGACTTTGCCAAGTGCCTGCGGGTTGTAAACGGTTGTATAAAAAAGCCAGGTCAAAAGCCAAAATCACCAAAACACCTTGGTAAATTTTTGCATAGCGCAAGCCCAAACGCAAGGCCAGGGTTTTTTTATGGTGTTTACGGTCAGTGTCCATATCTCGCATATTATTGAGATTTAAAACACCCATGGCTAAAAACCCTACGGCTGTAGCCGGAAGGAACACTTCCCAATTCAAAAAATTAGTTTGTAAAAAGTAGCTGCCTGCTACTCCCACCCAACCAAAAAAGAGCAGCACTGAAATATCACCAAAACCGCTGTAGCCGTAGGCCCTGCGACCCACAGTATAGGTTATGGCCGCCAAAATAGCCAGCAAGCCCAAGGCTGCAAAGCCAGCCGAAACCCATAGAGGTAAATCGCGCGTGGCGTAAAAACTAAGTACTGTTCCAGATAGAAAAGAGAGTAGAGACATTAAAATCACTGCCCGTTTCATTTGGCCTGCTGAAATAGCCCCCGTGGCAACCGCACGCTGTTCACCTGTGCGTTCGGCATCGGTACCCCTAATGCCATCGCCATAGTCATTGGCATAGTTAGAGAGAATTTGATAAAACAATGTGGTGGTTAAGCAGAGTACAAAAGTTAGCCAGTTGTAATGGCCGTTGGCAGCCGCCAGGCAGGTACCTAATATAATACTGGAAAATGCCAGGGGCAGCGTTCTTAGGCGGGCTGCTGCCACCCATTTATTTTGCGCCATGTTTCAAATTTGCCGGCAAAATTAAGGTTTCTTAAGCAGGATAAAAGGCTATTTCCAAGCCAGCTGAGGGTTTCAAGCATTGGTTGAGGGGTAGCTGCCTACATCCAACTCTCATTGGTGCTTTCAATTTTAAAAAGCAGGTAATGGTAAAGGGTTTGGGCCACGCCATACGGCAAATGGGGCATAACTTCATATCCAGCCGCGGTGTACAGTACCAAAGTGGCTAAATTTTTACGCTTTTGAAAAATAGACTGCTTCAAAGCTATATTTTGAAGTTTGTAATGCTGTACACTTACGTGCGATGGGAATATCCAGCCTTTCTTAATTTCTACTACCCTTTGGTTTACTTTAAGCTGCACGGTTTGGCTGTAGCGGTACACCCAATAAGCTACCAAGATTAAAAAAGGCAGTAAGGGCAGGTAAAACCAAAATTTAAACTGATTGAAATAAAAAATCAGGGCTATAGCCAGGGCGGGCAAAGCTCCCGCCCAGAAAAAATATTGCTGC
>CAJXNI010000002.1 GCA_913057235.1 uncultured Bacteroidota bacterium
AGAGCTGGCCCGCCTCATTGATAATTACGATGTGCCCGAGTCAGACCGCCAGCGCATCCTGGCCGAAGCCGGGGTAGCGCCCGCCATCCTCAACTTAGACGCCAAAAGTTAGCCATGCCCCAAAATCCCCAAATCCCCAATGCCGATCTGCAGCTGGCCAACTGGGTCAAGCAGCTCGTGCTCATGATGGCCCCTAAAAACCTCTATTTCATTGGCGGTCGGGCCGGAGGCAAGACTACTGATGTGCTGGCCGAGCGCTGGCAGGATATTGTTTGGGACATGCCGGGTGCCCAATTCGCCTGGGCGGCCGATACTTATCTCAATGCCCAAAAAAACGTGGTGCCCTCCCTGGTAGAAGGCTGGGAGCGCCTCGGCTGGATCTTACACATAGAGGGAAAGTATCCAAGAAGATGTGGCCACTAGAAGGAAGATAGACAAGTGCTTACCACAAAATAGGTTTTATAATAATTGTGAAGAGGCCGCAAGAGTTGCTTTCTAGCCATACATATTCATAACCGCCTCCATATCCTTACTAACTTTCTTTTCCAACACCCTAGCGTATATCTGTGTAGTGCTGATTTTGGTATGCCCCATCATTTTGCTTACCGATTCTATGGGGACGTTATTTTGCAAGGTTACCGTGGTTGCAAAAGTGTGTCGACCCACCTTACATGTGAGACGCTTGGAAATATTGCACAGTTTAGCAATGGTCTTTAGATGTTGATTGGTCTTGGAATTTGAGTAAAATGTAAATAGCTTGTTACTAGTTGAGAAATCACGGTGCCTCTCAAGTATACGTTTTACCGGGTTAAAGATGGGAACTAAAAAAGACTCTCCATTCTTGGCGCGCTTTCCTTTAATAAAAAGCTTTCCATCGTTTTCCGACAGGCTTCCTTGATCGAGAGCTACAATGTCACTGTAGTGAAGACCGGTAAAGGCAGAGACTATAAAAAACTCCTTGGCAAGCAGTAATCTATTGTTTTCGGGTCTAAAGTTTTGAATCGCTCTGAGTTCAGTTTCATCCAAAAAGGTCCGGTCGTACTCCCCAGCTTTAAGCGTAATGCGATCAAATGGATTCCGCTGAATAATTTCGTCATTCAAGCCATGGTTTAATACTGCTTTTAAGGTTTTTAGGTATTTATTGGAGGTGTTTAGATTACATCTCTTCAGAAGATACAGCTTAAAGTCCTCAATAAACCTAACGTTTACGGTTCTTAGTGGCACATCACTGCGTTTGATTACCTTTTTTAGAAATCCTTGCAGATGCATGAATGTGCTCTTATATACTTTTTGCGTATTGGGTGAGAGGGAGTGGCCAATTCTTTCGTTATTCTGCGCAATTACTTTTTCAAAATAAGGCATTAGGAATGTTACCTCTCTTTCTCCTTCTATATAGGCCCAAAGGTCATCAAGACTGAAGTACTCTTTGTTGCGAGTAAGAATAATTAGAGCTTCGTTTAGTTCGTTTTTTGTTTTTTCTAGAACCTTATTGATCTTCCGAGCATTTGGGTCTGTTTTTTTTACCAAAAAGTGTTCGGGTTCCCAGTGCTTTTCAGCTGTAAAAAGTCCCGTGGACTTATCTTTTCGATGACCTAGGTGGCTGACCCTTAAATAAATAGGGACCCTTTCGGGGTTGGTAGATTTACTCTTTCTTAAATAGAAATAGTAGTTGAAATCTGGGTTAATCATAAGGTTTAGCATTTCCAGTAAATTTCGTGAAACAATAAGTTTTGTTCCAAATGCAAAACCCAGCAAACCAATGCAAAAGAGACAACCAGAAACGGTTAAAAGGTGCACCTGAAAGTGCACCTAAAGAATGCATCCAGGTGCACTTTTTTGCAAAAGTGCACCTCAAAAAAAAGCCTGTAAAAGATTGTTTTACAGGCTTTTGCATTCATTTGCAATTCGTAAAAGTGGTGCCAGCTGGAATCGAACCAGCGACACAAGGATTTTCAGTCCTTTGCTCTACCAACTGAGCTATGGCACCTTCTAGGAAACGTTTGGCAAAATTTTAAGAATAAAATCGCCTTATTTCCTTAGCGGGGCGCAAATGTAAAACATTTTACATTTGAGCAAAATTTTTAATCACCTTTATCAACCAAAAAAGAAGGAGCCTTTAAATGAACGTTGTTCTAGATGCCGGTAATACCCGAATAAAAGTAGCTCATTTTGAGCGCAATAAATTACTTCACTCCTATTTGGTTAATGACTTGGCAGAGCTTAAAAAAAAATGGCCGCTCCAAGAAAATGACCGCGCCTTGCTTTCAAACGTGGGCTCCTGGAATTTGGAGTCCTTGGCTTTACCTAAAAGTACGGTGTGGCTTTCGCCCGAGACCCCCTTGCCACTTAAACTGCGTTACAAAACGCCCCAAACCTTGGGGAACGACAGACGCGCTCTTGCCGTAGCCGCCTGCAAAGAGTATAAAGGGAAACCCGTTTTGGTAGTAGATGCCGGCACCTGCATTACCTATGATCTAGTTACTGAGGCAGGGGAGTACCTGGGCGGGGCCATTGCTCCCGGGCTGGCTATGCGCTACCAAGCCTTGCATGAGCACACTGCCAACCTTCCGCGGTTAAGCGCACCAAATACAGCCATAGATCTTATTGGCAACAGTACCCAAAACAGCCTGCATAGTGGGGTGGTATTAGGCTTTACAGCCGAGGTGGAAATGACAATAGAAAGGTACAAAGAGCGTTATGAAAACCTAGTGGTAGTGCTCACCGGAGGAGACGTAAACAGGTTTGCCCACTTCACAAAAAATGGCATCTTTGCACGACCAAATTTTTTACTCAAAGGACTCAATTATATACTCGAGTACAATGCTTAAGCGCCCAATTGGGATTATCTTTTTACTCTCGGTACTTTTCACCTTCACCCTTTCGGCTCAGGTAACTTCCGTATCTCCCTATTCGCGTTTTGCTGTAGGCGACTTATTACCCCAAACTTTTACCAGATCTCTGGGTATGGGTAGCGCTTCTATGGGGCTTGCAACACCCTTAAATGTAGATATTACCAATCCGGCCTCGTATCACAATCTGCGCTTAACCACCTTTGAGGCCGGCATGGAATTTTCACTCTTGCAACAGCAACAAGCAGACCCACCTTTCAACATAAGTAACAACACCAGCGGCTTCAGATTTTTGACCTTTGGAATTCCGCTAACTGATTGGTGGGGCACCGCTGCGGGTTTAAAACCCTATTCATTTAAAGGTTACAATATAAATACCCAACGTAGGCTTGCTGCCGATACCAATGTGGTAATTAATGACAATTTTACCGGAGAAGGAGGGATAAACCGCGTTTTTTGGGGCAACTCTTTTAAGCTGGCAGAAGGGTTTTCTTTGGGCGTGAATTTTTCGTACTTATTTGGCCCCCTCTCAGAAAGTGCCCGTGTAGATTTTGACGATAACACCTTTTTAGATACCCGCAGTTCTATTGAAACCAATGTAAGTGGTATATTATTGGAGTACGGTGCGCAATACACCTACCATTTAAGTAATAATTCATTTATAGGGGTGGGCCTTAGTCTTGCCAATTCCAGCAATCTTAATGCGGATTTTAATCAGTATCAATACACTTTAGAAGGCAACCAGCCTGTAGACACTTTAAAAGGTGGGGTTACTCAACAGGGCACCCTAACGCTCCCCAGTGAATTCAGAGCTGGTTTTAGTTTCGGGAAAAATCACCCCAACTTGTTAAATCCCGCCTGGGCCCTAAATTTTGATTTTGAAAACTATGCAGGCTCACAGTTTAGAGATGCACAAGGAGCCGCCCCTTTAGTGGATGGTTACACGTTACAGTTAGGGGGATTTTTTATGCCACGTTACACTTTTTCTAGATTAGAACGCAGTCCTGGATATTTTAACAACATTGAATACCGCTTTGGGGCCTACTATGAAAACACTCCGCTGAGCCTAGCAGGCATGCAACTTACAGACTATGGCATTACTTTTGGTTTAGGACTACCTATCCGACAAAAAAGCCCTGCACCAGGTGAGGTGAAGATTTCTACCTTAAACATCGGTGCTCGTTTAGGCCGCAGAGGAACATTACAAAACAACCTTATTCAAGAAGAGTATCTAAATATATACATAGGCATCACCTTGAACGATAAATGGTTTATTGATTATAAGTATAGATAATTTGAATCGCGTAAAAATGAAGAAAACTGTTTTAACCCTTTTAATTGCTGTTTTCGCTTCGGCTGTGGGCCAAGCTCAAGATTACGGAGAAGACAGCGTAAAGTGTAGAGAGAATCTTTACATCTATTATGAGCTAGCTAAAAAGAAGCAATGGCTAGAAGCGTGGGACGGCTGGAAGTATGTGTATGAAAATTGCCCAGGCACCAAAAAATTTAATTTTATTTATGGCCCTTACATTGTAGAAGCTAAACTCAAGGAAGCGGCTAAGGCAGGACAAGATTCTGCCGAGCAGGAATACAAGGAGTTGCTTCTAGAGGTTTATGACAATCGTAATAAGTACTATCCTGGTCAGGAAGGTTATGTCTATCAGCGTAAGGCTCTGGATATGGCTCAACATTTCCCCGATAGTTCCATGGCGGCTTACAAGCTATTTAAAAAGGCCTTGGAAATGGAAGGACCCGAGCAAAGTGCCGCCTTCTACAACTCTTATTTTATAACAGCCGCTCGCTTGTTTAACGATGATGCCTTCTCACTAGAGGACGTTTTTACTGCTTACAACGTGGTAATGGAGGGTATAGAGGTGAATAACAATGCTTTAAACACTACTATTGCCAACATTAGCTATGAGCGAGATTCTAACGCAGTAGAGCTGGATGCTAAAACCAAGGCTAAATTAGCTAAGGCCGAAAGGGAACTGGAGCGTTACACCAAAGTAGAGTCAAACATTGAAAAGATTTTAGCGCCCATTGCTACTTGCGATAAATTATCTTCAATCTATAATGAAGAAACTTTTCAGGCAAATCAAACCGATACCCTTTGGTTGAAGAGAGCGGTGAAAATGCTTCAGAAAGAGCGTGAAAACAAAGAGGGAGAGATGGAAGATTGTACCGATAACCCCATCTACTTTAAAATATCAGACGCTCTTTATAAATTGCAACCTTCAGCCCCATCGGCAAGAGCCATGTATATTATGGCGGCTCGTGACCGCAACTATTCAAAAGCGGTAGACTACATTAAGGAAGCCATTGAATTTGAAATAGATCCGCTGAAAAGAGCCAATGATTATTTGAAATTAGCCAGGGCCAATTTAGCACTGGGAAGCTATGCCAGTGCTAAAAGTGCAGCCTTGAAAGCCGCTCAGCTGCGCAAGGGCTGGGGAACTCCTTACGTAGTTATAGCTCAGGCCTATGCTGCGGCAGATGGTACCTGCGGTAGCAACGTATTTGAGAAAAAAGCTGTGTACTGGGCCGCTATTAATAAGTTAGAGTATGCCCGTAGTATTGATGGCAGTGTAAGTGCTAAGGCTTCTCGTCTTATAAGTAGCTATAAAAAACAACTACCGGCTAAGAGTGTGATCTTCCAACTGGGCCACATAGAAGGTGAGAAATATACCATTGGCTGCTGGATTAATGAGACCATCACGGTCACGTATTAATGTTCAGGTATTCTAAATTATTTAAAGGCATTGCTGGCTTGCTGGCAATGCTTTTTTTATGCTTTGCCTGTGAGAACGAGGTAGAGCAGGTACGGCTCCTTACACAGGATGAGCGTATACCCACCGAAGTGCAAAAAGATTTGGAGGTGGTTTACACCGATAGCACCTTAAAAAAAATGCAACTGCAGGCACCACTAGCCGAAAACTATCCTAACTTAGAGCAACCACAAAGGGAGTTTCCGCAAGGCATTGAGGTAACTTTTTATGACGATTTTGGCAACCAAAACAGTAGCCTAACCGCTGAATATGCTTTGCAGCTAGTGAATAAAAGCCTTTGGGAAGCTAGGGGAGACGTGGTGGTAATTAACGTGAAAGGAGAGCAATTAAATACCGAAAAGCTTTTTTGGGACAGTCGCAAAGAAATCATCTACTCAGATGAGTTTGTGAAAATTACCACTCCCCAGCAGGTGATAATGGGAGAGGGCTTTAAAGCCGATCAGGATTTTAACGAATACGAAATTTCAAAGGTTACCGGAACTATAAATATAGAAGACAATGCTTAGAATGCTTAAAGTGGTGGAAATAACCTGGATTGTAATGGCCGTTATTTCAGCCTTTGAGGTGGTAAACCTCTGGAACCAGCCAGGCGACAAAAAATGGTACTTTCTGGGGTTTATGGTTTTTGCCATTTTTATGTTTTTCTTTAGGAGAAGATACCGCCTCCGCTATGAAAAACGTAAAAAGGAGCAGGATACTCACAATAACACAAACTAAATAGGATTGGAAATTTTAATCATTATTGCGGCTACGGTGCTTTTTTCAGCCTTTTTTTCAGGTATTGAAATAGCCTTTGTAAGCGCCAATAAATTTCACATTGAGGTTGAAAACAAGAAAGGGAATTTTGCCTACCAGATCATTAGCTATTTAGTACAGAACCCCTCCCGATTTATTGCCGCCATGCTGGTGGGCAATAATATCGCGCTGGTGATTTACGGCATATTTATGCCTCAGGTACTAGCTCCTTTTATTTCGGTTGACAACCCTTATCTGTTATTGCTTTATAATACGGTTTTATCTACCCTCCTCATTTTGGTCTTTGCCGAATTTTTACCTAAGGCCATCTTTAATTCGCATAGCAATAGACTCTTAGAGGTTTTTGCTTTGCCTAGCGGTCTTTTCTATTTCTTATTTTTTCCGGTAGTAAGTCTCATGATTGGCGTAAGTAATTTTGTGATGAAGTACATCCTAAAGGCGAAAGAAGACGAGGAGCAAAAGGCTTTCAACAAAGTAGATTTAGACAACTACATCCGTGAACGAACCGATACCATTGACCAGGATGAAGAAGTAGACCACGAAATTCAAATTTTCCGCAATGCCCTGGAGTTTGGTGATGTGAAGGCACGCGAGTTTATGGTACCCCGCACAGAAGTGGTAGCCATGGACGTAAATAGCACCGTTGCAGAACTACGAACCGAATTCATCGACTCCAGTCTTTCGAAAATTTTGATCTACAAGGAGTCTATTGACAATATTATCGGCTACGTACACAGCTTTGAGTTATTTAAGCAGCCCAAACAAATACGTGAGATTTTAAGGCCGGTGGGCTTTATTCCAGAAAGCATGGCGGCCAATGAAATTTTAAATCTTTTAATTAAAGAAAGGCGCAGCATGGTGGTGGTGCTAGATGAATTTGGCGGCACCTCTGGACTGGTAACCATGGAAGATGTAGTTGAAGAACTTTTTGGCGAAATTGATGACGAGCATGATACCGAAGAGCTTTTGGAGAAAAAGCTGGCCGTTGACTTGTTTCTGTTTTCTGCCCGTCAGGAAATCGATCAATTGAATGATAAGTGGAACTTAGAGCTTCCCGAGAGTGAGAATTATTCCACCTTAGGAGGCCTGGTAATTAACCATCTTGAAAGCATACCGGAAAAAGGGGAGGAGCTGGCTCTGGGAAATTACTTGTTAAAAGTTGAGCAAGTAAGTAATGCCAAAATTGAGGTGGTACAGCTCAAAATTATTGAGGATTAAAAAAGCCCCGCGCCCTAAAGGAACGAGGCTTTAAAAGGTTGTTTTAATCAGATTACTTCACGTCAATCAAGCGGCTCGGAGCGGGTTTGTGCTCTTCGCGCTTAGGTAAAGCAATTTTTAAAATACCGGCATTATAACTGGCTTTTACCTTAGCTTCGTCTACCTTGCCTTCGGGTAAATTAAAGCTGCGGCTGAAGCTGGACGTATGAAACTCTTGCATATTGTAATGCGTTTCATGGTGCTCTTTCTGCTCTTCTAGCTCAGCGTTAATGGTAAGCACATTCTGGTTCATCTCAATTTTAAAATCATTTTTAGCAAAGCCCGGTGCGTTTACCGCGATTTGATAAGCATCATCATTTTCAGAGATGTTTACAGCTGGGCTATTACCTCTAAAGCGATTCATCCAATGAATGGGTTCATCCCTAAAGAAATTGTCAAATAATTGATCTAAACCTGTCGCGTTGTGATTTCTTTTTATCAGTGTCATAGTAATTTATTTTTATTGTTTGAATTTTCTGTAGTCAATTGCCGTACCATCGCTAATTTTGACTCTGAATACAGTTGCGGGATGCCAAAGTGGCATCTATTTTACAAAACAACAGACATATAGTCACATAATTTTAATAGCACCATGAAAAAGCTACCGGTTTTAGCATTTGTATTTTTCTTTTGGGCCTGTGGTTCCGTACCCATTACGGGCCGTAAACAGCTCAACCTTATGGATGGCCAGCAATTACAAGCCATGAGTCTTACCCAATACCAAAAGGCCTTGCAACAGAGTAAAGTAGTAACTGGCACAGCTGAGAGCCAGCGCGTTAAAAAAGTAGGGCAGCGTCTGGCTCTAGCGGCCGAGGAGTATCTACGCAGTAAAAATCAGGCAGATTTGGTGAAAGATTTTAATTGGGAATTTAATTTATTACAAGATGATGCCGTAAACGCCTGGTGCATGCCTGGTGGCAAAGTGGCCTTTTACACCGGTATTATGCCCATTTGCGAAACGGAAGTGGGTGTGGCCGTGGTTATGGGGCACGAAATAGCGCACGCCATTGCCCGGCATGGTAATGAGCGAATGAGCCAGGCCATGGTGCAACAGGCAGGAGGCGTGATGCTGGCCGTAGCTTTGCGTGATAAGCCCGCAGAAACACAGGCTCTGTTTAACACAGCCTATGGCATTGGCAGCAGCCTTGCTGCTACGCTTCCTTTTAGCCGTTTGCATGAAAGAGAAGCCGATGAACTGGGCTTAATCTTTATGGCACAAGCCGGCTATGATCCAAAAGAAGCCCCCAGGTTTTGGGAGCGTATGAAAGCACGCTCTGGAGGCCAACAACCACCAGAGTTTCTATCTACGCACCCCAGCCATGAAAATAGGGTAGAGCACCTCAATAAAAAAATGGGAAAGGCTTATACTATTTACCTTAAACAAAAAGATAAAATGTAAATGCAGCTTAAAGACTTTGCTAAGATTTATTTTGCCATCCTTTTACTGCATTTGGTAACCATTTTTAAACAAGATGAAGGCGTGCTGCACATTCTTAGTAAGGGATTATTGCTTTTTAGCCTTTTGACTTTTTATGCGCAGCATCCACAAGCCCGTTTGCAAACCTTTAAAAACATGTTGCTTTTGGCTTTTGGCTTTTCCTGGCTGGGAGATCTTTTTTTACTGGGAGAATCTTCTACTTTTTTTCTATTGGGGCTTGCTGCGTTTGCTGCGGCCCATGTTTTTTTCCTAGGTGTTCACTGGAGCGTAAAGGGCGCCCACTGGCAATATTCAAAAATAGCCATGGTGCTATTAGTAACTTTGGTATCTTGGTTTCTTACGGCCTATTATTTGCCATTGCCGCCCCAAATAAAAGTATACGCATTGGCCTATGCTTTTTTACTTTTAAGTCATTTGGCAATGGCTATTTATAATTTTTGGGTAGGGAATCTTAAATTTTACCCCCTCTTGGGGATGGCTCTATTCCTTGCTTCAGATTTAGTCTTAGCCATTAATGCATTTGTGCACGAAAGCTTGTATGCATCCTTAGCGGTAATGTTTTTATACGGAGTTGGTCAATTTTTAATCGCTATGGGTTTTTTACAATACCAAGGGGCTTCTGCCTTAGAGCCTACTGAAAGTAAAAGTTAAGGCTCAGCCGGGCGTAGGTAGGGTTTAAGCTAATGGAAAGGTCATCGGTAGCTTCTAACTCTTGTTGGTTGCCGGTATTAGGGTCAAAAACCACATCATTGGTGTAGGTGGTGTTTTGATTAAAATGAATCCAGCGTAGGCCAAACTCACCGCCAATGCTAAAACTGGGTGCAAAGAAATATTCCGTACCAAAACCAATTTCACCGCCCCTTAAGCTTACTTCTTCCAGAGCCTCTTTTATGGGGTCTCTGTTTTGATTTTCAGTGGCAGAGTTACCAAAGGGTATAGGTTTGCATTACCGTAGGCCTTTAAGGGTTTTGCCTGGTAAAAGAAATACTTGAGGCCAAGGGTAGGAATAAGAACGCTTACGCTTGTTTCAGTAGTGCGGTTAAAGTTTTCGATAACTCCAGAGTCAAAATTAAAGCGCTCTCCAGTGGTTTCCAGGGTGGTATTCAAATTATAGTGCTGAATGCCTAAATAGGGTAACCAAATTTCATTGATTACGTAACCAAAATGGGCGCTATTTAGGGTAAGTCCGGGTTGTGTACACTAAAATTAAGTTGGGCTTGGCTATTGCTGATTAAGATTACAAACAGACCTATTAGGCTTAGCGTCTTGAATGAGAAACTCATAAAATTCAGGTTAAAGAAATCAAGTAGTTATTCATCGGCTTTTTCAATCATCTTCATAAGGCTGGAGGCCTGCCTTACTTCCTTAGAATTGCTGCTTAGCGCCATGGCTTTGCGTACCTGTGTGAGCGCTAAATCATAGTTTTTGAGCAGGTAGGTAGTGTAGGCTTGCAACATTTTTGCCTTGTAGGTTTCTTCTTTGGCCAGTGACTCAGTAGCTAAGTGATTGGCTGCAACTAAAGCAGTTGAATCATTGTAGGTGTCTGCTAGGTTAAAGCCTTCGTCAAACAGGTATTGAGCGGCTTCTGAATTTTTGGCCATGCTTCCGGCCTTTAACAAGGCGCCTTTTTGCCAATATTGGAATAGCTCTGTTTCTTCAGCAAACAATTTGTAAGCGGCAGATTGCTGTTCTTTTTGATCGGCCGCAGAGCCCGGAAAAGAGGGAATTAGCTCTTGAGCTATTTTTTCCAAAAGCATTGTGTCTGCATTAACAATGGCCAAATCTAAATTATAGCTGTAGGCTGTTTGATAGTATTCCTTGTAACTAAACTGGGGAAGTACCTTTTTGAGTTCCTGTTCATGGTTTTTAATGAAGTTGGGGTATTTGGTTTCTAGCGAAACCCCGTAGGTGGTGAGTAGCTGCGCCATGGGTTTTTGCATTAGCTGGTTTTCATTTAGACTGTTTAAATATTCTAAAACCAGCTTTGCCGTTTGGGGGAAACTAAAGTTTAAGCTGTACAAATCAATTATTTCCAGCCACTGTGCTTGGTTTAGTTGGTTCTTGTTGTAAAGATCTAAAAGAGCATCGTATCTATTTTTATGTTGCTCTGCGTAAAAGGCTTGTTCGCGCAGTTTTTCAGAATTTTGAAAACCTTCAAGTTTGGTAAGTAAAAACTCTTCTTGATTTAGAAAATAAAAGGTGGGCAAACTATCGGGTGGAAACAAAGAGACCCAACGTGCCCCCATTTCATCGCGCACATCAATGGCAATAGCGGTAAAGTTTTCAAAAGACTTTACCAAGTTGGGATCTTTAAAAACGTTGGCTTCAAACATGGAGCGGAAGGCGTTGCCACCATCATGCAGGGCTACAAACAACAAATGATCTTTTTCTCGGCTAACTTTTAAAACCGTTTGGTATTCTTCTAAAGTTTCAGCTTCTACAAACCGCACCTCTTGCGCGGAGATAGTAAAGAAGGCCAGGCTTAAAAATACCCCTACAACTTTTCTCATTCTTTAAGTTTTTCTAGCGGGCACCAAAATTTTGAGTGACCAGTAGTTTGGGAATTTCTCCTTTTTCTGCATTGAAAATTACAGAAACTCCACAACCTAAATGGCTGTAATTACCCAATATATTTTTGCGGTGCCCTTTTGAGTCCATCCACTTGCCTACCACAATTTGTGCCAATTCTCCGTAGGTTTTCACCGGAAGGGGTTCTCCATTGGCATCAACGAGTTTTCCGCTTTCATTGATGTAAGCCTCACCATCACCAAAAAGATGGTATACGCCTGTCTCGGCAATATTTTCAGCAATAGCCCTGAAATTACCACCGTGGCGTTTTACGCGCAGTGCGGGAGTTTTTAAAGCCGATCTTCGCTTACTTGTGTGACTGAAAAAGTCAAAGCGTTTCATGTTTTTAGAATGGCTCTGAGCGGCTGCCCAGAGTTCTTTACTGGCTTCAAAGTGTTCCAGTCCGTAGCCTTCACGAGCCAAATTGGTGGCGTGAAAAATAGCCGCCTCAATTAAGCTGTAGTCGGGCTTATATAAATTAATTGGCTCATGTACTTCGTCTAGTCTAAAGAACTCATAAGAACCTAAACCGTACCATTTGGCTTGTGCCGATGCAGTAAACGGACATAGGAGAATCGGTAAAAAGCCAATTAGTAGAATAATTTTTATTTTTTGCTGGGTATAAATAGCTCTTGTTTGTTTTTAGGTCTTTCCGTAAAACGAAGAAAATACCCCTCTAGTTTGCGTTGATCAGCTGCTATTTGCCCCATAGGATGTAATTTACCTTCGGGCTTTTTTAGAAATACAATTCGCTTTACCTCCCCATCTGACAAGTCAATTCTCAAGTTGGCACTTACGCTGCGGTTCATGCCAATAAAATCTCCATCTTCTTCTTTGGGGTAGTAAATGGTTTGGCCATTGCCGTTTACGTATACAGTGCGCAGTTCATCTTTATTAAATTTTCCTAAAAGACGTTTACCGCTAACCTGATTGTCTTTGGTGCTATCCACCTGCACCAGCATAAAGGCATTTTCAAATACCTTAAGGGTATCGGGCTTATTGTTTTTGGTCAGCATGTAAATGGTGTCACCGGTAATTTGGGTGCTGTCGTCCCAAATGACAGGCTTTTCATACATTTTAAAAGTGGAGTCTCTGCTGTTATAGGTTAGCGAGTCGCATTTTCCTTGTACGCGGCTTTTGTAGAATTTCACATCGTAATAGATTTTAACCAGCCGTTGGGTCTGCAGTAAGGTATCTAGGTATTTCACGCTGTAAAGGGTATCTCCATGCACATGTAAGGTGTCATTTTCTTTATCTACAATACTGTATAGTGGTTCCTGAGTAACGAAGGCGCTATCTGAAGTGCCGCTGTATTCTCCATAGCCGCCCGTTATGGTGTAATTTTCTACGGTATCATGAATAAGCACGTTGCCGTAGGCTTCTCCGTATTCGTTTAGCTTTTCGTAATAAATACTGTCCCCTGTTAGGTAAGTGTCTCCATCGTACACCTTGGCATTTTTTTCAAATTGAGCCACGTCTGCCACGGTGTTGTAAAGACCGTTTTCACAATAGATAAAACTGCTATCACTGGTAATGGTGGTAGGCCCTAAGAAATAGGCGATGCGGCTTTCACTGTTGTAATCCAGCGTGTCACAGGCAATTTTGTAATCTGGGTTGGTTAGGCGCACGCTGTCCTTGAAATTAAAAACTTTATTTCCGCTGTTATAATAGCCGCGTTGGCTCACCAGAATATTTTCAGCATTGGTAATGCGGCCACCAGTCGTGTAAAAGGCCAGGCTTAGGTTTCGGTCATAATTAAGCCGATCGGTAATTAGGGTCATCTCCGTGTCTTTGAGTTTCACTTCTTCACCGGTTACCAAAGCCTTGCGGGTGTTACCCGAGTACTCCAGGTAATCGCCCCAAAGGTTAAGCGTGTCACCTTGGTTGATGCGCACATTTTGAAAGGCTTCAATGCGGTTTTCGCTCCCGTAAAGCCAGGCCGAATCGCAGTACATGATGGCTCCCTCGTGTTCAAAAACCACATTTCCAATCAGGCGGTTTCTATCGCTTCCTTTGTTATAAAAACCCTTATCGGCCTGTTGAATGGTAATTTTTTTCCGCTTGGTTTGCGCAAGGGTATTGGCCTGAGCGTAAGTGGAAAGGCTAAAGATGAACGCCAGAAGCAGCCAGGCTACTTTAGCCACGGGTAACAGAACGTAGTTCAATGGTTTGGGCTCTATCGGGCCCCACCGAAACAATACTAACCGGTACCCCCGTTTCTTCCTCCACAAACTGTATGTATTTTTTAAAGGCATCAGGCGCGTTTTCAAGGGAGTTAAGCAGGGTAAGGTCTTCTTGCCAGCCTTCTAGCTCGGTGTAAACTGGCTGAAGTTCTCCTTCTTCTGTGCTGTAGGGCAGGTGGTCAATTTGCGTGCCACGGTAAGTGTAGCCGGTGCAAACTTTTAATTGGTCAAAGCCGGAGAGTACATCTCCCTTCATCATAATTAAGTCGGTAACCCCGTTTATTTCAATAGCGTATTTTAAAGCGGGTAAATCTAGCCAACCGCATCTGCGCGGCCGGCCAGTGGTGCTTCCGTATTCATGTCCCTTATCTTGCATGCCGCGGCCATATTCGTCATCTATTTCAGTAGGGAAGGGGCCACTGCCTACACGGGTGCAGTAGGCTTTAAAAATGCCAAATACGCGCTTAATTTTAGTGGGAGCTACTCCTAAACCGGTACAGCTCCCTGCGCAAGTAGTAGTGCTGGAGGTTACAAAGGGGTAGCTACCAAAATCTACATCCAGCAGTGATCCCTGGGCGCCCTCGGCCAGTATAGTTTTTTGCGCGCGTAGAGCTTCGTGAATAAAATGCTCAGAATCAATTAAAGTCAGCTCTTTTAAATAGGCGATGGCTTCCATCCACTCACTTTCCATGGTTTGCAGATCTTGCTGATACGCAAAATCATAGTGGCTCAAGAGCTGCTCATGCTTTTTTCTGAGCATTTGATAGCGTTCATAAAAGCTTTCCAGCTCAATATCGCCTACCCGTAAACCATTGCGGCCCGTTTTGTCCATGTAGGTGGGGCCAATACCCTTAAGGGTTGAGCCAATTTTATCTTTGCCTTTGGCCTTTTCACTGGCGGCATCAAGCAGGCGGTGAGTGGGCAGTATTAAGTGCGCTTTGCGCGATATTAAAAGTGACTGCTTTACATCTACCTTATGAGTTAGTAGGTTTTCTACTTCTTTTTTAAAAATAACCGGGTCTATCACCACCCCATTGCCCACTACATTGGCGCTGGTTTTATGAAATATGCCCGAGGGAATGGTATGCAGCACGTGCTTTTCACCGTCAAATTCTAAGGTGTGGCCTGCATTGGGCCCTCCTTGAAATCGAGCAATGATATCATAGTTTTGGGTAAGAACATCAACAATTTTGCCTTTGCCTTCATCGCCCCATTGGAGGCCTAAAAGTACATCTACACTCATAGGTGTTGTAAAAAATTATGATTCAGATGATTGGTTCTCTTGTGGTTTACGGGTGCCGTATAAATAAAGAGAATGTGAGCTAATATTTACGCCAAAAATTTCAGCTACAGTGTCTTTCACCTGCTGTAGGCGCGGATCACAAAACTCCAGCACCTCTCCGGTGTCAGTGAGTATAATGTGATCATGTTGCTTATTGTAAAAAGATTTTTCGTAATACGATTGGTTTTGACCAAACTGGTGCTTGCGTACAAGCTTTGAGTCTAAAAGCAATTCAATGGTGTTGTACAGGGTAGCCCGGCTTACGCGATAGTTCTTATTTTTCATAAGAATGTACAGGCTTTCAATGTCAAAGTGCTCGTCATGCTCATAAATTTCTTTGAGTATGGCGTAGCGCTCGGGCGTTTTGCGTTGCTTGTTTTTCTCCAGATACTCGGTGAAAACAACTTTTACTTTTTCAAAATCCTGTTCATTCATATCGCGGGTGCGCAAAAGTGCGAAATTACAAATTATCGCTCAGCAAATCTGCGTTCTACAGAATCTACCCCTTCTACTTTTTTGAGCTTTTCAATGATCTTTTCTAAATGCAGTTTATCTTGAACCACCACGGTAATAATACCCTCAAAAATACCTTCAGCCCCGGCAATATTCATATTGCGGATATCTACGTTCAAATCATTAGAAATAATTTGAGTCACTTTATTCACCAAGCCTACGGTATCTATGCCTTTTATCACCAAAACCGATGAGTAGCGTGTTTGCTCTGTACTAATCCATTTGGCCTTCATAATGCGTTGCGCCATGTTTGAATTGAGATACACGGCATTGGGGCAGTGTTTACGATGCACCTTTATTCCCTCAGTAGCGGTAATAAAACCAAACACATCATCACCGGGTATGGGGTTGCAACATTTGGCCATTTTGTAATCCAGCTTTTCTTCATCGTTGCCAAACACCAAAAAGCGCTTTTCACTGGTTTTTGCAGGTCGATCCTGGGCTTTTTGTTGGCTTTTTTTACTGCGGCCTACTATGCGCTTTTTCAAATAATTGTAAAAGCCTCCGCTTTGATCGCGCATGAATTGCTTAATCTGCGGATTGTCAATTATTTTCAGCCCCAGCTTGTAGTAGAGTTCCGAGCTATTTTTAAGCCCAAAATATTTGACCATCTCCTGAATGAGATTCTTGCTGGGCTTAACTTTTATGTAACGCAGTTTACGCTCCAAAATAGCCTTTCCATCTTCAGCCACCTCTTTGTGCTCGCTTTTAAGCGTGCTTTTTATGTTATTGCGAGCCTTGGAAGAGACCACGTAACCCAGCCATTCTTCTTTGGGCTTTTGCTTTTGCGAAGTAATAATTTCAATTTGATCACCGCTCTGCAGACGGTAGTTGAGGGGTACCAGGCGCCCGTTAACTTTAGCCCCCAAGGTGGTGAGGCCCACATCGGTATGAATGTTAAAGGCAAAATCAAGCGGGGAGGAGCCTGCCGGTAAAATCTTCATGTCTCCTTGTGGCGTAAACACAAAAATTTCATCGGCAATGAGGTTCATTTTAAACTCATCTACAAAGTCAATAGCGCTGGTGTCATTATTCTCCAGCATTTCCCTAATCTGGCTTATCCAGCGGTCTAGCTTACTCTGCCCGCTGGCGTCTTCTTTGTATTTCCAGTGTGCTGCGTAGCCTTTTTCCGCTACTTCATCCATACGCACGCTGCGTATTTGCACCTCTACCCAATGGCCATCGGGTCCCATAACCGTGGTGTGCAAACTCTCATAGCCATTGGCTTTAGGAGCCGATATCCAATCGCGCAAGCGCTCGGTATTGGGTCTAAAATGATCGGTTACCACAGAATAAGCCTTCCAGCACTCGGCCTTTTCGCGCTCTGGCGGAGCATTTATAATAATGCGTACGGCATATTTATCGTAAATCTCATCAAAGCCCACTCCTTGATTCAGCATTTTTTTGCGGATGCTGTAAATGCTTTTGGTGCGCTGCTTTATGGTAAAATCAAGCCCTTCTTTCTTAAGGTGTTTATTCAAAACCTGGCTAAAGGATTTGAGATATTTCAGCTCTCCGGCCTGGCTGGTTTTAAGCTTGAGAACAATGTCTCTATACACCTCAGGTTCAGTATACTTAAGGCTCAGGTCTTCAAGTTCTGTTTTAATATTAAAAAGGCCAATCCTATGGGCCAGTGGTGCATAGAGGTAAAGGGTTTCAGAGGCAATTTTCAATTGCTTGTGCTGCGGCATAGACTCCATGGTGCGCATGTTGTGCAAACGGTCGGCCAGCTTGATTAGAATTACCCGGATATCATCTGAAATGGTAAGCAACATCTTGCGGAAGTTTTCCGCCTGGAGCGAAACGTCTAAATCAAAAACCCCGCTAATTTTGGTGAGGCCATCAATAATGCGGGCAATTTGGTCATCAAAAAGGCGCTCAATATCCTCAAGGGTATAGTCGCTATCTTCTACCACATCATGAATAAGCGCGCTGGCTACAGAGGCTGGGCCCAAACCAATTTCTTTAGAAACTATTTGCGCTACCGCAATGGGGTGCAAAATGTAGGGTTCACCACTTTTACGCCTTACTTCTGCATGGGCATCTTTGGCTAAATGAAAGGCTCGTTTAATCAAATCGCGGTCTTCATCGTCCATCCGATCCTTCATGCCGCGCATTAATGCCTTGAACTCCTTGTCTATAAGTTGCTGTTCTTGTTCTAGTTCCGTTTCCGTCATGCTAGTTTGCTGCAAAATTCTAAGTTAGTAATCCTTTAGTAACGGTACAATCATTTTAGAAAACTACGTTAGTTAACTGTGAAAAATAGCTTCATACTATTTCTGTTCTTGTACTTTCCCGTTTACGGTCAACTTCACTTCAGTGACTTACCTTTTTTTCCGGGTACCGCAAGAGATGATGCCGTTGCCGTGGTGCACAATCATACCTTGTACTGTGGCTTTGGCCTGGTCCAAGGCTTTTTTTATGAAAATGATTGGTGGCAATTTGACCTTACAACCCAAGAATGGACCTCTTTGCCGGACGCTCCGCTTTCACCCCAACAGTACCTAAGGTTTTTTGTAATTGGGGATAACTTGTACCTCTACGGGGGTACAAATGGCTCTCGGCCTGAAAATGCTACGCATGAATTTTGGCGCTTCTCTTTTAATACGCAGAAATGGAAACCATTACAAGTTCCTCCTTTTGAGCCTAGATGGGCCGGGGTAGGCTTCAGTCAAGATAATTACGGCTACTTGGGTTTGGGCTTTAATGGGGATCAGAACTTCAAGGACTTTTGGCAGTATCAACCTCAAAAGGATAGTTGGTTAAGGTTACCCGATTTTGGGGGCAAGCCGCGGGGCAAGTGCCTGGGCGTTGCCTCTCTGAAGGAGGGGCTGGTAGCCGGTGGTTTAAACGAAGAGTCAAACACTCTTGACTTTTTAAAGGATATATGGCATTTTAATTTTAAAACTAAAACCTGGGAGCAAAGCGCTGCTGAGCTAAAGCAGGAGGGTGCCTATTTTTACAGTACGGCTTTGGCCAATGGCTTTTTGCTGGGAGGCGGCTATTACGCTGATTCTTCCACAGGTCCTGAGTTTTTAAAGAAGATGCAGTACTATTCGGGCTTGAACCAAAAAATAGAGGTTATTGGTACCTTACCGCAAAATTTTGGAAGAGGAGGGAGTTTAGTACAGGCTGACGGTGGGGATTTTTATTTGCTATGGGGCCTCGATAGCGATTTGCAGCGCGTAGATGCTTTCATGCAATTAAAATGGATGCAGGATCTGCCGCAGGAAATTTCTTTTTTCCCTAATCCTGTAAGGGGTGGCCGGGCCTATCTGCAATCAAAACCCGTAAGGCAGTGGGCCCTTGTTTCAGCGCAAGGTCAGGTAATACATAAAGGGCATTTTAAGCCCCCCAATAGTTTCCAAGTATTTCACTGGCAAAACCTAGCTCACGGTGTTTACTACCTGCGGCTTTCCTTTTGGAATCAATCTCGGCCTAAAACTATTCGGGTATTGAAACTGTAATGCAGGACTTAACCAATATTCCGTTGGTTATTGCTTTTAAAACGTTTGATATTGCCAGAGCGCTTTTGAGCGTGCTTGGTGCTGCGCCCTTGAACGCGTTTGCGCCACATTTTAAAGCTACTAGCTTTCATTTCCCTGCGCATCAGTTCAATCACTTCTTGTTCTTTTAAACCAAACTGAAATTCAATGGCGTCAAAGGTGGTGCGGTCTTCCCAGGCCATTTCTATGATGCGGTCTATTTCACGGGGTGTTAACTCTTTGTTCATTCCTTAAAAAACCAAGCGGGCTAAAATAGTTTTAAGGCCCATCAAAAAATAGGCTCTTGGCTTTTTGGGCTTTTGCCCGAAAGGATGAAAAATGAACAAACTCATAGTACTCAAAGTGTATTTGTAAACCCTGAACAGTACATTTGCCCACCAAAATTTAAATGATGAAAAACCTATTAGTAGCAATTATCTGGGTCACCAACTCTTCTGTGTGGGCACAAATAGAGGAAACTGAAAACACAATTCAAGAAAAAGAATATCTGCGATTTGATTTGGTTGAGAAAATTCCGCTTTCACCAGAGTGCGAACATTACATTGACAGCTCCACAGCCCTTCAGCAGGCCTGTTTTAGTGAGCACATGATAAAAATGGTAAGCTCCAATTATCAGTACCCTAAAAAAGCTCGTAAGGCCGGACTTAGCGCTAAGATATATGTAAACTTCATCATAGAGAAGGATGGTTCAATTTCCAATGTAGAGGTTCTGAAAGGAGCAGGAACGAAATACGAAAATGCGCCCCGTAAGTTTAGGAAGATGGCTAAAGAAATGGATAATGAAGCTATGCGGGTTATAAAACTTTTAAAAATAGCATCGCCCGGCATGCAAAAAGGTAAGGCCGTTAGGATTCAGTACTGCATGCCCATAAATTTAAAGCTCTCTTAAAAAACTACCCATTGCTTTTTTAGATTTAGTTGAACAAGCCAGTTCTTATCAGGGCTAAGAATTAAGACTCCTTTTTGGGTTTGCGCCCAAAATAGAAGTAGCCATAGATCAAACTTGCACCGCACACCACTGGCAGAATTTGTTCAGTTAAACCTTGGCCCAAAAATAGGCCCAGCACCGCACTGCCTAAGCCAAGCAGACCTATTACTAAAAGTAAAATTCGTAGTGCTTTCATAGTCCCTGTTTACTAAGGGCAAGTTAACCATTAATCATTTTGCGGCCTAAATAACTGCGAGCTTAGCGGGCCAAGCTGCGGTTCATTAGTATTCTGGCGCTTCACTCGAGTGCTTCTTAATGATGATGGCCTTCTCCCTCAGCCATATCTGAAAAGAGGAAGTAGGCATTGTTTAAGACTATGCGCTCTGAATTCCTGAAAACTTCTGGATTGTAAATGGGTCGATACCCATCTATTTCTTCCCCAGCCTTAACCAGTACTTTTTTAAGGTGAAATTCATTTTCAAATTCTTCTTCAATGGTAAAAGCAAAGAAGCCTTCATTATCTTGCACCAGAGCATCGGCCGGTAGAGCCGCAACCTGGTTGGTGTCTGTAATAATGCTTCCACTGGCGTACATGCCTGCCACCAAATAGTTTTTTGGGCTTTTTAGTTCTGCGTGAATGTGCACCGCCCGGGGCGATTCTTCAATGTTTTTTCCCACCGCAAATATTTCCGCCAGGTAGGTGCTATCGGGGTGGGCTCGCAATTGTACCCGTACTTTTTGACCAATTTGAATGAGGTGCACATCTTTTTCATAAACCATTAAGTCTACATGCAGGTGATGAATATCTAATATTTCACAAATGACGCTTTGGGGTTCTATAAACTGCCCGGTTTTCACATTCACTTTTTGTACAAAGCCCGCAATGGGCGACTTTAAGGGCACCCGCTGGTAGAGTTTCCCTTCCTGTAATTGCTGTGGATTCAAATGCAGCATGCGTAATTGGCTTTCTAATGATTGGGCCTGCGCTAAAGCACTTTGGTAGGCGCTTTGGGTTTGCTTTAACTCCTTGCCAGAACCTACTTTTTCTTTGTACAAGTTTTGCTGGCGTTGATACTCATTGGCTAAAAATTGCGCTTCATTCCAGGCCTTTACATAATTGCTCTGTAACTGCATTAAGTTAGGATGTTCCAGATAGGCCAGTACGGTGCCTTTTTCCACCGGATCACCTTCCAGCACTTTAATTTCGCTAATGTTGGCGCCCAGTACGCTGGTAACGGTAGCTTTATTTTGCGGGGGTACTGTGAGCATTCCTTTGGCACGCACTAAATTATTCAGGGCCTTTTGGGGTAAGGCTCCCACCTTTATACCTAGGTCTTTAAAGGCATCTTTACCTAGGGTCATTTCTTGAGCTTCTTTAGAGTGCTCTTGCGACTGGCTTTCAGCCGATTTTTCATCAGAAGGGACGTTTTCAGATTGGCAAGCTCCCAACAAAAGCGTCAAGAGGCCAAGAGTTATCAGTTTTGTATTCATGGGGTAGGATCTAAATAATAATGTAATTGGTAATAGCTAATAAGATATTTTTCAAAGGCTTGCCACGCTTCTAGTTCCAGCTGCATGGCATTTTGGGTATTTTGTATGAAGGCTAAGTAGTCAATGGCTCCGTTTTCAAAGGCTACAAGCGCGCCCTGCCGCTGCTCACGGGCTAGAGCCAGCGTTTCTTGCTGGTAAAAGCGCCAGGTTTGTTGCCATTTTTCAAAGTTGATGCGGCTGTTGGCCAGCTTTAGCTGCCATTCATTTTCTTGCTCCTTTACATTTTGCAGAGCCTGGGCCTTTTGAATTTTTAAAGCCTGGGTTTTTCCTAGCTGACTGGAAAAAACCAGCGGAATGGTTAACCCCGCCTGAAACTGGTAAAAACCACTTTCGCCATTGATGCTTTGCGGACCGTATTGCACATTGACTTGAGGCAGGTACTGCCAGCGTTGTTGATGGTACTTTTGTTCGGTTAAGAGCTGTTGTTGCTGTGCCTGTTGTAAAATTGGATGATCGTTAGGTTGGGCCGTGGGCGCTGCATTAAAATCCAGCTTTGGCTGCCAGTCTTCTGGAACCGTGTAGAGCGTATCGCTCATAAGCCAAAGGTTAAAGCGTTGCAAGGCCATTTGATAATCCTGAAAGGCTTGGTTACGCTTGATCTTTAATTGCCGAGCGGCATTTTGGGCGGCCAGGTATTCCAGTTTGCTGGTGGCCTCGTTTTCATAACGTAAGCGAGCAGCTCGCTCAAAATTCTGGTAGGCCGTATCCATGCTTTGGTAGCTTAAAAAGCGTTGCCGGGCTGCGTACAAGGTGCTGTAGCTTTTTTGCACCTCCAATTTTAGTTCCAGTTGGTTTAGGCTCAAGGCCGATTGGGCCAGAGCCACCTGTTGTTTTTTTACCGCCAGAGTAGGCGCCACGTTAAAAAGGGGTACATTCTGTTGGCTAATGCCAATAGGGGTGTAGACACCTTGGTTGCCGGCAATTTCCTCGCCCGCGGTAAAAATGGTGGTGTTGCCAAAATTCCAGGCTGTTTTCTTTAAGGCTTTCTGTCGGTCAATCTCCAAGCGGGACGCTTGCATGCGCGGATAACGTTCAAGCGCTTGCTCAACGGCCTGATTTAAACTAATCGCTTCTTCAACAGTGGTTTGCTCCTGAGCTTGTACATCCCCGAAAGGGATTGCCCAAAGCCCAATTGCTAACACGGCCACGGCCTGAGGATTTACCTGCACCGGACTTTTTTGCTCTAACCAACGGTAGAGCAGGGGTAATACCAAAAGCGTGAGAAAGGTGGCGCTTAGCATGCCCCCAATAACCACCGTGGCCAGCGGTTGCTGTACTTCGGCCCCAGCCGAGGTAGAAATGGCCATGGGCAAGAATCCTAAAATATCGGTAAGGGCGGTAAGCAAAATAGGTCTGATTCTGCGTTGAGCTCCTTTTTGGATGCGCTCACGCAGGCTAAGCTCGGGGTTTTGCGCCTTGATTTCATTCCAACTGCTTATGAGTACCAAACCATTAAGCACAGCTACCCCAAACAGCACAATAAATCCTACCCCGGCCGAAATGCTAAAAGGCATATCGCGCAGCCAAAGCGAGAAAACCCCGCCAATGGCCGCCAGGGGAATAGCAATGTAAATCATGAGGGTTTGTTTTAGTGAGTTTAAAGCAAAAAAGATGAGGATAAAAATGAGGGCTAGGGCCAAAGGAACCAACAGCTGTAGGCGTTGTGTGGCACGCTCTAAATTCTCAAAAGCTCCTCCGTAACGCAGGTAATAGCCCGCAGGCAGAGTCAATTTCTCATCTAAAGTTTCCTGAATTTCCTGCACCAGGCTTTGCACATCGCGGCCACGCACGTTTATGCCCACGTAAATTCTGCGGTTGGTGTTTTCACGACTGATTTGCATGGGCCCGGGTTCATAGCTGATATGGGCTAATTCGTGCAAAGGCACCTGCTGGCCATTGGGTAGCTCAACCAAAAGATTTTGCACGTCTTTCATACCCTGGCGCTGCGCTTCTTGCAGCCGAACCACCACATCAAAACGTTTTTCGCCTTCAAAAACCACCCCAGCCTTAGAGCCTGCAAAGGCCGTTTTTAAAAGTTGGTTAAGTTGATTTACGTTTACCCCAAAGCGGGCCAGGCTGGCCCGGTCATATTCCACCGTTAGCTGGGGCAAACCACTGGTGGCTTCCACGCGTTTATCGCCTATGCCTTCAATACCGGCAATTAGGTCTGAGATCTCTTCGGCTTTGGTTTTTAAAACCTCAAGGTCTTCTCCGTAAAGTTTAATGGCTACGTCCTCCCGTATGCCGGTCATTAACTCGTTAAAGCGCATTTCAATGGGCTGGGTAAACTCATAGTGCAAACCGGTAATCTCATTTAAAGAGGTCTTAATTTTGGCAATGAGCTCAGGTTTTGTTTCAGCGCTGGTCCATTCATCTTCGGGTTTTAGGGTAATAAAACAGTCGGCCATGTCCATCGGCATCAAATCAGTGGGTACTTCTGAAACACCGGTGCGGCTTACCACTTTGGTGATTTCAGGAAACTCAGCCAGCAGTTTCCTCTCTACCTTGGTGGTGGCTTTAACGGCTTCACTCAAGGCGCTGCCCGGACGTAAAATGGTGTGAAAGGCGATGGTGCCTTCATCTAGCTGCGGGATAAACTCGCCCCCCAGGCGGGTAAAGGTGAAAACCGCTAAGGCCAGAATAGCTACTGCACCGGCTAGTACCCATCGCTGCAGGTTAAAGGCCTTTTGCAGGATGCCCTGGTAACGCTGCTCTAGCCAGGTTATAAGCTTATCGCCCCAGGTGATTTTAGTACTGGGGTTTACCCGTAAAAACCAGGCCGACATCATGGGGACATAGGTAAGGCAAAGGAGCATGACCCCCAGCATGGCAAACATAAAAGTAAGGGCCATAGGCCGGAACATTTTTCCTTCTATGCCTTCTAATCCTAAAATGGGGATAAAAACAATGAGAATGATGAGCTGCCCAAAAAAGGCCGAACGCATCATTTTTGAGGAAGATTTCTGGGCCAGTTCATCGCGCTTAGACGCAGGTACTGTTTGGTGCTTGCGTAAATACTGCGTGATGCCAAATACGGTACCTTCTACAATAATTACCGCGCCATCTACAATAATTCCAAAGTCAATGGCTCCTAAACTCATAAGGTTGGCCCAAACCCCAAAAACGTGCATGAGAATAAAGGCAAAGAGCAGAGACAAAGGAATTGTGGAAGCTACAATGAGGCCCCCGCGCCAATTGCCCAGCAAGATTACTAAAACAAAAATTACAATTAAGGCGCCTTCAATCAGGTTGTTGGAAATAGTGGAAGTAGTGCGCCCAATTAGCTCACTGCGATCAAGATAGGGCTCAATATGCACCCCGGCTGGTAATGATTTTTGAATTTCAGCCATGCGCTTTTTTATGGCCGTAATAACATCATTAGAGTTAGCCCCTTTCAGCATCATTACCAGGCCGCCCACCGTTTCGCCTTCTCCATTTTCGGTTACGGCACCGTAGCGGATGGCACTACCGTATTGCACCTTAGCAACATCTTTAACCAAAATGGGCAGGCCATTGCGGTTGGCCACCACAATATTTTCAAGGTCATTGAGGTTTCGCGCCAAGCCTTCACCTCTAATGTAGTTGGCCATGTGGTTTTTTTCAATGTAGGCGCCCCCGGTATTTTCATTATTGACTTCCAAAGCTTTGAAAATATCGGCCATGCTTACGTTAAGGGCGGCTAATTCATCGGGGTTTACTGCTACCTCATATTGCTTTATAAAACCACCAAAAGAGTTTACCTCTACCACCCCCTCCACCATGGCCATTTGCCTGCGTACAATCCAGTCTTGAATAGTCCGTAAATCGGTGGGACTGTAAGCATCGCGGTAAGCTGAGTCTACGTGTAGGGTATACTGGTAGACTTCACCCAAGCCCGTTGAAATAGGGCCCATAAAAGGTTGGCCAAAGCCTTTGGGAATTTTATCTTGCAAGGTGGTGAGCTTCTCATTCACTAACTGCCGCGGCAGATAGGTACCCATGTCTTCCTCAAATACTATGGTTACCGCTGAGAGGCCGCTGCGCGACACGGAGCGAATTTCGCGTACACCCGGCAGGTTGGCCATGGCCACTTCTACCGGGTAGCTAATGAATTGCTCAATTTCTTCGGTACCCAAATTGGGTGCTTGCGTTATTACCTGTACCTGGTTGTTGGTAATGTCAGGTACAGCATCTATGGGTACGCGGGTTAAACTGTAAAGTCCCCCGGCAATGAGTGCCAGGGTGAAAAGGCCCACCACCAGTTTGTGGCGAATGGAAAAGGCAATGATCGCGTTAATCATGCGCTTAAAAATTTAATCAGAAAAAAGGTTGAACAGCAGCAAAATCTTCGGCCGCTTGGCGCGAAGAGGAATTGGATTTAGGCTAGAGAGTAAGGAGGGGGGCTGCGTAGCGATTGCAAACTTATCCTTAGCCACTTAGGTAAAGGGGTTAGCTGGGTAGAAACTTTAGAAGCGGGCTCGGGCAGAAGTGCTACTGGTAACACCCAGGTTTGGACAGGCATGGGACCAAACAGCAGGATACTAAGGTCCTGAGCCTGGCCTTTTTGAAAATTCTCGAGATGCTCAGTTCCGTGACTAAACTCAAAAATGGAACTTAACCAATGTAAAAAGCTAATTTCAGAATGGGGCTCTTCACTAAAACTAAGGCTATGCGCCACGGAAGCATCAAAATTGTGGTGGTGATGCGGCACAATGCTGTGCATTAGGCCCAAGCCTAAAGCAATGAAAAGTACGGTTTGCCTCAGAATTTTCACGTGGCAAAACTACTAAATAAACAAGAATTGTTTGTGAATGGAATTATAAGCAAGCACAATCAGGCCAAATGAAAACGTTGGGCATACGTCTGTGCCATTTTATTTAAGGCCCATTCAGCGTCTTTTGGAGTAATACCACTGGGGGGACCTTGGGGCGTGTTGTTTACGTCTATCACATAAATTTTGCCGTCATCGCGGTTGCGGAGTACGTCCATCTCGCCATAGTCTAACTGAAAGCGTTCAATAAACTGGTTAAGCAAGTCAATTTCATCCTGCGAAAGCAATTTCTCAATAGGCGTGGGTTTACAGTAAATGGGGTTTTTAAAGCGAACCTTAATATCGCGGTGTTTGAGGTACACAAAGTCAAGCGTGCCTTTAATAACCGGCACGCGGATGTCTTCTACGCGGGTGCCATTTTCCACTTCGTTATTGATCAGTATTTGATAAAAGTCGCCTGTTTGCGTTTCCACGATGGGGCACTCAATGACCGCGTAGTTGTGAATGGCATTGATGTCGCTTTTTCGCACTGCCTTTCCTTGGTATTGCGTGGGGTCAATGCGAGTATTGTAACCAAAAATCTCTTGATGAATGCGGTCTACGCGCTCCTTGCTGATGTCGCGGTTGTGCAGATTCACCACTTCAAATTCAGCACTCAGTTTATCCATAAGGGCAAACTCTTCCCGAAAGGTGAGGTACTCCCAATACACCACGTGATTAAATGAGCGCGAGGGTTTATTGGTTACGTTGTACCCTAAAATTTTAGCAATCTTGTAAATGGTGGAACCACGGCTGGGGAAGTGCGGATAGCACAGCATAGTTTTGGTTTTAAAACCATTTTTAAAGGTATTGCTGAGGTAGAGCGCTGCTTCGCTGAGATCTTTGGTGAAACGCTCAAAAAGCGGCATTTTTTTATGGTATTTATTAAGAATACCACGTTTGAATGGTTTTAAAAAATACATCAGCCTTGCGCTAAATCATGGTAAAATTGATAATACTGCTCAACACTGCGTGCGCTGGAAAATCGGGTACGAATGCGCTCCTTGGCGGCCAAACCCATAGCTGCCGTTTTTTCGGGGTCACGTATCATTTTCAAAAGGGCTTCGGCCATTAGTTTGGGCTGGGCCTTAGGCACCACATGACCGGTTTTCCCTTCAATCATTAGCTCTCGGTTACCGGGTATATCCGTAATTACAGCTGGGGTGCCCAAACTCATACTTTCCAGCACAGATTTGGTAATGGACTCGCCATACAAACTAGAGAGCACAAAAGTGTGGGCCATTTTAACAATACGCAGACTGTCTTTACGCCAGCCTAAAAAATGTACGCGGTTTTCTTTACCGGCTTCTTTCACAATTTTCAAGTTCTCTGCTGTGTCAAAATCTTTGCCCAGTAGTAAAAGATGCGCATTCAAATGGTCGGGAATGTATTTGAAGGATTCCAATAAATAGGGGATGCCTTTCATTTTACGATTGTTGGCGGCACACACTGCGTAAAAACCATCGGCTGGTAAGCCTAACTCTTGTGGGGTGGTGGCTTCAACGTCTTCATACCATTCTAATTTATGCCCCTTGTTAATGGTTACGGTTTTATTTTTTACAAAAACCATGGCTTTATCAACGTACTCGGCCACTCCCTCTGAGTTGCATAAAATGGCGTCTACCCGCGGATTTAAGAACTTGATGTAGGCGCTGGGATCGTACCATTTGATGTGGCCTTCAAAACCTCGGTACAAAACCACTTTAACCGGTAAACCCTTAGCGGCCGGGATGCCATTGTAGGTGGCGCGGCTGCTGAATAAATGCATGACATCATATTGCCCGCGCTTTAATTCTTCACGAATAAACTGCCGTTGTTTTTTGTTGTAGCGCTCCACCGGGTAGTACTCAATCACCTTGATGCCAGCCTTTCTAAATTTAGGAATGTATTCACTATCGCCATAGGTCATAATGGTGATGTCCATGCCCTTTTGGGCCAAGCCAATCATAATTTCAGCCTCAGGCCTAACGGTGTGGGTAGCGCGGTAGTTACTTATTACCAATAGCTTTAAAGCCATGCCTTCATTTTAGGGGCCGCAAGGTATAGATTATAGCAGAGAAGACTCAAAGGTCACACGATCACTTAAGCCATGGTTGGCAATTTTACCTTGTAAGGCTTTTTTAAAATCCTCAATTTCATCTACAACCATCGGCATGGCCTCAAATTTATGGTAGAACACCTCTAAGCAGTAGGGCGGCTTTTTAGCAATGAGAAACTTTTTTGGTTGAAAGTTTTGCGTTTGCCGCACTTTGTACATGCTGGCGTAGGCTATGCGCTTGGTTTTTTGCAAAGGGCGCTTAACCGCCAGGTGTTCGTCCTCTAGTTGGTACGTGTTTCGATTGCTCAAAAACAGGCTGGAAAGGGAAAATAGAAAGCTGGAAAGTATGGCGAAATTTAAAGTGGTTATTCCTTGATACCAAAGTACAAAGGCCGCCAAAAGCCCATAAATAGCCAAAAAGAGAATCAGATAAGTACTGTTTAAGGTGAGTTTGTAGGCCTTTTTCTCCGGGTTTCCCATCTCGGCTTATTCGGGTAGAAGATGGTCGTCAATTAACTCACGCACGCAGCCTTCCCCGCCTTTGAGCTCTAAAACTTTACTCACACATTCTTTTACAGTCTTTACGGCATCAGCCGGGCAGGCGCTAAAGCCTGCTGCTTGTAAAATGGGTAGATCTGAAATATCATCGCCTATGTACGCCACCTGATTAAAACTCAACTGCAGGCGAGCTAGCCAAGACTTTAAAATCTCAAGTTTGGGTTCTTTGCCTACGTATACGTTTTCAATTCCTAGCATCTTGGCACGGTGTTCCACCAGTCCGGTGCTAATGCCCGCGCTAATGATTCCCGTTTGCCAACCGGCCTTTTGCAGACGTTTAATCCCCATGCCGTCTTTGGCATTAAAGCGCTTAATTTCATCGCCATTCTTGGTGAAAGTCATGCCGCCATCGGTAAGCACGCCATCGCAGTCCATCACTAAAAAGCGTAGGTCTTGTGGGGTATGGTCTAAAGCCTTAGTGAGCAAAGTACTCAAGCTGTGGCCACTGCGCTCACTGAGGTCTAGCAGTTGCTGAGCACTGAAATTTCCGGGGCTCTGCTGCATCAGGGCTTGCTCATCGGCCGAAAGGCTAATTTGCCCCTGTGCCTGCAAATACTGGAGGTTGGCTTGAAGCCGATGAAGGCTGGCTTTAGGCATGGAGGGCGTTTTTAATCTTCATAGCGTCTGCCAGTAAATCTTCCAACTTATCCAGCTGCAGCATGGTGTGGGGGTCACTGAGCGCTTCTTTGGGGTTGGGGTGGGTTTCAATAAAAAAGCCGTTGGCTCCGGTGGCTATGGCGCTCAAGGCGATGGTTTTAATCAGGGAAGGATCGCCTCCGGTAACGCCTTCGGTTTTATTGGGCTTTTGCACACTGTGGGTACAATCCATAATTACGGGTACTCCGTGGGCTTTCAGCCGATGGATGGCGGTGGCGTCTACCACTAAATCGGAATAACCAAAGGTAACGCCCCGTTCACAGACCCAAACCTTGGAGTTGCCCGTGCTTTGTACTTTTTCAATGGGAAACTGCATGGCTTCTGGAGAAAGAAATTGCCCTTTTTTGATGTTTACGCTTTTTCCGGTTTTGCCCGCGGCTAACAGTAATTCGGTTTGCCGGCAGAGGAAAGCCGGTATCTGCAAATGGTCTACGTACTGCGCAACCTTCTCAGCCTCGTAACTTTCGTGGATGTCGGTAATGGTTTCCACGCCCACTTCCTGGCCAATTTCCTGTAAAATATGCAGGGCTTTTTCATCTCCAATACCGGTAAAACTGTCTAAACGACTGCGGTTGGCTTTGCGGTAGCTACCTTTAAAAATGTAGCGGATGTCATGCTTATCGGCTAAAGCCTTAACCGTTTTAGCAATGTGCAGGGCGGTGTCTTTATCTTCTATGGCGCAGGGGCCGGCAATAAGGGTAAACTTCATTTTAGGCGAGCTTTAGAACCCAGGTAACCACTGTGGTGGCGCTTGGCGTATTCTTCTTTGCTAAACTTTATTTTTTCCATGAGCAGTACTACCAGAATATCGCCTACTACGGTCATAACCGTGGTAGAGGTGGTGGGCGCTAAACCCAAGGGGCAAACTTCTTTGGGGTTACCGGTGTGCAGCAACACATCGCAAAAGGCAGTCATCTCACCATCGGGGTTACCGGTGAGGCCAATTATTTTGAGGTTGGGGTGCAAGCGTCTGGCTAAAAATTCCAACTCTAAAATTTCGCGGGTTTTCCCCGAATTGGAAATTAGAAAAAGTACGTCATTGGATTGCAGCACGCCTAAGTCGCCATGCTGTGCTTCACTGGGATGCATAAAGATAGCGGGGGTGCCCGTTGAGCTCAGGGTAGTGGCCATATTGTTGCCTATTTGTCCCGCTTTACCCATGCCGCTCACCACCAGTTTACCATTTTTCTGATGTATCTGCTGGTGAATCAGATCCAGAGCCTTTTCAATAACCCCATCTACCGGAATATTTTGAATGGCTGCTATTTCCTGATCAATAATATTTTGAATGCGTGTTTTAATCATGGCCGCAAAAGTAAGAAACCGTAAGCTGATCGAGAGGGGTGAAGACCGATTGCAAAACGGACTGTTTTATTTGGCTTTTGGGTACTATTTTAGCCGACCCCAAAAAAAAAAACAACTATGCTTTCCAATACCATCCAATCGCTTCTAAACCAACAGGTAGAATCTGAGGCAGCTTCATCACAATATTACCTGGCCATGGCTTCATACGCTGAAACCAAAGGCTACAATGGCGTAGCGGAGTTCATGTACCGCCACAGCGATGAAGAGCGCCAGCATATGTTAAAATTGGTACGCTTTATTAATGAGCGCGGTGGTCATGCCATAGTGCCGGCTTTAAGCCAGCCACCTACCGCATTTGAAGGTATTACCGAAATGTTTGCCAGTTTACTTGAACATGAAATTTCCATTACGCAGAAAATTAATGAGCTGGTAGCAGCCACACTGGATGAAAAGGACTATACCACTCATAATTTTTTACAGTGGTACGTGAGCGAGCAAATAGAGGAGGAGGCCTTGGCTCGTACCATTATGGACAAGCTGAACCTGATTGATAATGACAAGGGCGGCTTGTACCTTTTTGACCGGGATGTGGCGGGCTTTACGGTAACTTCGGCTAATGATGCACCTGCGGGCTAAATCAGAAAAAGTTAGAACAATACATTTAGACCGTTTTTAGGAAGCCTGCTTTGCCTTATTAACCTTCCTTCAACATTACCCCATCTTTCATAATCAACATTCTATCGGCTGTAGCCGCTAGTTCTTTATTGTGGGTAATAATTACAAAGGTGGTGTTGAACTCTTGCCTAATTTGCCCAAATAGCTCATGCATTTCCCGGGCATTACGGCTATCCAGATTGCCAGTGGGCTCATCGGCCAAAACCACTTTGGGTTGATTCATGAGTGCCCGGGCTACAGCCACTCGCTGCTGCTCGCCACCCGACATCCCAGAAGGTTTGTGCTCCATACGCTCTTTTAGCCCCATGAAATCCAAAAGCTTTTCTGCCTTTTCCAGCGCCTGTTTACGAGGTTGCTTTTGAATAAAACCTGGAATGGCCACATTCTCTAAAGCGGTGAACTCGGGAAGCAAATGGTGAAACTGAAACACAAAGCCAATATGGTCATTTCTAAACCGAGCCAGGGCTTTGGCCTTAAAAGTGCTAAGATCTTGATTATCAAAAAGAATGGTGCCAGTATCGGCCTTTTCCAGAGTTCCTAAAATTTGCAGGAAGGTGGTTTTGCCCGCACCGCTATCGCCCATAATGGATACGATCTCTCCCGCTTGAACTTGAAAGTCTACACCTTTAAGAACTTTAAGTTGACCAAAAGATTTTTCAATTCCGCTGCAGCTGATCATGCGTTGCTCATTTATGCCGTAAACCTAGCAAGAAACAGACAATTACCCTTTTTTGCGTCTAAAAAAATTACGGGTACGGTTGTAGTCTAAAAAGTAGTTTAAGCGAATGGAAATATTGTTTTGCACTGGCGCCTCTAGTACTTGCTCTAAGTTTTGCTGGTAGCTCAAATTGGGACGCTCTCCCGTTTGAGCAATGGCCACGCGGTATAAAACGGTCATTTCACTGGCAGGGGCAAACCACCAGCTAAAGCGCAAATCCAGATTAAGGGTGTTAAAGTTGATATCTTCAATACCATCTACGTCAATGGCGTTAAGCCCACCGTTATTTTGCAGAGCAAAGAATTGCTCGTAATCTACCTGGCTCCAAAATTGGCGCAAGCGTAGGCTTAGGGTACTTACCGGATTAAACACGTAGCGCCCATCAATAATAGTGGTGAGATTTGTTACGTTTCTCCGCCCCATGAATACCTGGCCGTCTCGCAAATCGGCAAAACCGTGGTCATTCAAAATGCCTTCATACACCACTGAAGGCACCACAAAAAAATGATCGCCAATGCGGATGCGCGGCTCGGCATTGATGCGGTAGTACTCTCGGTTAAAAGTGTTAGTATGTTGGTAGGCTACCCGTAAATCCAGAGCCAGGGGTTTACGGTAGTCGGTGGAGATAAAAGATTCTATCCGGGCGTTTGCGGGTCTAAGAAAATAGGCCCCGGGTAGGCGCGGTTCAAAATAATCATAGCTCTCAACGGGTTGGGTGCGCAGGTTTACGCCCAGGCCGGTAAAGTCTCGTAAGAGAAAAAAGGTGTTAAAGCCCAAGGCCAGCTGCTCGTAGCGCTGCGGCTCATACAAACTGCTGTAAATGCTATAAAGCGTGTAGCTGGTACGGTTAAACCAGCCCTTGGGTTTAAAGGTGAGGTACTCTATTTCACTGTAGGTTCGTATTTCATTATTGCGCTGCAAAAACCCCAGGTCGTTAGGATCGTAATCATCGGTTTTGAGGCTGGGTAGTACGGCCCAGCGCCAATGACCGTCTACATCGCCAAAACGCAAGGCGGCCTCATAACCGTCAGTGGTTTCTGTTTCATCAATTTGTACACTGCGTTTGGCCGTTACATCTAGTTTGTAGGTGCCGGTTTTATCAAACACAGAGGCCAGTAAAGCTGAAACATTGGCGTCTAAAAACTGACCGTTGCGCAGCACATTGGTGTTTACAAAACTCACGGATGAATTGCGATTGAAGCGTTGGTCTAAGACCAAAACATTGTAATTGGTAAGCGGCTCAATGAGCTGTTGCGAGGTGAGTCCGTTGGTGTCTGTAACGGTGCGGTAGTTATTATCAGTGATGGCGTTGAGTACCCCTATACCCAAATTACCCTGGGTGCGCCCCGAAACTTTGGTGGCGTTAATTAAACGGGTGAATTCAGTACGTACCTCGGCCAGACTGCTATCGTTGAGATTTTGGTTGGTTATATTTTTAGGTGCCCCACCAATTCTGCGGGAGTAAAACAGGTCACCAATGTTGAATAGCTCCGTACCCTCAGTGAAAAACTGTCGGTTTTCGGCAAACTGATTTTCAAAAGGGGAGAGGTTGAGAAACTGATTGTCAAAGGCTACCTGACCAAAATCAGGAATTAGGGTCATATCCAGCGTGAAACTTTGGTTGATGCCGTATTTAAGATCCAATCCGGCATTAAAATCATAATTGGTTTGGCCTTCGAAATTATCGGCATAAGCCGACACGTAAGGCATAAAAGACAAGCGCACCGGAGCGTCAATATCCTTGACACCTTGTAAAATACCGGCCTGAAACTCGGCCGAGTAGCCCGAACCGCGGTCTATGAAATTCCAGCTGTATTGGTGCCGGTTGCGCCTGATGCTGCGAATCATATTCAGGCCCCAATCCTGGTTGCCATTCTCGGGGAACCGCAAGGAGATGTAGGGAATTTCAATTTCACACACCCAGCCAAACTCCGTGATTTGCACGGCACTGTGCCAAATACTGTTAAGACTAGGGTCATCGCCCGAAAGGGTGGTGCGGCTATCGGCTTGGGTGCCGGCAGCGGTTACGGCAAAATTGAAGTCATTTAAGCCATCGTTAAAGGGGTTGATCCCAATCAGCACATAGTCTGTATTTTCATTGTAAGTGTCTCGTTCGGTTAGTTGCGTTAAAATGCTGTCTGGGTGGGGGTCATACATGGTTATGCCTAGGTAGAGCGCGTCATCGCTGTAAAGCACCCGCATTTCGGTTCTAAATTCCTGGGGTATGGGTTCCCCGTTTCCGGGGATGAGCATCCTGAAATTTTCACCCACGGGCGCCTGGGCCCAGGCAGAATCCTCTAAACTTCCGTCAATTACAAAGTCAGCATTGGTTTTTACGGCCGGCAATACCTTCTTTTCCAGCTGGGCAAAAAGCATAAAAGGACTAAGAAAAAGGGAAAGGAATGCAAACTTCATGAATCAACCTGAATTGGCGTGCAAAAGTAATTTTTTGCCTTTAAAAAAGACCAGAACCTCAGTAAAGCGGGGCAGGTTTAAAAGGTTTCTAAAATATTAATCAGAATCGTTCACAAAGTGGCTGAAAATTTTCGTGCTATGGTTCTTCCGTCTATTTTTGCGCAAGCATTGAAAAAATTCAAAAATGAATCTACACGAATTTCAAGGTAAAGATATTTTAGCCTCTTACGGTGTAAACGTACAAAAGGGCATTGTAGCCACTACCGCTGATGAAGCCGTAGAAGCCGCTAAAAAATTAAACGCTGAAACCGGTACTGAATGGTATGTGGTAAAAGCGCAAATTCACGCAGGTGGCCGTGGTAAAGGTGGCGGTGTAAAGCTGGCCAAGTCTTTAGACGAAGTACGCAGCATTTCTGAAGAAATATTGGGTATGATGCTGGTAACCCCTCAAACCAGTAAGGAAGGTAAAAAAGTACATCAGGTAATGATTGCCGAAGATGTGTACTATCCTGGCGAGAGCGAAACCTCTGAAATTTATATGTCGGTTTTATTAAACCGCGAGACGGGCCGCAATATGATCATGTATTCAACTGAAGGGGGCATGGACATTGAAACCGTTGCGGAAGAAACTCCAGATCGCATCTTTACCGAAGAAATTGACCCTAAGGTAGGTTTGCAAGGTTTTCAGGCGCGTAAAATTGCCTTCAACTTAGGCCTTAGCGGAAAAGCCTTTAAGGAAATGACCAAGTTTGTAAGCAGCCTTTACAATGCGTATGAAGGTATTGACGCCAGCCTGTTTGAAATTAACCCGGTTTTAAAAACCAGTGACGATAAAATTTTAGCGGTTGACGCTAAAGTAACCCTTGATGACAACGGACTATTCCGTCACAAAGACTACGCAGCTTTACGCGATAAACGCGAAGAAGACCCCACTGATGTGGAAGCCGGAGAAGCGGGCTTGAATTTTGTGAACTTAGACGGTAACGTAGGCTGCATGGTAAATGGAGCCGGTTTAGCCATGGCTACTATGGATATTATTAAAATGGCAGGTGGCAACCCCGCTAACTTTCTAGATGTGGGAGGTACCGCTGATGCGGCTCGTGTTGAAAAGGCCTTCCGTATTATTTTAAGAGACGATAAGGTGCAAGCCATTCTGGTAAATATTTTTGGTGGTATTGTACGTTGTGATCGTGTGGCACAAGGGATTATTGATGCTTACAAAAACATTGAAGACATTAACATTCCCATAATTGTGCGTTTGCAAGGAACCAATGCGGTAGAAGCCAAGAAAATGATTGACGAAAGTGGGCTGAAAGTGCACTCAGCCATTGCTTTGCAGGAGGCAGCCGATAAAGTAAAAGAGTTGGTGTAAAACCTTACGCTTGATATAAAAAAAAGCCCACTGAATTTCAGCGGGCTTTTTTTATGGGTGCTATTCCAATTTCTTACTTTTCTTCCTTGGATTTTGGGCTCTTGGCGCCTTCTTTCTCAAAATCAAGAGCCGCTGAGTTTATGCAGTAGCGCAAGCCGGTTTCAGTGGGGCCATCGTTAAAAACATGGCCTAAGTGCCCACCGCAGTTCGCACAAAGTACTTCGGTACGCACCATGCCGTGGCTACGGTCTTCGCGTTCAATAATGGCGTCATTTTCGGCCACGTTATCAAAGCTAGGCCAACCGCAATGACTTTCAAATTTGTCATCGCTGCCAAAGAGTACCGCATCACAACCTGCGCAGCGGTACTCACCTTTTTCAAAATGCAAATTGTATTTACCCGTTCCTGGGCGTTCGGTGCCTGCTTCGCGTAAAACAAAATATTGATCAGGGCTTAGTTCCTGCTTCCATTCTTCATCTGTCTTTTTAACCTTCACTTCTAACTCTTCTTTTGCGGTTTCACTTTTATTTTGGGCGGTGCAACTTATGGCCACTAAAAAAGCCAAAGCACCTAAATAACTATTTTTCATAAGACTGCTTTATTAATATAAACGAGAAAAAGCCCTACTCAGTTCTTAAAGAAATCATAAAGTAATTTCAGCACCTTTGGGTCCATCAAAATTCTGCGGTGACCTAAGCCTTTGGTTAGGTGTAATTTAGCGTGACTCCAAGCCGCAGCCGATTCACTAGCATTCTTCACCGGCACATCGCGATCGTCTTTGTCATGCAGAATTAAACCTTTAGGGTTGTACTTTTGGGCGAGGCTTACCGTGCTCACTTCATCTACGCTCAGTTGGTAACGCTTTTCCAGATACTGAATAATGCCTTTTGCCACCTTGGCATTGGCCTTTACCTGAGCGCAAAAATCGCCAATCACATTGGGAATGGTGCTGGGAGTACCAATGATGGCCAATTGTTGAAAATGAATACCACGCTCCATGGCGTTAAACAAAGCTAATCCCCCCAGTGAGTGGCCTATGGCACCATAGACTGGCCCCAGTTTTTGCTGGGTAGTTTCAATAGCATCCACAAACTCCAGCATGTGGGAGCGTTTGCCACGATGGTCTCCATGGCCTGGTGCATCAATCGCCAAAAGGCGGTACTGTTTTTTGAGGTCTTCCGCTATTTTAAAAAACTGGCTGCCCCGGCCGCTCCAGCCGTGAATCAAAATAAGGGTTTGGCGGCCTTCACCCAGTTCAAACACCTTAAAGGGCTTTCCTTCTGCGGTTTGCAATTCATGGGTGATGCTTTCTGTGCGAAAGGGTTTTTCCCTTTCGGGGATGGGGAAGGGGATGGGTTGAAAAAATAAGCGCAGTGCAAAGCGCGTAGCCCCGCGGGTAGAAAGGGCGCAAAGCAAGCGCATGGTTAGGGTAATGTAAACGGGAAGCTCAAAGCTACGCTGTTTCTCGGGAGTCGAAGTCTCGATAGCATTAGAATTTAACCCAAAGATACAGGCATTTCTAACAGAAACTAATAGCTATTTAAATGGTATCTGAGAATTTTTTAAAGCCCTGGAGCCGAGTTTCAATAAGCAAACACTCTTAAACTTAGAACACAAAGGTGAGATAAATGGCTACCGGCAGGTTTATCGAAGTTAAGGTGAGCCGGCTCTGGTCTTCATCTTCGTTACGGGAGTATTCCAGGTTGCCCGAAAAATCTTCAATAAAGCGCTCGTTTACTATTTTCTGATTGTCGTTAAAACGCGTAAAATACAGGCTAGCTTCCGTACCCAATTTTAAGCGCGGAGTAATATAATAGTCAAAGGTTAGGCGCGGCCCACCTCCAAAGCCAATGCTTGAAGAAGTGGTGCGGGTAATGCTACTGTCAGTAACGCCACCGCCTCCAAAATTATTGACACTTACCGTTTTTACGCTTTGATTGCTGAAGAGCAAATCAAAGCTAATACCAGCTTCAAAACCTTTGCCTAAGTCACGCTTAAGCGCATAGCCCGCTCTAAAATCAATCGAGAAGTTATCGCTTTTCAAATCGTCTTCGTCAACGTCTTCCAAAAAGCTAAGGCCCAGGCCAAAGTTGAATTCATTTTGGTTGTTGGGGTTGCGGATGGCGTAGCGCAGCAGGTAAGGATTAGTAACCTGATCTGAAGCGCCCAAACTCAAAATTTGCCGTAAAAGCGGATTGGCCTGTATGCCTATGTGATGCGTGGTTTGATTTTGCAAACGGTTGGTTTGTGCTTTTAAACTGCCGGTGGTAAAACCGAGTGCCAAAAGCAAGGCAACAGAAAAATATTTCATGTTAGTTTTTGGTAAAAGGGTCTGAGAGTAAAGGATTTGTAAGCAGGTCGTTAGAAGTGAGCGTTTTTAGAAAAGCAATTAAGTCAGCTTTTTCCTGGGCCGTAATGTTTAAACGCATGGGCGAGCCATTAGGTCCTTTGAGGCGCTCATCTAAATTGGGGTGGTTTTGCACCCCCGTACTGTAGTGATCAATTACCTGCTCTAGGGTTTCAAAGCGGCCGTCATGCATGTATGGGGCTGTAAGGGTTACGTTACGCAGGTTGGGAATTTTGAATTTCCCACGATCTGCATGGTTTAGCGTTACGTCTGCTCTTCCTTGGTCACTGTAATTTTGGTCAAGCCCGATGTTTACCAATTCGCCATCATCTAACTGGTTGGGGTTGTACCCGATGGGGGAGTGCAAAGCATGGCAACTGCCACAGTTGTATTTGCCAAAAAATAAATTTAAGCCGCGGCTTTCAGCTTCATTAAAACTTAAATGCTCATTAAAGGTAAAACTGTTTTGGTCAAACCGGGTATCATCGGCCCTGAGCCTAAACACAAATTCACTTAGGGCAGTAGCAATACGTTCCATGTTCACGGTATTGTCTCCAAAAGCCTTGGTAAAAAGGTTGGCGTAATAAGAACGGCTTTGCACTCTTTCAATTAGTTCGCCTGTATGATCCATACCCATTTCTACGTGGTTGAAAAAAGGCATGGTGAGTGCTGAACCTAAATTTTCTACGCGGCCATCCCAAAATAATTTTTGACTGCCAAAATTGCCATTGGCCAGGGGGCGGGCAAACATGCCCAGGTTTTGAATAGGAGGGGTGTTTCTAGCAGCGGGGAGCCTTTCCATGCCAGGACTGAATTTTTGATCATCGGCAAAAGCCAAAGACTGTTTGTGGCATGAACCGCAAGAAACGGAGTAATTGGCAGAGAGCGCTTCATCATAAAACAAAACGCGCCCTAATTGCTGCACGTCACTAAAGACCTCGCCATTGGGCCCATTGTAGTTTAACTCTAATTTGGTTTGCGAAGCTCCTTTAATGAATTCATCTTCATTACAGGCCACCACAAGAATGGCCAGGCTTAAAGCCGATAGAACAATCAATGATTTAATACGCATGATGAGAGAATTAAGGCAGAAAGGTAAGAAAAATAGGAAGCTTGCTGAATTTTTTAGGCAGACCTTAGGCAGGGAATGATTCACCGCGCTTTTTAATAATTAATAGAACACCTTGAGCCAGGGTATAGAATTTAAAGCGGCTGGAATTAAAGGCTAGGGTAGTATTAAGCAATTAAAACTCATGAAGAATTAAACTTATGAACCCTCAGAGCGGTAGGAAAGAATTTCGTAATCCTTCATCACACGCAGGCCTAGTAGTCCATCCGCGAAAGCGTACTTAACCGAATGGCCATACCGCAAGGCCTTACCGGGATAGACCAGCCGGATACCCAGATAGTTGGTGTAGGCATCATTTTCAAGCAGCAAAATGGGCGCTTCATCATAATTGGGTTTGTTGCTGTAGTGGCTGTAGGTTTTAGTAGTGTAAGGCCTAAAAGTATAGGTTTCGGTCTGTAGGTTAGAGGCAAACAGGTAGTTCACCAAAAAGAAAAGGTTAAAGAGACCTGGCAGCAGTCCGTAGGCATAGAAAGAGCGGGTGTAGGGATTGCGCGGAATACGCGGGTTGTATTTTACCAGGGTAAAACCCAGCGCAATGCTTAGGGCCAGTAAGCTGCCCGAGAGCCATAGTGGTATTAAAGTGTGCATAACCACTTTTAGAAAAAGAAAAAGGTTGAGCCCCGCCAGAGCCAGCACCAAAAAGGTACGGGTGGTAACTATGCGATAAAGGGCCGAAAATAGCAACGAAAGCCGAATGTTGCTTTCGGGCTTTAAGGCTCCCTGCCAAATGGGAATTCCGGCCAAGCCAATCACTAAGGTAAACCAAAAGCCCAGGTAGGTTTCTCGGCTGAGGCCTAAAATGGGTGGCACTATACACATGCTGAGCAGGAGGTAAAAGCCCATATTGTCGCCAATAATATCCAGAGCCAGTTCATTTTTATAATAGCTACTGTTCTTAAAAGCGCGGTATTTCATGCGGGCATGTTTACGCGCTCTTTCCCGGGCTTTTTCACGTTCTTCCTCACGCCATTGGCGGTAGGTTTTTCGTACTGGGCGTGCCTGGTAACTGCGTTTTTGCTCTGAGTAAATTTTACCCGTTTTACGGTTGATTAAATACTCGTAGGCTTCATTGATCTCGACAAAGCGCTCCTGCGCATCTTCCGCAGGATTTAAATCGGGGTGGTATTGTTTGGCTTTTTTGCGGTAGGCCTTTTTTATTTCGCTTAAGGTGGCTCTAGGCTTTAAGCCGAGTAATTGGTAGTAGGCAGTCATTTTTTACAGAAGACAGAATGCCGGCAAGATAGGGGAAAAGGAGGTTTTTGAGAGATGTTACACAGCGTCAAATTCTGGGCATAGGGCCCAGCAGGCGAATTAAATAAGTGCGTTACAACGCGAACGCGCATCATGCGCGCTCGAACAGGGAGATTTTCTCAAATCCCACCTCTCACATCTAAAGTCTAATATCTCAGCTCTCTTCTATGCCTGTATCACCCCTGGATTATAAGCTCTTTCTTGTGGCGCCTGGTTGGCTGCTTCAATGCCCATGCTAATCCATTTACGGGTTTCTAAGGGATCAATAATAGCGTCTGTCCAAAGGCGAGCTGCAGCATACTCAGGTTTGGTTTGCTTTTCGTAGCTCTGCTCAATTTTATCCAATAGCTCTTTTTCTACCTCCGGAGTAATCTCTTTGCCTTCGGCCTTGAGCCTGCCTTTTTCTATTTGCAGCAGCACTTTGGCCGCCTGAGAGCCGCCCATTACTGCCAGCCTGCTGTTAGGCCAGGCCACAATTAAACGCGGGTCATAAGCTTTGCCGCACATGGCGTAGTTTCCTGCTCCGTAGCTGTTGCCCATAATTACGGTGAATTTTGGCACTACGCTGTTGCTCATGGTATTTACCATTTTAGCGCCATCTTTAATAATGCCACCATGCTCGCTGCGTTTGCCTACCATAAAACCGGTTACGTCTTGCAAAAACACCAGCGGAATTTTCTTTTGGTTACAGTTGGCAATAAAACGGCTGGCTTTGTCGGCACTGTCTGAATAAATAACTCCACCAAACTGCATTTCGCCTTTTTTACTTTTTACCACCTGGCGGTTGTTGGCCACAATGCCTACAGCCCAGCCGTCAATGCGGGCGTAGCCGGTAATAATGGTTTGGCCATAGCCTGCTTTGTATTCCTCAAATTCAGAGTTGTCTACCAGCCGATCTATGATTTCTTGTGTTTTGTAGGTTTTGGTACCGTCACTGGGCATTAAACCATAGATTTCTTTGGGGTCTTTCTTAGGAGCCTGGGGCTTAATGCGGTTGTAACCCGCTTGATGCGGATCACCCATTTTGTCTACTATATTTTTGATGGAATCCAGGCAGTCTTGATCGTCTTTACTCTTGTAGTCCGTAACGCCTGAAATTTCGCAATGGGTAGTGGCTCCGCCCAAGGTTTCATTGTCAACGTCTTCACCAATGGCCGCTTTCACTAAATAGGAGCCCGCCAAAAAGATAGAGCCGGTTTTATCTACAATTAAAGCCTCATCACTCATAATGGGAAGGTAAGCACCACCGGCCACGCAACTACCCATAATGGCCGCTATTTGCGGGATGCCTTTGCTGCTCAACACCGCATTATTGCGAAAAATGCGTCCGAAGTGTTCCTTGTCTGGGAAAATTTCATCTTGCATGGGCAGGTACACCCCGGCCGAGTCTACCAGGTAAATAATGGGAATATGGTTTTCCATGGCAATTTCCTGGGCGCGTAAATTCTTCTTCCCGGTAATAGGGAACCAGGCACCGGCTTTTACAGTGGCATCATTGGCCACCACAATTACCAGGCGCTCTTTCAAATAGCCCATTACTACAACCACCCCTCCGCTGGGGCAGCCGCCATGCTCGGCATACATCTCATAACCAGCAAAAGCACCAATTTCAATCTGGGGTTTGCCTTTGTCCAACAAATATTCAATCCGTTCACGGGCGGTAAGCTTTCCTTTGGCGTGGTGTTTTTCAATCTTCTTAGTGCCTCCACCTTTATAAATGGTGGCTAGCTTGGCTTTGAGGTCACTCACCAGAAGTTTTAGAGCATCTTCGTTTTTGTTGGCTTCTAAATTCATAAAGTTTAGTTACAGGTTTCTACGGTAAAAACAGCTTCCCGGGTTAATAAATTATTGGTGCTGCGGCTGGTCAAAAGGGTAAAAACATTTTTAGTTTCGTACACCGAAACCAGAATAAGGTCAGGGCGCCCGTCTCCACTTAAATCTCCATACCAGTAAAGCTCAGGCATGCCACAATCTCCGGCTCCTTCTAACAATTCCAATAGATTTTGTTCCTGTTTTTCCCCGTTCTTGTTGGCGCTGGCCTGGAGTTTATAATTGTTTATTTCAGGGCAATCTCCTCCGCTTACCACGGCTCCGGTAGCACTGAGCGTTAGGCCAGAAGAGCCTCCCAAACGTACCGTTTGCCCGGGGAAAATTCTGCGTCCTCTAATGCGCAGCTCATTGCTCACATCGGGTAGGGCCAAATCCGCTAGGTTTAGACTACGGTTTACGCCCAAAAGAAAAAGGCTGCGCGCCTCATTTTCAGTAATTATATCAAACTCCAGATTATCACTCAACCTGCGCTTACTCAACTGTACGGTTAGCACTACCGGCTCTACACTCAGCAGGCCGGTGGGTTTGTCTTCGTTATCCGGAAAAACCCCGTACCAAAGCAGGCCGGGGTCAATACTTTGCACATCTCCGCAGAAATTATAGGTTTCAGTAGCAATTTGCAGTTGGGTAGCATCCCCTAAAATAGGGTGCATTTTAGCCATTAGTTTTTCAGGAGGCTCGGGGGCCGATGCCTCTTGCCTGGGAATCGGGTCATTAGCCGAGCTATCAACCAGTAAGCTATCGGCTCTAGACATTAGGCGCTCACTGCTTTTGCGCAAACTGTCTAGCTCAGCGCCTGAAATACCGCCAAAGTTTTTCACCTCTAAAAATCCATCAAACATGTAGCCTTGCTTATTTTTATACTCTACGGGGCGCCAGTTTCCTGAGATGCCTTCTACGGTGAGTTTTCCATAGGTGCCCATGCAAGCGCTAACCACTGAGTTGGCTGGAGCATAGGTGAGCACTGGGGCGTTCAGGTTAGGAGCTGCTCTAAGGGTAAGACCGCTAGGAGCAATTACTTTACAGGTAAGCCTGTACTCGCAGTTGAGATTTTGCCCCCAGCTGAATCCGCTGTAAAGCAAGGCCAGAAGTAAAAGGCGAAGTGTTTTCATGCAGGTATTTATGAGGGAGACGAAAATACAAATTCTAGCTGCGCCAGATAATCATAGGCAGCCGGACCTTCATTGAAGAGCAAGTCTAAAATGCAAAGGTTTTTGCGGAAGCCAAATTTTTGGTCAAAAACCTGGGGATAAGCAGGGTAGTGGTGGCAGAGCCTCTCAGTGCTTTTAGGGTGGATGGCCTTGCGCCAGTCCACAAGGTTCTGCGGGTTACTCTCCCACTGGGAGGATAGGTTTACCGGTTTCTCAATTTGCAGCCAATTTTGGATTTGCAGCCTAAAGACCTGGTTGAACTCCCAAAGACTGGTCATTTTTTGCTGATATACCTCCTGAATGGCCGGACCTATGGTATCAAAAAAGGGGCTGTTACGGTAGGTAGTTTGGAGCGCTTGCCAGTGCTTGGCACTCCAGTTCTCCCGGTACGAGATTTCTATTTCCGTGATGGACTTTGTGGTTTTGTGCTGTAGAGGGATGTTGAGCATCAGCGCTCCGTTAGGGCCATCTATGTAACAACGGTTGCGGTAGCTTTGCTTTACAAAGTTTTCGTGGGCCTCAAGGGAGACTTCTTGAAACTGCACCAATGCGGCCCACCAGGTAATGCTGCCAAAATAACTGGTGCTTAAGAGTACTTTCCTCAAGACTTTTTCACCGCTTTTTTCTTTTTGCGCGTGCGGTTTACCACGGTTACAATCACCACCACGCCAACAAAGTACCAGAAGTAACTGGTGCGCTCGCTATCTCCACTAACGGTGGTAAACACCCGGTCAAATCTAATTTTATCGGCCAGGCCTTTGCCAAACTTGTCAAAGCTCATCCAAATAAAAACTGGTTTTCCCACTATGTGGTCTTGTGGCACAAAGCCCCAAAAACGCGAGTCGTCTGAACTGTGGCGGTTATCGCCCATCATAAAATAATAATCTTGCTCAAAGGTGTAGCTGGTGGCTGGCTGGCCATTTAGCACAAACTCTTCCCCTTTGCGCTGCAGATCATTTCCTTCGTAAAAGCGAATCACGCGCTCATATTTATAATAGTTGTCTTCATTTAGTGTAATGGATTCCCCAGCCTTGGGAATGTAAAGCGGCCCGTAATTATCGCGTGTCCACTGGTATTTTAAACCGTTGCTGTGAAAAGGATTGGGATTGGGAAAAACCGGGTTCGCCATATTGGGCTCATCGGCCAGATTGGGAACCACTCTTTTAACCGAGGCAAAATTGCGCAAGGCTTCTACCTTATCATCGGGTACATCCATCACGTAGCGTACCTCTCCATTTTGGGTATAGGCTGGTTGTTCCTTTAAGGCTTGCATGATGTCAATGTCCAATTCCTTTTTCAAGATCTCCTCAGTAAGTTGGGTACCATCGGTGAAAACCTCATAACTGATTTGCTTGATGGTGCGGCGCGGCAATTGATTTTCTTTACCATTGATGTACACGGTACCATCGCTAATTTTGAGGGTATCTCCGGGCAAACCAATCGCTCTTTTTACGTAATGTTCCCGCTTGTCTATGGGCATTACCTTTTCTTCCATCCCAAACATTTCTCCTCTAATATCCTGGGCGGGATAATTGAACACCACTGGATCATTTTGGGCAATGGGCGCCAGGGCCGGTAGTCTAAAATAGGGCAGGGTAAGGGCATCAGAATAGGAAGAAATGCTGGTGCCCGGTATTTTGTTGTGCACTAGGGGCAGAGCTAAGGGGGTCATGGGGGTGCGTATTCCGTAGTGCATTTTACTCACAAAAAGGAAGTCGCCCACCATCAGCGATTTTTCCATACTGGGCGTTGGAATGGTGAAGGCTTCAAAAGTAAAGGCCCTAATTACGGATGCGGCTACCACAGCAAAGATGATGGAGGAGACCAGCTCACTAATGTGTCTGCGAATTTCTTTGATATCGCGGCCTTTGTAATTCAGTTCCTCGGTGTAGCCCAGGTAACCAAAATAGAGCCCAGCCGTTAGGGTGGCAATAAGAATATTTTTAAAGGAGCCCAAGCGGTACACATGCAGCAGCTCATACATCATTACCACCAGCATTACATTGCCTACACCCGGTATTAGGGCTAAAATTACCCACCACCAAGGGCGTTCAATTACCTGAGTGATTACATACAAGTTGTAAATAGGCACCAAAGCCAAAGCCTGGTTTTTACCGGCATTTTTAAGAAAAGGCAGAGCCAGAATTCCGAAATACAAATAGATTCCGATGAAATAGATGAGAAGACTGCTAAGCATTAGGCATTAATTTTTAAGACATCTTGCATGGTGTACACTCCGGTTTTACCGGCTAAAAACTCGGCCGCTAAAACGGCCCCCAAGGCAAAGCCTTTGCGGTTTTTAGCGCGGTGGATAATTTCAATTTGGTCGATTTCAGAATCATACTGCACCCTATGCGTACCGGGTACTTCTGGCTCCCGAATGGCTTCAATTTGAATTTGCTCAGGCCCGGTAGGCGCATCCAGGGTCCACCCGGTTTTGGCGCTTACAAATTCCTGAATCTGCTCGGCCAGGGTAATGGCCGTGCCGCTGGGCGCATCTTTTTTTTCGGTGTGGTGGGTTTCACAAATATTTACATCGTATTCATAAGGAGCCATTAGTTGGGCCAGGCGCTGGTTTAGGGCAAAAAAGAGATTTACACCTAAACTAAAATTAGAGGCAAAAAGCATAGCGCTTTGCTTAGCGCGGCATAAATCAGCTGCTTCTTGGTAATGTTGCAGCCAGCCGGTGGTACCAATCACTACCGGCACTTTAAGCGCTATGCAGCTGCTGATGTTGGAGAAGGCGGCTTCAGGGCGGCTAAATTCTATGGCCACATCGGCATTAGCTAAAGTTGATTCATCCAAACCTTCCTGACCAAAGCGAGCTATGACCTCATGCTCACGTTCTACTAAAATTTCTTCTATGGCTTTTCCCATTTTGCCATAGCCAATAATTGCTACTTTCATTTAAACTGTAAAGATAAACTGAAGCCCACGGCCGGCACATTGCCAAAACCAGGCATCAGTGAAGGTTCAAATTTGAGTGAGAGGTTATCATCTATATCGTAGTAATACAAATGGGCGTCTACATGGGCGTCAATTATTTGCAAGGCGTAGATAACGCCACCAATAATCAGCGATAAATCGCGCCACTTGCGGTAAATATTCTGCAGAACAATAAGCTGTGAGGGGTCTTCATAAATACCTTCAAATTGATCGGTTTGGGTACTGTCTATGCGCTTGTAAAAAGCATTAAGGTAGGTACGGTACTGGCGATTGTTCTCAATAGCCAGGTACCCGCAAACACCCAAACCAGCATATACAATGGGCATTTTCCAGTACTTTTTGTTGTAGGCTTGCCCGGCTCCCGGTAAGGCTGCTGAAAGCCAAGTAGCACGGGCTACTGAGTGGGGTTTGTTTTCAACTACAGGGGCATCTTCCACCGCTGAACCAGCCATACGCACCGTGTCTGTGCTTTGCCCCGTAAGAAGGCATGCGGTGCAAAAAAGCAGCACAAGGGTTGCCCCGATGTTTTTATTGGTAAAAATGGCTTTAGTCTTTTAAGAGCTTTATCAAGCGATTTAATTCACGGTCGTTGTTAAACGGAATAACAATGCGACCCTTGCCTCGCTTACTTCTTTTTAAGTCAACATTAACATCTAAGAATTCTGTAAGCTCATCTTTAATGTCTACAAACTCTGCGGGCAATTCCTGTGCCGTTTTGGCGGTAGCCGTTTTTGGCTCTTTGTTTTTACGTACAGCCTCTTCTACCTGACGCACACTCCATTCTTTTTCGATGGTTTTATGGTACAGGTCTAATTGAAGTTCTTCATCATCTACATTGACCAAAGCACGGGCGTGCCCCATGGATATCATTCTATCGCGCAAGCCGGCCTGAATGAGGGGCTGCAACTTGAGCAACCGAAGATAATTGGTTATGGTAGAGCGCTTTTTACCCACACGGCCACTCATGGCTTCTTGGGTAAGGTTGCACTCCTCAATGAGCCTCTGATAGCTAAGGGCAATTTCAATAGAGTCGAGTTCTTCGCGTTGAATATTTTCTACCAAGGCCATTTCCAGCATGGTTTGGTCATCGGCCAAACGTATGTAAGCGGGAATGCTGCTTAGACCTGCTTTTACGCTGGCCCGGTAACGCCTTTCACCACTGATGATTTGGTATTTATCAACTCCTATTTTGCGAACGGTTATGGGCTGAATAATGCCCAACTCACGAATAGAGGTAGCCAATTCTTCCAGTGCCTCTTTGCTGAAAATAGACCTTGGTTGATCTGGGTTAACCTCTATTTGGTCGATGTCAATTTCGGCAATGTTGCCCACTACCTTTTCGGCCTTTTCATCTTTGGCCGAAGTGATTTCTGCATTATCTTTTAATAGGGCCGCCAAGCCTTTGCCCATAGCTTTTTTCTTAGGTGTTGCCATTGGTAATGTTCTGTTTTATGAGCCTGGGACGCTCTAATTGCAGGGAGTAGAAACTACGCGGTTTCTTCCAGTTTCTCGTTCTTCTCCAAAAATTCGCGGGCCAAATTTAAGTAATTCTCAGCCCCATTACTGGAAGCATCGTACATGATTATAGACTCACCGTAACTGGGTGCTTCACTCAAGCGCACATTGCGTTGGATAATGGTATTAAAGACCATCTTGCTAAAGTGCGTTTTCACCTCTTCAACCACCTGATTGGAAAGCCTTAAACGTGAATCATACATGGTGAGTAGCAAGCCCTCAATATCTAGTTTGGGGTTGTGCAAATTTTGTACACTTTTAATGGTGTTCAGTAATTTACCCAGGCCTTCCAGCGCAAAGTATTCACATTGTATGGGTATTATAACGCTATCAGCAGCGGTGAGTGCGTTAAGGGTGATTAATCCTAAGGAGGGCGCACAGTCAATCAGAATGTAATCGTATTGGTCTTTAACTTCTTCCAAGGCCAAACGCAGCATGTGTTCTCTGCGGTCTTTGTCTACCAATTCAATTTCAACCGCCACAAGATCAATTTGTGAAGGAATTAAATCTAAATTGGGGCTGGGGGTTTTTAGAGCCAGGGCATCAGCTTTAGCCTCATGCTCAATAACCTGGTAAGTACCGGTGGTAATATTGTCTGGATCAAAACCTAGGGCAGAGGTAGAGTTGGCCTGTGGGTCCGCATCAATGAGCAAGACCTTTTTTTCCAAAACACCCAGGCTGGCGGCCAAATTTACGGCTGTGGTCGTTTTTCCTACTCCTCCCTTCTGATTAGCGATGGCTATAATCTTTCCCATAAATCTATTCTGATTAAATCTTTTTTACCCTTGTACGGTTACTCTCGAAAAATAAAAGGAAATCTTCCTTTTAAAAGGAGGCCCAATTTACAATTTTAGCGACAGTGTTTTGGTTCTTCTTTCGCATTAAATCTTATTAATTTTTAACAGTCTAATGATAACAGTTATTTGTGCCACCCACCGTCCAAAAAATCAGACTCAAAAGGTGGTTTGGCGTTACAAGAAGCTTTTGGAATCGCACAACCAAGAGGTTAAGGTTTTGTACATGAGTGAGTTGCCTAGAGATTTTGTGTATGCCGATAGTTTTGGAAACCGAACCGATCGTACAGAAGTTCTTTTGGAAGAGAAGATAGTGCCAGCCGAAAAACTGGTGATAATTGCCCCTGAGTACAACGGCAGTTTTCCGGGGGTTTTTAAAGCTTTTTTAGATGGCGTGAATCCTAAAATTTGGAAAGGGAAAAAGGTAGCCTTGGTGGGTGTGGCTTCAGGACGAGCCGGAAACCTTAGAGGTATGGATCACCTGACCGGAATTTGCAATTACCTGCGGATGGAAGTGTTTTCTTTAAAGGTTCCCATTTCTAAATTAGATAGCGTTTTGGACGAAGAAGGGGAGCTAAAAGATGAAGAGACCAATCAGGTTTTGCGGCAACAAATAGAAGAGTTTCTTACTTTTTAGAAATAAGGAAGCCCGTCATTTGCGGGCTTCTTTATTTTTTAATGCTGCTCTTTAAATATCTTCAAAACTTACATCGGTGTAAGCTGAGGGGGCGCCAGAATCAGAACTTTTTTTGGTGTCGTCAGCTTCTTCTTCTTTGGAGAGGTCTACCTTCTCCGTATGCTTTTTGTGGAAATCAGGCTGATGCTTTTCAGAAATCACCTCTTCGCCTTTTTGGTCAATAATGAAATTGGTGGTGTTATCTAAAAGCTCTTTGAAATTTTCAAAGTCTTCTTTATAGAGGTACAGCTTATGCTTTTTGTAGTAGGCCTGGCCATTTTCATTAGTGTGTTTTTTACTCTCTGTAATGGTTAGGTAAAAATCTCCGGCCCGGGTGCTACGCACGTCAAAAAAGTAAGTCCTTCTTCCAGCTCTTAATACTTCAGAATGAATTTCCTCTTGATCATGTTTCTCGTTATCGCTCATATTCATTTTTTTTCTTAATGAGCAAAGCTAAAAAAATATTGAGCCCCGCCCAGATTTTTAGCTAGGCCGTTTTTTTGCTTTCTTCGGAAAGTTGTTGGTGATACATTTCGGCATAGTAGCCTTTGTTCTCCATTAAAGTTTCATGAGAACCCCGCTCAATAATCTTCCCTTTTTCCAACACAATGATATGATCTGCATTTTTTACCGAAGAAACCCGGTGGCTAATAATGATGGAAGTTCGCTGCTTTATTAGTCTTTTCAAATTGTTTAAAATGCGCTCTTCGGTTTCCGTATCCACTGCCGAAAGGCAATCGTCAAAAATAAGTACCCGTGGTTCTTTCATGATAGCCCGGGCAATGCTTACCCGTTGCTTTTGACCACCACTAAGGGTAATGCCGCGTTCACCCACCTTGGTTTCATAAGCCTGCGGGAAATCCATAATATTGTGATGCACCTCGGCATTTTTAGCCGCCTTCTGTATTTGCTCAGCACCGGCTCCCTCTATGCCAAAGCCAATATTTTTGGCAATGGTGGTAGAAAATAAAAAGGCCTCTTGCGGCACATAGCCAATGGATTTACGCAGTCCAAATAGGTTTACACTTTCAATGGGTTTTCCATCAACCAGTATTTCTCCGGAATCGGCATCGTACAAACGACCTACTAAATCAGCAATGGTAGATTTTCCTGCTCCGGTACGGCCCACAATGGCCAAAGATTTACCTGCTTCTAGCTTAAAGTTAATCTCATCCAATGCTTTAATGCCAGTATCGGGGTAGGTGAAGCTTACGTTTTTAAACTCCAGGTTGCCCTGAAACTCAAAATCTTCCTCAACATTTTTGTTCTTGATTTCAGGATCTACGTCAAGAAACTCATTAATTCTTTCCTGACTGGCAGCAGCCCTTTGAACCAAAGAAGTAACCCAGCCAATAGAAGCAACGGGCCAGGTAAGCATGTTTACGTAAATAATAAACTCGGCAATAACCCCGGTGGTAATTTCGCCTCGTATAGTTTCCAAGCCCCCTATGTACACGGTTAAAATGGTAGAAAGACCAATTAATAAAATCATTAGGGGAAAGAAAAGGGCGTTGATACGGTATAGCTCGCGGTTACGCTCAAAGTATAGGTTGGCTTCATCTGAAAAGCGCTCCAGTGAGTGCTTTTCTCGTGTGTAGGCCTTTAAAACTCTGATTCCTGAAAAAGACTCTTGCACAAAACTAGAAATAGCACTGAGCTGGCGCTGTACCCGTTCACTTTTGATGTTAATTTTACGACTTACATAATAAATAGAAGTAGCCAAAACGGGGAGGGGAGCCAGCACATAAAGGGTAAGCCGGGGGCTCAGATATACCATAATGGGGATGATAATAAGCAATGAAATGCCCACATTAATGGTATACATAATAGCCGGACCCAAATACATGCGCACGCGGCTCACATCTTCACTAATGCGGTTCATTAAATCTCCGGTTTTATTGCGTTTGTAAAAGCTTAATGAGAGGTCTTGGTATTGCTTAAAAACCTCATTCTTCAAATCGTATTCAATATGCCGGCTTACTACAATGATAGTTTGGCGCATCAAGAACATGAAAAGACCTTTGAGCAGAGAGGCCCCAATAATTATGGCCCCGTACAGCATGAGCTGATTGCGCAGATCGGTATAGTCAAAATTGGGGTTATCTCTAAAGCCTTCTATGGCTTTTTCAACTATGTTAAAACTTTTGCGTACCAATTGCGCAGGCAGCACTCCAAAAAACACGGAGATTCCTACAAAAAAAACTCCCAAAAGGAGCTTAGCGCGATACTTGTAAAGATATTTATTTAAAACTTTGAGGGATCTCATGTGCTTGTTGTCTCCAAAAAATTAGACTACTTTCGCAGCGCTTTTGCGAGCGCCTTCAGCCGTTCTGTATCGGGCAAAGGTAGACTTTAAGACTTTTCTCATTTACATGCCATTATAAATTATACCAATGGAAAATTTTAAGGCCGTGCAAAAACCCATTAAAGAGGGACCGGTATTTTTCTCAGAAGCGTTTAAAGATCATGAACAGGTAGTTTTTTGCAGCGATTCCGAAACAGGACTTAAGGCGATCATTGGTATACATGATACTACCTTGGGCCCTGCGCTGGGCGGCACACGTATGTGGAATTACGCCAGTGAACGTGAAGCCATCCGCGATGTGCTCAGACTCAGCCGCGGAATGACTTACAAAGCAGCCATAACCGGCTTAAATCTAGGGGGAGGTAAGGCTGTAATTATTGGCGATAGTCGTAAGGACAAGTCAGATGCCTTGATGCAAAAATTTGGAGAGTATGTCAACTCTTTATCGGGCCGTTACATTACGGCAGAAGATGTGGGTATAAACCCCCATGACATGGAGATGGTACACACCAAAACTAAACACGTCACGGGCCTGCCAGAGGCTAAAGGAGGCAGCGGAGATCCTTCGCCCGTAACGGCCTATGGTGTTTTTATGGGCATGAAGGCTGCGGCTAAATTTAAATACGGTTCAGATAGTCTGGAAGGTAAAAAAGTGGTAGTGCAAGGCATAGGCCACGTGGGAGAAACCCTGGTTAAACATCTTACCGAAGCAGGCGCTTTGGTTACCATTCATGATTTACATGAGGACACTATGGAAAGGGTAGCTCTAACCTACAATGCCCAAGTTTACCGAGGGACTAATTTGTACGCTGAGCCTATGGATATATACGCGCCCTGTGCCTTGGGGGCTACTATAAATGACGAGTCACTGGCCGTTCTAAATTGCGATATTATTGCCGGTGCCGCCAATAATCAACTCGCCAATGAGGCGCAGCATGGTGAAGCCGTGCAGCGCAAAGGCATTTTGTATGCGCCCGACTTTTTAATAAATGCAGGAGGCCTCATTAATGTCTACTCAGAAATTGTGAACTATACACGCGATGAGTCCTTGCGCAAAACAGAGGAAATTTATAATACGGCCTTGGAAATTTTTAAAACCAGCGAAATAGAAGGTATTACTACCCACCAGGCCGCTTTAAAAATTGCGGTGCAAAGAATTAAAACCGCTAAAAAACCATAAAAGAACTTGCTTAATGCTAAGCAGAAGGCACATACGAATTAAAGTACTTCAGGCGCTTTACTCTTTTTCACATGATGGGGACAAAGGCTTATCGGCCGGTGAGCGAAAATTGCGAAAATCCATTGAGGATATTTACAGATTGTACCTCCATGAATTGAGAGTTTTACATTTGCTTCACTCTTTTGCGGAGGAGCGGATTGCCCTTAAAAAGCAAAAAAAGCTGCCCACACACGAAGATTTAAATCCCAAGCTCAATTTTGTAAACAACCGTTTTTTACGTTGGCTGGAAGAGAGCCATCCGCTGAAAAGCGCCTGGGAAGACCATAAGGTTAACTTTGGTGAAAGTAAGGAAGTGATACGCACTCTTTTTAAAGAGATTCTGGAGGATGATACTTTCAACAATTATCTCAATCAAGAACGGACCACTCTAGCAGAAGATAAAAAGCTTGTTAAGTACCTTTATGGCACCTACGTGGTTGAAAATGAAACGCTTCACCAAGTTTATGAAGACCACAGCTTGCACTGGGCTGATGATTTGGATGTGGCGCAAATGATGGTCACTAAAACGCTTAAGCAGTTTAATGAAGCATCTGATGAAACTACCCCACTGCCCAAGCTTATAAAGGACGAGGACGATTTAGATTTTGCTTTAAAGCTTTTTAGAAAAACTATTAACGAGGGTAAGCAGTTAGAACCCCGTATTCAAGAAAAAGCTAAAAACTGGGAAACCGAACGGATAGCCCAGGTAGATTATCTTTTACTTAAGATGGGGCTAGCCGAACTGATTCACTTTGAGCAAATTCCCATTAAGGTAACTCTTAATGAATACATAGAAATTGCCAAACAATACAGTACGCCCAAGAGTGGAAATTTTGTAAACGGTATTATGGATCGTATAAAAGATGAAATGCTAGAAAGCCGTCAAATACGCAAAATTGGCAGAGGCCTGCTTTAGCATTATTTTTGTTGAACCCAAGTAAATTCAAATTTTAAAACCAGTACAATGAATAGAGTTTTTATTGCCGCATCAGCATTGTCAATTTTGGCTTTAGGGGCCTGTAACAACGCTGCCAGTAAGATCAAGTCTGAGCAGAGTGCTTCTAACAATGAAACCACTGAGCAGCCTGCTATTACCAATCAACAAATGTTGAATGAGCAGGTAAACAACAACCAGCAGCAACAGCAACAACAGGTAGATCCTGAAAATGCCGGTAAATTTTCTTTTAAAGAAGAAAGCCACAACTTTGGTACCATTGAAGAAGGCACCATTGCCAAGCACGACTTTGAATTTACCAACACCGGAGAAGCACCATTGGTAATTACCAATGCGCAAGGGAGCTGTGGCTGTACCGTACCTGAATGGCCCAGAGAACCCATTGCACCTGGGGAAACTGGTAAAATTCACGTGGAGTTTAACAGTACCAATCGTACGGGTAATCAAACCAAGCAGGTTACCTTAACGGCTAACACCATTCCTAACAAAAAGATTCTTAGAATTTCCGCTCAGGTGAATCCTAAGGACAAAAACCAAGAAGAAGCCCCGCAGGGTTAATAAAAGAAGAACGAATGATTTTAACTATATTATTACAGGCTCCTGGTGGCGGAATGAATAGCTTTGTGATGCTCGCCTTAATTTTGGTGGTGATGTACTTTTTCTTTTTCAGGCCGCAAATGAAAAAGCAAAAAGAAGAGCGTAAATTCCAAGACCAAATTTCAAAGGGTATGCGGGTGGTAACCAACAGTGGCATACACGGTAAAATTCTAGATCTCCAGGAAAAAACCCTTACCCTGGAGAGCGAGAATAGCCGTTTAAAAGTTGATAAAACGGCCATTAGTCGTGAGCTGAGCGCGCAGTATCTACCCAAAGAAGAGTCTAAAAAATCTTCCAAAAAAGAGAAAAGCGATAAAGAAGAAAAATAAGTTTTTCTAAAGAAGACGCTGGCACCCAAACCAGGCCTTGCATGCTTTGCAGTTCATGGTCTAGTTTGGGTGCTTTGTTTGGTAATAGCGTGCTTATCTTTTGCTACCTTTAATTTATGTCACAAGAAAAAAGGCGAAACATATTTACCCGCACCCTGGGGTGGGTTTTTAAAGGAAATTACCGCGTAAAAATTTTTTTCTTAATTCTCTCTTTCTTCCTTTGGTCTCTCATCAAGCTCTCAAAGCCGGGTTACATTAAAGACTATAGCTTTCCCTTAGAGTTTGTAAATCTGCCCCAAAACCAGCTGTTGGTAAACCAGCCCCCCAACAGCCTTAAAGTTAGCCTCAAGGGCGATGGCTTTATTCTTCTCAAGTACCGCTTTACGGGTTTTAAACCCCTAAGCATTAATTTAGAAAAGCTACCCAAACGCAAGCCCGGCCGCTATTATTGGTTACCGGCCGAGCATCGCCAAGAGCTAACCCGGCAGTTGGCTGATGAGGTAGAAATAATAAATCTAAGACCTGATTCATTGATTTTTGAAATGAGCCGGCTTAGTGAGAAAAAAGTGCCTGTAAAAGCTCAAATAGACATTGACAAAGACTTGGGGTTTAAATTATACCAAGCGCCTGCCATTAACCCAGATAGTGTGCTCTTATCGGGGCCACCAGAACTGCTAAACCCCATTACCCAAGTATTTACGCAAACCTGGGAAATCAGTGAGAAATCGGGCGAGAGCCAGATGGAAAAGCTGAAACTAAAGCTGCCCAAGGGGGGGCAAATAAAGAGCAATGTCACCGCTGCTGAGGTACGTGTGAGCTTGGCCCGTATTACAGAAGAGGTGCTGCAAACAAGCATAGCCATTGAAAATGTGCCAGACTCCTTGCAAGTAGAGCTTTTCCCTAAAACAGTTCAAATTAGATACCGGGTTGCTTTACGGGATTACGAAAAGGTTAAACCTGAAGAGCTAAGCGTATTTGTAAACTTTCAGGACGCGACCAACAATCCTGAGAGACGTTACCTCACCCTGCAATTGGAAGAAAAGCCGGAATATATTGAAGCGATATTTCTGGATCCTAAGCGGGTAGAATTTATAGCCACGCCCAAATGATAGTAGGCTTAACGGGAGGCATAGGCAGTGGGAAAACCACGGTAGCGGAAATTTTTAAGCACCTAAAGGTACCGGTCTTTACAGCCGATGAAGAATCCAAAAAATTGTTGGACACAGACAAAGAGCTCCAACAAAAGTTAAAAGAGCTGTTAGGGCCTGAACTGATGAAAGATGGGCAAATAGACAAAAAGTGGATGGCCACCCAAATCTTTAGTGATGAGACTTTGCTGCAAAAAGCAAATGCCATCATTCACCCGGCTGTGGGCAAAGCTTTTAAAAACTGGCATCAGCAACAAAAAGCACCTTACGTGCTTAGAGAAGCGGCCATACTTTTTGAGAGCGGCACTCATCAAGACTGTGCCCAAATTGTGGTGGTAGTGGCTCCTGAAGCACTCAGGTTAGAGCGCGTAATGAAACGCAGCGGTGAAACTGAAGCACAAGTAAAAGAGCGCATGAATAAACAGTGGCCTCAAGAAAAGAAAGAAGCTTTAGCCGATTACGTAATTCGAAATTACAACCAGCACTCGCTCATAAAACAAGTTATAGCAGTACATGAAAATCTTATCCGCACAGCAAACGCGTGATGCCGATGCGTATACCATTGCGCAAGAGCCTATTTCATCTTTAGATTTAATGGAGCGGGCGGCTAGCCGGGCAACAGAGCGCCTTTTGTCACTAGAGCTTGGCCAACGTTATATAATTTTTTGCGGTAAAGGAAATAATGGCGGGGATGGCCTGGTAATGGCTCGCCTTCTGGTAGAGAAAGGCTTGGATGTTACAGTGGTAGTGGTGGAGCACACCAAAGAAGCCAGTGCAGATTTTACCAAGAACCTTGCACGGCTTAAGGAAATAGGGATTGAGACGCAGCACATGAAGTCCGTGGCAGATTTGACTGCACCGGAGCAGCCTTCCGTTCTGATAGATGCGCTTTTGGGTTCAGGTTTAAACCGACCCTTAGAAGGCCTGCTGGCGGAGGTAGTGAAAATCTTGAACAAGATGAAAATGCTGCGGGTAGCGATTGATATTCCCACCGGGCTTTTTGCCGATGACAATTCAGAAAATGATCTAAAACGGGTTTTTCAAGCGCATTACACGCTAACCTTCCAGCATCCTAAAAAAGCCTTTTTGAATGCTTTTACAGCACCCTTGGCGGGTAAAGTAGAAGTTATAGACATTGGCTTGACTAGTGCATTTTATAAAAATGCAGAGAGCCACTCATTTTTTGTGGAGCCCTGGGAAATATCCAGTTGGTATCAACCACGCCAAAAATTCACCTACAAGGGTTCTTACGGCCACGCTTACCTTTTAGCTGGCAACGAGGGCAAGGTGGGAGCAGCTTTACTCTCAGCACACGCTGCCATGCGCGCAGGCTGTGGTTTACTCACCCTCAATAGTAAACCCATCGTGCAAAGCAGCCTCAACCAAAGGCTACCGGAAGCCATGTTTACCAACCGAGATGAAGGTATTGATTGGCAGCATTTTCAATTTGATGCGGTAGGTCTTGGGCCAGGTATGGGGCTAGACCTTGCCTCTCAGGAATTAGTGAAGCAGGTTATTCAGAATACCTCGGTGCCTAGAGTGCTGGATGCTGATGCCCTGACCATCTTGAGTCAGAATAGAACCTGGCTGTATTTTTTAGACCAGCAAACGGTGCTTACGCCTCACGTAGGGGAGTTTAAAAAACTGTTAGGGGTCAATAAGCTCAAAGAGAACTATTTAGACCAATTGCAGGAAATGGCCCAGAACTATGGCGCGTATATCTTACTCAAAGACAGTATCAGCACCTTGGCCAGTCCTAGTGGTCAATTGTTTTTTTGTGATTTCGGCAGTCCAGCTTTGGCTACTGCCGGCACCGGTGATGTGCTTACCGGCATACTTTTAGGCTTATTGGCGCAAAAGATACCGGTTTACAAAGCGGTTTTAATGGCGGTATATCTGCACGGAACAGCCGGAAAGCTGGCCGCTGAAAAAATGGGAGCTCAAGAAAGTGTGTTGGCCTCTGATCTGGTGGCTAATCTAGGGGGCGCTTTTGCTAGTTTGTAATTGAATCAACCGGTTTAAAAAGCACGTAATGCTTCCCCTCATAGGGTGTTTGCCAATGCTTCACTTCTTGCAAATAGGGCTTGGCCCGCATTTTTTCTAGTGTAAGGCCGTGATGAACAGGCACTACTTTATCGTCCCAAAGAATAAGCGTACTATCCGTAAGTCTTTGAAGCAAATCACTTTGCAAGGTAAACCAGTCAGAAAAATGTAAGGTGTCTTTGGGGTTTTTACCCAAGGCTATACCTAAATAGGCTTCGTCTGAAATAAGATGCAAACCTTTTTCATTTTCAATTGACTGTAAGTAAGGCGCAATTTCTTGTTGCACAAATCTCTGTTCTTTGGTTAAACGGGTGCCTTGCTTGTAAAAGAATTCGGTAAAGCGGCTGGTAGCAGTAACTGTAACTTGAAAGGCTATAAACAGCACTGCCAGACTAAAAGCCCATTTGGGGTATCGCTTTAAGCGGAACAAAAGTAGGTCTAAACCCTGCACCATGAGCACCCAGGCCATGGGAAAGACAATCACTAGAACACGGTCTAGCCCGGCACTGGCAAAAATGCCCAAAGCCCAAACGGTGGTATGCGCGCTAAACATGGCCAAAAACAAGCCGGGTATCAACCACATTTCGTTTTGTCGGTAAGAGCCATCGGTGAAAACCTTATAAAATGCCCGTGCCAAGCCCAGGCAGAGCAAGACGAAAGAGGGCAGGGCCAGCATTACAAAAAGACGGTCCACAAAATGAGTCCAGGGTCCTGAGCCATACACACTGGCACCGGAGGCATAGGGACTGTCAAAAATCCAGAATACACTGCCGTGCACTAAACTTCCCGCCAAGGCATAGACCACGCTGCCCAAGAGCAACCAAGGTACATACTTGTAATGCCGCTGAAGGATGGTAAAGGCCAGGAAAAAAAGTAGAAAAATTTTGGCCTCGCTGCGGCAATAAGGTAAAAAGGAGATTAAGATGTAAGCAGGCAGAGGTTTCTCATACAAAAAGAGCCAGACAATACTAATGAGCACTAAAGCGGCAAAGGGCTCGGTTAAACCGGTTTGCAAATAAAATGGGTAGGCCGGTGCCAATAAGGCCAGGAAGGGTAAAAGGTAAAAGAATTTCACCTTCAGTTTTTTGGCTACCAAACTGGCTACAAACACGGCAGCCGTGCCGCACAACACATTAAAAATTTTAATGCCCGTAAAACCCAGTGTGGCCACAAAGGGGTAGGCAAAGAGGGTGAAAAAGGGCTTACCCCAAAGGTCAAAAAAGTATTGAGGATCGCGCTGTGCCTGGTCTACCAGGTAATAGTGAAAAATAGTATCACCATCGCCCCCAACGCTGGGGCTGTTGATGGCCCAATAAAGCAACACCCCAAGAAAAGGAAGGTGTAGCAACAGCAGCTTTAGGTTAGACATGTTTTAGAGCAGGTTGATGTCGCCTTTTCCTTCACGGATTATTTCAGCCGTGCCGCTGGTCAAGTCTACTACCGTACTGGCAAAATGATCGCCCATGCCGCCATCAATTACTAAATCTACTTGATGCTCATACTTCTCGGCAATCAATTCGGGGTCAGTAGTGTACTCAATAATCTCATCCTCATCATGCACTGAGGTAGCAATAATAGGTCTTCCCAATTTGTCTACAATCGCACGCGGAATCGCATTATCGGGAATACGAATACCTATGGTTTTCTTTTTGTTTTTAAAAAGCTTGGGCACGGCATTATTGGCCGGTAAAATAAAGGTGAAGGCCCCAGGTAAACAGCGCTTTAAGGTTTTGAATAACGGGGTATCAATTTGCTTAGTGTAATCAGAAAGGCGGCTCAAATCGTCAAAAATGATGGAGAAATCTGCTTTTTCCTTTTTCAAGCCCTTTAGCAAGGCCACTTTATCTAAGGCCTTAGGCTTGGAGATGTCGCAACCAAAAGAGTATACGGTGTCAGTAGGGTACACAATCACGCCCCCATCTTCAAGTACGTCAATAATCTGCTGCAGTACCCGGGGGTTTGGGTTTTCAGGATAAAGTCGAACGATTTGAGCCACCTTTCTAATGCTTTAGTTTCCTTTTTTGTAATCGGCTAAAAACTTCTCCAAACCAATATCGGTAAGGGGATGCTTCAAGAGACCGGTAATGCTGGCCAGCGGACCTGTAATTACATCAGCACCAATTTCAGCACACTCAATAATGTGCATGGTATGACGTACACTAGCCGCTAAAATTTCGGTTTCGTAACCGTAGTTATCGTAAATAACTCTAATCTTCTCAATTAGGTCCAGGCCATCGGTACTGATATCATCTAATCTACCAATAAAGGGCGACACATAGGTGGCGCCTGCCTTAGCGGCCAAAAGGGCCTGCCCTGGTGAGAATACCAAGGTACAATTGGTTTTAATGCCTTGGTCTGAAAAGTATTTTAAGGCCTTTACGCCTTCTTTAATCATGGGCACCTTCACAATTATTTGGGGGTGTAAAGCGGCCAATGCTTCGCCTTCCTTTACCATTCCCTCAAAATCGGTAGAAATCACTTCAGCGCTCACATCACCGTCCACTAATTCACAAATTTTCAGGTAGTGCTGCTTAATATTTTCTTCGCCTGTAATGCCTTCTTTGGCCATTAGGGAAGGGTTGGTGGTTACCCCATCTAAAACGCCCAGGTCTTGTGCTTCTTTAATTTGGTCAAGGTTGGCGGTGTCAATGAAAAATTTCATTTCTAATTTTTAAAATTTGTACAAAGTTAAAAGGCTTTGCCCACATTTGGCTTATGCCGATGGATCTAATGGCACTTTAAAGCAAAATGTAGTGCCTACGCCTATTTCTGAAGCTACTTCTAAGCGGCTTCCTTGCAGGCTTAAAAATTGATGACACAGACTTAAACCTACTCCTGAGCCTATTTCTCCATCTGTTCCAGCTTGGCTTTGGAGGTTTTCTCTACTCATAATTTTGTTTAAAGTAAGCCGATCTATTCCGGTGCCATGGTCTATCACTTGCACCTCGCATTGGTCTTCTTTTTTAACCAAATGCACCTGTATGGGTTGCCCCGATGCAGGCGTAAATTTGATGGCGTTTGAAATTAAATTACGCAGTACGGTGCGGGTAAGATTAGGGTCGGTCTGCACCCTCATAGCCGCATCTCCCTCAACCTTAATCTGCAAGTTTTTAGCTTCTGCGGTAGAGCGCATTGAGTTGGCTAAATCATTTACTAAATGAAGCAGACGTACCTTTTGCTGGTTTACTTTCAGACCATCGGACTGCTGTTTTACCCACTCCAAAGTTTTGAATAGTAAGGTTTTTGTTCGACCTAAACTACTATTTATTAAGGTTATTGCTTGTTCCATTTCGTCTTTGGAAAAAGTCATCTGGGAGTCCATCATTTGCTTGGTTAGCTCATAACTGCCAATAATGCCTTCTTTAAGGTCATGGGCTAAAACTGAAAGAACCTTATCTTTTGCGCTTACGGCTTTTTTAAGTTGGTTTCGCTGCTGGGTCAGTTCAATATTTTTCTGGAAGCTCTCCGTAAAATCTGTAATCAAAACGGCCAGGCCCTCATAATTATCAGAATGATGATCGTAAAAACTAGAGAATGCCTGGAGAAAATAATGTTCTTTTCCCTGCGAATTCTTCAATTGCACCGTATTCTGCCAACTAATCTTATTTTTAGAGTCTTTCAAAAGTGCAGTCCAGTATACTTTGGTGGTGTCGTTACTAATTTGTTCTAAAAAAGGTAAGTGCAGTCTCGGTTCAAAACCGAGAAAATTTTCAAAATAATCTTGAGCGGCATGATTGAAGAAAATCAAGTTTTTTTCTTGGTCAAGGGAAAAAATGACTTGTTCTACACTATTGGAAACAGATAAAGCGCGTTTAGCAAAGAGAATTAGATCTAAACGCGCCTTTTTTAAACGTTTGTAGAAATAACCAAGTGCAAGCAGGCATACCAAAATAACCAAACTGGCTAAGGCCAACATAGTCACCCAAAATCGCTGATTTTCTATTGTTTTACTCTGCTTTTTCGCTTCAAGTTGAAGACCACTCAAAGTGCCTTTATTCTCTTGATTCTTGCGTATGGTCCGCAACAGCAACTCCAATACCTCTTGACGTTCATTCTCGAGAATGTCTGAAAGAGGTATTAGTTCATGGTAATAGTATTCTACCTTAGGTTGCTCTCCTAGTTGCTGATTCAGGTCAATTAACTGGCGTAGGAAATAGCTTTTCTTGGCATTTTGGCCAAAATCTTTAGATAAAGAATAGCCTTTCATGGCAAATATGACCGCACTATCTAAAAGGCCCATTTGCTCATAGCTTTGCGCTAGAATGCGGTAGGCCTCAATGTCATAGAAAAATCCAAAAAGCTCGCTTTCGTCTTCAAGTATTTTATTGGCAAAAAAAAGAGCCTTACGGTTACGGTTAAGCTCTAAATAAAGATCAGACCATTGGGCATAAATCTCTTTATCAAAATTTCGCTCCTTGGCATTAACTTGCGCCAGCTCATCCGCAATTTGCAAGGCTTCTCGTGCCTCAGCCAGTAAGCTGTCGGCTATGTAAGCCTGCGCTTTATATAAATAGCAATGAGCAATGAGCATGGGGTCATTACAGTAAAAAAGCCTCAATTGCAAAGCTTTGTCATAATAATAGATGGCACTATCTTGCTCTTTGAGCCGACTTTTTACCAAGCCTTTGTTATTAAGCGCCACACTCATTCCAAAGCCATCATCTATTTGTTGGAAACAGTTGTGCGCTTCTTGATAAATCAAGTAAGCCTCTTGGTATATCTCTAATTTGTAGAGCATGTTGCCTAAATCGATTGTATACCAACCTTTATCTTCAAGGTCTGCCAGTGCAAAGGCGGTGGAGTCTTCCAGGCCTTCAATATAACTAGCGGCCGTTTTCACATAATGGCCCCGCTCATTGTAGAAACGAGACTTTAGACCATAAAGATGCAGCGTGGAATAACCCGGTATTTGTTCGCGAGCAATAGTTATAGCCTTGTTGATGCAATCTAAAAATACTTTGGGCTTATTTGGGTTCCGTTCGGCTTCGGCTATGTAAAAATGAAGATATGCCTCAGGATCATCCAGGCTATCTGCGTTGGCTCTTAGGGAGGCAATGTTAGTATAAGGGGAACCCTCTGTTTTTGACTGCTGCGCTTCCGCATAGCAAACCCTCAAGGCAAAAATTAGAATAGCCAGAGTGAGAGAAGCTTTGCGCATGTTTGGTTTTAAGAAGAAGAAAAAGAAAGGCAAGCTACCCGTATCACACCGCTACGACCGAATACCCTTGCTGCGTTCCCGCCCTGGGGGAGTTCTTCAGGAGCTGGTTGTACGGGACTTGCCTTAGCTGGCAAAATTACGCTTTAAACTTTAACCGCAAAACAATTTTCAACTTTTGCAGGATAGAGTTTTGGCTATATTTGTGGCTCATCAAACACCCATCATCATGGCGCAGTCAAACAAGAATATAGCCCGCACCTTTGGTATGTATTACGGCCTATTCTCCATAGTATTGGTAATCATCCAATACGTAACCGGAGATTTTACCGTGCAATCTGATCCCGGTGAAACCAACTGGTTTTACACATTACTGAGTCTTGTGGGCGGTGTAGCTTTCCCCATTTTTGCCTTAATTAAAATCAAACAGGCCAATGATGGCTATCTTTCTTTTGGCAAAGGCTTTAAATCAAGCTTCACCGTTTTTATTATAAGTGCTCTTTTCGTGGCTGTTTGGATGCTCATCTACACCTTGGTTTTAGAGCCGGGGTATCAAGAAGCCTTAATGGATAACACCTATTCACAAATGCAAGCGCAAGGCGGGGGAATGACTGAGGAGCAAATGGACACGGCCATGCAATGGACCCAAAGCATGACCAGCCCTTGGATGCTGGCTTTGTGGGCTATTTTAACATCGGCCATTTTAGGAGCCATAGCCTCTTTAATTTACAGTGCCATTTTGCAGGCCAAGCCGCCCGTGGGGCATGAATAATACTTTTGAATGGATATATCGGTAGTAATACCTCTTTTTAACGAGGAGGAATCACTCAAAGAACTGTACGATTGGATTGCCCGGGTAATGGCCGCCAATCGTTTTTCATATGAGGTCATCTTTGTAGATGACGGCTCAACTGACCACAGCTTTAAAATTCTGCAAGAGCTTGGAAAAGAAGATAGCCGCGCCAAAACCATTAAGTTTAGACGCAACCACGGCAAATCGGCTGGCTTAAATGTAGGCTTTGCGGCCGCTCAGGGCGATGTGGTCATTACCATGGACGCTGATCTACAAGACAGCCCCGATGAGATTCCGGAACTCTACAGGCTCATCAAAGAAGAAAACTATGACCTCATTAGCGGCTGGAAGAAAAAACGCTACGACCCCATTACCAAAACCATCCCTACCAAGTTTTTCAATTGGGCCACCCGCAAAATGAGTAAAATTCAGTTGCACGATTTTAACTGTGGTTTAAAGGCCTACAAAAATGAGGTGGTTAAAAACGTAAATGTGCAGGGCGAAATGCACCGCTACATCCCAGTTTTGGCCAAATCAGCAGGTTTCACCAAAATAGGTGAGAAGGTGGTGCAGCATCAAGCCCGTAAATACGGCCACACCAAATTTGGCTTAAGCCGATTTATAAACGGTCCTCTAGACCTGATCACCCTGGCTTTTGTTTCCAAATTTTCCAAGCGGCCCATGCACTTTTTTGGTTTGTATGGCACGCTTATGTTTTTAGTAGGTTTTTTGGCCGCCCTTTACATAGGCATTGAAAAGCTTATCGCGCTGAACAGTGGGCACCACGCTCGCCTTGTAACAGACAACCCTTTTTTCTACATTGCCCTTATTACCATGGTTTTGGGCACCCAGCTCTTTTTAGCCGGCTTTTTAGCCGAGCTGATTAGCCGCAATAGCAGCCGTAAAGCTAATTACACCATAGATCAAAAATTGAATCTGTGAGCTATAAGCTATCGCTGATTATTCCTGTTTACAACCGTCCCCAAGAGGTTGAAGAGTTACTGGACAGTTTATTACTGCAAAGCCAGCAAAATTTTGAGGTGCTTATTGTAGAAGATGGCTCAGTTGACCCATGCGATTTTCTCATGGAACGCTACCAAGACACCTTAGACCTCCGGTACTTTTTTAAAACCAACTCGGGCCCTGGCCCCAGTAGAAACTACGGTGCACAAAAGGCCACAGGTGACTATTTCATTTTTCTGGATTCAGACTGCATTATTCCGCCCCATTACATTGAGGCGGTAAACACCCAATTGGCTCAAAGGCCGGTAGCCGTTTTCGGTGGGCCGGATAGAGCCCATGAAAGTTTTAGCCCCATTCAAAAATCCATAAACTACGCCATGACCTCCTTTTTTACCACTGGGGGTATCCGCGGTGGTAAGGCCAGCATGGAAAAATTTCACCCCCGTAGTTTCAATATGGGCATGAGCAAAGAGGCGTTTGAAATCACCAAGGGTTTTTCCAACATGCGCTTTGGAGAAGATATCGATTTAAGCATACGCATTGTTAAAGCCGGTCTTTCTTCAGCCTTGTTTCCAGAAGCTTACGTTTATCACAAACGAAGGACTAATTTCAGGCAATTCTTTAAGCAGGTATTCAATTCCGGTATTGCCCGCATCAACTTGTATAAAAGGCACCCCGGCACTTTAAAGCTGGTGCATTTCTTTCCGGGCCTGTTCACCATGGGCTTGGTGTTGGCGGTGGTTTTGGGCTTGTTTGGGCTTCCTTACCTGCTGGAATTGTATGCCCTATACCTTTTGATACTTCTGGTGCATGCCACCTTTGCTAATGGCAGCCTTATTGTAGGAGCACTCAGCATAGTGGCCAGCTTGGTGCAGCTAACCGCCTATGGCCTTGGTTTTTGGTTGAGTTTTTACCGTAGAATTATTTTGGGCAAATCTGAGTTTGCCCGCTTTACCAAGAACTTTTACAAATAATTAGGGCAAGCGGTAAAGCTCTAAACCGTTTTTGTAGGTTTTTAAAAGTTGCCAATTTTCGGCTTGGGCCTTCGCTTCATTTTCAGCATCTTCAGCTGGGTACAGAGCAAAAAAGTTCACCTCTTCAGCGGGTTGATAGCGTTCAATGGGCTGTAACCAATTACTGTGGCGGTGGGCTTGGTAAAAATTCAGGCTGGGCTCCAAAAGCCAGGTGGCGCCCAAAAGGATAGTTTCTCCTTGTTCTTGCCGTACTTCTTTTTGCAAATCTTTTAAAAGTTGCTTGTTAGCCGCATCGTACTGCCAGTCTAGGGTGCTGCGCAGGTTAATATTGTCAATAAGGTTAATTAACACCAATACCGCTACCCCAGAGAAAATGAGATTACGCAGCCAGGCCTCTATGCGGGGCTCTTGCATGCGTTCCAACACAAAAACTATAAGGGTTAAAAACACCAAACCATAAGATAGTGCGGTGCGCGCTACCAGATATTCTGTTCCTAACAGGGTGTGCTGTACCCATTGCAAGCCAGCCGTAATTAAAAGTACCAGCAGCAGTGGTTGGTAGAAAAAGCGTTTTTCTTTCTTGAGAATAAAGGCGTCAAAAATCATTAGAACGCCTGTGCCTATTAAAATCACGGCAACCCCTATACTCAGAGGGGTTAACCAATTACTGTAATTGTGATAAAGCATCACATTCAGTAAACTTTGTACGGTGTCTTCCCAAAAGCCTGAAGTACCGCCAAAAAGCATCTTGCTTATTTGTCGTAAAGGCACGTAAATAGCAGATCCTAAGAGGATACTGACCACCAGAATGGCTCTAAAAAGTCGCCACCATTCTTTTTTACTGTCTTGTCCATCGGCATAAGCCATAAGCGGTAATACCGCAATAATGCCTAAATAGACGTACAGAAAGCTAAAGTTGGCATACACCGCCAGGGCCGCAAAAATTAGGGTGCGGTAGGTGTGGTTGCCGTTATTGACTTTTAGGTACAGGTAAAAGTGGTGCAAGCTGGCCATTAACAAAGCCAGGGCCATGCCGTAGCCCCGCGCCAGGGCAAAGAAATCAAAGAAATAGACCTGTGCACTTAAAATAAGAAAGGCACAAACCTGAGACCAGACGGTCCTCAAGTTTTTAGAAAGCCAGGCCGCATTCCAGAAAAACACTAAGGCAAAAAGTACATTGGGTAAGCGTAAATTAAAGGTACTTAGCCCTAAAAGCTTTACCGAAGCTTTGGCTAGTAAGGTGTTTAAAATGTGATTGTTAGGAAGGGCAGGCCCACGGTAAAGTACAATGCCTTTAACTGGGCGCTCCACATAATTTTGGTAGGTAAATGCCTCATCATGCGTAATGGCCAGCTTTTGAGCACGGATCACAATAAGGGCAAAAAAGACCAGGCTCAATGAAATCATAATAACATTGGCCAGGTAGCGAATTCGCTTGTTGGGCATTGAGTTTTTCATCACGGCCGCCAAAAATGCAAAAAAACCCTTTCATACCCTAGGCTAAAATCAACTGGTAATTCCCGTATCTGTTTTACATACCTGTATTTAAAGCAGTTTTGGCCCTTTATAAATCCTTGAGCAATAAGTTTAATTTTGCGGCATTAAAGTTTGACCTGGTTAGGTCATAACAACGCTATTAGATTTAAGACCTTTGGCAATCATTGGTAAACTGAGTTCATTTAACAGCCCATGAAAAAACTCTTAGCCCTAACACTTTTAAGCTCTTTGGCTATAACTGCTATCGGGCAGAATGCGCGAGACAGTAATGGCGAGCGCCACGGACACTGGTCTAAAAAGTATGAAAACGGAAAACCCCGCTACCAGGGGACCTTTTCGCATGGTGTGCCGGTGGATACTTTTCGGTATTATTTTGATGACGGCAGTTTGCGCACCCTGAACATCTATCGCGGTAAAACCGGAAATGCCATGAGTCTGCAATACGGGCAAGAAGAAATTTTGGCGGCCAAAGGCTTGTATCGTGGGCAAAAGAAAGACAGTGTGTGGACCTACTACAACCAGGAAGGACAGGTAATAGCGCGTGAGACCTTTAAAAATGGCCAAAGACAAGGGAAAGCCTACAAGTATTTCCCCAACGGAAAGAAGGCAGAAATCGTGGTCTATAAAGACGATGTAAAACACGGGGCTTTTAAACAGTTTTATGAAAGCGGTGAGCCCATGGCTAAAGGCACCTATGTAAATGGAACTTTAGACGGTGAGATTACGTATTATTATTCCAATGGAAAGCCTCGCCTGAAAGGCCACTACCGCCAAGGGGTGATGCACGGCACCTGGTATCACTTTGGTAGCAATCTTCAGGTAACCAAAAAAGAAGTGTGGCGCAATGGCTTTCTGCAAGAAGAAATGGATGAAATGAAGGATACATCGGCCGTAGCGCCTGTACCGCATTATTAATATGGCAAGAGTAGTAGTAGGTTTAAGTGGAGGAGTAGACAGCAGCGTGGCCGCTCACTTATTGGTAGAAGAGGGGCATGAAGTGATTGCTTTGTTTATGCGCAATTGGCATGATGAAAGCGTTACGCTGCACGATGAGTGCCCCTGGGTAGAGGACAGCAATGACGCCATGATGGTGGCCGATAAGCTAGGCATCCCCTTTCAGGTGATTGACTTGAGCGCGGAATACAAGGAGCGCATTGTAGATTACATGTTTGCGGAGTACAGCGCGGGACGCACGCCTAACCCAGACGTGCTTTGCAATCGTGAAATTAAGTTTGATATTTTTTTAGAAAAGGCTTTAGAGCTGGGAGCCGATTTTGTGGCTACCGGGCACTACTGCCGCAAGCGCACCACCACCCAAAACGGGCAAACCCTGCACCACCTTTTGGCTGGGGCCGATGGTTCTAAAGATCAAAGTTATTTTCTCTGCCAGCTCAACCAAGAGCAATTGGCCAAGGCACTTTTCCCTATAGGCGAATTGCAGAAAAGTGAAGTACGAGCTGTGGCCAGTGAACTGGGCTTGGTAACGGCCGATAAGAAAGACTCGCAAGGTCTTTGTTTTATTGGCAAAGTAAGTTTACCTGATTTTTTGCAACAGAAACTGGCCCCCAAAAAAGGAGAGGTCATTGAAATTGCCCCACAAACCCAGTTAGAAAAAGAGCTGGCCAATTCGGGCATTTCGCTGGAATCTAAGGTGAGCCCTTACCATTTTGAACCGCAAATGGGTAAAGTAATTGGCATGCACAATGGCGCGCATTATTTTACCATAGGTCAGCGTAAGGGTTTGGCCATTGGCGGAACCCCTGAGCCGCTCTTTGTTTTAGGCACCGATACGGAAAAAAATATCATTTATGCAGGGCAGGGCAGTAACCACCAAGCCTTGCAAAAAGAAGGACTTTTTATTGCCCATGAAGATGTTCATTGGCTGCGTCCAGATTGCAGATTAGAACCAGGCCAAGAAGCGCGCTATCAAATGCGCATTCGGTACCGCCAGCCATTATTCCCGGTTACCTTGTATCAAGAAAAAAATGGCCTGTACGTTATTTTTGACCAAGCCCAAAAAGCGGTAACGCCTGGCCAGTTTGCGGCTTGGTATCAAAATGATGAAGTGATTGGTTCTGGCGTTATAAAATATTGATTATGAAATTTATACTCACTTTTACTTTAAGCTTTGCTTTCATTCTTTGCTCCGCTCAGGAAACCAAGCTTAGGGTCTATTTTACGGATAAAGGTGCTCAACCTCAATTACTGGAAAACCCGCAGGCTTTTTTAAGTGAAAAGGCCATCAGCCGAAGAGCTAAACAAAACATACCGGTGACCCGTGAAGACTTGCCCGTAGCGCAGGAATACCTCACACAATTGCGAGACTTAGGCTTTACAGTTCATTTTGCCAGCCGCTGGTTTAACTACGCCTTGGTAAGTGGCGTTCACTGGCAATCTTTGCAGTCGCTCAGTTTTGTTGAAAAATTGGAAGTTCCCAAGCAATACCAAGTACACTTTGCCCAGGCTAATCAAATGCAAAGCATTGTGTACGGCACTGCGCGTAATCAAATTGAGATGCTCAACGGGCAGGTCTTGCATAATTTAGGTTTTACGGGGCAGGGCAGCGTTGTTGCGGTTTTAGACGGTGGCTTTACGGGCACCAATACTTCCGCTGCTTTTGATAGCCTGCGGGCCGAGGGCCGGCTGCTAGGGCAATACAATTTTGTGAATCCGGCCATTGACGTGTACAACGGAGGGCTGCACGGAACGCTGGTGCTAAGCTGCATGGCGGGAATTATTGACAGTGCCTTTGTGGGAACGGCCCCCAAGGCCAGCTATTGGCTCTTGAAGTCAGAAAATGAGGCTTCTGAAACACCAGCAGAAATGGATAATTGGCTGGCGGCAGCCGAGTTTGCCGACAGCGTAGGAGCCGATGTCATTAACTCATCTTTGGGCTACAGCACTTTTGACGACCCCAGCAATGATTTCACCTACCAGGATATGGATGGCAATACCACGCTGGTAACGCGCGCAGCCGACAAGGCCGCTCAAAAAGGCATAGTGGTGGTAGTGAGTGCCGGAAACGCAGGCAACAGCAACTGGCAGTACATTACGGCTCCTGCCGATGGGGACAGCGTGCTAACCGTGGGCGCAGTAGATGCCTTTGAAAGCTACGCCAGTTTTAGCAGCCAGGGCCCAACTTTTGATCAAAGGGTTAAACCCGATGTAGTGGCGCAAGGCGAAGGTTCAGCGGTGGTGGCACCTAATGGTAATTTAGTGGCTGCTAATGGCACTTCTTTTTCCAGTCCTATTATGGCTGGTTTAATGGCTTGTCTGGTGCAGGCTTCTCCCAGCCGCAGTAATATGGATTTGATTCAACAGGTACGCAGGAGTAGCAGTCAGTACACCACGCCAGACGGACTTTTAGGTTATGGCATACCCAATTTTGGAGTGGCCTACGCCCTAGGCCAGGCGTCTTTGCAAACCACTGAAGAATGGACTTTAGAAGTGTACCCTTTACCTTTTAACGATCACTTGCATGTGGCTCTGCAAAATATTCAAAAGCCTCAGCAAGCCCAAATTTCTATACGAGATATGCGCGGTCAGGAAGTGTTTAGCCTTAATGAGTTGTTAGAGCCTAACCAGGCGCTACGCTTACAACCGGGCTTGCCTGCTGGTTTTTATCTCTTATCGGTGAAAACCAACCAAAGAACATTCACGCAAAAAATAATGCGCTAAATGCAAAACAGAGTTTGCCAGCTTTTTGGCATTAAATATCCTATAATTCAGGCCGGGATGATTTGGTGCAGCGGTTGGCGGTTGGCTGCAGCGGTGAGTAATGCAGGTGGCTTGGGTATTATTGGTTCGGGCTCTATGTACCCTAACATTTTGGAAGAACATTTGCAAAAATGCAAGCAGGCCACCCGCAAGCCCTTTGCGGTGAATTTGCCTATGCTGTATCCCCAAATTGAAGACCACCTGGAGTTAATTGTAAAATACAAGGTTCCCATTGTCTTTACTTCGGCTGGTAATCCTAAAAAATACACCCCCTACCTTAAAGAAAAGGGCATTAGGGTGGTGCACGTTGTTAGCTCTTTAAAATTTGCGCTCAAGGCGGAAGAAGCAGGCGTTGATGCCGTGGTAGCCGAAGGATTTGAAGCAGGCGGTCACAATGGGCGCGATGAAACCACTACCATGGTTTTAACTCCGGCTGTAGCCGAAAATCTAGAAATACCGGTTATAGCCGCAGGCGGCATTGCTACCGGGAGCCAAATGCTGGCGGCCTTTGCGCTGGGGGCTGAGGCGGTGCAAATAGGTTCACGCTTTGTGGCTAGTGAAGAAAGCTCTGCGCATGTGGCTTTTAAAAACAAAGTGCTGGAAAGCACTGAAGGCGCTACCCAACTCACCTTAAAAGAATTGGCTCCGGTGCGTTTAATCAAAAACAAATTCTTTGAAGATATTCAGGAGGCCTGTCGGGCAAAAGCCACCGTAGAAGATTTAAAAGCCCTGCTGGGAAGAGCCCGCGCCAAAAAAGGCATGTTTGAAGGTGACCTTGAAGAAGGAGAGTTGGAAATAGGGCAGGTGAGCGGTCTAATTTCAGAGATTAAGCCTGCGGCCACCATTGTGGAAGAACTGTGGAAAGAATTCCAGGACTTGAGAAAAAAATTATGATTAATATCGGAAATTGCACACTTAACTAAGGCAAACCCTTACTTAACTCATCTGGAATTGTTTAATCGGTTGGGCAAAGGTATATTTGAAACAAATTATTTAGCTACTATGAAGAATCTGAAGGTTTTAATATTTGCGTTAGCCACTTTGCTAACGCTACCGGCTTCTGCCTCTCACTTGTTAGGGGGCGAGATTTATTGGTCTTGTCGACCTAACGGTCAATATGTGTTCACTTTAACCTTATACCGAGATTGTACGGGAATAACCCTTCCCACTACACAATCCACTATTAATGGTCCACAAGGGAATATTACCTGTTTCTACGATATCAATCAGAGCGGTGATGTAAGCCCAGACTGTCCCAATACAGCCTTGGATATTGAATGTAGCTCTCAGGACGATGGAGCCATTGAAAAATACGTGTATGTGAGTAACCCTATTACGCTTACGGGTACGCCTCCTGCCGGAGGATGGGAATTTTCTTATTCCAGCTGCTGTAGGCCTACTACCAATACGGTAAATACCAATACGGGTGGTTATTATTTACGTTCGGTGATGTACCCATACACGCCTCCCGGCCAGGCTAATCCTTTAAATGCCAGCTCTTGTTACGATAATTCTCCTCAATTTGCACAAGATGCTAACGGGGTACTTTGCCCAGATTACAAGTACACTTTTAACCACCTTCCTTCAGATAAAGATATTGACTCACTGGTTTTTGATTGGGCTGATCCTTTACAAAGTGCCGGACAGCCCATCGTGTGGCAATCAGGTTATTCCAACACCACCCCATTTCCGGATGGTACAGAAAACCCACTAAACGGCCCTAATACGGTTGATCCTTTTTCGGGTGAGATGACTTTAGAGGCCTACAGTCCAACCGATGGCTGGTACGTAAGTTGCGTATCTATCAAAGAATATCGTTGCGGTCAGCTCATTGGTGAGGTGTTCCGGGATGTACCTTTTAACTATTTACCAGCTAGCGAATGTCCGGGCAATGCCAACACCCCTTCCGCAGAAATCGATACTTCCGTGTATACCAACGTAACCCGCCAGGGCAACGTTTACCGCACACGAGTATATCCACAAGACACGGTAAAATTTAGAGTAACTGGTCAGGATTTAGACCAGTTTGGCGCGGGTCAGTTTCAAACCATTTGTATGAAAGCGGGAGGTTTGCAATTGAACCCCAGTAATCCCGCCAGTCCTACGGGTTGTAACGGTGAGGCCCCTTGTGCTACGCTCACCAGTGTAAACGCCAATGCCAGTTTCTGCAATACTATCCAAAATACGGTGGAGTTTGAATGGGTGCCTGATTGTGTGCACTTAAGCAGTGGTGCCTGTGGTTCAGCCAACAACACCTATTTCTTCACCATCCGAATGGAAGACAACGGCTGTGCCGCACCCAAGGTAGGTCTGGCCACCATTGTGGTGGAAGTCATCGCAGGTGATCCTACCCCTCCTTTACTGGAGTGTGCCGATGTGCAACTGAATGGCGACATACGCCTTACCTGGGGGCAACCCGAGCTGGACAGCGCTCTTGAATTTAACTACTACCGTATTTACGGCAGTTCTTCACCTAATGGTCCCTGGAACGTGGTAGACTCCATTCCTTTTTACGATACCCTCTCCACGGTGGTACCTTCGCAAGGGGGAACCAGCTATTTTTACGCAGAGTGGAGTACCGGCCCTTGTGACTTTGTGTCACGTCCCAGTCCGGTGATTCGTACCATGAACCTGAATTTGACCGCTATTCCTCCCGGTAGTCCGGAGTACGCCCAGCTTTCCTGGACACCGCTCTCCGCAGCCGGCCTCCCCGCCAGCTCGGCTGGAGCCTATGAGGTGTGGGTAGAAGCCCCGGCCTTTAGTGGCAATTGGACCAAAAAAGCAGAAACCACCGGCACCAGTTACACCGATACCGTTTCGGTGTGCGATATGAATGTAAAATACCAGATTCGCGTGCAGGATACCGTAGTGGGTTGCTACAGCGGGTCCAGCCCGGATACCGGCACCTTCCGCGATCGTACCAACACCCTTAATACTGATGTGGCGCGCGTGTTTGTAAACACCAATAACAAAGCGGCCATTGAGTGGGATACTGATTCGGTAGACGACATTGTGGCTTTCTACCTCTTGTTTAACGATCCCCGCGATGGCTGGGTGGTGGTAGACACCGTGCAAGCCGGTACGCCTTCTCCTTATGAGTGGCCGGGCAGTATGGCCGACACCCGCTCAGAAGAGTTTAAAGTGATTACCGTAGATAGCTGTGGAAATGAAAGTGATGACCTGGCCATAGATCCCAATCGTACGGTGCACCTGCGTAATTACCTGGATAAGTGTAACGGCATCTCGCGTTTGAGCTGGAATGCCTACGAGGAGTTCCCCAATGATGTACACGGTTACCGCGTGTATGTGCAGGAAACCCGCAACGGTACCCAGCAGCCGCAATCGCTGCTGTTTACAGCCGGGCCGGATGATACTACCTACACCCAAACCGTAATTGAGAAAGACGTGGAGTATTGCTACGTGGTAGAAGCCTTTGACAGCATTGCTGGTTTGACCTCTACTTCCAATGAATTGTGTGTGGAAGCCGAAGTGCCGCAACAGAGCCGTCAATTGTACATTGCCACGGTAAGTAATGAATTTAGAAAAGACGCCATTGAGCTGCAGCTGCTGGTAGATGGCGATGCCGATGTGCAAAGCTTCCAGATTACCCGTGCTCCGGAGTACTTTGGTCCGTACAAAACCATTGCCCAGGTAGCCAAGCCTACCGCTCCGCCTTACATCATTCAGTTTTTAGACTTTGGTGTGGAGCCCGGTCGTTTGGATTACTTCTACCGCGTAACCGCTACCGATAGCTGTGGCGGACGCGATACGGTGAGTAATATCTCGCGCAATATTCGTTTAAGCGCCAGCGCCCAGGCCGATTTAACCAACCGTCTGGTATGGACCACCTACCAGGGTTGGGGCGGTGATGTAGCCAAGTATGAGATTTACCGCAGACAAGGTGACTTTGGCCGCTTTACCAAAATTGGTGAGAATGACGGTAATGACAGCACCTTTATAGACTTTGAGCTACCCGATTTGATTCAGGCTGAGCCTGACCAGGGACGCTACTGCTACTACATTAAGGCCATAGAGGGTAATAACCCGCAGGGCATTGTCACCAATTTAGGCGAGCCTTTTGCTGCCCAGTCTAACCAGATTTGTGTAACCCAGCAGGCCCGCATGTTTATGGCCACGGCCTTTAGGCCCAACAGTAATGTTCCAGAAAACCGCCTCTTTGGGCCCAGCATGCAGTTAGATGATGTGGATGAATACCAGTTCTACATCTTAAACCGCTGGGGTAAAAAGGTTTTTGAAACCACTGATCCTGAAGAAAAATGGGATGGTAAATATGAAGGCAAAGATGCCCCGCAGGGCGTATATATTTACTTTATCCGTTACGCCACCCCGGGTGATAAGGCCAAAGAAGAACGCGGCAACTTTACCCTGGTGCGTTAGGCATAAAACCTCCTAAAATACCCAAGCCCTCTGATTCCGTTCAGAGGGCTTTTTTTTTGGCAACTCATCCATCGGGGAAAACCCCAGAGGCCCCGTTCAATCACAATCACAGTCCTTGCGTAAAAAGCAAGGCGCCTGTGCTGAATTATTCTTAATTTTGCGCGCAATTCAAAACGAAATTGCGGTATCCCTATGTCTACAATCAATGAAAAAATTATAGGTGAAGGTTACACCTATGACGATGTACTTTTACTCCCTGCCTTTTCTGAAGTTTTACCCCGAAATGTGGATTTAGGAACCCGGTTCACAAAAAACATCCGCTTAAAAACGCCTATTATTTCGGCAGCCATGGATACCGTAACTGAATCCGGTATGGCCATAGCCATTGCCCAGGATGGCGGAATAGGGGTGCTGCATAAAAACATGACTATTGACCAGCAAGCGGTAGAAGTGCGCAACGTAAAGCGCGCAGAAAGCGGGATGATTTTAGATCCGGTAACTTTACCGGAAAGTGCCTTGGTGAGTGATGCCCAAAAAATGATGCAGGATTTTAAAATTGGCGGTATTCCTATTGTAGACGGTCAGAAGAAATTAATCGGCATCATTACCAATCGCGATTTACGCTTTGAAAAAGACACCAACCGCCCCTTGCGTGAAATTATGACCAAAGAAGGGCTGGTAACCACCTATGAAAACACCAGTTTGGCCGAAGCTGAAGTCATCCTGCAAAAGCATAAGATTGAAAAACTACCGGTAGTACAAAAAGACAACACCCTTATTGGCCTAATTACTTACCGAGATATCACCAAACTCCACATAAAGCCTAATGCCTGTAAAGATGATTACGGCAGATTGCGGGTAGCGGCAGCCGTTGGGGTTACCCCCGATATTTTGGACCGTGTAACCGCTCTAGTTGAGTCTAACGTAGATGCCATTGTTATAGATACCGCTCATGGCCACAGCCGAGGCGTAGTAAAAGCTTTGGAGCAGGTGAAAGAAAAATTTCCACAGTTAGATTGTGTGGTAGGCAACGTGGCTACAGCCGATGGTGCCCGTTATTTAGCCGATGCTGGTGCTGATGCCGTAAAAGTAGGTATTGGTCCGGGTAGCATTTGCACTACCCGCGTGGTGGCTGGCGTAGGAGTACCCCAACTTACGGCTGTGTTGGAAGCGGCCAAAGGCCTGGAAGGAACCAACGTGCCCTTGATTGCCGATGGCGGTATACGTTTTACAGGCGACATTGTAAAGGCCATAGCTGCAGGTGCGGATAGCGTAATGTTAGGCTCGCTTTTGGCGGGTACCAAAGAAGCCCCTGGTGAGACCATTATTTATGAAGGCAGGCGCTACAAAACCTACCGCGGCATGGGCTCCATAGAAGCTATGCAACAAGGCTCTAAAGACCGTTACTTTCAGGATGTGGAAGACGATATTAAAAAACTGGTGCCCGAAGGCATTGTGGGCCGCATAGCGTACAGAGGGGAGGTAACCGAAGTAATGTATCAGTTTATTGGCGGTTTAAGAGCCGGTATGGGTTATTGCGGTGCACCCAATATAGAAGCCTTACAGAAAAATGCACGCTTTACGCGGATGACTGCCGCGGGCGTGTATGAAAGTCACCCGCATGATGTACATATTACCCGTGAATCACCAAATTACAGTAGAAAATAAATTTGCATCTTAATTAATTTTAGTTTCGTCTGATAATTGAAGAAGTACCTATGAGAAAAATTCTTGCACTCTGTTTAATTACTGCTTTTGCGGCTCCTTTATCAGCCCAAAACCAAAATTTAAAGCAGAAAACGCTTTTTACAGTAGAAGATGATACCATTACGGCCGGAGAATACATGGCGGTGTACAATAAAAACCGTGATGTAGGTAAAGACATAGACCCTAAAACACCCTTGGAATATCTGGACCTATACATCAACTTTAAGTTGAAAGTGCACAAGGCCAAGGAATTGGGCAAAGATACGCTGCCGGGATTCCTGAACGAATACCAGTCTTACCGCGAGCAGTTGGCCGAACCTTATCTTTCGGATAATGCCGTTACGGAAGAATTGGTGCGAGAAGCTTACCAGCGTCAAAAAGAAGATGTGCGCGCCTCACACATTATGGTGGCCGTGCAACCCAATGCGCTTCCTAAGGACACTTTAGAAGCCTACAACCGCGCCATGGAAATACGCAAAACCATTGTTAATGGCGCTGATTTTGCCAAGGTAGCCCAAGAAAGTTCAGCCGATACTTACAGCGCAAAACGTGGTGGAGACTTGGGATATTTCACCGCATTTGATATGGTCTACCCTTTTGAGAGTGCCGCTTACAACACGCCAGTAGGAGAAATAAGCCAGCCGGTTCGCAGTCAGTACGGCTACCACCTGGTAAAACCAACCGACCGCAGGCCCGCCCGTGGTACGGCCCATGTGGCGCACATCATGATTGTGGATAATGAAAAGAAAAGTGCCGAAGAGAGCGAGAATGCCAAAGCCCGCATAGATGAAATCTACGCTAAACTGCAGGCGGGTGAAGATTTTGCTACCCTGGCTAAGCAGTACAGTGAAGATAAAACCTCCGCTATTCAGGGAGGGGTGTTGCAGCCTTTTGGGATTAATAAAATGTACCCCGAATTTGAAGAAGCTGCCTTTGCCTTAAAAGAAAAAGGTGAAATTTCAGAGCCCATAAAAACTCCGGTAGGTTGGCACATTATTACCTTAATCAAAGAACCCAAGAAGCAATCTTTTGCGGAGAGTAAGGCCGCTTTGCAAAACGAGGTAGAAAGAGACGCCCGTGCCTTGCAAAGTCGCGAAAGCGTAATTAAAACGATTAAAAGCGATTATGCCTACAAGGAATATCCTTCTCGCTTGCCTCTGGCTTTTGAGCAGGTGGGTGAGGAGTTATTCTCATCGGCTTTTAAAGCCCAGGATGTAAAAAATGCCGATAAAGTTTTATTTGAGTTTGCTGAAAAACAATATACGGTGCAAGACTTTCTGGAGTTTGTAGAAAATAATCAGCGCAGCTATGCCTCTAGCTCAGACTTAGAAGCCTCTATGTTCAAGGCTTATGATGATTTTAGCGAAGGCGAATTAGTGGCCTATGAAAAGAGCCGCTTGCCCGAAAAGTACCCTGAGTTTCGCTTACTGGATCGCGAGTATTACGAAGGTATTTTACTCTTTGACCTCACCGATGAGATGGTTTGGAAAAAAGCTTTGCGCGATACCACGGGTCTGGCTGAATTCTATCAGAAAAATAAAGAAAACTACCGCTGGGAAAAACGTTACCAGGTAGTTTTAATTGATGCCGACACCAAAAAAGCCGCAAAAAATGCCAAAAAGCAACTTAAAAAAGGAGCCGAAATGGAGGAGATACTGACCCAATTAAATCAGGAGTCTAAACTGAGTTTGGCTTTGGATAGTGGGGTGTACGAAGTGTCTGATCTTGAATTACTTAAAAAGTATAAAGAGGAAGATTTGGAAGAAGGTTTTACCGATGTGGTTGAGGAAAACGGTCGTTACAAGCTCATGCAGATTTTAAAAATCATGGAGCCTAGCGTAAAACCTTTGGAAGATGCAAAAGGCAAAGTAATTAGCGATTACCAAGAATACTTGGAGAAAGAATGGATTAAAAGCCTAAAAGCGGAATATGAGGTACGGGTAAATGAAGCGGTTTTAGATCAGGTTGTTGAAGAACTGGATTAGAAATAAACCATACAGTAAACCGCTAGGGTTATTCCTGGCGGTTTTCAGCTTATCAGCTTGTCAGTTTTTAAAATCTGACCAAGATGAAAGCAAAGGTGAGCCTGTGGCTCGGGTGTACGAGTCATATCTTTACGAGGCAGATATCAAAGAAATTGTGCCGGAAGAGCTTACCGGTAAGGACAGTGCAAGTTTTGTGCAGAATTACATCAACGTTTGGGCTAAGAACCAACTGATGGTTTACAAAGCCGATTATAACCTTACCGAAGAACAGAAGCGCTTTGATGAAAAAATCCGGAATTACCGTAATGACCTTTTGAAGTACGCCTACCTTCAGAAATATGTACGGGAGCGCTTGGATACCAATATTTCTGAAAAGGAAATCAGGACCTATTACAAGTCCAATACAGAGAACTACCTGCTACGGGAAAATATCCTTCGGTTTAGGTACTTGGTGGTACCTAATGACGCCCCTGATTTAGACAAAGTAGAGCGGCTCTTTCAAAGTAATAATGCGGAAGACTTGAAGGAATTAAAGGATTATGCCCTTAGCTATGCACGCTTTTACACTACTGAAGATACCACTTGGGTAGGGTTTAATCAATTTGCCAGTTTGGTTCCGGTACAAACTTTTAATCAGCAAGACTTTTTAGCCAAAACAAAATATTTCAAGCTTGAAGCGGATGATGGTTTGGTCTATTTTGTAGAAATTCTGGCTTATAAAACTAAAGAAAGCGCGTCTCCGTTACCTTACGTATACAAAGTAATTGAAAATGTATTGATCAATAAAAGGCGTTTGAATCTAATTGATTCTTTAGAAGAAAATCTGTTGAAAGACGCCCTAAAAAAACAAGAATTTGAAACGTACTAAACTGCTTTTGGCCGCACTTACTTGGGGCCTTTTACTTTCTTTTAATTTAGCCAAAGCCCAGCCTATGCTGGTAGACGGTGTTGTGGCCGTAGTGGGAAAAAACATTGTTTTAAAATCTGCAGTTGATCAGCAATACCGGGCCCGACAAGACCAACAGCAGTTTGAGCAAAGTTTTACCCAATGCCAGGTTTTTGAGGAATTAATGATGGAAAAGCTGCTTTTGCATCAAGCGGAACAAGATAGCATTACCATAGGCGAAGAAGAGGTGGAAATGAATATGGAGCGCAGGCTAAATGTGTACATTCAGCGCATCGGCAGCCAACAGCGTTTGGAGCAATACTACGGCAAAACCCTCATTGAAATTAAAGAAGAAATGCGCAGCCTGGTGAAAGACCAAATGATTGCGCAGCGCATGATGCAAGAAATTAACAAAGACATCAGCATTACCCCCGGTGAAGTGCGTTCTTTCTACAACAACATTCCTAAGGACAGCTTACCGCTGTTAAATGCTGAAGTAGAGTATGCACAGATTGTGAAATTCCCCAAAGTAAGTCAGGAAGCCGCGCAAGAAGCCATTGATCGGTTAAACGGGATTAAGGAGCGCATTGCCAATGGCTCATCTTTTAGTACCATGGCGGTTCTGTATTCAGAAGATCCGGGTAGTGCCAAGAATGGAGGTGAATACAAAGGCATAAAACGCGGACAGTTTGTAAAAGAATTTGAGGCGGTAGCCTTTAACCTGGAGTTGGGTGAAATTTCTGATCCGTTTAAAACGGAATATGGGTATCATATAGTGCAGCTGCAGATGAAAAGAGGGCAAGAGCTAGATTTAAGACACATCTTAATCAAACCCAAAATATCAGCCGAAGAGCTGCAAAAGGCAGAACGCCAACTGGACAGTGTGCGCGAGTTGATCACCAATGGCACCATTTCTTTTGAGGAGGCTGCTGAGCAGTTTTCAGACGATGAGGACTCCCGCCTAAATGGGGGAAAGGTATTGAACCCGCAAACCGGTGATACGCGTTGGGAAACCAGTCAATTGGATAAGTCTGTATTTTATGCCATTGAAGGCCAACCCATTGGCTCTGTTTCTGAGCCTGCCTTTTTCCGCACCCCTGATGAAAAAGAAGGTTACCGCTTATTAAAAGTGCATAATAAAACAGAGGCGCACGTGGCCGATTTAGCCACAGACTACCAAAGAATTAAGCAAGCCGCAATGGCTGAAAAAAAGCAAGAGGCCCTGCAAACTTGGGTGAGCGACAAATTAAAAACTACCTACGTGTGGGTGAATAATACTTATTTACAATGTGAGTTTGACCAAAACTGGATCAAGAATTCACAATCTGAATATGCAAACTAAAACTATGGGTGACGTTGAGGCGGTTAAAAGCCTGGGTGAAAAATACCAAGCACTAAAAAAAGAGATTGGCAAAGTAATAATTGGTCAGGAAGAAGTGGTAGACCTGCTGATTCTATCCATTATTTGCCGGGGTCATAGCTTATTGGTTGGAGTGCCGGGCTTGGCCAAAACCTTACTGGTAAACACCGTGGCACAGGCTTTAGGTCTCGATTTTAGAAGAATCCAGTTTACACCAGATCTAATGCCCTCTGATATTGTAGGAGCCGAGATTTTGGATGAGAACCGCAATTTTAAGTTTGTAAAAGGGCCGCTTTTTTCAAACATCATATTGGCAGACGAGATTAACCGTACGCCCCCCAAAACCCAAAGTGCCTTGCTGGAAGCCATGCAGGAAAAATCGGTGACCGCTAGCGGGCAAACCTATAAAATGGCCGATCCCTTTTTTGTATTGGCCACCCAAAACCCCATAGAGCAGGAAGGCACCTATCCTTTGCCAGAAGCACAGCTAGACCGTTTTATGTTTAACATTGAAGTAGGCTACCCTACCTTTGAAGAAGAGGTGAATATTGTGAAAAACACCACCAGTGGTGTGAATCATGAGGTTCATAAAATATTAGATGGTCAAGAGATTATTGAATTTCAGAATCTCATCCGTAAAATTCCGGTGAGCGATAATATTTATGAATACGCCATAAAAATAGCTCAAGCCACTCGCCCCGGTGGTGAAAATTTACCGCAAATTACCCGCGATTATATCTCATGGGGGGCTGGTCCTAGGGCATCTCAAAACCTGGTACTAGGCGCCAAAGCGCATGCGGCTCTAAATGGTCGCTTTTCTCCCGAAAGGGAAGATATTTTAGCCGTAGCCAAGCCCATTTTACGCCACCGGGTGGTAAAAAATTACAAGGCAGAAGCCGAAGGCGTTTCTATGGATTCTATAATTGACGCACTGCTATAACCGCCTATTTTTTCCTCTATTTATTGCTAGCTTTGCCAGCGATTTTGCCACGCTACTCTAAATAAATTATGCCGTCTACTAAGTACGTTTTTGTAACCGGTGGGGTTACCTCTTCATTAGGTAAAGGAATTATTTCCGCTTCACTAGCAACCCTCTTACAATCAAGAGGGTACAGTGTCACCATTCAAAAATTAGACCCCTACATTAACATAGATCCTGGTACTTTAAACCCCTATGAACACGGGGAGTGTTACGTAACTAATGACGGTGCCGAAACTGACCTGGATTTGGGGCATTACGAGCGCTTTCTAAATAGACCCACTTCACAAGCCAATAATGTGACCACTGGCCGGGTGTATCAAAGTGTTATTGACAAAGAAAGGCAAGGCGCCTACCTTGGAAAAACCGTACAGGTAATACCGCACATAACCGATGAGATAAAAAATCGGATTATGGTGCTGGGCAATACCGGTGAATTTGAAATTGTAATTACCGAAATAGGTGGTACCGTAGGAGATATTGAAGCCCTGCCTTACATTGAGGCGGTGCGGCAGTTACGCTGGGAGTTGGGCGAAAATGCCCTGGTTATTCACCTCACGCTTATCCCGCATTTAGCGGCTACTGGTGAGCTTAAAACCAAACCCACTCAACACTCGGTACAAAAACTACAGGAGAGTGGGGTCCAGCCCGATGTATTGGTGTGCCGTTCTGAGCACCACATTACCGATGAAATTCGCAGAAAACTGGCGCAGTTCTGTAACGTTAAGAAAGAAGCGGTTATTGAAAGTATAGATGCCGAAACGATCTACGCAGTGCCTATTTTGATGCGTAATCAAAATTTAGATGAAGTAGTTCTAAAACGCTTAGACTTACCCATAGAAGACAATTTGGACCTGGTAAATTGGAAAGATTTCCTTTACAAGCTGCGCTATCCTAAATACGAAGTTGAAATTGGTCTAATTGGCAAGTACGTAGAGCTCCATGACTCCTATAAATCTATCGTAGAGGCCTTTATTCACGCAGGGGCTGCTAATGAAGCCAAGGTGAACATCCGCTGGATACACAGTGAAAACCTTAATGAAGAAAGTGCCGCTAAGTATTTAGAAGATTTGGATGGCGTTTTGGTAGCTCCCGGTTTTGGCGAACGCGGTTTTGATGGAAAGCTGGACGCTATAAAATACGCACGTACTCAAAAAATTCCTTTTTTAGGCATTTGCTTGGGCATGCAAGCGGCCGTTATTGAATTTGCACGCAACGTTTTAGGTTTTCAAGATGCTAACAGTACCGAGATGAACCCCCAGACCGAGCATCCTGTGATTGCCTTAATGGAAGATCAAAAAAGCGTTAAAGACATGGGCGGCACCATGCGTTTAGGCGCCTGCGATTGCGAGCTGAAAGAAGACTCCATTGCCTTTAAGACCTACAAACGCAAGAAAATAAGCGAGCGTCATCGCCATCGTTATGAGTTTAACAACAAGTTTCTCAAAGAATTTGAAGGGAAAGGGCTAATGGCCACGGGTACCAACCCAGAAACCAATTTGGTGGAAATAGTGGAGCTTCTAGATCATCCCTGGTTTGTGGGGGTGCAGTTTCATCCTGAATACAAAAGTACCGTTGCCAACCCGCACCCGCTATTTGTAAATTTTGTAGCCGCAGCTATTCAAAACAGTCAGCAAGAAAATTAAAAGCATGAACAGTAAGTTTGATTTAAACACCCTTATTGGGTTTTTATTAATTGGGGGAATTTTGCTCTATTTTGGGTATTTTACCGGAGAAGAGCCAGGCCAGGTGCCCGCAACCGAGCAAACTGCGGCAGATAGCACTGTGGCTGCTGCATCGCCCGAAGAGGCCGTACAGGAAGAGCAACCGCAGGCAGCGGAAGTCCCAGATAGCCTTAAAAACCTTAATGACAGTTTAGCCAACCATACTAAGTACGGTCCTTTTGCGGTGGCCATGCTTGAAACCAATGCGGACACGGCTTTCACCCTGGAAAATGAGCTGGTGGAACTTTCGGTTTCGGCCTTAGGGGGGCAAATTCAGGAAGCGCGCTTAAAGGAATACCAAACCTATGATTCGCTGCCGCTTTACCTCATTAATGACAATGCCAATTTTAATTTGGCTTTGGTAGGGGGCAAGCGCTATTACACTGCAGATTTGGCTTTTAAGCCGATAAAAAGCAGCACCAATGAATTGGTACTGGAACTAAAAGGGGAAAATGGCGAGCAACTACGCTATACGTACCGACTGGAGCCAGGCTCTTATCAGGTGCAGTGGAATGTGACTAGCCAGAATATGGCGCAACTTTTACCTGGTGGCAAAACCGAGCTTACCTGGGAATTAAAGGCCAACCGTCATGAAAAAAATCGTGAGAATGAGCTCACCATGACTGAAATTGAGTACCGCTACGCCAACGAGGATGATGTAGATGAACTGAACGGAACCGGCACCGAGGAGGAACAGGTGGAAGAGGATTTGAGCTGGATAGCTTACAAGCAACAGTTTTTTAGCTCTATACTTCACTTGCAGAACGGTACTTTAGAAAATACCAAACTGCTGCACCAAGTAACCGATGAAGAAGAGCACACCAAATACATGGCGGCTGCGGCTTCTTTAAACACCACCAGCAGCGGCAACCTTGATGCCGATTTTGGTTTGTATTTGGGCCCCAATAAATACGATGTTTTAGCGGCCTACGAGCAAGAGTTTGAACAGCTTATTCCGTTGGGTTGGGGTATTTTTGGCTGGATTAACCGAGGCATTGTCATTAACATTTTTAACTGGCTAGAGCAGTACGGAATCAACTATGGGATAATCATTTTGATAATCGCCCTAATTTTTAAACTCATTTTATTCCCGCTTACTTACACCAGTTACCGTTCCATGGCCAAAATGCGGGTGTTAAAACCCGAAATGGATGAGCTGAACGAAAAGTTCAAGGATAAGGACCCCATGAAAAAACAGCAGGCCACCATGGAGCTTTACCAAAAAGCCGGGGTAAATCCTCTGGGGGGATGCCTGCCCATGTTGTTGCAAATGCCTATTCTCATTGCTTTATTTCGCTTTTTCCCGGCTTCTATTGAGCTTAGGCAGCAGTCATTCCTCTGGGCTGATGACCTTTCTACCTATGACTCTATTTTGAACCTACCCTTTGAGATTCCCTTTTACGGAGATCACGTGAGCTTATTTACTTTGTTGATGACCGTAAGTACGCTCATTTACACCTACATGAATCAACAGCTTACCGGTAGTGCGCAAAATCAGCAGTTGCCTCCAATGAAGTACATCATTTATTTTATGCCTATTATTTTTCTGGGGGTGTTTAATAGTTATGCAGCTGGTTTAAGCTACTATTACTTTGTGGCCAACATGATAACCTTTGGCCAGCAGTTTGCTATTCGCTCTTTTATTGATGATGAAAAGATTCACGCTAAAATTCAAGAGAAGAAAAAGAAACCTAAAAAAGAAAATCGCCTGATGCGCAGAATGAAGGATATGCAAGAACAGCAGAACCGTCAAATGCGTAGAAAAAACAAATAGCAAAGTAGGTGACCCACATATAAAATGGCTCTGTTGCGAAACAGAGCCATTTCTTCTTAGAACTGTGTCAGATTTTGAATTTGTCTAAGGTTCAACGGGTTTTTCAATTGTTGAACGTTTTAATAATTGAATAGCTAGATAGCTGCAAAGAAAGGAGGAACCAAAGCCCTCAATAAAAACTATACCTGCAGCGGTTACCGGGGTAAGGTATGGGCTAAGGTTTTCTACCGTGCGCACTTCCTCCATAAATACAGGATCAATTTGGTCTAGATAAATAGCTACAAAAACTGCAAAGCCGGCAATGCCGATTAAAGCGGTGCGCATGCTAATTTTAAAATAATTGAAAAATTCTTCATAGCCCTCACCACTTATTTTTTTGTATTCAGAAATAGCTGTTTTAAGGGTTAAGAAAAGAATAATGGCATTAAAGGCTCTCAACCAATACACATGCCTAAACTCGTTACGCGCATAAGCAAGAAATAGCCAATTAGTAAAGCCATTAATATGAGCCCATAACGGTTGGGAATTTTACGCCAGTATTTGTCAAAAGTACTCATGGTTAATGTTTGTGAGTTAATTTAAAATAATCCTCTAAAGTTATTTCCGCATTAATTTGACTTTGCTTTAAATCGTACAAATTGGCTAAGGTATCTTGCCGATGCACCAGGTAAACTGGATTCTCTTGTTCTAAAGACTGGTAGACCTTAGCTGCAATGCGGTAATGGTTTTCGGCCTTGAGCCGGTAAAAAGGCTCTTTTGCCAAGCCTTTAGTAAAAACAACTGATGCACTGTCTATATGTTTAAAAGCTTTTCCCAGGCTCGCGTAAATATAAGCTTGGTCGTTATTGGGATGCTGTACTATGTTGAATTGTAGGCTCAGTGAATCGTCTTCTGGAGTACGCCTGCGCAAACTGTAAATGCGCATGGGCTTTTTACTGGTAGCATCAAGGTGGTAGTAAAAACTGCGCACATTGTGGAAATACAAGCGCGCGTCAGAGGTGGTGCTAAAGTCAATTTCACTCCAGTTTACTGGAGTTTTTCCGGGGGCAAACAGGAAGGACAAGAAGAGAACAACGCCTACAAAAACCAGTAACCATTTTACCGGTGGGTTCATGGTTTTAAATTTTTTAAGCCAATTTTTCACGGGTGTAAAACATATTTTATTCTTGCTAGTTTCAGTACGTAACATGCAGAAAAAAGCAATTGTTGTAGGTAGTGGTGTAGCCGGATTAGCTACGGCTGCTCGTTTAGCCGCCAAAGATTATAGTGTCACTGTTTTTGAGGCACACAATACCTATGGCGGTAAATTGGGGCTCACCGGTAATGAGCGGTATCGGTTCGATTTAGGCCCATCCCTTTTTACACTGCCGCATTTAGTGGAGGAGACCATTTTAAACTGCGGAAAAAGGCCTTTTGATTATTTCGAGTACAGCCAACGAGAGGTGGCTTGTGAATATTTTTGGGATGACGGCACGCAACTCACCGCCTGGGGTAAAGCAGAGCGTTTTGCAGAAGCCGTGTACCAATCCCTGGGGGTTAAACCCGATGTGGTTCTGGATTATTTGAGAATGTCGGCTCGTATTTACAATACCACCCGACCCGTTTTTTTGGAGAAATCATTACATCGGCTGCAGTCTTACGGAAACCGGGATACCCTCAAAGCTGTTTTACAAATGCACAAACTGCATTTGACCAACACCCTGCATGGCGTAAATTCCAAAAAACTACAACACCCTAAACTTATTCAGCTCTTTGATAGGTTTGCTACCTACAACGGAAGTAGCCCTTATCTAACTCCTGGGGTGATGAGTAGTATTCCTCACCTGGAGCATAACATTGGCACTTTTTACCCCAAAGGAGGAATGCGTTCTATTGTAACCGCCTTGTACCAATTAGCCTGTGACTTAGGTGTGCATTTTGAGTTTAACAGCCCTGTACAGCGCATCAAGGTAGAAAAGGGGAGAGCAACTGGAGTAGAAGTGGCCCATAACTTTTATTCAGCCGATACGGTGGTGAGTAATATGGATGTAGTGCCTAGTTACCGCAAGCTTTTAAAAGACCAGCCTGCACCTGAAAAAACCCTGGGGCAAGAAAGAAGCTCTAGCGCCCTTATTTTTTACTGGGGTATTCAGCACTCTTTTAAGCAATTAGACCTTCACAATATTTTCTTTAGTGAAAACTACCAAGCGGAGTTTGAAGCTATTTTTGAGCAGAAAACCGTGTTTGAAGACCCCACCGTTTACGTAAACATCTCCTCAAAAGCCGAAGCAGCAGATGCGCCACCCAGTTGCGAAAACTGGTTTGTAATGGTAAATGTTCCAGGCAATACGGGTCAGGATTGGGATGCTTTGATTCCCACGGTGCGAAAGGCGGTGCTACATAAATTGAGTAAAAATTTAGGGATAGAAGTAGAGCCACTTATAGAGTATGAAGACGTTTTAGACCCGCGAAAAATTGAAAAGAACACGGCTAGTTATCAGGGCTCGCTTTATGGGGCTAGCAGCAATAATACGCTTTCGGCATTTTTGCGGCATCCTAACTTTAGTCAAAAAATTAAAAATCTTTATTTCTGTGGAGGCAGTGTACACCCCGGAGGAGGCATACCTTTGTGCCTGCTGAGTGCAAAAATTACTGCTTCTTTAATACCGGATTGAATGGCGAAGTTTCAACTTTTTTGCAGGCAATATGGCCTGCCGCTGGTGGCAAGCCTGCATGTGTTTGGGCTGTTCACTATTTTGCTTTGGGATGCAGACTTCTTTACCCAATTTACACCGGTAACATTGCTGTTCACAGCGGTGGTTTTGGTGGGGGCGCATCAGGGTAACCTCAAACATTTAAGCTATTTCTTAATAAGCACCTACGTGATAGGATATGGGGTTGAGCTACTGGGTACCCAAACAGGCTTTCCTTTTGGGGAGTATTGGTATGGCGATAATCTACGCCCACACTTAATAGGAGTACCCCTGGTGATTGGCTTTAACTGGATTATTTTAACGCTGGCTACCCACTTTTTAGTGAAGCATTTTTCAAGCAATAAATATGTCATTGTTATTGTGGCTTCAATGCTCATGGTTGGCCTTGACACTGTAATTGAACAAGTAGCCCCACCTCTGGATTACTGGCACTGGGCGCAAGAGATTGTTCCGCTTATGAACTACGCGGGCTGGTTTGTAGTTTCCCTAATTGTGCACGGGCTGGCTTACTATTGGTTAAGTTCGCATAAAAATGCAGTAGCCCGTAATTACTTTTGGGTGGTAATTTTATTTTTCATGATTTTTAGTTTGGCTTTATGACGTGGTATTGGATTGCCTTAATTGTATTTACTACATTTTGGTTTATGGAGTTTGTAGCCTGGGCTACGCACAAATATGTGATGCACGGCTTTTTGTGGAGTTTACACCGAGATCATCACGTCAAGGATCCTGGTTTTTTTGAGAAAAATGATGCCTTCTTTCTAATTTTTGCGGTACCCAGTTGGTTGTGCATCATGTTGGGAATGATGGCCGGAAGCTGGATTTCTGTAAGTATTGGGGCAGGTATTGCCGTTTACGGTTTTGCTTACTTTTTGGTGCACGAAGTATTTATTCACCGCAGGCTTAAATGGTTTAGAACTAGTAAGTTCACCTATCTCAAAGCCATTCAGAGAGCGCACAAAATGCACCACAAGCATTTGGGTAAGCATGATGGCGAAAGTTTTGGCATGCTCATCATAAATCCCAAGTACTACCAGGCAGAATTGAAAGCGCAACGCAAGCGTAGAGGAAAAACGGTTGTTTCTGCCTCTTAAGAAACAGTTACTGCGAAAGGTGCAGTTTCAATATTCACTTGCACATGTTCCTGCAGAGCGGTAGATAGAGAGAGTCCTTTAAAATCAGCTTTCACCGGAAAACGTTTGTGGTTTCGGTCTACCAATACAACGGTATGAATAGATTGCACCGGAAAGTCTAAAAAGAAACGTACGCCATAAATAAGAGTGGCGCCTGAATTGAGGACATCATCAATCACCACCACGTTTTTGCCATCAAAAGGTCCCCGCACACCGCTAATCTGAAGCGGTTCACTCAAGGGCGCATCCTTATTTAAGTGGATGGTAGCCAATTCAACTTCCAAGTCGCTAATAGCATTTAGTTCTTTGGCAAGAAGCTCAGCCAGTACCGCCCCTCTTTTAGCAATGCCTGCTAGTAGCACGGTTTCTGCTTCCTGGTGCTCTTCATAAATCTGCCAGGCTATTCTGCTAATCTTGTGAAGCACTTGCTGATGATCTAAAACTTGGGTGGAGGAGCTACTCATCAATTGTAGTTTTTAGCAAATATAAAATCTTTGGCCCCGCTAAATGCAAGGAGTTCAACTGCTTTTAGGGTTTTAAAAGCTGTATAAAAGCTTCGTTGCCCAGGCGGGGTTTAATACTGTTGTAGCAGCGTTCTAAATGGGCAATCTTAAATTTGGCACTAAATCGCTTTTTGTACTCTTCCAAACTTCCGCCAAAGGGTGGCCCCGATGCACTGAGCGGAAAAGTGAAAAGAACACCTACTAACATACCACCAGGCTTAAGCAAAGTATGCATCTTTTTAACGTAGGCTCCGCGCTGCTCTGGTGCCAGGGCGCAAAAAAAGGTTTGCTCCAAAATGAGCTCAAAAGTATCCTCTAATTCAAAAAAATCTTGGTGGTGCAGGTGCGCATCGGGGAAACCGGGGCAGCGCTCTTTTAAGTTTTGTAAAGGAGCACTTGCAATATCAACCACATGCACTTGCGTAAATCCCTGCTCATACAGCCACTGTGCTTCGTAGGCATTTCCGGCACCCGGTATTAAAATTTTGGCCTGTTTATTTTGCCACTGTTGCATAAAACCCATTAAAGGAGGGGAGGCATTACCTAAATCCCAGCCGGTTTTGTTCTCGCGGTATCGGTTTTCCCAAAATGCTTGTACATCCATGGGGCAAATTTCCAGCTTTTACACTTCTAAAACTTGCTTGGCCCAGAATATTTCTGAGAACTTAACTCTAAACCTTATTACCTTTTGAAACTTATACCTCATTCATAGAAATTAAAGCTTAACTAATTAAAATTCTACTTTTGCCTTCATGACAGAGTCGGAGTGTATTCCTTACGCACAAACAGGTTTTTTTTCAAAGCTCATCACCCATTACCTGGAAGAAAATCCAGCCCTTAAAAATTTTCACCACCGTTTTCCTAAAGAATCAGACTTTGCGGCTCAAATGGCCGATAAATCCCAGTTTAGTTCCTCAAAGCGACAGATCCTGATAGAAAGCCTGAAGAGGCAATATCAAAACGCTCAAATAGATGTAGAAGGCAAAGTACTTTCAAATATCGAGGCTCTGGCCGATGCAAATACCTTTACCGTTACCACCGGTCACCAGCTAAATATTTTAACCGGCCCCCTGTACTTCATTTATAAAATCATTTCTACCCTCAACCTGGCTGAACGCCTGCACAACGCCCATCCGCAAAAGCGTGTGGTGCCGGTGTATTGGATGGCCAGTGAAGACCATGATTTTGAAGAGATTAATCACATCCATTTTTATGGAGGAAAGTTGAGTTGGCATAATGATTTGAAGGGGGCAGTAGGGCACATGCCTACTTTTGGTATGGGTAAAGTACTGGATGAGTTGGAGGAGCATTTAGGACCCGGTAAAAATGCCGCTGAAATTTTAGCCCTTTTCAGGGAGGCTTACCACGAACGTGAGAATATCGCTCAGGCTACGCGCTACGTTGTACACCAGCTTTTTAAAAAATACGGTTTACTCATTTTAGATGGCGATGACCCGGACCTGAAAGCGCAAATGAAGTCTATTTTTAAAGACGATTTACTCCAGCACAATGCCCAAAAAAAGGTAGCGCTAAGTAGTGAAGCTTTAGAAAAAGACTACTTCGCTCAGGTATATCCAAGAGCTATAAATCTGTTTTACCTTAAAAAAGGCGTACGTGAACGTATTGAAAAGCGCAATGACCTTTGGGTTGTGCTGAACACCGAAATAAGCTTTAGTAAGGACCAGCTTCTCCAAGAATTGGAGCAGCATCCCGAGCGTTTTAGTCCGAACGTGGTTTTGCGGCCCCTCTACCAAGAAGTGATTTTACCCAATTTGGCCTACATAGGGGGCGGAGGAGAGCTGGCTTATTGGTTTCAACTTAAAGCTATGTTTGATCATTTTCAGGTGCCGTTTCCTATGCTGGTGCTTAGAAATTCGGTTTTGTGGGTATCTGAAAAATGGCAGCACCGCGCAGCTGATCTTGACTTACCCTTAACCGCTTTTTTTCAAAACATGGATCAACTTCAAAAAGAGTTGGCGCAAAGAAGCGCTCCGGTAGATCCTGAGCTTAACGCTTACCATCAAAAGCTTCAGCGCATTTTTGATGAGCTGGAAGAAGTAGCCCACCTCACCGATGAGAGCATGCTGGGCGCAGTTAACGCGCAGCGTCAAAAGCAACTGAATGGCTTGGAAAAATTGAAAAAGAAATTAGTGAGAGCGGAGAAGCGCAAGCATAGCACCGTTATGGAAAAAGTTGCGCGAATCCATAAGGCGCTATTCCCACAAGGGGGCTTGCAAGAGCGGCATGATAACCTCAGTGTTTATTATGCAGACTATGGTCCTAAATTTATAGATGTCTTGAAAGAAAGTTTAAACCCCTTGGATTTTAGGTTTACGGTGCTGAAGGCTTAGGCTTGAAACCAAACCGAACATGACCAAAATTTTAAGTTCAAAAACGGGTCGGTAGGTAGCCTAACAAAGACAATAAGAAACCAACACAATTCTGCTATCTTCGGGGCCGTTTTAAACTTCCTACCATGAAAAAAGTTAGCTGGCTAACCTTAGCAATTAGTGTATTTATGATGAGTTGTAACCCTACGGAAAACAATAACCAAGCATCGGCTGAAGCCGAGACCGAAACTAAGAAACAGTTTGATTTTCAATGGCAAACCGAGCAGTTTGCGGATTTGCGCATTTTGCGCTACCAGATTCCTGGCTGGGAAAAACTGAGTCTACAGCAAAAGAAGCTGGCCTATTACTTGAATATGGCTGGTTTGGCGGGTCGCGATATCATTTACGATCAACTGTATCGTCATAATCTGGAAATTCGCAAGGCCCTGGAGAATATCGTAAAGAACTACCAGGGGGAAAAAGATACCAACTGGGAAGCCCTTACCACCTATGCCAAACGTGTATGGTTTAGCAACGGCATTCACCACCACTACAGCCACGCCAAGCTAGAACCTGGCTTTGAACAGAGCTATCTGGAGCAACTGCTGAAAGAAACCAACACCAATCTTTCGGTCGAAGCCCAAGCGGCTATTTTTAACGATCAGGACATGAAAGGCGTAAGTAAAGATCCAGACAAAGACTTAGTGTTGGCTTCAGCGGTTAATTTTTATGAGCCGGGCATCACCGAGCAAGAGGTATTGGATTTTTACCAGGCTATGGCCGATAGCACAGATGCTACTCCGGTGAGCTACGGTTTAAACTCTAAACTGGTGAAGGAAAATGGAAAGCTGGTAGAGAAAAAATGGCACTTAAACGGCATGTACGGTTCGGCTATAGCCGAAATAATCAAGTGGTTAGAGAAAGCCCAAGCTGTGGCCGAAAACGAGCAGCAGGCTAAAGCTTTGGGTCTTTTGATTGAATACTACAAAACCGGAGATCTTGAAACCTGGGATGCCTACAATATTGCATGGGTTCAGGATACCGGTAGTGATGTGGACTATATCAATTCATTTATTGAAGTATACCACGATCCTTTAGGGTACAAGGCCACCTATGAAACGGTGGTGCAAGTGAAAGACTTGGACGCCAGTGAAAAAATGGCGGTAATTATTGATAACATTCAATATTTTGAAGACCAATCGCCTATTTTAGACGAGCACAAAAAAGAAGAGGTAGTAGGCGTTTCGTATCGTATGATCAATGTAGTAGGGGAAGCCGGTGCCACTACACCTGCCACACCCATCGGGGTAAACCTGCCCAACTCAGGTTGGATACGCGAGCAGCACGGTTCTAAATCCATAAGTCTTACCAATATTGAAGGCGCTTATGAAAATGCTCGTGGCGAAGGGTTTTTAGAAGAGTTTGCCTTTACCACTGAAGAGGTGGAACGCGCTAAGAAATACGGAGCAATCAGTTCAAAAATGCATACCGCCCTGCATGAAGTGGTAGGCCATGCCAGTGGCAAAACGGAGCCCGGTAAAGGTGATACCAAGGCCATTCTTAAAAACTACTACAGCACGCTGGAAGAGGCCAGAGCCGATTTGGTGGCGCTTTATTTTATTATGGATGAAAAACTCATGGAGCTCAACCTTATTGATACCATGGCGGTAGGCAAAGCAGAATACGATAACTACATCCGCAATGGTTTAATGTTGCAACTGCGTAGGTTAAAGCCCGGTGAAATTATTCAGGAAGACCACATGCGCAATCGTCAGCTGGTAGCGGCCTGGGCCTTTGAAATGGGACAAAAAGACAACGTGATTGAGCGCAAAACGCTAGACGGAAAAACCTATTTTGTAATCAATGATTATGACGCTTTGCGCGATATTTTTGGGCAGCAGCTCAAGGAAATTCAGCGCATTAAATCACAAGGTGATTATGAAGCAGGGCGTGCTTTGGTTGAAAAATATGGGGTGCAGGTTGATGCTGATATTCATGCCGAAGTATTGAGGCGAACTGAAAAACTGAACATCGCTCCTTACGCAGGATTTATCCAACCCATTATGAAGCCCATAGTGGATGGTGATAGCCTTACTGACATTGAAATTGAATACCCCACGGACTTTACCGAGCAAATGCTGTACTATGGTGAAAATCATAGCTTTTTATAGGGTTATTGGATAAATTAGATCAAGCCGCTCCAAAACATTTTGGGGCGGCTTTTTTTGGGCCTATTGTATTTTGCTAAAAGCTTCTACCTTCGCCTGCCTCATCTCTACTTCATGAAAACACTTGTAAAAGTTTGGGCTTTGGCCCTAATCTTAGGCAGCTGCGGAGGCGCCAAAGAAGTGCAAATTCAAACTTTGCGCCCGGCCGATATTACAGTGGCGCCTGTTATTCAAACCCTATTACTGGTTGACCGTACGCATGTAGACCGCAATGACTGGTTGGCCATAGGGGAGGGGATTTTAACCGGAGAGCTACCCTATGAAGACCGGGCAGCCGCACAGGAGGCTTTAAATGCCTTAAAAAACAAGCTGCAAGAATCACCGCGTTTCCAAATAAAAATTGCTCGCGAGCGCTTAAAGGGCAATAGTTTGAGTTCCGCCTTTCCAGATCCACTTCCGTGGGATGAACAGAGGCGCTTGTTGCAACGCTACCAAGCCGATGCCTTGATTAGTATTGAGATTATGGACTCAGATTTTATAATCACACGAGGTAAACGCAAAGTAACCGAAGAAATAGAACGGAATAATCAAACCGTAGAAGTAGAACGCGATGAGTTTTACGCAGAAGGCGTGGCCAATATTAAAATGGGCTTTAGGCTGTATTATCCGGGTAACCGTCAAATAATAGATCAACAGCTCATAAATGAAACCCGTACTTGGCAGTCTGCGGCCCGCAGTAAGGCTGAAGCAGCGGCTCAGCTTATCAGCAAAAGCCGGGCAACCCAGGTTTTGTGCGCACAAGCGGGTACCGACTATGCCTTTAAACTAGCCCCGCTGCCTATTGCTTTAAAACGCACATTTTATACCAAGTCTAAGAAAAGTGTAGCCCTGGAACAAGGCGCACGCATGGCCGAGGTGGACGATTGGACCAACGCCATTAGCACTTGGAAAAAAGGCATTGAAAATGCCGTAGAACCCAAAGACCAAGGCCGCATGGCCTTAAACATTGCCGTGGGCTATGAGGTGTTGGGGCAGTTTGAAAATGCCCGTGCCTGGGCGCAGAAGGCTTATGTGCAATACGGAAACAAACAAGCCAAAGGTTATTTGGATAGGCTTATGCACCGTATTGAACAGGAAAATAGAGTAGAAGTGCAAATGCAAAAAGAGTAAGAATGGATTTTAGCATTTTTCTAACCAGTGAGGCGTGGATAGCCTTTTTGACCCTGAGTTTGCTGGAGATTGTTTTGGGTATTGACAATATCATTTTCATCTCAATTCTAACCAATAAACTGCCCGAAGTTATTAGAGGCAGGGCTCGTTTTGCCGGAATTGCCCTCGCCCTTATTTTTAGGGTGATCATGCTTTTGGGGATTACTTGGATTATTGGTTTAACCGAGCCCTTGTTCACCCTTTTTGAGATGGCCTTTACCGGAAGAGATCTGGTGCTTTTGGCTGGGGGCTTGTTCCTCATTGGCAAGTCTACCAGTGAAATTCACCACAAAACGGAAGTGCAAGACCCTAAAGAACAAAAACAAGCTCTAAAGAAGAAAGGCGCCCGCTCTTTTGTGTCCATCATCATTCAAATTGGCCTGCTAGACATTGTTTTTTCATTTGATAGCATTCTCACCGCCATCGGCATGACCGAAGAATTGGTCATAATGATTATGGCTGTTATTGTTTCTTTAGTAGTGATGTTGGTTTTTGCCGGTAAAATAGCCGCCTTCATTGAGAAGCACCCCACCTTGCAAGTATTGGCCTTATCCTTTCTAATTCTAATTGGTTTTGTACTTATTGCCGATGGGCTGCATCAGCATATTAGCAAGGGCTACATTTATTTTGCGGTGGCTTTTTCACTAATGGTAGAAATCATAAACATTAGGGTACGTAAAAAAGACACCACTTAATCGTTGGCTATAAACTCTCTAATGGCCTTCACTATTTGAGCGTTAGACTCTTTATTAGTCATTATTTCACGATGATTACCCCGTAGTGGTACATGCTTACAAGTCTTGTATTTGCTTTGCCAGTATTTTAAAGAGGTGTTAGTCAATTCTAAGTTGGCGTTAGAGGAAAAATACAGAGACTTGAGGTTGGTGGTTTTTATGTGTATGGCTCTCCTAAAGGCGGCTACTGCCTGACCAAATGGTCCAGAGGCTAATTCAGTAGGTACAATATTGTTATTGCTGGCCTTTCTAGAAAAGGCGTTTCTGATTTTTCTTACCAGGCCTGTAGAATGAAAATGATAAGGACCAGGGTTACTCACTCCATCATAATGGAAGGTATCAATATGAATTACCTTTTGGCAATTTTTAGTTTGTTGCGCTAAATAATGAACCAAAAGTCCGTTAAGGCTATACCCCACTAGAACAGTGCTGGGTAGTTGCTGAATACAATCTTTCATTTTGAATATTGAATCTAGCAACAACTCATTGGACTGCGTAATTTTAAACAGGTCATAATGAAGCCAATAAGTGTTAAATTCTTGGTGCTTACCTTCCAAAAGATTTTTGAAGAACCTTTGTGCTCCAAAATGAGCTACCAAAATTAAATTAGGTCTGTCCTTCTTGATTTCACCGACTGATTTAATTGAAAACAAAAAATCTCTTAACCATTCATTTTCATAGGCTTCAAGCAGTAAATTTATGGTGTGAAAGCTATGTAACAGGTCTTCCCGAAAGGGTAAACTTAATTTGCTGCAAATAGCTTCTCCTAATAGAAGCACGCCCAGGGAATCGCCTCCTAAATCAAAAAAGTAACTGTCATCATCATCAATGTTAGTATGACCAAAGTGTTGGTAAAAACAACTTCTAATAATTTCTTTTACCCCTTGTTCTTTGGTTTTTAGGCCAAAGGGATTTTCCACTAATTTTAGCAGTTTCTCCTGATTCACTTTACCGCTATGCGTTTCTGGAAACTTTTGAAGATGAATAAATCGTGGGCTGAAGCCCATTTGTGCGTAGAGCGGCACTAATTCTTCAATTAAATAGATTTTTCCCGAGTAAAAGATTAAAACCTGACCATAACTTGAATAAGGGTTTTGTAAAGCTTTCACCTGCGTGACACCTGCTAAATTGAGAAGTACCTGTTCTACAATTTTGAGATTTAACCATCGTCCTTTAACCTTTACCTGTTGCTGGGCGCGGCCTTTAAAATAAAGGGCTCCATCAGGAGCAAGCACGCCCAAATCACCCGTGGATGTCCAGCCATGCTCGTCATGTTCTACCTGTATTTCACCAAAGTCTTGCTGGTCTGGGGCTCTTAAAATTTTTACGGGTTTAACAGGATAGCCTAAAAGGTCGGGCTGGTACTGATGAAGCTCTGACTTTTGATAGGTCTTTTGAGCGATAGTTCGTAACTCTGTGGTAGCATAAGATATTTGAAGACGGCACTTTGCGGGACATTTCTTGGCAAATAGCTGTAAATCCTCAGGTAGAATAGGCTCGGCCCCCAGGCACACAAACCGCAGGCTTTTAAAGGCTTCTGCATCATTTATACGGGCCAGGGTTCTAAATGCACTGCTGGGGAGTGAGCTGAAGTTCACATGGTTTTTCCGCCAGAAAGAAGGCAGTTCTTGAATGCCCATTTTTTTGCTATCAAATAGAGCCAGGGTGGCCCCGGTGAGCAAAGCGGGCAGGTAGCAGGCTAAGCTGGCGCTGAAAGAAAAGCTGAAAATTTGATCAATTACATCTGCCTCAGAAATGTGGTTATCACATATTTGACGTTGCGTATCTTCCCAGATAAAGGAGTTGGAGTGCTGCACCAGGCTTGGCTTTCCCGTACTTCCAGAAGTTTGGAACAAGCATAGGCATTCGGCTTCTAAAAACGCTGCTGTGCTCAGGCAAAAATCATTTTCCTCCAGCAGGGTCTTTCCAGGTAATAACTGGTCTTTGTTGCTACCGGTAACACTAAAGTAGGGGAGGCCCCAGTACAGAGCTGCCACCACATATTGCAGATGAACCAAGGGCTCTGCAGCCCTAATTTGCACCAATGCGTGGGAGCCTTTGCAGTGTTTAAACTCAGGTTGGTTCACACAAAATTTCTCTAAATCACGGTAGCTTAAGCTCTTTTGCTTAGCAACAATAGCCGCTTTAGCAGCATGTTCTCTAAAAACTTCTTTAAGCCTTGCTTGAAAAATGGTGTGCATAAAAAGTAGTGCAGACTTTAAAACCTTGTTGTTGCAAATTTAGGCTACTAATGCCATCGGCATAAGCCCAACTGCATAATTTGGAAAAACCGAGCTTTGTCGCTTGTTGCAACCTAAATGCAATCATTTCTTTATGAAACCCCCTTTTTTGAAAAGGTTTTAACACCACACCAGCCGATAAAAAGGCCTCCTGCTTTTTGGAAAACATAGCGCACAGCCCAACTGAACAACCCTTTAGTTGAACACGCCAAACTTTGTGATTGCTATGCCCTAGCAACTTCTTAAAATTGGTTAATACCTGAGGGTTAGCTGGGTCGGAAATAGATTTAAAGCCCTTTAAGTAGAGGCGAGCGTAGCAAGGGGCATGGGTTGGCTCTAATAGTGAAAAATCTAAGTCTGAGTGAAATTCAGTGCTTTTTGAAACATTCATTTCCAGTAAGTCAAAACGTTCGGTCAGGAATGGCTGGTGGGAGCAGTTTGGCTCAAGGGTGATCCATTTAAAGCGTTTGATTCCTTTGGCCAAATAGAATTTCTGGACATTTATAAAGTCAGGTTGGGTGAAGCTTGTTGCTGATAAGAGATAATTAAAATAATCAAGACCTTTAAAAAAATGAGCTTGTTTATCATTTATCTCGAGGCTCCCGCAAGCATTTCCTGCTTGAGCAAATTGCGCAACTCTAAATGCATCGTACTCAAAAATAAGGTGTTGATTGAAATTCATCGAAATTTTGCGCAAGAACCTCGGTAAATATACGCTGGTTCCTAACACTGGCCTTAATCTAGAGATGCTTTTACTTGCCACACTCAATCAATACTTTATCTTTGAGCTTTTATTAACTCTAACTTTACATTCGTATGAAAAAAATTTTACTTTCATTTTTTAGTGTTGTAACCTTTGGTGCTTTTGCGCAGGCCGATGTTTCCGCGCGTTTAGCAAGTCCAGCCGCCAACGCTACAATTACTGCCGGTACCCAGTTTAACTTTGATGTAGTTATCAAAAATGAGGGTACTGAGCCTGTTGACATGCAAGACACTTTGTTTTATCTACCCGTTATTAACGGAAGCTATCTGGGCAATGGCCAGGGAGGTATAGTTGGATGGGGTATTTTTACCACCATTAATCCTGGTGATTCTATCACTGAATCTCGTCAGTTAAATATCTCTGGAGGCTCTTCTGGTAATCTTACCTTTTGTGCCGAGGTAATTGTGGTAGGCGCTGGTTGGACTGGCGTTACTGAAACGGATACCGTTAATAATATTGGTTGCAACCCAATTTCCTACAATGCAGGAGGCGGAGTAAGTATCAGTGAAATTAGCTTGGTAAACAGCATGGACAACTCTTACTACAACAACGGTACTTTCTTTGTAAGAATGGCGAACTATTCTTTTGACAACCGTGCTGAGATGAAGGTGTACAATACCATGGGTGCCGAGGTTTTCAGCAGCGAATTAGCGCCTAACGGATCTTCTTTAGTGCAAGACGTAGACCTTAGCCAACTAGACAATGGCATTTACATTGTAAAAGTGGCGGGCGGTAACAACGCAGCCGTTACTCACAAAATCATGGTGAAGTAAGAATAAACTTCCTATACTTTTTAGAAAGCCCTCCCCGTTGCGGAGGGCTTTTTTTATGGCAGCCCTAAAGTAGGTTCTTTTGTGGCAGAAGCCTTAGTTTCGCTTGCCTAGATGCCCAGAAGCGCTCAAAAATACGTAGCCCTCTTACTTCTCATGCTGGCCAGTGAGGCAGTTTTTATGCTGCCCTTTGTGGTGGCCCGCGTGTTTAGGCCCACCTTTTTACATGCCTTTGAGCTTACCAATTTTCAATTGGGTAGTGCTTTTTCAGCCTATGGCCTAAGCGCCATGCTGAGTTACTTTCTAGGGGGCCCCTTGGCCGATAAATTCCCGCCCCGCAAGCTTATGGCGCTGTCTTTAGTGGTAACCGGGCTTAGCGGATTCTTCATGGCCACGCTTCCGGGTTTAGGGGCCCTAACTATTTTGTACGCCTTTTGGGGGGTAAGCAGTATTTTACTTTTTTGGGCTGCTTCCATTAAGTCCATTCGCCAGTTAGGCGGTACTGATCAAGGCTTGGCTTTTGGTTCAGTAGATGCCGGCCGCGGGCTTTTGGCGGCCGTGGTAGCTTCAGCATCAGTGCTGTTGATGGAGTTTCTCTTGCCTGTGCCTGCAGAAGAAGCCCAAGCCGAAATGCTTTCCTCGGCTTTAAGCCAAATCATAAATGGTTTTAGCGCATTTATTTTAATTCTAGGGCTATTGGTTTGGTGGCTCTTTCCCAAGCGTCAACAACCGCAGAAGGCCAGTACCGCCATTGTTTGGAAACAGGTGCTGCATAGGCCGCAGGTTTGGTGGCAGGCTCTGGTGGTGCTTTGCGCTTACGTGGGGTACAAGGTAACCGATGATTTTTCGCTCTACGCCAGCGATGCGCTCAATTTTAATGACGTAAAAGCCGCCCACATGGGAACCATTTCCTTTTGGATGCGACCGGTGGCTGCGCTCTTGGCAGGCTTTTTAGGAGACCGTTTCCGGCACTCAAAAGTCATTCTCTGGTTTTTTGCCATCATGCTAGTAGGGAGTCTTTTAATGGCTAGTGGTTTTCTGTCTCATTTTAGGGTGTGGGCCACCGCCTTAAACATTGCCGCTCTCAGTTTGGGCATATACGGGGTGCGTGGCTTGTACTACGCGCTGCTGCAAGAGGCTCATTTGCCCATGAGCATAACAGGCAGCGTGGTAGGGTTTGTTTCTGTGGTGGGTTATACTCCCGATATTTTCATGGGACCGTTGATGGGCTATTTTCTGGATCGATATCCCGGTATAACCGGCCACCAATGGGTTTTCGCTTTTTTGGCAGGCTTTAGTCTCCTGGGGCTGGTAGCCGCAAGGGCTTTTCAAGTGAGGAAACCAAAGGTTTAAACCTCAAACCTTTTTCAGGCGCTCTTCATACTCTTGGTTGCTCATATTGGTTTTAAGCGCCTCACTATTGAGTTTCGCCAAAGGCTCCTTGCTCTTAAATTCGCTTTCGGCCAATTCTTCACCGGCCTTACAAATGGGGCAGTACATAAAGCGTTGATTTTTGGTAGGTATAACTGGCACAAAAAACAAGCTTATATAGTATGTGGTTTTAGACAAGAGCCAGTGGCGGGTATTGTGGCAATGGGTGCAGGTTTTTTCCTCTACCGGTCCTACGGTTTTGGTTACCGGATGGTATCCGAAAATGAAAATCATAGTGCTGTATATTTTAGCTGGCTTCAGAATTAATCCATAGCCAGAAACCAACGTCAAAATGCTTTATAAACCGCTAACTTAAAAACTCTGTTGAAAAGGCAAGCTGAGTAAGCAATCATAAGGGTACATTATTTTTAGTTTTGTCTTTATTCCTTCCGTCATGAAAACAGAACAGGCGCAGACTAAAATTGCAGATTTACGTCAGCAACTAGATCACCACAATTACCAGTACTATATTTTAGACGCTCCTGAAATATCTGATCGGCAGTTTGACGAAATGCTAAGGGAGTTACAGGATTTGGAAGCCGAGTACCCTCAGTTTGCAGATCCACTTTCACCCACCCAGCGTGTTGGGGGAGACATTACCAAGGAATTTCCTACGGTTAAGCATCGGTACCCCATGCTTAGCCTCAGTAATACCTACAGCAAAGAAGAGCTGGAAGACTATCTAAAGCGCATCGAAAAGCGCTTACCCGAGAAAATGGAATTTGTCTGCGAGCTAAAGTATGATGGCGCGGCCATTGGCATCCGTTATAAAAACGGGCAACTAGTAAGAGCCGTTACCCGCGGAAATGGCACAGAGGGTGATGACATCACGGCCAACGTTAAAACTATAAATACCGTACCCCTCACACTAAGAGGTGAGGGTTACCCCGATGAATTTGAAATACGCGGGGAAATTTTCATGACTTTGGAAGGGTTTGCACGGCTTAACCAAAGCCGGGTAGAAGAAGGCCTGGAACCCTTTGCCAACCCCCGAAACTCAGCTTCGGGCACTTTAAAAATGCAAGACTCAAGCATTGTGGCCAGCCGGCCCTTAGACAGTTTTTTGTACTATGTGCTGATGGATGAACCCCAGAGCAGCAACCATTACGATGCCGTACTTGCAGCGCGGGAATGGGGTTTTAAAATACCTGCACCTGAAAAAGGTCTGATGCGCAAGGCGCAAAACATTGACGAAATTTTTGAATTCATTAATCACTGGGACGCACACCGGCACGAATTACCTTTTGAAATTGATGGGGTGGTGATAAAAGTGAACAACTACCAACAGCAAGAAAGGTTAGGGGCAACGGCCAAGGCACCCCGCTGGGCCATTGCCTACAAGTACAAGGCTGAAGCAGCCGAAACCATCTTGGAAAAGGTGAGCTATCAGGTAGGGCGCACGGGCGCAATCACTCCGGTGGCCAACCTAAAGCCTGTTTCGCTGGCGGGTACCACGGTAAAACGGGCCAGTTTGCATAATTCTGATCAGATTGAAAAACTTGACCTCCGGGAAGGAGATGCAGTGTACGTTGAAAAAGGAGGAGAGATCATTCCCAAAGTAACGGGGGTGAACTTTGAAAAGCGGGCCCCTCATGCGCCTCCCTTTCAGTACATTCAAAACTGCCCTGAGTGCGACACTCCGTTGAAAAGAGCGGAAGGAGAAGCTTTGCACTATTGCCCCAATGCCAGTGGTTGCCCACCCCAAATAACTGGTAGAATTGAACATTTCATCAGCCGAAAGGCTATGGATATTGAAGGTATGGGCCCAGAAACGGTAGAGCTTTTTGTAAAAGAAGGCCTCATTCAAAACCAAGCCGATTTATACTTTTTAAAGAAAGAAGATCTGCTACCCTTAGAGCGGCTGGCTGAGAAATCCGCACAGAATATTATTGATGGAATTGCCGCCAGCAAAAGCATTCCTTTTGAGCGGGTTCTATTTGCGCTGGGCATTCGCTATGTAGGTGAAACCGTGGCTAAAAAACTGGCACGCCATTTTGAAAATATAGAGGCCCTTCAACAAGCCAGTATTGAAGAGTTGAGTAATGTTTCTGAAATAGGGGAGCGTATTGCCGAAAGCGTATACAACTATTTTAAAGTGCCTAAAAACCAAGCGATGGTAGCTCAGCTGCAAGCGGCCGGACTTCAGTTTACGGCAGAAAAGCAAGAGGGTGGCAGTGACGCCTTGGCCGGATTAACGGTTGTGATTTCCGGTAAATTTGAACAGTTTTCCAGAGCAGAGCTCAAGGAGCTTATTGAAAAACACGGGGGCAAGAATACCGGCTCTGTTTCTAAAAACACGGGTTTAATAGTGGCTGGTGAAGGCATGGGCCCCAGTAAACGCCAAAAAGCTGAGGACTTAGGCGTGCAAATTATTAATGAGCAAGAATTTGCTCAAATGATTGCTTCCGAATGAATCCCTTAAAATGGTTACGCAATAGAGAGCTCAAGAAGCTGCTGAACAAGGTTCCACAACCGCCACGCTATCCTGGTTTTGAGCGGGCTCAGAATTTTGGGGTTTTTGTGGTAGCGCAATCTGCTCAGGAGGCTGCCGCGCGTTTGTTAGTTAAAGCCTTGGAGCAGGAGGGAAAGCAGGTGAAAGTATTGGCCTACTATCCTGATAAAGAATTATCAGGAGGCTATGACTGGCCGGCCTTTACTAAAAAAGAATTGAATTGGTTAGGCAAACCCAACAATGAAACTACGGCCCAGTTTTTAAGGGATAGCTACGCGGTGGTGTTTGACTTCACCCAGGAAGATTTATACCCTTTGCACTTTGTGCGGGCACAATTAAAAAGCAGTCTTTTGGTGGGCTTTGGAGAACAATCTCAATCCTGGTCTGATTTACACATAAACCAAGCCGCTGAAAAAGATGCCAATCAAGTGGTGCAGGAAGCGCTCAAATATTTGAAACTGATTAACAGCAAACCAAAATGAAAAATTTAATAGGCACAGGGGTGGCCCTAATTACCCCTTTTAACGCACAACATCAAATTGATTTTAACGCACTGGAGCGTCATATTTCGCATTGCATAGAAGGTGGGGTAGAGTACCTGGTGGTGATGGGCACCACGGGTGAAAATGCTACTTTAAGCGCAGCCGAAAAAAATCAAGTACTAGCCGCTGCAAAAGAAGCGAATAATGGCCGGGTGCCCTTGGTTTACGGCATTGGCGGAAGCAACACCGCGCAATTGGTCGAAACAATTGAAATCACCAATTTAGAAGGGGTAAGTGCTATTCTTTCGGTGTCGCCTTACTACAACAAGCCTACGCAAGAAGGCATTTACCAGCATTACAAAACCTTGAGTGAGGCCGCTCCCTTGCCCATCATTTTATACAATGTGCCCGGGCGTACAGGTTCCAATATTTCCGCAGAAACCACTTTGCGTCTCGCGCGCGATTTTGACAACATTATTGGTATAAAAGAAGCCAGTGGCGATTTAGAGCAAGTGATGGAAATCATTAACCAGCGCCCAGAAGGCTTTTTGGTAATAAGTGGTGAAGACAACCTCACCTTGCCCATCATTGCCTCGGGGGGCGATGGAGTGATTAGTGTAAGTGGTCAAGCCTTTCCATCGGTTTTTACCGAAATGGTACGCAATGCCCTGGCCGGTGAAATTAAAACCGCCCAAAAGTTACACTACCGCCTATTTGAAGTAACCAAGCTACTCTTTGCTGAAGGCAACCCGGGTGGAGTAAAAGCAGCCTTAGACTTGCAAAAAATTTGTGAGCCCTACTTGCGCCAGCCTCTTTGGAAAGTATCTCAAGGTTTAAGAGAGGCTATTGCCGATGAGATTGAAAAGCAACAATTGTAAGGGCTTTGACACTAATATTCCCCAAGCTCACGGATTCAACTCTGTGAGCTTTTTTAATTCTTGCAGGTCCTTAGTAGAAAATTTACCTTGCTCTTTTCAAATCAACTATATGCAAAACCAAAAGCTCTTTACCCTAGTACCTGGCCTTACCCATGAAGAAATCAAATTTTTGGGCCCACTAGCCGAAGATTTAACCGACCAGCAAATTGAAACTTTTGCCAATATCTATAGCGGTCGCAGAAAATCACCTGATACCATTTTACTAACAGCCTTATTGGGCTTTGTAATTGCAGCCGGAGTGCACCGATTTATTTTAGGCCAAATTGGTATGGGAATATTATACCTGCTCACGGGGGGACTATGCTTTATTGGCACCATTGTAGACTTAGTAAACTACAAAAGCATGACTCTTGCTTTTAATGAGGAACAAGCCCATGAAGCAAAAGCCATGACCCTCTCAGTGTATTCTTAAATATTGAAGTGAAACTTTGCCAAGTTTTTTGAGAATGTATTTCTGGTAGTTTTTGACCGAAAAGTTTTAGAAAGTGCACCTTAGACTTAAGGAGATTACAGTTTTTTCTGAAATTTAAGATCTCAATTCAACCATCATGCGCAAATTTACTTGGATTTACGGCCTTTTGGCTGGTATCATTAGCTCTTTAGGTTTTTTATTAATGGCTCCTGCCCAAGGTGAAACCATCAATTTTGACAGAAGCGAAAGCATGGGCTATGCCGCTATGCTACTGGGTTTTGTAGGCATTCTAATTGCCATAACCCAGTATCGTGCTAAACACTACCGAAACATTAGTTTTGCTAAGGCCTTTAAAATAGGTCTGTTCATTTCCCTCATTGCAAGCCTTATTTATTGCGCAACCTGGGAGTACTACTATCAAAATTACGCCTCTGATTTTGCGGAACAATATATGGCCTACCAACGCGAAACCATGAGTGAAGAGGGCATGACGGAAGTTGAAATAAATCAAAGCTTGGCGGCTCAGGAAGATTTTTTTGAAGCCTACAAAAATAACCTGGCCATACGCATGGGGGTTACCAGCCTGGAAATTTTACCGGTAGGCCTGGTGATTACATTATTAGCCGCTTTACTTTTTGGTGTTTTGCTTAGAAAATCTAAAGATGAAGAATCTGAATATATATAGCCTTGTAAAGTGAACTAAATGAGTTTTAAAGGCCGGGGTAAAAGTTTACCTTGGCCTTTTATTATTTATGGAATTATCGTTTTCGGCCTTATTGTTAATCATATTCAACGTAGGGGTATCCTTTTTGGCCTTTAGAGATCAAGGTCTTTTTCAAAAGCTATTATTTCAGGTAAATGAGGTGAAAGCGGGGCAGTGGTATCGCCTGGTTTCCGCAGGCTTTTTGCATGTAGATTGGAATCACCTCTTTTTTAACATGTTTACTTTTAACTTTTTTGCCAACTCTGTAAGTGATGTTTTAGGCACTGGCACTATGGTAGCGGTGTATGCCGGCAGTTTACTGGGCGGAAATTTACTGGCTCTACTTTTTAACCGAAACAATCCTTTATACCGGGCAGTTGGGGCCAGCGGTGCGGTAAGTGGTATTGTGTACGCTTCCATTGCCCTTAACCCTGGCATGAATCTTTTTCTGTTCTTTATACCCATACCCATACCAGCATGGGTTTTTGGGGTGGGCTTCATTCTTTACTCTTTGTACGGCATGGGTAAGGCCAATGACAACATCGGTCATGAAGCGCACCTGGGAGGCGCCATATCGGGCTTGCTTTTAACCATTGCATTCTTTCCGGCTGTCATCAATTCCAATCCGCTAACCATCATTTATATTCTTGTGCCCGCAGTGGTGGTATTTATAGTTAAGTTGGTAAAGCCCCAATTGCTAAATCTTTCGCAGGCTCAGCAGCACAGTGCTTATAATGTAGATGACGCTTATCGCGATAAGCGAGCCCATAAAGAACAGGAGCTTAACCGAATTCTGGAAAAAATTTCTACACAAGGTAAGGATAGCCTTACGCAAGATGAACAGCAGTTCCTAGAAAAAAATCAATAACCTGTTGATTTTTAGAATGTAGATTACGCAATATTGTAAAAACAACGAGCAAAGCCTTGGGTTGACTTGGTAATCTCAACACTAACCCATGAATTTAATAGGAAGCATTATTAAAAAAGGCCTGGACTTAAAGGCTCAATTTGAAGATGAAAACCCAGATTATCGCGAGGCCCAGCGGGGCGAATTGTATCAGCTTTTAAATAAGGCCAAAGGCACTTCCATTGGTCTCTATTATAATTTTGAAAGCATACTGGAGAGTGATGATCTTATTGCCACCTTTCAAGAAAGATTGCCACTGGTTGAATACCATCAAATAAACCAGCAATGGTGGCAACAAACCTTAAAATATCCAAACATCACTTGGCCGGGTAAGCCAGATTTCTTGGCTAAGAGCAGCGGAACTACCGGCAAAAAGCCTAAGCGAATGCCGGTTACGGAAGACCTGCTCAGCAGTATTCGTAAAGTTTCTATTGCACAACTTACCAGCATCAGTAACTACGATTTACCGGAAGACTTCTTTGAGCATGAGCTCATGGCTCTCAGCAGTGCTACAAGCCTAGAAAAAGTAGACGACCATCAGGAGGGAGAAATAAGCGCCATTACGGTTTCAAATATTCCGTTTTGGTTTGAAGGGGCTTATAGGCCTGGAAAAGAAATTTCCAATATACAAGATTGGGATGAACGCGTAGAACGCATCGCCAAAGAAGCACCCAATTGGAAAGTAGGCGCTCTGAGCGGCATACCCAGTTGGGTTTTGTTAATGCTTAAACGCATTATTGAAGTGAATGAGGTAGACACCATTCATGACATTTGGCCCGGGTTGCGAGTGTATACCCCTGGTGGCGTAGCCTTTGAACCTTATCGTGAAAAGTTTGAAGCCATTTTTGGCCGGGAAGTACACATTTTAGACACCTACCTAGCCAGTGAAGGCTTTTTTGCCTACACCAATCGTCCGGGCACTTTGAGTATGAAATTAGCCTATCAACACGGAATATTTTTTGAGTTTGTCCCATTCAATGAAGAAGGCTTTGATGATCAGGCCAACCTTTTGGATGACCCTAAGGTGCTTACCTTAGATGAGGTAGAGGAAGGCGTAAATTACGCTCTGATTATTACCACCCCGGCTGGTGCCTACCGCTACATGATAGGAGATTTAGTGAGCTTTACGAATAAAGAAAGAGCCGAGATAAAAATTACTGGTCGCACCAAGCACTTTTTAAATGTAGTGGGTAGCCAGCTCAGTGAAGATAAAATGGATGAGGCTTTAGCCGATGTTCAGGAGAAGCTAGGCGTGAATACCGAGGAATATACCTTGGCCGCTGTTGAAAATAAAGAAGGCAATTTTTACCACGAATGGATTTTGGGAGTAGAAGAAATGAACCAGGCTACCAATGAGGAAGTAGCTCAGCGGATTGACGATTACCTGAGTAACAACAATAAGAACTACGGAGTGGCCAGGAAAAAGGCCTTAGAAGGTATGAAAGTGTATCAGGTAAGTATTGATCGCTTTTATGAGTATCAGGCTCAAAACCGTAAAAAAGGCGGCCAAACCAAAACCAAGAAATTATTGAAGCAAGAAGATTTTTTAAAATTTAGGGATTTTGTAACCCAAGGCTAGCTCAGGAAAAGCTTTAAATTTGGCGCCTGAAAAAGCATTACGTATGTCTCACAACTTATTAAAAGGAAAAAAAGGGATCATTTTTGGAGCCCTTAATCAAGACTCAATCGCCTGGAAGGTAGCTGAAAGAGCGCACGAAGAAGGCGCGGAGTTTATTCTTACCAATGCTCCCATTGCCATGCGCATGGGTGAAATTAACCAGCTAGCTGAAGCCACCGCCTCAGACATTGTGCCAGCTGATGCCACCAATATGGACGACCTGGACAAGCTCTTTAGCTCGGCTGAAGAGAAATTTGGTAAAATAGATTTCATCTTGCACTCCATTGGCATGAGTGTAAATGTGCGTAAAGGCAAACACTACACTGATTTGAACCACGACTGGCTTGCTAAAGGCTGGGATGTTTCAGCAGCCTCTTTTCACCGGGTAATGCAAACGGCCTGGAAAAAAGATTTAATGAATGAGTACGGCAGCATTATGGCCTTAAGTTATATAGCTGCCCAGCGTACTTTCCCAGATTACAATGATATGGCCGATAATAAGGCCTACTTAGAAAGTATAGCCCGCAGTTTTGGCTACCACTTTGGCGTTGCCAAAAAAGTGCGTGTGAATACCATTTCGCAATCACCAACCCCCACAACGGCTGGTAGCGGAGTAAAGGGTTTTGATGCCTTTTTAAACTATGCTGATAAACTAAGCCCCTTGGGCAATGCCTCAGCAGCAGACTGTGCCGATTACGTGATTACCATGTTTAGTGACCTAACCCGCAAGGTAACCATGCAAAACCTCTACCATGATGGAGGTTTTAGTAATACCGGTGTTAGTCAGGCTATAATTGAAGAATTTGAGAATAAGGACTAATCAGTCTTGAAATAGCGCATTAAAAAAGGAGCCAAACGGCTCCTTTTTTAATGGATTCTCTAATCTTGCTAGGGTTGCAAGGCCTCCTTAATTTTAACAATAACCTTTTCGTAGGCCTCGGTATCGGCTTCTTCTTTTTGTGCTAATTCCAGCGCCTTTTCTTCTATTTCAAGCGCTTCTTTGGCCAGCCCATTAACTAGTAATAGGTTAGCATAGGTATCAAGTATGGCATGATCTTCTGGTGCCAGTTCAACCGCTCTTTCGGCCCAAACCAAGGCTTCTTCCAGATTCTTTTCATTGGTGCTGTTTTCAAATACATTCCAGGCCACAGTATTTAGCAGGTTGGCATCATTCCAATAATACTTTCGCACACCGGTGAAACAAACTTCACAGTACTGATCCCATTCTTTGTTGCGGGCGTTTAAATATAGTTTAGTCTCAAATATTGCCCGGTCTTTTAAGTTTTCTGGGATAGCGACCAATATTTCTTCCTGCGCCATGGGCCATTCATCTAGCTTTTCTTCCTTTTTAAGTCTAAAGTATTCGGTGAGTAAAGAACTATACAGCACACCGGAGAAAAACCGTTCTGCATCTGCGCCTCGGGCATCAAGCACTTCTTCATAATTGGAAACTAACTTTTGAAACAGCGGTGATTCCGCTTCTCTTACGTTAGACCAAATCACCCCAAAATGTGCTTCATCAAGCCAAACCTCTAAGGGCTGTCTTTCGTAATAAGCCTCTAATTCAACGTCTTCCAGAAGTCCGGCTGTGCTAAATTTATCTAGGTAGAGCGCCATAAAATCTACTTCATCTTTCATTTGGGCTTTCTTTTGGGCCAAATACACCATATTGGTTTTTTCGCCTAATGCTTCTTCTCCCATTTTTAAATAGTCTTTGGGTTCCTGAGAAGCACCCAATTTTACGTTTAGCAATTCGCCCTTGGCATTAAGCCACAAAAGCGTGGGGTAGCCCTTGACTTTATAGCGCTTGGCCAATTCAATGCCTTCGCCTTTTTCCATGTCTACTTTTAAACAAATAAAGTTTTCATTGTAGTAATTCCCTACGTCTTGGCGGGTAAAAATATTGGCGCTCATCCATTTACAGGGCCCACACCAAGTGGTGTAGCAATCCATGAAAATGGGCTTCCCTTCTTTTTCGGCCAAAGCCAGGGCATCTTCAAAACTTAGGTCTTTTTTAAAGGTAATACCCTGGGCGCTTAACGGGCTTAAGCCGATGGAAATCAGCAAAAGCACACTTGCAATTAACTTCTTCATAACGTGAATTTTAGTAAATATAAGAGTTTAGTTCATCTCAGGTCTCTGGGCGGCTTGGCAGAAGGTTTCAAAAGCCTCTTCGCTAATGCTCCAGTCGGGCGCCTCACCCTTGCCCCAAACTTTGGGGTTATCGTATAAGTTGAAGTAACAAGCGCCTACCACTCTGGGTGCTCTATGCAACACTTTACCAGCTTCTTGCAACCATTTTTTCTGAAAATCATCAGGCCCTTTTACCCCAAACTCTGTAATAAAAATAGGCGCGGTGACCTGCCGCATGCGCCATTGCTTACGATTGAATATCTCTCTGAAACGCTCCTGTTCTCTGTGGTCTTCAATGTTTTTATCGGGTAAACCATAAATGGCCAGGCTAATAAAATCAACGGCATCTTCTCCTGGGTACCACTCCAGCGAGCCGCGGTCACCGGCTGGACCCCAAACTTTAAAAATATGCCGTGGTAAGTCTCCATGGTAATTCATGAAATACCGATAGGCCTTTATATAGGTTAAAGGGTTTTGGCTTTGCCAAGGGTAGCGCTCTATAGGGATTTCCATTTCATGCGCAAAACGCAAATAAACCGTAGTTTGGATAGAATTAAGTAAATCATACATACTGTCTAGAGTAGCATCGTAACGGCCCTCCAAAATATTTTCCAGTACCCTACGGTCGTGATTGGCGGCCGCGTCTTTAAATGGCTCCACAGTGAGTGTTAAAACATCACCCCGCGCTTCTAAAGCTTTAATTTTAGCTCTCAGCTCTGGCTTATGCGTGTTGTGCCAGTTTATGAAGATATGCTCAGCCGCCACCCTGCGGTGAGCCAATAGCCGTTTTTTGGGGTCATACAGCCCAACCAAAAAGTTGGTAGGCTTATGCCGATTACTGGTTAAAGGTATTTGGAGGCTCTCTTCCAGAGACTTCTGTTCGGCCAAAATTTTTGTACCATCCACGTTAAGTTGAGATTGGGCGGTATCGGTTAGTATCAAACAGGTTTTTTCAGACCACCTGAAACGATGCAATCTGCGCAATAGATGATATTCAGCAGAGTCATAAATGGGGTAGGCATCAAAGCGTTCTTCTGCGGGCGGGTACAAAACTAAGGCATTGGCATCAATTATGGAATCCCCGGGGTGGTACTCCATGCATCCGGGGTACCCCGAGGCTAAAAATACCAGCTGCACCGCAGGTGCGTTTTCACGGATTATTTGAGCCATGTGTATAAAGCTTTCTAAATAAAGTTGGGGTTGTTGCATTTGCCAGGGAGCCCATTTCTCTGGTAATTCCGGGTAAGGATTAAATGCTAGGTAGGTGGTGGTGTCTCGTATTTTTAAATACTTAGCCAAAAGCTTTAATTGTTGGTCGTAACCGCCTGCTATAATGGTTTTTAAAACTCCAGAGTACCCCTGATGAAGGGGGCTGAAGGACCAAGATTTAAAGCTAATGAATAGGGGTTGATTCTCCATCCTCGAGAGCTTTTGCTCCACCGCCAAGGGGTGTCTGATACTTTTGAGGTACAACTCCAGGTGATTAAGGTCTTGGGCCGCCTCAAAAAATTCCGCATTTTGATTCACCCAGGCCACTTTCAGATTAGAATTTATAGGACCATTTGGATTTTCATCATCTGTGGAGCCCACCAAAAAATACCACGCCAAAAAAGCAAGGGCAAGTCCTAGTGTTGAAAATTAAAAGAGTTGTTTCCGCATGGCTATATTTTAAAGACAGAGCTCTAAGCTAGAGTTTTTAGCGCTTTTACTGGCAGGCCTTTCATGGGCCATTTATCTTTGCCAAATGCTTTGGAAAAAACACACAAAACAAGAAATACAAACGCGCGTATTTCAGGCGCTGGAAGAAAATAGAAATTACGACTCAGATTATATTTTGGGCATACCGGGTAGTTATTTAGATACGGAACAGTTTCACCGTGATGCGGATTTTCTGGCCAATGCACCTTACCTAAAAACCTTCATTAATAATCCAAATCACATTGGCTGCCACACGCTTACCGGTGCTGATGGAGAAGATCTTTTTAGAGGCACTCAAAAGCTGGAGATTGAGCTAATCCAAATGGTATCAGAAGAAATATTGCACGCCCCAAAAAACAGCGTAGATGGCTACGTGGCGCCTGGGGGCACCGAAGCCAATATTCAAGCCCTTTGGATTTACCGCAATTTTTACCAAAAAGAACAGGGCGCTAAAAATGAGGAAATTGGAGTGATTTTCAGTTCAGATAGTCACTATTCATTCTACAAAGGAGCCAACCTCCTTAGCATTAAACCCTTGCCAGTAAAGGTAGATGCGGATACCCGAAGTTTGGGAATGGCCGGTCTCAGAGAAAAAATTCAGGAGGCTAAGCAAATGGGAATTAAATACTTTATTGCCAACGCCAACATGAGCACTACTATGTTTGGTTCAGTAGATGACCCAGACATTTTGGCCGCGGCTTTTGAAGCCGAAAAAGTACCGTATAAAATACATGCAGACGGGGCTTTTGGAGGTTTCATTTACCCCTTTACCAACCCAGAAAGTAAGTTGGATTTTAGAAACCCAAATATCACCTCCATAACTCTTGACGCGCACAAAATGCTTATGGCGCCCTATGGCACGGGTATTTTTCTAATTAGGAAGGATTGGATGCATTATGCAGCTACAGCTGAAGCTCAGTATGTGCAGGGCCTGGACTACACCATGGTAGGCAGCCGTAATGGGGCACAGGCCGTTTCCATTTGGATGATTCTACAAACCCATGGACCTAGAGGGTGGCGCGAAAATATCCAGTCGTTAATGGATGAAACTTCACGCGTGACCGATGTGCTGGAAGAATTAGGGATACCCTACTACCGCAATCCGCACATGAATATCATCAGCATGCATGCTTCGGCCGTACCGCCCGAAGTTACCCAAAAATACCGCTTAGTAGCCGATGATTTTGAGGGCGTTCCCAAGTGGTGGAAGATTGTGGTAATGCCCCACACCAAAGGAAAGGTAATTGACAACTTTATAAGCGATTTACGAAGGCTTAAAGGCGCTCTCAATAACCAATAGCTACAATTTAACGTTCGGCAAAAAAGCCAAACTTAAACTGGAGCTGCAGAACGGGCGCATTTAAATTATTGAACACGGTGGCTCTATTGGAGTCGCCAACATATTGGTAGCCGGCCATAATGCCCATTTTAAACCAGCTGACTAAATTCATTTCAGCACCCACCATGGGTATAAGCACAAGGGTGCCCTTTTCACTACGTTCGGCTATGAATTCACCATTCCGATAGCGATCTAAGCTGGCGCTTCCACCACCTAGTAAAAGCTGGGTGCTAAAGTGCACTACTTTGTTAGGGTCTGTGTTGTAACCTACCCAAAGTCCACCGTGGCCAAAAGACAAATAATCCTTACTTCCACTTAATGATTGACTAACCAGATGGTCAGTGGCAAGTCCCATGCCGTAGCCTCCTAGGCTGAAACGCCCGTTTACAATAAGACCACCGCCTCCGCCACTGTAAAGAGCCAGGGTGTTCTCAAAAGGAGTAATCATCAATAAAGGGCCGCCAAAGCCGCCAACCGCGTAGGAGCTTTTGTTGCCAAATAAGTATTCTGTTTCGGTATTCTGGGCCTTAGCACCATAAAGAGCGAAGGCTAATGATAGGAGAAATAAAAGGCGGGTATACATGATGTTTTTTTGGTAAAAATTAGAGGTCAAACTTTCAGTACAATTTAAAACATCTATTCAAGATTACAAGTTGTATAATCATGCCTGTAACGCTTTTGCAAATTCATAGGTTTCAATCGGTGAAAGCCAAATGGTGGGCCTTTAAGCAAATGCCTACTTACGCCCAGAAATTGAAATCCCAGTATGGAGCCCGCTTCGCCAAACAGCTAGGTACGGGAGCTGGAGAAGGCTTCTCCCTTTGGCCGGATTGGAGCACCTATTGCACCTTAAGTGTTTGGGAACATACTGCAGCAGCTCACCACTATTTAAACTCCCAGGCCTTTAGGCAGTCTTTTAAAGATTATAGCTTTGCCTCTACAAATATTTGGATGAAGGGCATTTTAAGCAGGGGTCAGTGGAATGGTGAAAATCCTTTTGTAGAACAAAAAGGTAATGCAAACCCAGAATTATTAGGGGTAATTACCCGCGCTTCTATTAAGAAAAAAATGCTGGCTAAATTTTGGTCAAATGTACCGGCTGTAAGTAGGAGTATGCATCAATTACCTGGCAAGTTATATTCTAAAGGAATAGGGGAGCGCCCGCTCTTAGAGCAGGCCACTTTTAGTGTTTGGGAAAACCAAAAACTGATGCAAAACTTTGCCTATCATCAAAAAGAACATAAAAAAGTGGTGCAAAAAACCCAGCAGCTAAATTGGTATTCAGAAGAGCTTTTTGCCCGTTTTGAAATAGTTAAAATAGAAGGTGAACCCCTTTTTAAACCTGAAAATAGTTGAAAAAATAAATGGATAAAAGACACGAACCCATAGACTACATTGCCAAACCTTTAAATAGACTTTTTGGCAATGAAGCTTCCATAGGTATTATTTTATTTTTATCCGCTGTAGCGGCCATAGTGGTAGCTAATTCCAGTTGGGGGGCTGAGTGGTATCACCATTTTTGGGAACATGAAGTTACCCTTTCCTGGGATGACCAATCTTTTGAATTAAACCTGCACCTGCTCATTAACGATGGCTTGATGGCCATTTTCTTCTTTTTAGTGGGTTTGGAAATTAAGCGCGAGTTTTTGCAAGGGCAACTGAGTACTTTCAAGCAGGCTTCTTTACCCATTGGTGCGGCCTTAGGTGGCATGTTGTTTCCGGCTGGTCTCTATCTTTTATTTAATGATGGCGATACAGTCAAAGGCTGGGGAATACCCATGGCAACTGATATTGCTTTTACCTTGGGGCTAATAAGCCTGGTGCGCAATAGAGTGGCGCGCAGCGTAAAAGTCTTTGTAACCAGCCTGGCGGTGGTTGATGACATAGGAGCTGTTCTGGTGATTGCCTTTTTTTACACCTCTAACTTAGACGTCACACAGCTTTACGTGGCTGGTGGTGCCCTACTTTTTTTAGTCATCGCCAACCGTTTGGGGGTGCGTAGCGTGCTGTTTTACACTTTCGTGGGAATTTCAGGGATTTGGGTAGCATTTTTCTACTCCGGCATTCACCCTACCATTGCGGGCATTCTATTGGCCTTTACCATTCCCGCCAGTACGCGCATCACCAAAGATCAGTTTACCGATCGCCTGAAAAGGCTGTACCGAAAATATTTAAAAGCCGGTGAGGTAGACACTTTTGTAAATACCGGGCGTGAAGACAAACTTTTAAAAGGCATACGGGAAGCCGGAGACGATGCCCGGGCACCCTTGCAAAAAATTGAGGCTGGGTTGCACGGTTTTGTGTACTACATTATTATGCCGTTGTTTGCTTTTAGCAATGCCGGTTTAAAAATAGAAAGTAACTTTTTAGACCTACTCTTGGGGCCCATAGGTTTAGGAATTATTATTGGCTTGTTAATAGGTAAGGCCATTGGTATTACCTTAATTTCCAAACTAATGGTAACATTGGGTATCTCAGAATTGCCCGAGCAGTCTAATTGGTTTCAAATATTTGGAGTAGCCATTTTAGCGGGCATTGGTTTTACTATGTCGCTCTTTATTTCAGAACTAGCCTTTAGCGATCCTGAAAAAGTAGATGCAGCTAAATCAGCTATTTTAGTAGCTTCCACCCTGGCCGGAATCATAGGCCTACTATTTATTCAATTCACCAGTAAACGCAGAGAAGTATTATAAATGAATGCTAAAAAAGAAGCGCAAACGCAATTGAACCTTATTCCCGAGATAAGCCAACGTTGGAGCCCCCGAGCTTTCGGCCCCAAAGAAGTAAGCAATGAAGATTTAGAAACCCTTTTTGAAGCAGCCCGCTGGGCAGCCAGTTCAGGCAACTTGCAGCCATGGCGTTTTTTAGTGGCTAAAAAAGGCACCCCGGCTTTTCAGAAAGTTTTAAAAGGCATGGCTTCTGGCAACGTAAGCTGGGCACAGCACGCTCCCGTATTAGTGGTAACCATGGCGCAGAAAACCCGTGTTTCTAGTAATGGTGAGAAAAAGCCCAACCCGCATGGCTGGCATGATTTAGGTCTGGCTATGGGTAACCTTTCGGCCCAAGCCACTAACATGAAGATACATTTGCACCAAATGGCGGGCATTCAACCGCGTGAATTGGAGAACCTTTTTCAGGTAGATACGGAGTTTTTTGAAGTGGTAACCGCTTTTGCCTTGGGCTATTTTGATGAAGAATCTATGGAGCAACTGAATGAAAAACAGCAACAAAGTGAACGCGCAGCGCGAGCCAGAAAGCCTTTAAAGGAGTTGGTTTTTGAAAACTCATTTGCCCAAAGTGCTAAATGGTTGAGCAATGAAGATTAACTCTGGAAAAAATAAGTAACTGCCCGCTTGCTTAAAAACAATATCTCTTATTTTCGCAGGCGTATTTAGCAATCCAAAATCGCACAAATGAGTGTTCTTGTAAACAAAGATTCTAAAGTTATAGTACAAGGTTTTACCGGAAGTGAAGGTACCTTTCACGCGGGCCAAATGATTGAGGCCGGCACCAACGTAGTAGGAGGGGTTACTCCCGGAAAAGGTGGTCAGCAGCATTTAGAGCGCCCCGTATTTAATACGGTGAGTGATGCTGTAAAAGAAACCGGAGCCGATGTATCCATCATATTTGTACCGCCTGCCTTTGCAGCAGATGCCATTATGGAAGCAGCCGAAGCAGGTATTAAAGTGATTGTAACTATCACTGAAGGTATTCCAGTAAACGATATGGTTAAGGTGAAGGAATACTTATCTGATAAGGATTGTGTGATGGTGGGACCTAACTGCCCAGGTGTTATGACTCCTGGTGGAGCCAAAGTAGGGATTATGCCTGCCTTTATATTCAATCCTGGGCGCATAGGTATTGTTTCTAAATCAGGTACCTTAACGTATGAAGCTGTAGACCAAATAACTAAAGCGGGCATGGGTCAGTCTACCGCTATTGGCATTGGTGGTGACCCCATCATTGGCACCTCCATGAAAGAGGCGGTAGAAATGCTGATGAACGATCCGGAAACGGACGGCATTGTAATGATTGGTGAAATTGGGGGACAAATGGAAGCCAATGCAGCGCGTTGGATTAAGGAAAACGGAACCAAGCCGGTAGTTGGATTTATTGCTGGTGAAACGGCTCCAAAAGGTAGAACCATGGGGCACGCTGGCGCCATAGTAGGCGGTAGTGAAGATACAGCCCAGGCTAAAAAGGCCATCATGAAAGAATGTGGCATTAACGTGGTAGACTCTCCCGCTCAAATAGGAGAAACCATGGCGCAGTTAGTAGGTGTTAAAGCCTAAAACCTGGTTTCTAAAGAATAAAAATCCCGCTGCTTAAAAAGGCAACGGGATTTTTTAGTTTTTACCTTTCACCAAAATTGAGCATTGCGCTTATACCTCGCCTACATAGGGATTTTTAGCACTGTGGTTCTTACCTTTTTAGGTTTCCAAAAAGCCCTGCAAAATCGTGATTGGTACAAGCAAACCACGGCACATCTACTTTTAAACTATGAAAGGGTAGGAGGCTGGGATAATTTTGAAATCCGTAGGGATACCCTGGCTTACCAACCTATTACAGAAAATAACCTTAATAATTGGGACGCTGCCATTTACAACTGCTTAAGGCTGCACGGTTATAAAAAAGGGCATAATTGCTATGATGATTTCAAAGCCGCATTTTTTCCAGGTTTCCCACTATTCTGGAAGTTTACAGGACTCGGTTTCACCGGGATAAGCCTCTTAAACTTTGCGGTATACGGGCTTAGTTTAGCTCTTTTGTTGGCTCTTTTTTCTTGGCCCTCTAAGCTTAAAGCCGCCCTTTTTCTTTTACTCTTAAGCAGCCCAAACGTAATTATTTACGGCATACCTTACAGTGAAAGTCTTTTTTTTGCGGCTGGTGCCTTAGCTACGTATGGTTGGATAAATAAAAAGCCTTGGCTCTTTTATCTTGCGCTCTATTTGCTTTTTGTTACCAGGGTAGCTGGAATCATTTTTTTGCTGGCCATAGCGGTGGTAACCATGGTAGCGCTTCTCCAAGCTAAAGGCCATCGCAAGTTTCCGCATTATAAAACCTTTTTAGGTGTTTTACTCACTTATGCTTTAGCTTTAGGAACCTACCTTTTTTGGGCTTATGCCGATACGGGTTCCTTTGATCTTTATTTGGAAGCCACCCAAGTGCAAGAGCAATTTTTCAAATGGCCCTGGCCGCTTAAAGATTGGAGTGCAGAAGGTTTTGCCATGAGTACTTTTGGCCTGGGCGCCATTTTACTACCTGCCCTGCTGGCCCTTGTACCACTTTTTTTAACCAAAAGTAAAACCGAGTTAGTGAGCCCACTAGCGGTAGGAGTCTTATATTTTGTTGGCCTGCTTTTGCTAGAGCTTCTGCATTCAGGCGGAGATCTGCACAGCCTACACCGTTTTGTTTTTTGCTCACCTGCCTTTGTCTTTATTTTTTTGTATTTGACAGACCGTAGTCCTAAAACGTTAATTATACTGGGAACCATGGGGTTAGGCACCTTCCTATTCTTAGCCCTGGGCTTTGAATATGCAGGTAATAGCTGGCGCTGGCAATTTTTAGGTGCGCCATTATGGGCGCTTACTTTTAGCATGCCTTGGTTGCTGCAGAAAACTCCAAAGCTGGCCTATAGCCTTTTACTGGTTTTTAGCTTGATCAACATATGGTGGAACACCTATCTACTCAATCAGCTTTTGGCCAATGCCTGGATTTTTACCTGATTGCAAAATATAAGGGCGCTTGAAGCGCGAATTGTACCTTGCCAGCATCATGGAAGAATTGTGGAATACTTTTGAAGATTGGTTTTTAAGCCTGGGGCCAAAATACGGGGTAGACCCGCTTATTTTTGGTGGTATTTACGTGGGTGCTATTCCCTTTTTTACCCTTTCGGTTGGGTGGATTGTACGAAATTACCGGAAAAACAAATCTTTGGTGTGGCCTATTCTCAGCGCCTCCTTCTTTTTTATATCGGCCTATTTTTACCTTTTTGCGGTAGGTAAAAACATTCCCTGGTGGGTATACGGGTTATTAATAGCTATGCTTGTTTATGGCGCGTACTCAACCTACAGAAGCATCAGGAGAAAGACTGATAAAGCCAAAAATGAAACAGACACTTAGGAGCCTTAAGAACCTTTTCATTCAAAGGTTAAACTTTCAAGCACCCGAAGAAACAGAGGCGCAGTTTTTTCGCTTGCTAGAAAGCTTTTTCCAGATTACGCGCCTAGATTATCTTAAAAACAGCGACTCCCCGCTTGCAGAGCACCAAAAAGAAAAGTTGATGAAGGCTCTGGCAGCCTTAGAAAATAATCAGCCGGTGCAGCATATTTTAGGGACCACAAGCTTTGCTGGCTTAACACTGCGTGTAAATGCAAATGTGCTAATACCTCGCCCCGAAACGGAGGAGCTATTAGTCTTTATAAAAGAACAAATGCCTGATTTAAATCGCGCCATTGACGTGGGCACAGGTAGCGGTTGCATTGCCCTGGCGCTGGCACAGCACTATAAAAATGCTCAGATTTGGGCTACTGATTTAAGCTCTCTGGCTTTAAGCCTGGCTCAGGAAAATGCCCTTGATCTGGGGCTCAGCGTTAATTTTTTAGAAAACAATGTATTAACGGCCTCTCGCGAGCTTCCCCAAGACCTTGACTTAATAGTAAGTAATCCGCCCTACATCCGCCAGAGCGAAAAACGGACTATGGCTCCAAACGTTGTGAATTACGAACCTCATTTGGCTCTGTTTGTAGAAGATGAAGACCCTTTAATTTTTTACCGGGCCATTGCAGACTATGCGCAAAAAGCCCTTCGCAAAGAAGGACTTTTAGCCTTTGAGATTAATCAATATTTGGCCCCACAAACGTGCACTTTGCTAGAGCAAAAAGGTTTTAAAGCCCGTTTTTTAGAAGACAGCTTTGGCAACGCCCGCTTTGTGCTGGCCTGCCTTTAGGGGAGAGTATAGGCCATAAAAAAAGCCGCACTAGGCGGCTTTATTTAATTGTTTAATGTCTTACAGCTTGTTGCTCAATTCAGAGCCGGCCTTAAACTTGGCCACTGTTTTGGCTGGGATTTGAATTTTCTTACCCGTTTGAGGGTTTCTACCTTCACGAGCTGAGCGCTCAGAGGTAGAGAAAGTACCAAAACCTACTAAAGATACACGTCCACCATTTGCCAATGCATTGGTTACATTGTCAGTAAATGAATCTAATGCTTTTTTAGCAGCAGCTTTAGAGATTCCAGCGTCTTCCGCCATAGCGTCAATAAGATCAGCCTTGTTCATAATTTTTAAAATTTTAATTAGACTTTTTTTCCATTTCCAAATTTAGCCGAAACCCGCATTTGACCAACATTTGAGCTAAGAAATCGCGGAAAATGTTGATAATTACCCCTATATGTTAATAAAGCCAGACCTAAATAGGTAGTAATTAGTACTTTATCGCAAATAAATGGCAGGGCTCAACGGAAATCCATTGAGCAAGGCTTGTATGGGCATGCGCTTTTTTCCGGCCAATTGCACTTCCTTTAAACTCAAATAACCATCAGCACAGGCTACGTGCAGGTATTTTTTGCCATCGGTTTTTAGTTGGCCCGGGCTTTCTTGAGGTTTTTCTTCAATAATACTGGCTTGGTAAATCTTAAAGGTTAAGGTTTCTTGAGGGCTTACTAACTCCGCATAAGCGGCCGGGTATGGGCTAAGGCCCCTAATGCGATTCAATACCTGCTGTGCACTCTGGTTAAAATGTAACTTTTGGTCTTGCTTATAGATCTTAGGAGCTAACTTTAACTGATCATTATCTTTTTGCGGCTGGGCCTGTAAGCGATTTTCTTCCAGCTGAAGAATGGTTTTAAGCAATAGTTCGCTGCCCGTCTCCATCAATTTATCATGCAGGCTGCCGGCTGTTTCCTGGGCCTCAATAGCCACTGACGCTTGTAAAAGAATAGCCCCGGTATCAATGTTTTCATTAATGAAAAAGGTGGTCACTCCTGTTTTTGACTCCCCGTTAATCAGCACCCAGTTAATGGGCGCGGCTCCACGGTATTGGGGTAACAGGGAGGCATGTAAATTTATAGTACCCTTTGCAGGGATGGACCAGACCACCTTGGGCAACATTCTAAAAGCTACCACAATGGCAACCTCAGGCTGCAACTCTTGTAGGGTAGCAATAAAGTCGGGTGATTTTAAATTGGTGGGTTGCAACACCGGAACATCTGCCTTGAGCGCTACTTCTTTTACAGCTGAGGCTTTTAATTTGCGACCTCTGCCTGCGGGTCTATCGGGGGCCGTTACCACCGCTAGTACTTGGTGATCACTGGCCAAAATGGCCTTTAAGGAGTGGGCCGCAAAATCGGGTGTGCCCATGAAAATGATGCGCATAATCTAAAATTTAATATGTATCCCCAGGTTCAGTGCTAGCGCAGAGTAGTAACTAAATGTGTACTCTGCGCTGATAAAAGATATTTCTAACAAATTGAAGCGCATGCCTAGAGTGGCACTCAAAGCCGAGGCATGAGTGGTTGTAAAATTTACCGGGTCTTTGATTTCTTGTTCAGGGTTACTAACGCTTAGCGGATTGATGTACCGATAAGTGCCCTTTAATTGAATATTACTTTGCGCAAAAGTATAACCTAGCAAAGAATAAAGAGCGAAAAAGCCTTGGTTCCACGAAACTAAAAATTGTGAGTTTAAAGCCTCTGAATTCAATAGCAGGCTTTTATTTTCACCAGAACCTTGGGGTAAATCCTGTTCAAAATAAAGTTGCTGATCCCCTAATACCAAGGCCATTTGCACAGGTGCCTCGCGCCAAGCTTGGATCCATTGCGACAAATTATGGGAAAGGCCTAAACCCCAGGAATTAAAACGGGTATCTTCTAAATAAGGGCATTGCAGGTTGGGTAGAAACCGCAAGCTTAACTCCGTTTTTTTAAAGATGCTCACGTCTGTCTGCAGAGCCGTAAAGGGTAATATGGCAAAGCCATAGCCAGCGGGCATATTAAACTCCCTATCTCCCAGCCCTAAGGGTAAAGCAGCATTATCATACTGTAAAGCTACTCCGGGTCTATTGGCGCCAAAAGCGGTAGGCGTAACATTATCGTTAGGGTTAACCAAACTTAATTCTTTAAGCTCACTTGGATTTATAGCTAAATTGGTTTGGGCCTGCGGTACTAACACCAGACTATTGCTGAGCTGTACCCTAAAACTACCAGGCTCTGCTATATTGGCATTTGTGTGCCAGCCCCTTGATAAGGCTGCAGCCGATGCATCGCCCAGGGGCTCTAAAAAGCCGCGTGCTAAATAATTGATATCAGATTGCAAGCCTGCCACCACAGGGCTTGGGTCTAACTGAGCTTTTAAGCAGCCGGCAGAAAAAATAAGGGTGAATAATAGAATTTGTTTAAAGGGCATTAGTGATTGTTTAAGGATAACCGGCCGTTTTTAAGAAAAAGTTTTTCTTCCTGAATAAGAAAGCGCAAAGCATCTTCATCGGCAGGGGCAAGGTGGCCTTCTTCCTGCAGCGCAGCAAGTGAAACAGCCCCTGCTTTCAGTAATTCCTGTAGTGTATTTAACAGCTGTTCTAAGCGGTTTTGAGTAACGGATCTTTTCTCAACCTTAAGGCATACATCGCAGCCACCACAGGGTTGGGCATTTCGTTCTCCAAAATAGGCCAGTAATTGTACACTTCGGCATTGCAAGTTGTTTTCACTGTAGTCCAAAACTGCCTCTATGCGTTCCTGTAAATCGCGGTAACGCTGCTCTAAATTGGCCGGAGAAATTTTAAGTTGCCCCACGTTAACCCGTTCTTGCGTGTAGGTGAGTACTGAACTGCCTTTACTGGCCTGGTAGTCTACTAATTGCTGGCTGTGTAAATGCATTAATCCCTTTTTCACCTCGCTGCTTAAAACCCCCATGCGTTGCGCAAGTAGCTCTTCATTAATTAGGGCGTACTCGGTTTCTAATCCGCCATAGGAGCGAACCACCGTTTTTACAAGTGCATCGTACTTGGGGTGCTGTAGTTGGTAGTTGTACAATTGCGTGCGGTCTACCGTAATTTTTAAACGCGAGGGCTGCTTAAAACCATCATTTAGCTCAATGAAGCCCTCTTTTTCTAAAATTTTTAGAGTTTGATAGGTTTTGAGGGCCGGCAGGCGATACTGCGCAGTGAACTCTTTTACAGGAAAGGCAAAGCTTTGGTGCAAGCCAGAACCCTGGGCCAGCTGAAAATAATTGGCTAAAGCCTGATACACCCGTTTCACAAAATCTAAATCAGGGAAGGTCTCTAAGTGCTTTTTAACCAGCAGGTTTCGATCTGCCGGGCCCAATAGCATGAGGGCATGGGCAGTATGTCCATCGCGCCCGGCACGGCCGGCTTCCTGAAAATACGCTTCTAAGGAATCTGGCAAGTCCAAATGCAGCACCAAGCGCACATCGGGTTTATCAATGCCCATTCCAAATGCATTGGTGCATACCATAATGGGGTTCTCATTTTTTTGCCAGGCTAATTGTCGTTTTTGCCTTTCGGCCGAAGCCAAGCCTGCGTGGTAATATTGAGCGTTGAGACCGTGACTTTGAAGCCAGGCTGCAATTTCTACCGTGGCTTTGCGGTTGCGCATGTAAATGATGATGCTCCCTTTGGTTTTTTGGATGGCACGCAAGGCTTTGTCCCACTTTGCCTCAGTGTTCAACAGGCTGTAAAACAGATTTTTGCGCCTGAAGCTCTGCTGTACCACATGGTGTTTCTTAAAGCTCAGTTTATCCTGAATATCTTCCACCACTTTAGGCGTGGCGGTGGCGGTGAGCGCCAATACCGGCACCTCAGGCAGTAGTTCACGCAAAGCCGAAATTTCGAGATAAGAGGGCCTGAAATCATAGCCCCACTGTGATATACAGTGCGCCTCGTCTACCGCAATGCGGTTGATTTTCATGCGCGGCAAGCGTTGTAGAAAAAGATCTGTTTTTAGCCTTTCAGGCGATAGGTAAACCAGTTGAAAGTGCCCATTTGCAGCGTTTTCTAAAGTAAGGTCCAGCTCCCGGTAGCCCATGGCAGAATGCAGGGCCACAGCTGAAATTTCGCGCTTGCGTAAATTCATCACCTGGTCATCCATAAGGGCTATAAGCGGAGAGATAACCAAGGTGGTACCTTCCTCAACTAAAGCAGGCACTTGAAAGCAAATGGATTTTCCACCGCCAGTGGGCAGCAGAGCCAGAGTATCTTGGCCACTCAGAGCCGCTTCAACCACCTTTTTCTGTACGGGCCTGAATTGGTCATAGCCCCAATACCGCTTTAGTATTTGCTCAGGTGTAAATGTTCTCAAAGGGAAGCCGTGTGGTGAAGAACAAAATCTAATCTTTCCTCTGGGCTGGCCCGTGGCACTTCAATTAGCTGATAATTGTAAAAATGGTAAATGTCTTGCAGTGCCTCGTGTATCTGCAACATCAGTTCAAAATCTTCCCAGCGCTCATTATCCTGAGCATAAATATCTTTCCAGGGTGGTGTGAAAAAGACCTTTGAAAAATAGGGGTATTCTTTCGCTTCTTTTTCCAAAGTTTGGTTTTGCAGCCCGTCTCTCCGCAAATAACCCAGATTGTCTGGAATACCGCGATCGTAAAAATTGACAAGGCCAGGCTGAGCTTGGAGGTACTGCTGCACTTGCCTTCTAAACAACTCTTTGCCAAAATCGCGGTGATTTTTCCAAGGCAGTAATTCAGAGCCCAAGTCTTGCTGTTCTTTAATGAGAGCACGTGCCATTTCGGTATGTATGGCATACCCTTCTTTTTGTAACAGATTTAATAAAGTGGTTTTCCCGGTTCCCGGGGCTCCGGTTATGACAACACGCTGCATATTAATATTTAATGCCCAGTTTTTTAAAAATAAAACCCATTAACCAGGCCGGGCCAATGAGCAGAAATTGAAGATCTTTAAAAAAGGAGGGCTTTTTCCCTTCAATATTGTGGCCAATAAACTGACCCACCCATGCGGCCGCAAAGATACTAAGTGCGCTGAGCCAAAGTGGGAGAGGGGCCATATTTAACCAAATTACTCCCCGTAAGCAAAGGGCACAAAACAAGGCAATGCCTAAAAACATGGGCAGTGAGAGCCGCAGATAAAAAAGTAAGCCCAGCACTATCAGTACGGTACCGTAATGGATGTATCGGCTGTAAGCCTCTGGAAAGAGGTCTTTTAAGCCTTGGGCCGGTATGGCCGCTAAGAGCGCGATAATGCTAAAAAATATTAATGGTACGCAAATCCAATGAATGAGTTTATTGGTTGGGTTTTGATGGCTTTGCCCATACTCGTTTAGCCAGGTGTGAATACTTTTCATAGACGAAAGCTTTTAAAAATGGGAGACCCTAAATATACTTTGACCAAATTAGTTAAGTTTTAGAATTTTGCAGCATGACGGATAAAGATAGTAAGTACGCCAAATTAAAGAGCCAGTTAGAAGAAGGTTTCACCTGGCCAAGCCTATACATGTTTAAGTTTATTGTGCCAGCTGATAATCAGCGGGTAGCGCAAGTAGAGCAACTCTTTAACTCCAAAGAAGCGCAGGTTAGCAGACGGCAATCGCGTAAGGGGAATTTTGTGAGCGTAACAGCCAAGGAGTTGATGCTTTCACCTGAAAAGGTAATAGAGCGTTACCGCGAGGCCGAAAGCATTGAGGGCGTAATTTCACTTTAATGCAAGAGTATCTTTCGCTACCGGTTTTAGACGGCATAGGTTTTTACATACTAGTAGGGGTGGCGCTATTGCTTTTTTTCCTGGAATTAAGCATACCCCTGCGCCAATGGCGTTTTTCTAAAAAGAAGCGATACTGGCATAATGTAAGTCTGTCGCTCATTGGTTTGCCCATGGCCCGCTTGCTTTTATTACCCATTACGTTTATTTGGGCGGGCTTCTTAAAAGAGGTAAGTTTTGGCTTGCTCAACTGGATAAATGTGCCTCAGTGGCTAGCTATGCTTTTAGGAATTGTGGCCTTAGATTATGGCATTTACCTCTGGCATAGGCTCAATCACATCAGCCCCTTTCTGTGGCGCTTTCACAATGTACACCACCTTGATTTAGACATGGACATCAGCACCGGTATCCGTTTTCATTTTGGTGAAATGCTGCTTTCCATTCCTTTTAGAATTCTGGTGATTGCCTTGGCTGGCGTGCAACCTTTAACCATTGTGGTGTATGAAGTTATTTTTGAGGCAGCTACCTTATTTCACCACAGTAACATCAGGCTTCCGCGCAAGCTGGAACTGATATTGGCGAAATTGATTATTACGCCCAAGCAGCACGGCATTCACCATAGTGTGGTGCAGAATGAGAGTAATAGCAATTACGGTACCGTCTTTAATATTTGGGATAGACTGCACGGTAGCAGCATCATGAATATTAGCCAAAGAAAGGTAGATATAGGGGTACCCGCTTATCGCGATGAAGCAGAGCTAAACCTGGGCTTTCTCTTAAAATTACCCACCTTAAGGCAAAGGCCCTGGCAGTTTCCAAATAAAGAAATACCCAAACGAACCTCTAAGGAAATGAGCGATAAAAAGCTTAAGTAGCTATTGTCCAATCGCCTCCACCTCCAGATTAACGAGTTGGGCGCCATTGGTTTCTACGGTAAACTCTATGGGATTGCAACAACGTTCACAGTCTTCAATGTAGCTCTGTTGGCGAACGCTAAAATCCACCAAAATGGAAACTTCGCTGAAGCAATAGGGGCAGGTGTAGAAAACTTCTTCCATACAGGCTAAGCGCTTACAAGACTAAAATAGTTTAAAGCTTTTGTTTTTCCGGTACTATAAAAGTACCGCGGCCACCTACCACTAAACGCTCAACCGGACTTTTAGGATGCTCAGGGTGTTGTGCTTTTTCTTTACGGTAGTTCACAAAGAAGTGCTCTGGAAAATCCCCATAATGCGTATCGGCTGCAATGGCTTCCTGTACAATTTCAACCCCACTTTGGTGCAGCGCCTTAAAGTCCTCAGTTGTTAATTGGTCACAGCGCTTCTGCGGATGAATCCCACAGTTGAAAAGCATTTCATCAGCAATCCAGTTACCGATGCCGGCAAAATGCTTTTGGTCTAGTAAAGCGGTTTTTACAGCCACTTTGCGGTTTTCCAACCCTTTTTGAAAACCCTCGGCAGAAATGGTTAACAAATCCTCGCCCAACTTTTGCTTTTTTTGAAAATCGGCTAAGTTTTCCACCCATTCTACCACGCCAAATTTGCGTAAATCGCGATAAGCAAGCTTATCACCGTCTTCAAATTCAAAAACCAAACGCGTGTATTTGGGCAATTCCTCACTTCGGAATAATTCTAAATTACCCGTCATACCAAAATGCAAATGCAGCCAACCACCGCTATCTAGCTTGGCAAAAAGGTACTTTCCAATGCGCTCCGTTTCGGTAAAGCTGGCGCCTACTAATTTCTGCGTCAATGTTTTTCGGTTGGTTTTAAAAATCTTGTCAAGATGGTCATGAAAGGTGATCGCCACCATTTTTTTACCAAGCGCTACCTCTTCAAAATAGCGTCTCATAATTTCAACTTCGGGTAATTCGGGCATTTTTGTTTTAAAATTTTGTTAGGCTGTAAAAAGGCCGTATTATAGAGGTTGTTTTAACCCATAAAAGCGGAAAATGTTACAAGAAAACGTAAAATCTGAAAAGTATCAGGATTCAATGGAGCAAGCCATCAATTATGTTAAAAACCTGGGCTTTGACGAAATTAAAGCACGTTTTGAAGAATACGATGAGCCAGCCTCTCTGAAAATGCAAAATTCAGACATTGAATTTACCCCAGATATTACAGCCACTAAATATGGCAGCAAATTTTATTTTGAAATTGCAGACCGGACGGAAGATCAGAAGGAAGTAATTAGCAAATGGCAACTGCTAAGCACCTTGGCCAAAATGAAAGGAGGGGAGTTCAAGGTTTTTGTGCCTTACGGCAGTATGAAGTACACCAATGACATCCTCAAAAGCAAAGACATTACTGCAGAAGTTGTTAAACTCTAAAACAGCATTGTAATTGTTTGCAGTTGTTGACGTAGAAACTACGGGAGGGCATCCCTCAGGACACGCTATTACAGAAATTGCCATTGTAATTCACAATGGCAATTCTATTTTAGACCATTACACTACACTTCTGAATCCGGGTCAGGCTATTCCTCTCAATATTCAAGCGCTCACGGGCATTACGCCAGATATGGTGGCAGATGCGCCCACCTTTGAAGAAAAGCATGAGGAAATAGCTCAGATATTAGGAGATCACATTTTTGTAGCGCATAACGTAAATTTTGATTTAGGCTTTATCCAGCATGCCTTTAAGCAGGTTGGGGTGCAGTACAACCCTAAGCGCCTTTGCAGTGTGCGTTACGCCCGTAGAGTAGAAAAGGGCTTACGCTCTTATTCTTTGAAAAATCTTTGCCATCATTTCAACATAACTAATGATGCTGCTCACCGCGCCTGGGGAGATGCCGAAGCAACCGCCCATATTTTAGGAATTCTACTGGCCAAAGACCGGGAAGGGCAGTGGCAGCAAATGATCAAGCGCAACCAAGGCGAGCTCAATTTGCCTCCCAACTTGCCAGCTGAGGAATACCACCAATTACCCGAACGGCCAGGCGTTTATTACTTCTACAATCAAAAAGAGCAAATCATTTACATTGGTAAGGCACGAAACCTAAAGCGCAGAGTAGCCAGCCATTTTGGAGCCGCTAAAAGCACCAAGCGTTCTCAGGCCTTTAAGAGGGAAATCTATCACATCCACTATGAGTTAACCGGCTCTGAGTTAGGCGCTAGCCTGTTGGAAGACCATGAAATAAGACACCATTGGCCAATTTACAACAAGGCGCAAAAAAAGCCAAAGCAACGTTTTGGGGTTTTTCATTACAAAAACCAAGATGGAAATTGGTCATTGGTAGTTAATAGGTTGCAAAAGCAAAGGGGCTACCTAATGCAGTTTTTCACTTTGCATGAGGCGCAAAGTTGGCTACTTAATCAGGTGAAAAGTTATGATTTAAACCCTGCGTACTGCGGTTTAACGCGTAATTATCTACCCGAGAATAGTACTCCTAACCACAATAAAAATTTTGAAGCTATGGTTGCGCAACATTTGCAACGTGAAGAAAACTACCTTTTAAAGACACCCGGCAGGGATGCAGATGAAGAAGGTTTTATTTGGGTGCAAAATGGCCAGCTAAAAGGCCTGGGGTTTGTAGGGAGGCACGAAGATTTTGATCCTCGTTTTGAGATAGCCGATAAAGCCCGGTTGTTGCGCAACAGCGTAACTACCGCCTCGCTTTTACGCAGAGCCCAAGAGGAAGAAAAATACCCCATGGTTCCTTTACCAAAGACCCTGGTACAAGAGGAAGGTCTATTATTCTAAAAATTTGATTTATAGCTTTTAAGAGGCTTTTACCTTAACTTTTAATTTTGTTTAAAAACCGAATGGTTTCGGCTACCACCTTCTGGCTGGCCTCTGGAAGTTTTGATGCCTCCCAAGGATGCCTCCGATCAAACGTATGGCCGGTGTTTTCTATCAAGGCCACTTGAGCTTGAGGTTGCCATTCTTTTAATTGATAGGCTTCTTTTACAAAAACGGCTTCATCATCTTCTCCATGGGCAATAAGCCAGGGCTTTTGCATTTCACGCGCGGCTTTTTCAGTATTTAAAAGGTTGTTTTTGTGCGATTTAAATTCTTCATATAATTGAAAGCCTATGGGTAACTTTTGGTGGGTTCGCTTATTCTCTAAATAAACAACTCCATTATTTTTCCATAAATCCATTTTCTCACTATCCCATTTAGACCATGGGGTTTGGGCAGTAGCCGGTGCTGACCAGGTAACTAGACTGGCAATACGCTCGTCTGAGGCAAATAGTAAGGCATCTATGCCCCCGCGGCTATGCCCCAAAAGATGCAAGGCATCATGGTCCACAGGCCAATCATGATACTCTTCTTCAATAAATGAAATCAAGCAAGAAAGGTCTTGCTGGCGGGTGAGGTAGTTATCGTTCTCATAGGCATTTAGATCGTAAAACTCCATGGGGTGGGCAGGGGTAGTGCCGTTATGACTGAAATTGAACTTTACAAAAATAAATCCCTGGCGGGCAAATTCCTGGGCAATTAAATCCATACCGCCCCAGTCTTTAAAACCATTAATGCCGTGCGCATATATAATCACCGGCATGGCTTTTTCTGACTTTATGTAGGTTGCGTCAGCCGCCATAGGTATGCCGTTTTTTCCAGCCACCGTAAATACCTCCGTTTTAACTTTCTGCAAGGTGTTTTCCATTTATCCGGACATCTTAATAGAAGCAATAAATCAAAAAAATGGCATTTTTGTTTAAACAAAGTTCGCTTATGGCTCATACTCATAAAGCATGGCGCTTATTACTCCTTTTTGGTATCATACTAAGTAGTACCGCTTGCCAAAGAAAAATTCACATGAACGTAGGTATTGAAAATCAAAAATTAAAACCGTGCCCAGAGTCGCCCAATTGTATAGTAAGCCAATACCCCAGTGATACCCAACATTTTTTGGAGCCCTGGCATTACAGTGTTAGCCACAAACGCTTTCGCGAGAAGCTGTTAGAACTGTTGCAAGAAACGAAGCGGGTGCACATTGAGAAGCAAAGCGAGGAGTACGTGCACGCTACCTTCAAAATTCCCGTGTTTGGCTTTGTAGACGATGTTGAATTTTACCTGCCAAAAATTGAGCAGGTGGTGCATTATCGTTCGGCCAGCAGGGTGGGGCATTCAGATTTGGGGGTAAATAAGCGCAGAATGGATAATATCAGAAAAACGCTGGTGAGGCGAGGGGCTTTGGAAGAATGAGTTCTATAGGAGAAAATACCGCCTGTCCGCATTGTCACTGGCCTCCTGACGGCAAGGCGCATTGGATTTGCGAAAGCTGCCAAATGGATTTCAATATGTTTGAAGATGCTGGGCGTTGTCCTCGTTGTTACCACACCCATGATGAAACCCAGTGCATTAGCTACGCGGGTGGTTGCGGTGAAATTTCTCCACACCTAGACTGGTATTTAGGGCTAGACCAAGGCCTTAAAGAGATAAATATTTTTAAAAATCTCTAGTTTCCTCTTCCGCCAGATGAAAGCGAATACCTTTCTCAGTGGCTTTCCAGCCAATAATGTCCCATTTAAGAAATAGAGCCAATGTTCTTTCCGCGCGGTAAATGGGTATTTTAGCCAGGCGCGCAAATTTACTCACCGATGTATCCTGCTCACGGCTCAGCAGGTCAAAAAGCGCCCGCTCTGTTGGGCCATAAGCTACCAGGTTCTTGCGTTTGCTTTTAGGCGTTTTATCTCTTAAAAATCGCAGCAAAGGCTTATTAGCTCTAAAATTTTCATCATCCTGGCGTACAAAAGCCCAAAATTTCCCATCCTCTTCTTTGGCAAAATGGGGCCTTTCGGCCGAAGGCGCTATCGAAATTTCTAAAACCAGCTTGTCTTCATAGGCAAAAGTCTTGGCGCTGAAAGGTACGGGCGGCTTGCAGTACAAATCAGCAGCACCCTCAATCATAAAATACTCTTCCTCAGGATCTACTCCCGTAACCTTACCGTTATCTTTCACCCCAATTAACAAACGCCCCCCGTCTGTATTGGCAAAAGCTGATAAAGTCTTGGCAATTTTTAAACTACTATCAATCCTAAATTTAAAATCTTGGGTTTGATGCTCTCCTTCACGCAGGTAGCGCCTTAGCTCCTCCTCGCTGCCGGTTGCATCGTCAAGATTTCTGTTATGTTCTGATGAAAAAGACAAAATCCAGGTTTCTGATTTAAAAATCTATAAAGGCATGGAGTAACTGAGCGCTCACAGTAATTTTCAACTATAATTCAAAGAACATGAAAATGCACCTAAAAGTGCTAATGCCTTTCCTTTTTTTTTGCTTTAGCGCTTAAGGTTTTTGGCTGGTGACAAATCGGCAACCCTGTAATTGGTAAATTGGCTGAAAACTATTAAACCGTAAAGCTTAAAATGCCATGGCTGATTTGTTAGACGGTAAACCATCCGGAAATGGCTAAAAACTACGGGGAAGTTTAAAGGTAGTTGCTTAATGAATTAGGTCATTACTCTTAGCTAGTTATCCTCAGCAAGCTGGCCTTGTGCCACTTTCTGAAAACGACCACTTAATTTCACTTTGCTTAAACCCATCTCACAAGTAAGCGCCCCACCACGTGGGCTCAGCTGCCGTGCAGTCATCTGTTTTTTTCCTAAACGCTCACTCCAAAATGGCGTGAGTACAGCATGGGAAGAACCGGTGGCATGGTCTTCTAATTGCTGCACCTTGGGTACCAAGGTCCGGCTTACAAAGTCAACTTCTTGACCAGGAGCCGTTACCGTGTAGCCAAATGGCTCTAATTGGGCTAAAGCCGAAAAGTTGGGCCGCATCTGCTGCAAAAGCTCTTCAGAATCAATTAGCACAATGTCTTTATTGGTAGTAGTAAAATAATCCCGCACCGGCACGCCTAGAGCATCGGCTAAAGCCGGAAAGCCCTGTTTATGGTCTATAATTTCAATGTGGTCCAGATAGATGGACACCTCATGGCCACGCTCCCAAGCACCGGTAATTCGCTGTCCCTTAGCGTGAAAATGCGCTTTCTCTAGCTGAAACTCCTCATAAAGATAGCCCATGGCTGCAGCCGAACCATGTCCACACAGACCAATTTCTGCATCTGGTGCAAACCAACGTACTTCAAAATTCTTAGCATCTCTGCGTTGTAAAAAGGTGGTAGCTGGCTGGTTGAAGTCACTGGCCAGCCTTTGCATTTGGGCGGTAGACAAAGGCTTTTCTAAAAGCACTACGGCCGAGGTATTGCCTGCTAGCTGAAGCCCAGGATCATTGAAAACTTTGATTAAAGAAAAAGGAATCACTACGTTAATTTAAATCAAGGGCGAAGGCCTGCCTACGCCTGAGTTGTAAAATTAAAACTACAGCCAGGGCACAACCCAGCATTAAGAAGATCATGGGGTAAGCCGTGTCATTATGCAGGAGGCCTATAAGACTGGAGGCTATGGCGCCCCCCAACATTCTAATACTACCAATAAGGGCCGAGGCTACGCCCGCATTATCTTTAAAAGGTTGCAGTGCTACCGCTTGCATGTTGGGGTTTATAAAACCTAATGAAGCCACAAAAACAAATAAACTGGCTAAAAAACCAAAGGTAGAAGGAAAGCCCATAGCCGCATGTAGGCCTAAAGAAAGGGTTGAGGCCAAGGTTATAAAGGATACAAAACGCGATACGTTTTCACTATTGCGTTTTTTGAGTAAGGCTTTATTTATCTGGCTTGCGGCAATAAAACCACTGGCGTTTAACCCAAATAACCAGCCAAACTGTTTTTCTTCAAAACCTAAAATTTCCATCAAAACGTAGGGAGAACCTGAAATGTAGGTAAACATGCCGGCCAAACCAATGGTAGCGGCTCCGCCAAAAACCAGAAACTGTCGGTTCTTTAATACCTCCCAATAATTGAGGGCCACCTGCCTGGGGCGCAGAGAAACACCGCGATTGCCTTCAAAACTTTCGGGGAGGGATACTTGAATTAAAATTAGAAGTAAAAGACTATAACCCGTTAAAAACCAAAATATAAAGCGCCAGTTTAGCGCACTGATAATTTCTCCTCCCAAAGTTGGGGCAATAATGGGCGCTACCCCCATTACCAAAATTAAAGATGAAAAAGCGCGGGCAATTTCATTGCTTTCAAAACGATCGCGAATAATAGCCCGGCTGGCCACCATACCCACACAACCGCCTAAAGCCAAGAGTAAGCGTAAGGCAATAAATACCTCAATGTTGGGAGCCATAGCGCAACCAATAGCGGCCAGCAAGTAAATAGTAAAACCAATGAGCAAGGGCCTTTTACGGCCGTACTTATCCAATATGGGACCGTAAGCAATTTGGCCTACAGAGATTCCCACAAAATAAGTGGTGAGGCTAATGCTTACTGTGCTAATACTTGTGTTCAGGTCTTTGGCTATGGCCGAAAAACCCGGCAGGTACATATCAATACTCAGGGGCCCAATGGCAGCCACCGCTCCTAAAATAATTATCAGTTTGTCTTGCTTACTCAGCTGAGCGCGGCCTTTTTTCATAGAGCGGGCAAAGGTAGGGCTTAATCAGTGTTTTAAATAGATTTCAAACTTCGTATAGAATACACTTATATCATAAAGCTGGGCTAAGGGCTCTGAGAACAGAATTACCCTCAGGCTATTGCACCTTAGTAAAGGTTTTGCTCACAATTTTCCAGCCGGAAGGGCAGTGGTAGAGGCCTATAAAATCAATGTACTCCAGCTTATTACCGCGGTAAAAATTCAATTTTACCATGGCGGTATTTTGTTCCACATCAATATCTCTTATTTCCATGCGCACAAAGTCTGAACCTGTAGCTGGGTAGCGTCCCTCCCTTTGATTTTGACGTACACGTTCCAACCAGTCTTTTTTGGTAATTACCTGAATTTCACCTTCGGGCGTTAAGCCAAAAAGTTTAAACTCATCGGCAAAGCCTTGTTGAATGTTGGTGAGATTTCCCTCATTGAAAACACCGTCAATGTAGGCCTCCTTTAATACTTCCCGTATGGCATCTTCATGGGTGCCGTAGGCAGTAGCCACTTGCCCAAAGCTGCTCAGGCTAAAGCCTATGAAGGGCAGGGTCATTAATAAAAATTTCAACTTCATGCTTTTAACTGTTTATGCATTTAACCTTTGGGGCTTGACGGTTGGTTGGGCGCAGAACCCCTGGGGCGGTTTGATTGTTTTTTGCCTTTAAAACGATTGGGTTTTTTACCCTTTCGGTAATTGTGTTTTCCTTTTGGCTTAGACTTGCCATGTGTACGCCATTCCGGTGCTTTCCCTAACTCTTCCGGTGGGGCTAATTTGTCCAATTGGCGTTCAATTAATTCCTCAATACGCGCAAATTTGCCCATCTCCTTGTCGCTCACAAAGGTAATGGCCAAACCCTTAGATGCCGCCCGGGCAGTGCGGCCTACACGGTGTACGTAATCTTCGGCATCACCCGGTACATCGTAGTTAATCACCAGGTCAATATCTTTAATGTCAATGCCGCGGCTCAAAACATCGGTAGCCACTACAATGCGTGTTTTTCGTGATTTAAAATTCAACAGCACCTGCTCGCGTTCAGCCTGCTCGTAATCTGAAGAAATGCCAGCCACAATGTGGCCTTTGTTTTTGAGATTGCGCGCCAGTTGGTCTACTTTCTTTTTGGTAGAGCAGAAAACAATAATGCTTTTGAAATCTTCATGCTGCTTTAAAATATGCCGTACCAGAGGTGTTTTTTGCTCTTCAAAAGTGAGATACACTTTTTGGGTCACACCCTCTGCGGGCTTGCTCATAGCGAGGTTAATCTCTTTAGGCTCTTCTAAAATTTTCTTGGCCAGTGATCTTATTTTAGGAGCCATGGTAGCGCTAAACAGTAAGCTTTGCCGCTTTTGGGGCAGTTCTTTTATTATGCGTAGAATGTCATCATGAAAGCCAATGTCCAACATGCGGTCGGCCTCATCTAAAATAAGATGCTGTACGTTTTTAAAATTTACGTAGCCATTATTCAGGTGCGCTATGAGCCTACCAGGGGTAGCAATAATCATATCGGCACCATCACTAAGAGCTCTTCGTTCTTTTTCCCACTCGGGGCCGGTGCCACCGCCATACACCGGGTAGCAGCTTAAGTTGGTGAAATACGAAAGGCCCTGAACCAGTTGATCAATTTGCGTGGCCAACTCACGGGTAGGGCAGAGCACCAGGGTTTTCACCCCTTTTACCGGGCTTTGCGCCATGCGATGTAAAACGGGCAGCGTAAAGGCGGCTGTTTTACCGGTACCCGTTTGCGCGCAACCAATTAAATCATGGCCCTCTAAAATGTGGGGAATGGCCTGGCTTTGAATGGGCGTAGCCTCCTCATAATTCATGTAGCCAATAGCCTCAATTAAGGTCTCATTTAGACCTAGCTCAGAAAATTTCATAGTAACTTAATTTAGAGCTTAGGCCTTTTTCTTCTCCTACCTAAGCCTTTCGAAAACATAAACTAGCATGCTGAATCCTAGAGCCCTGCAAGGTCTTTATAATATGCCACATAGGCAAAAAGCCCCTAAATAGTTCTTGACCATTTAATTAACAAATTAAGGTGAAGCGCCATCGGCTTAAAGCCGATGATTTAAGAGTGCTTTGAACACTGCCAAGCCCGGACAGTTAAATGGAAAATAGTATAAATGCCTGAGAAAACAGATAAGAGCTTAGAGGAAGGAAGTCTTAACGAAAATGACCACGCCCATGAAGGCAGGGCATTGGAGAAAGGGGAGGATCTGGCTCCAGTGCCTCCGCTTAACATAAGAAAATGAAAAACTAACAAGATGAATCGGATAAATAATACCGCCCTTCATATTTCGTGAAAATGAATTACAAGCGGGCAGACTTTACAGTAATCATCTTTTAATAGAGGTTATCTATAGCATAAATTATCTGATAAGAAATTATATAATTTTACACCAGTTAAAATCAAGCTATGATGAAACATAAATTACTTTTAGTAAGTGCTTTATTAACCAGTGGTCTTTTTGCTCAAGATATTAGTTCCGCTGGAAAATGCCCCGTGATGCATGGCAAGGCAGCAAATTCTAAAGCCACTGCCGCCAACTCGCAACCTGAATCAATTGAACCTTCTGCTGCTCGTGAGCCCAGGAGCCTGCAAGAATGGTGGCCTAATCGTTTAGACTTAAGTGTTTTAAGGCAGCACTCTGAACTATCTGACCCAATGGGTGAAGATTTTGATTATGCCGAAGCCTTTAACAGTTTAGACTATGAAGCATTAAAAGCCGACATCCGCGCGCGGATGACCCAGTCTGAAGATTGGTGGCCTGCCGACTATGGTCACTACGGTCCCTTTTTTATACGCATGGCCTGGCACAGTGCGGGAACATACCGAACTGGTGATGGACGTGGCGGGTCCCGTGAGGGGCAACAAAGGTTTGCCCCTTTAAATAGCTGGCCCGATAACGCTAATTTGGATAAAGCTCGCAGATTATTGTGGCCTATAAAACAAAAATACGGACGTAAAATATCATGGGCTGACCTAATGATATTAACGGGTAATGTGGCGCTGGAAGACATGGGCTTTGAAACTATAGGTTTCTCTGGCGGTCGTGAAGATACATGGGAACCCAATACCAATGTGTACTGGGGACCTGAAACTCAAATGCTAGCCGATAAACGCTACTCCGGTGATCGTGATTTGCAAAAACCACTTGCTGCCGTCCAAATGGGACTTATTTATGTGAACCCCGAAGGACCAAACGGCAATCCAGATCCCAAGCTTGCTGCACATGATATCAGAGAAACTTTCGGTCGGATGGGCATGAATGATGAAGAAACAGTAGCATTAATTGCGGGAGGACACACCTTGGGTAAAACGCATGGTGCTGCACCCGGAAAGCATCTCGGCCCTGAGCCAGAAGCAGCTGGCATTGAGCAGCAAGGCTTGGGCTGGCAAAGTAATTATGGCAGCGGTAAAGGTCCGGATGCCATTACCTCTGGCTTGGAAGTGATTTGGACGGCCACTCCTGTACAGTGGAGCCATGGCTATTTTAAAGCTCTATTTAATGAAGACTGGGAACTAACCAAAAGCCCGGGCGGTGCCCATCAATGGGTGGCTAAAGATCCTAAAGTAATGGTGCCTGACGCTTTTGATTCAACCAAGCAACACCGTCCTACCATGCTTACTACCGATCTTTCCTTACGCTTTGACCCGGCTTATGAAAAGATTTCACGAAGATTTTTAGAAAACCCCGAAGAGTTTGAGGCGGCTTTTGCCCGAGCCTGGTTCAAATTAACGCACCGTGACATGGGTCCGAAAGCGTTGTACATGGGGCCAGAAGTTCCAGAAGAAGATTTCATCTGGCAAGATCCCATTCCTGAGGTTGACTATGAATTAGTAGGTGCGGAGGATATCAAATTGCTCAAGGATGAAATTCGCAAAAGCGGTTTAAGCACGTCAGAACTGGTACGCACCGCTTGGGCTTCAGCCTCAACTTACAGAGGCTCGGACCGGAAAGGTGGTGCAAATGGCGGTCGCATTCGCCTGGAGCCTCAACGAAACTGGGATGTGAATAATCCTGATGAACTAGAAAAAGTGTTGGAAATCTACGAGGAAATCCAAGAAGAATTCAATAAAGATCAGGATTCCAAGCAAATTTCCATGGCCGACCTGATTGTACTGGGCGGTAATGTGGGAGTAGAGGAGGCGGCTAAAAAAGCGGGCCACAGCCTTACCTTGCCATTCACACCCGGTAGGGCAGACGCCACCGAAGAAATGACCGACCCTGAATCTATGGCGGTTTTAGAGCCTATGGCTGACGGCTTTAGAAATTATGAAAAAACCAAGTATACCCTAAGCGCTGAGCAACTGTTGGTAGATAAAGCTCAGTTGCTGACCCTTACGGCTCCAGAGATGACCGTTTTAGTAGGTGGAATGCGCGCCTTGAATGCTAACTACAATGGTAATAAGCACGGTGTGCTCACCGATCGCCCAGGCACATTGAGCAATGACTTTTTTGTGAATCTATTGGATATGAATACCCAGTGGAAAGCAGCGAACGCAAACAAAGATGTTTTTGAAGGTCGCGACCGGAAAACGGGCGACCAAAAGTGGACGGCCACACGCGTAGATTTGATTTTTGGCTCTAATTCTGAACTAAGAGCTATTGCCGAAGTATATGCCGCTAATGACGCTGAAGAGAAGTTTATAAATGACTTTGCTGCAGCCTGGACTAAGGTTATGCGCCTGGATCGTTTTGATATCAATTAATAGTTTGAATTTTCGTACCATACTAGAGGGCGGTCCAGGTGATCGCCCTTTTTTTATTCCAACCATAAGAATTCAGCAGCATCTAATACAGCATTTAAAGAATGGCGGCTATTCCATGTGGCGTCATTAGAGCAAAGTATTGTATTCTTCAAAATAGGCCTGCTTCTATTCTCTGCTAACCCTATCATTTAAGGTTGAAAAAAATATTGGCCAATCTGCAAGAGTATTTTAACTACTAGCCCAAATGAACGAAGGCTTTCAAGTAAACTTAGCTAAGGCAAATAATAGGCGAGCCCTAAAACAACATCTGCTCCGGTATAGCCCAGGTTATACCCTCGTGTAGGGATTGGTTGGCTGGGCCGTAAGGGTTTGTTGTAGTTAATACTTTCAACATATTCTACTTGTTTCATGGCATTAGGATATTGGCTGGTAGTATTTTTCCCATCTTCTTCAATTAGGGTTATTTCACCAAAGGCAGGTCGTAAAAAGGTGGTTCTAAGCTGGAGCCCCAAGGTAAGACATAAACGCTCGGTGAGTTGTCTTTCCAGGCCTAGGGTTGCACGGCCTCCAATAGTTACCCCATAGTCTGTGGTCATTTCACGGTACAGGGTACTAGGGTCGGCATCAAAAAAGTTTCCTCCATTAATAGTACTGTGCTCCCTTCCTGACAAATACAGACTGGGACCAAATGAGAAATAAGGGTACCAGGATTCACTGATGTCTGTAAAACGATAGTGAATAAGGGTGCTAATTGCATAAGTTTCAAAGCGATGGGTAGAGGTGATTCCATAGGGTTCAACTCCCATTTCATTAAATGGACTTCTCTGGTAATGGCCATGCACTAATAGTCTGAAATCATTGTGTAGGGTTACTCCAAACGCAGCACCAATTTGTAAGCCTCCTGCTACCTGATAGGCCTCACGTTGCTCCAAGGCTATACCGCGCGAAAAGTAATCCACCTCAGTTGGGAAGCCAAAGCCGTAGCCTGATTCGAGGTGAAAAGAAACATCTGGCTTCAAATCTTTTTTCTGTGCAAAAGCCAAAGTGAGCGAACAACAAGCCAAGAGGAGCCACGCAGATTTCATAGTACAGTCTTTAAGGTGCAAGTTTATTAAAAATAGTTTTTTGAACGAGCGCAAGTGTAAAGACTGCAGTAGATTTCACGCAACTGCTAGAGTTCAGCTATGGGTCGTGTTTGTTGCATAGTAGCAGGAAATACCGCATATTTAATTTGCTCCTTAGCACCCATGTATACGAAGGCGGCCCCTTTACTGTAAAATCACCGACCTTGAAAATTTCCACTGTGGTGAAATCAACTGCACTGAATAAATTCCACGCGGTAAGTGCTGTAATTCCAAAACACAATGCCCTTTACCGGCTATGGCCTGATGTACTTTTTGGCCGAGGTGGTCGTAAACATGTACTATAGCCATCGGGGTAACCGGATACTTAAGATTGAGCAAGCCAGAGCTAGGATTAGGATAGGCGCGAAATGCTTTCTCCCAATTAAGATTAGGCGTATTCATGCCACTTTCTAAACGTACACAAACAGACGTGTCTACGCAACTGTTGCGCGTGATTTTAACCGCGTAATAAACTGAAGGAACAGGAGGGTTAAAGCTTTGCGAAGTGGCTCCGGCCACTGGCCTGTAATTATTGTCACAGTTCAGCCACTGGTAAACGGCACCCATTTGGTTGGCTTGTAGCGTAGTGAGGCTTTTTGTTACACTAACATCTAGGGTATCTATTTGTACAAAAAGGGTGAGAACTGAATCACAAGTTGAGGAAAAGGTGACAGTATCCAGGTAAGTGCCTGAGCTATCAATGATTTTACCAGAGGGAGACCTGTAGCGCTCACAGGCAGCCACCGGCCTACTGCCGTAAACCATTCCGTTGCTAAAACTTGCCCCGGTAACCCAGTTGGAAGAGGCTCCTGCCAAACTAAAATTAGTAAGGGTGCCGGTGAAGTTGTTTAATGAATAATCGGTTAGGGTATTAATGGTGGTATTGGTATCTCCTGGTGTGCCTTGGTTAAAGCGGTAGTATGCTACTAAACTAAGCGGTGGGTTGCCACAAAATGAACGGTTCCAATGGTCCGCAATTTGTGTGGCCGTACGAGCTCCATTCCAAATTCGAACTTCGTCAATATCTCCTTGAAAATGATTGGTTAAATCATTGCGCACGCCTATGGTCACATTGTTAGCCGATGCCGTGTTTACAGTTTGGGCAAAACTACCGGCAGTATTAAGCACACCATCAATATACAAGCTAATTTGCCCGCTGGCATCAAGTACCGCAGCCACGTGATGCCACTGCCCGTCATTAATAGCCTGATTGCCAGATATTCCGTTGCCGCCAATCTCCAGCCGTACTGAATTGTTTTGCAACATGTTAAGCGTAAATCTGCGCCCTTGATTCATAGTACCCCAGTCTAAAATCACCTTTTGGTTATTCACGGTATTGGCGGTGGTGCGAATCCAGGCCTCTACGGTGCGTGGGTTGTTGCCCGTAAGTGTATTTCCGGTAGTGAGTACATAGTCATCAATGCCGTCAAAATTTAGGGCATTTTGGCCATAGACCATACCCATCACTAAAGTGCTTAGGTATATAGCTAGCTGTTTCATGCAATAATTTGATACAATTCTCAATAAATGTAGGTATTTTAAGGGATGATGGTCTATTTCTTAGGGCAGAAGGTTAAAAAAATCGATTTAGGAAAAAGGAAAAAAATAAACCATGCTTTCTAAGCAGATGATTGGTCAGGTCATCAAATGCGATAAATTTGCGGCCATACAAAATGGCAAACCGCATGGCACCCTTTCCCATAAGCAGAATACTTTCAATTTTCGGATTAGCCATCCTTCTGGGCTTCTTCAATTCCTGTTCGCAACAACTGCGCTTTGTTTCCTGGAATATAGAGCATCTGGCAGAAAACAACGGAGAAGGCTGTGTGCCCCGTAATGACAGTGATTATTTCCGCTTGCGCGATTTTGCGGTAAACCTGGATGCGGATGTGGTAGCCTTGCAGGAAGTAGAGTCGGCCAAAGCGGTAGCGCGGGTGTTCCCCGAAGACGATTGGAACATCATTGTTTCCGATCGGCCTGCGAGCCCCGCCTACGATTGCCGCGGTAATGGCAAAAAGTCTACCCAGCAACGAGTGGCTATAGCCATACGTAAGGGGGTGAAATATGTGGAGGCTGGTACTTTTAAGGAGCTTGCGCTGGATAGAGTAGGTTTGCGTTATGGCCTCATGGTTAAGCTCATCCACCGGAAAGATACCCTGGAGGTGATGAGCATTCATCTTAAAAGCGGTTGTTTTGTAGATGACTATTCTGAATCTGATAGAAGGGCCTGTGAAACATTTGAAAAACAGGTACCGCTGCTGGATGCTTGGGTAGAGGAGCGGATTAAAAACCAGCGACCTTTTATTCTGTTGGGCGATTTCAATCACCGCATAGCCAATCCCGAAAATAAGCTTTGGCAAGAACTCACCGAAATGAACGGCCAAGTGGTGGTGCTCAGCAACAGCATGCAAAACTTGGAAAGTTGCCACCCCCGTTACCCTGAGCCGATAGACCACATCTTGTTAGGCGCGGGAGCCGAAAACTTTTATGTACCCGGCAGTGAGGCGGTGTATTATTTCTCGGAAACGCCAGAAGGCATGGATGAAGAGGCCATGCTAAGCGACCATTGTCCAGTAGGCGTGGTTTTGAAGAGGAGGTAGGGGCAGAGATTTAAAAGGCAGGCGTGAAAGGGGAGTAGGGCCGTTTCTTCGGTAAAACAAATTCCCAGCATTTTAAGACGTGCATTAGATTTTACTTTGTTTTGGCCTCAGGCTTCCTGGATGGAAAAAATGTGAACAATAGGTCTCTCATTGCTGCAAGGTAAATATGCAATTTTACCTGTCTAGCGAAATTTTGTTGGCGCGACCTTTAAAATTTTAGCTTATCTTTGAATTAAACTTATCCTTATGCGTCACATTTTTTTTCTCTTATTTTTTAGCTTCTCCTCATTGGCATATCCACAACCTACGCTGCACGCAGGAGCGCGTCTCGGTGGGCTGCCGCACCTATATACTTATCCGTATGAGAATGAGGAGGATCAATTAACTAATACCGCACCCATAGCTCCGGTTTTTGAGTTGGGCTATAATTTTTCCTCGTGGCTAAATGTTAGAGCCTTTTACCATTGTAAGAATACTAAGCGCGGAGAACTAGTTTTTTCTTCTTACTCCGCTAAGTCCCGAATGCATTTTTTGGGCATTAGGCCCCAGTTTAAATTGTTTTCTTTTAGCAATTCAAGGTTTAATTTTGTTTTAGGCCTACCGGCCGAATTTGGCCAGCAATCACTGAACTGGAAAATGCAATATTCGAAATCATTTTTTGGTAGTCCAGACAGCGCTGCAGGGCAAGACCAAGCCTCTGTTTTTAGGTTGGGCTTGTCCCCAACAGTTCAGTTTAAGCCCAAAAATTCTAAATTCATTTTTGAAGCCTCCCTGGCTTGTTACCAAAATTGGCTCAGTAGCTATGGCCGTGAGGTTCATTTTAATTCTTTTTATCCCGAAACCTTTGCAGACAAGCAAGGGCGAATTAATTCCATTACTGTAGAACTAAGAATTAGCATAGGCTATTCGCTTTGGTGAGCTCATAGCCTCATTAAATTACCCTGATGTATTTTTCTAATTTCTCGTTAATTAAGCTATTTGTTATGTGTTTAGTAAGGTGAGCTGCAAGTTCTTTTCAGGCTAATAACTGAGCGCTTAAAGTTTAGCTTTTTTTAAACTCCTAATACAGCTAATACTTAGCATCTTCAAACTTTGGCTCTAATCGCTGAGAATGGAATATGGTCCAAAAACAGCATGAATTCAATAATAGGTCTAGGCAAAATGGAGAAGTGCTATTTCAGGCGAATTACTGAATTGAAATAAGAACTAGCTATAACGTGAGTATCGCTGAAATCAGTGATCGGGTTTTCCTTTCATAGAATGATCTGGAAATGCGATTCGAAATCTCCTTAACATAAAATCTGTCGCCCCGAATGCTTTCGGGGCTGATTTTATGTTAAATACTCGCTTTGCTCGTATTACGGAGATTTCTAAATTTACCCTATAATTAATATTATGTCAAATAAAACTTTTGAAACACAAAAAAGGCCGCATTCTAAAACACGGCCTCTCCTTTATCTTTTAATCCGAAGTTGTTTATTCAAACGTGGGTAATTCACGTGCTTTGTCAAACATCCGCAGTTGACGGTACACCTGGCGTAAAGCCGTTACCACCTGCTGATCATCGGGACTGGTGGCGTAAGCTCTTTCCAAATATGGTAAAGCCACTTCAAATACTTTTTTCTGTTGCGCTTTCAGCTTTTCATATTTTCCGCTGGCACTCAATGGCAAAGCATTCATCTCATCTGAAATAGCGTTGGCGCTGTCAATGTAAATGATACTGCTCATGTAAAGCGCATCACTATACGTAGAATCTAACTTTAAAGCTTCATCGTAGGCTTTCAAAGCTTCAGCAGTTCGGTCCATCTCGTTTTGCAAAATCACACCTTTATTGTAGTACATTACCACCTTACGGTCGCCTTCTGATTTATCAATGGCCAAATCTAGTACGCTCAAGGCCTTATCGTACTGCTTTTTCGCAAAGAATATTGAAAGCTCAGATTCAATTAAGTTCTTGTTTTCTGGAAACTTGGTTCTTCCCTCTTCCACCGTTCTTTCATAAAGGCTGGTATCGCCTTGTGCTAAAGCCAAATTGGCAATGGCTACGTAAATATCGGGGCGCACATCACCCTCAGCTTTGGGCTCCACAAACTTGCCGCTTTTTACCATATTTTCCATCATGCGGGCATTGGGGAAAACGGTTTCTTCACCGCTTTGCGCATTCTTGGCGGTATAGGTTACTCCTTTGTAGCCCAGCTCTTTAAGCGTTTGGTTGTGCGCCAAGGCCTTGTCATACATTTTAGCGTTTTGGGCCATAATGGCCGCATTGTACAACATAGCTGTGTCGGTAATGCCTACTACCGGACTTTTCTTGATTTCATAGGTTTTAATAAAATCATTGTAAGAGGTTCTAAACTGCTTTTTTTGAGCAGCTTCAATGGCACGCTTGGCAATGTCATTAGCAACATACTGCAATTGCTCTTTGGCTTCATCGCTGTAACGGTCGCGGTCTACTTTTTGCTCAAATTCAATAAGATTGGTAAAACCTTTCAGGGCCTTGTCTAAAGTGTTGGTATCCTGGCTTTTCAGCTCCTGGTTATCACTCAAGAAAACCCGGTAATTAATCAGGCCTTGGTAATAGTAAAACTTGGCCATGTCTTTTTCGCCAATCTCACCGCCTGGCTTGGTGCTGATAATCTCTGCGGCTTCATCAATAAATTTTTTGGCCTCTACCAAGTCCTGGTTACGGTCAATGGCAATAATGGCACTACTGATAATAGGTCCTTCTTGGGCTATGGCCGAAAAAGAAAGCAGTAAAGTGGCTAAAACAGCTAATTTTCTCATTGTTATTTTTATGATTTAATGCAAAACTAATATTTCTATATTTTCTGAGGGCTAAATTCTTAACTGCCCTATCTTTGTTAAAGATTAAACAACAAGAGGCAGCTATTTTGTTTGATACCCAAACAGGCAAAGCGTTGCCTCACTATTAATTTTTAAAACCATCTTATTTATGAAATGGGATATTCAGACCGTAGGCTTTAATGCACAAGATGAATTAGTAGACTACGTAAAAACCAAAACCGAAGGATTACAGAAGTTTTACGACCAAATAGTGGGTGCTGAAGTATACCTTAAACTGGTGCAAGACGATAAAAACAACACCAAGGTAGCGGAAATTAAGCTCAACATTCCGGGTAATGACCTGCACGCCTCTTCTACCACAGACAGCTTTGAGAAAAGCACCAATGAAACCACTGAAAAACTGAAGGCACAACTACGCAAGTTGAAGACTAAGCTTCAAAACCACTAAGTTTTTACGAGCTTAAATAAACAGAGGCTGTCTCCTTTTGGAAACAGCCTCTTTTTTTGTGACTAAAATTGGCTTAACGCTCAAGAATCTTCTTAATCTCAGGCTTAAAATATTGGTCGCTCTTCAGCACTTTGCCATCTTCCCGATATATAGGCTGGCCATTCTTATCCAGTTTACTCATATTGCTACGCTGTATTTCCTCAAACACCTCCTCTATTTTGCCTTGCAAACCATGGCTTAAAATGGTGCCGCACAAAATGTAGAGCATGTCCCCTAAGGCATCGGCTATTTCGGTTAAATCGCCTTGCTCAGCAGCTTCCAGGTATTCTTCATTTTCTTCGCGCATAAGTTTGTAGCGCAATAGCACCGTGTCTTTGTCTAGTTTAGCGGTGGGTTCGTACTTATTTTCAATGCCAAAAGCATCGTGAAATTGGGCTACGTGTTTCAATTGTTTTTGCATGGGCCTTACCTTTGTTGAATATTTAATGGTTATGGAGAATATTACTACCGGCCACTGGATTTTTGCCGGCCTGTTTATGTTGTTTTTTGTGGGGTACTTAATTTGGAGCTATCGCAAAGATTTAAAACTTCATAAAATTCATTACAACGGCTCATACTATGTGCTGGCGGGTATCATCATTATTCTCTTTCTATTTTACGTCTTTAAACGCCTCCTCTAGCCTACTCAGCTCAGACTATTTTTTACAGCCACCGTTTTTACATTGGTAAAAGCGCGTATTCCTTCGCGGGATAGCTCTCGGCCGTAGCCCGAATGCTTAGTTCCCCCGAAAGGGAGATGCGGATGCGATTTTACCAAATCATTGATGAAAACCGCCCCGTCTTCAAATGCGGGAATCAAGCCCTTAGCTCTTTCCAGGTTTTTGGTAATTAGAGAAACTCCCAATCCATAATCAGACTGGTTTACCAAGTCTACCGCCTCTTGCGCTGTTTTAAACATAGTGAGGCTAAAGACCGGTCCAAAAAGTTCCTCCTGAAAGGCCGGGTTTTCAGGCCCCACCTGGGTTAACAAGGTAGGTTCATAAAAGGCGTCATGGCGCTTCCCTCCTATCAAAAGTTGAGCGCCTGCCTGGGTCGCTCTTTCCACCTGATCGGCCAATTGTTCGGCTAAATCTACCCGCGCTAAAGGCCCTAAATCTATTTCCCGGTCCATGGGGTTGCCCATTTTTAAACCGGCAATCTTTTTTTTGAGGAGCTCTGTAAACGCATCGGCTACAGCCTCATGTACCAAAAAGCGTTTAGCAGCAATGCAACTTTGAGCGTTGTTCATCATCCGGGCGTTTAGGGCCAGTTCCGCTGCTTTTTCCAAAGGGGCATCTTCAAAAATCACAAAGGCATTACTGCCGCCTAATTCCAATACCTGGGGTTTTAGGTGCTTTCCGGCTACAGCCGCCAAAGAACGGCCGGCCCGCAAACTGCCGGTTAAACTTACCGCCCGTACCTTAGGGTGCGCCACCACTTCTTCAATCTGTTCTACGGCAATACAAATATTTTGCAAAGCGTGGTTTCCTAAGCCCGCTTGGCTGAAAAGCTGCTCCAGCGCCTGGGCGCAGCCCTGCACGTTTTCGGCATGTTTGAGCAAGACGGTGTTGCCGGCCAAATAAGCAGGCACCGCACACCGGAAAACCTGCCAAAACGGGAAATTCCAGGGCATTACCGCCAAAACAACGCCCAAAGGATCATAGCGTACATAACTTTCCTGAGCATCGGTGTTTTCGGTACGTGGAACTAAAAACGCATCGGCCTGCTCAGCGTAATAATCGCACAACCAGGCACATTTTTCCAGTTCGCTTTCGGCCTCAGCTAAAGGTTTACCCATCTCTTGCGTGAGCAAGGGCGCCAAGTCTTTGGTTTGCGCTTTAAGCAAACTTCCCAATTTTTGTACTGCTTTACAGCGATGGGTCAGCGTCTGTGCCTTGTTTTGTTGATAGGCTTCCCAGGCTTGCTTGATCTTTTGATTTACCTGCTCCGTTTTTTCTATGGGAAACTTTTGCAAAGTTTCTTGCGTGAAAGGATTTATGGACTGAAAGTATTGCATTGGCCGTTTTTAAAAGAGATTACCGGTTGGTTATTTTGTAGCACAACAAAATGGGCCTTTTGGTTCACGGCAAGCTCGCCCGAAACCTGCAGCAAACCACCCTCCTGCTCGCGCAGGCCTTTCAATTGCGATAAATCCCCCAAGTCGTTCAGCTCCCAATACCTTTGGTATTCGCACTCAAGAACCTCTTCTACCAGGGTGAGGGCCAGATCTACCCTTGCGCTTGAACCCGTAGCTGCTGGTAGCGTACAATGGCGCAGGATCCAATCGCGCATACGCATTTGATTAGCGGGTATGGCCTCGTAGCCTTCTACGCTGCCGTTTTTCCATTGGCCAGTGTTCAAGAGCTCTAGAAAATGCACCAGACTTAGAAAATTCAATTTTCGGGCGGTTTCCCGATGGGGGTCATCAAAGTGGGCTCCGCTTTCCAGCAAAATACAGGGAATACCAGCCGCGTGCAGGTTGTCACCTAAAGCTTTGGGGTAAAACTCATCGGTATAGCGCCCAAATTGTCCGGGTAACTCTGGTTCTAAGCGCTGGTGCAATTGATCAATCATTTGCATCGCCTTTTGGCGGACGGGTGTTACCGTGCGTTGCGCATCGGCAGAAGCCGCTAAAAAACTGAGCGTAGCAGGCGCGGGCGGTTCCCCCACCGAAAAGAGTGAACGTTGATCATGCAGGTTAAAACACCAATGCGGTTGAAAGGCCGCCAACTCTTTTTGAAAAACCTGCATTTCAGGCGATTGCCGGGCTACCGCATCGCGATTAATGTCAATTCCCTGTGCATTTCTGCGGGTAAAGGCCTGGGCACCATCCGGATTGAGCTGCGGTAAGATCAGCAACTGTACTTGGTTTGCGTAGGCTTTACCAAGGTCTTTGAGGTACTGCAAAAAATCCAAAAGGGCCTGCGTTGCCGTGGTTTCATTGCCATGCATTTGCGCCCAAAGCATAATGCGCTTTGCGCCTTTCCCCCACTTTAAGGCTTCAATTTCGCGGCCTAAAGAACTGTAGCCTGCCAAAGAGCGCTCAAAATCAGAAGTGCTTACCAATTCATCTAAGGCTTTTTTTAAATGAGCGGGATTCAGGTAGCGCTGGCTGAGGCCTTTGTAAAAATACTGCTGATGCAAAGTGTTTTGAGTCATCAATAAAAAGAATGCTTTTTTCAATTTAGACCCTTCACTGCTAAAACTTTAAGTCTGCGGAGAAGGGCTTACACTTTAAAGCGGCCAAGTTAGAGCATTAAGTTTTAGTAAAGTACTGGTGCCACTCCTTTTAGGGTACTATTTTAGCCCCTTCTAAAACGATGCAAATGCGAATTTTTATTTTAAGTATTACTTTAAGTATAATATCTTTAGGCCTTATGGGTCAAAGCCCTGATGTTTTATCAGGCCCCATGCTCGGTTACAGCGAGTCTAAGGAAGCCGTGGTTTGGTTGCAGTTGAAAGAACCAGGCAGGGTGTACGCCAAATATGGAGAGGCTTCAGCCGAAAGCCTCACTATGAAAACAGATGGTGTAGCCACTTCGGCCAACACAGCCAACACGGCAAAGCTCTATTTCACCAACCTTAAAGAGGGCGTAAAATACCGCTACGAAATTGTGGTAAATGAGCAAGTGCAAAAATTAAGTTACCCTTTGGAGTTTACGGCTGCTCCCTTGTGGGAGTACCGCACCGACCCGCCTGAATTCACCATGGCTTTTGGCAGTTGCACCTACATTAATGAAGCGGCCGCTGATAGGCCCGGCAAACCCTACGGTGGAGCCTACGCCATTTTTGAAAGTATCCGAAGCAAAGAGCCAGACGCCATGCTATGGCTGGGCGATAATATTTACCTGCGCCCGGTTGACTGGTGGACCCGCAGTGGCTATCTGAGCCGTTACACCCACACCCGTAGCCTGCCTGAATTGCAGTCTTTAATGGCAAGCTGTAATCATTTTGCCATTTGGGACGATCATGATTTTGGGCCTAATGACGCCAGTGGGAGCTGGATTCACAAAGATGTAGCCTTAGAAACCTTTAAGCTGTTTTGGGCCAACCACAGCTACGGTTACTGGGATTTACCTGGCATAATGAGCGCTTTCCGTTACCGGGATGTAGACTTTATTTTAATGGACAACCGCTACCACCGTACCGAGCAATCAGCCAATCACCCGGAACAGATTTTTGGCCGTGAGCAATGCGACCGCTTGATTGACCTGCTGAAGCAAAGCCGCGCCCCCTTTAAACTGGTAGCAACAGGCGGACAGTTTTTAAACAGCGCACAGGTGTATGAAAACCACAGTAATTATGAAGAAGAGCGCCAGTATATTCTGGATCGCTTAACCCAGGAAAATATTAAAGGCGTAGTTTTTATCTCAGGCGACCGGCATCACAGTGAAGTTTCGGAATACACCTTGGCCAACGGGCATAAAGTTTATGAGTATACGGTTTCTCCTTTAACATCAGGTCCTAACACCACCGTAGAGGAGGTGAACGAAAATCGCGTTAAAGGCTCTTTGCTTACGGCACGCAATTTTGGCTTGATGAAAGTGACCGGAAAATTCAGAGAACGAATTTTAACCTTCACTTTTTACGATACGGATGGAAAGGCCCTGTTTACGCATGAAATTACAGCTGAGTCGATTTACCGGAGGTAGTTTACAAAAGTAAATACAAGAAAGAAGCTGGTATGCAAATTACTGTTTACCAGCTTTTTTTAGTCGCAAACCTAAACCTTTAGTAACGCCACATGTTTTTCCTAATTCCTTCCCTTTACATTTGTTATATTTGTTCAAAATACATTTGTTATGGATAAAATCAGTGGGCGTATTAAAGAGTTAATAGATAATAGCGGATTAAGCAACAAAGAATTTGCCGAGCGAATAGACGTAAGCCCTGCTATTATAAGTCATATCCTTTCTGGGAGGAATAAACCCAGTCTACACGTAATCCAACAAATTACAAATGTATATACAAATGTTAATTTGAATTATCTCTTGTCTGGTGAAGGAACTTTATATCGCCAAAAGCCTAGTTTAGAAGCCACCAAGCCAAAAGCAGATAAGCAATCAGAGGCTTTTAACCTGAATGACGCAGTTAGGCCGGTAGCTCCGCCAGATAGCACTCCCTTGCATAGCTCCGTTGGTAAAGGCCCGGCTGATCTTGCGGCAAAAGCACCTGAGAAGCAAGAATTAAATCCTGAGGAAGAAATCGGGAAAACAAATGTTAATTTAAATAATATACAAAAGTATACAAAGGATGCTAGAGCAGAGAAAGAAATTGAACGGGTAATTATTTTCTATAGTGATAAAACCATGGAAGAATACCGTCCTTAATTTTATTCGCAGCATTTCCTTTGTTAATTTTGCATTCTCAATGATTACCATGAAAAACAAAGTATTACTTGCTTGTACTCTTGTATTAGCTGCAATGACCACTCGCTTTATTCCCCACTGGCCTAACTTTACGGCTGTTGGCGCAGTTGCTTTATTTGGAGGGGCTTTCTTTAAAAAGGGGTACTGGGGTTTTATATTTCCAGCGGCTGCTCTCTATTTGTCAGATTTATTACTGAATAATTTGGTGCTTGCCGAATACTATGAAGGCTTCCAGTGGTTTACCCCAGGCTTTTATTATATGTACGCGGCTTTCTTCCTTACGGTTCTCATTGGCCGATATGCTATCAATAGCCACAAAATTGCCGGTATTTTTGGAGGTGGACTAAGTTCAGCCTTGGTATTTTACCTCATTACTAATTTTGGAGCTTGGTTGGGTAACCCAGCTTATCCTCAAAATTTAGGCGGTTTAGTTACTTCCTATATGGCGGGCCTTCCCTTTCTTACCTATCAGGCTCTAGGCACCGTTTTTTACAGTGCACTTATTTTTGGCGCGGCTTACGCCTTTTGGCCAGCATTTCGTAAGAATTTGAAATTGGCTTAAAGCCGATATTGCCATTTAAACCACATTAAAAGCGGTGATCTTATGCAGATGGCCGCTTTTTTTTGATAGTTGCATACGGCAAACGCTGCCATAATTTAGCGGCAGGGTGTATAATTGCGACAAGGGGAATTGCAGAGCCATTCTTAAAAAACAACGGATTACACCCGAATGTGCCACAATAAGCGCTTTGCCCAAATTTTGCGCTTGCAGTTCTTCAAAAAAGTGTTGAATCCGTTGGTCTAGGTCACTCAAAGACTCTCCGCCTGGAGCGGCCCTGTTCACAAAATCGGCTATCCAGTATTGGTATTTTTCATCTTTAATGTCAGCCCAGGGTTTGCCCTCCCAAATTCCAAAATTCATTTCCTTTAAGCGGATATCTATTTGAGCGTTAGGGCTCATTTTTTGCGCCAATACGGCACAACGCTTAAGGGGACTGGTGAAAATCGGGATATTTTCCTCCAGATCTTTTTGGACTAATGCCATGGTGCGCTCCATCTCCAAATGCCCGTTTCTAGTTAGGGGACAATCTAGCTGACCATAGCAAATGCCTGGTGCTACTTGAGGGGTGGTATGCCTTACCAGAATCAATTCCATGATTAGTCTTCTTTTGGCAGGCCTTTTACCATTTCCTGAAAGGGCACCAGCGCCATACAGCTTTTTACCCCAGGTTGGGCATCGGCTTTAAGCCCTAATAAGGGTTTGGCCCCCACCACCTTTAACAGGTATTTCTCCAATTTGGTATAAGGCTTATCTGGAAATACGCAATAGCCCAAAACGGCTGGGTTTACCCGATGCGCTACTAATAGTGCCACCGTGGCGGGGAGATTGTCTAGGCATATGATCAATTCTTTTTCGGCCGCAGCCAGAATGGCGCCCGTAAGCGCGGCAATTTCAAAACTTCCGTGCAGGCAAAGTAAAGTAAAGGCGTCATGGGTTTTAGGGTGTTCATTCAAGGCTTTGCGGGCCAGCTGTGCTAAGGGGTTTCCCTTAAATTTTTCTTGCAATTTCTGATCTACCAATTTGCTAGGGCTTTGGCCGGTAAGAGCGCAGGTGAGCACTAAAGCCGTTAATTCCACATCCTGACTTAATCCCGCCAGGGCTAAAAAATTACAACCGTAATGCGCTTCTCTTTGGGCTAATTTTTTACCCACTTGAATAGCGTCTTGCGCTTGTTCTGACGTAAGAGCCGGATATTTGAAAAAATTGGCACTACCCTCTCCTATTTTTGCGTTTATGAGTTTTTGCCCATGATTGAGCCAAAAGGTGAAGTCGCTTTCAAAATTGTAGTTTACCCCTACGTCAATTAAACGATAGACAAGATGTGCGTGATCGTTAAATCTTTGAAGGTCTGATTCTTCGTGCAAAACATCCAGCATGTGGACAGCTGTATCAGCAGCAGACGCCTGCCAGTAAGGGGAGCTCCTGAAACCCTGATCTCCGCAGAAAACAAGCAAGGTGGGCTTTTCCAGCTTGGGAAATGTTTTTTTCTGAGCACAGGCCATAGCCAGGTACCAGCGTTTAAAAAGACCAAAAGCCCCTAGGGGCCTTTGTGTCTTTTTAAAAAATTCTTTTTGCAATTCACGCCTTTGCCAGTGCGTGTTGCTTTCTTTTATGCTGAAATGCTCTTTATTTAAACTCAACTTCGCGTGGTCTGGAACCTATTTTATGGCTGACTTTTAGTGCGCCACCTGGGGTGAATATTTGAACGGAGCCTGTGGCATCAATGGAGCCGGGAGTATTAAAGCCATATAATTCATCTTCGGTTTGATCAAAACCTAATTGGTAAAAATTACCCATAATGGCGGGTGTTTCAGAAACACGCCTAGCGGTGGTAGTCATGCGCATGATATTACCGGTAGGAAAATTGTCAATATAATAGAGAAAACCGCCTTCCTCATCTACTACTAAATGCTGCGGCCTTAATTGATTGTCATTAAAATAAAGTACCGTATCAAATTGCAAGGTATTACCAGAGTCAATGGCCGTTCGCATAGAATCTAGGTTGTATTTCCAGAGTGAGCCAATGCCGCTTTGAATGGGGTTTTGCGCATTTTCTTTACCAGCACACAGCACATAAAGCATGTTGTTTTCATAATCTATGGCCATGCCATTGGGATTAACACCCACTTGCAGGGTGGCAATTAAAGTATCAGCGGTAGCACGCACAATGGTAATAGTGCTATCAATTTCAAATGTGCCGGTGTTGCTTATGAAGACCAAGTCTTCAAAAAGAAGCATTTTATCAGGCTTATTACCGGCCTCAAAGCGATTAATAACTCTAAATCTGTTAGGGCCTAAGACCACCACTTCATTATTTTCCCATGAGGTCATATAGTATTTTTCAGGTGTAGCCCTTATGATTTTGCGGGCTTGATCTGTAACCTCTATAACCTGCTGGAGCTCATAGGTTTTTAAATCACAAACCGCTACTTTCTCACTGGCAGGCATTACGGCAAAAAGTAAACCGGCCTCATGGTCAGCGTATAAATCAGAAAGACCTGAACCCATAGTGGTGAGGTTGGCCTTGCGGTACACGTTGTTATTCAAAGTTTGATTGACGATATCATATTCGCCAAGAGAGGAGATGCCGTTGGGTACTATACCTTCTACACCAATTATGGCTTTTCTAGCTGCCGGTGGCGCGGAAGTCATACCTTCTGGGTCTTCGTCACAGGCGGTGAATCCTATTAGTACGGAAAGGCATAAAGGAAAAAGCTTCTTCATTTCAAAAATTTACAGATGGTTAAAATTACACCAATTCCCCCTGAAAAGCCAAAATGAATTGGCAATACTCACGAGTTAGTTAGTAAACGAGCGTTTTTTAATAAGGGTTGAGTGATTTTCAAGCGGATTGGTTCAGGAGGTTTTCCGCATTTTTTAAAGCTGCATCGGTTATTTTATTACCACTTAATAAACGAGCTAGCTCCTCTACCCTCTCTTTGTTTGACAAGGGTTTTAAATGGGTGTAGGTATTTTGCTCATTTACCTGCTTGTACACCTTAAGGTGATGCGCTCCTAAAGCAGCAATCTGGGGTAAATGCGTGATAGATAAAACTTGTAGATGTTGGCCCATTGCCGCTAGAATCTCGCCAATTTTACCCGCTGTTTCACCTGAAACTCCGGTATCAATTTCATCAAAAATAATGGTGGGCAGGCTTTTACTCTGGGCCATGATGGCTTTAATGGCCAGCATCACCCGGCTCATTTCGCCCCCCGAGGCAATTTTATGTAAAGGTTCTGGTGAGGAACCCTTGTTAGCTGTAAACATGAAGGTTACAATATCTCGCCCGGTGCTGGAATATTGTTGGCCCGCATGAATTTCTATTTGGATTATGGCGTGAGGCATATTTAGCTGAGCCAGCAATTTTTGAATTTCTGTCTCCAACCCCGGTAGAACTTCTAGGCGACTTTGGGTAAGCTGGGTAGCCGCCTTTTCCAGTTGGCCCAACTGCTGGTCTTGCTTTTTTTTAATTTCAGACAAGCCACGCTCTACTTCAGTGATATCCGCAATGCGTGCTTCCAGCGTATCTTTTTTATTAATGAGCTCTTCTAAACTGGCTACCTGATGTTTCTTTTGGAGTGCAATCAATTGGCTTAATCGCTCATCCATTCGTTCCTGCTCTGCCGGATCAAACTCTGTTTGCTGGGTTTTACCCTCCAACTCTAAGCGGATATCATCCAATTCAATAGTGATACTTTCCAAGCGTTCAACCAAAGGACCTAGTTCGGGGTCGTAATCTTGGATTCCTGACAAGGCTCCCTGCATGCGCTTGAGTAAAAAACTTACGCTGGCGTCATCACCGTCAGCCATGGTCAGGGCCTGACGCAGAGCTGCCTCTATTGCACCTGAGTTTTCAATACGCTCTAAGTCTTGCTCCAACTCTTCTTGCTCCCCCGGCACTAATTTGGCATTTTCCAATTCATCAAATAAAAATTGCAGATAATCAGCGTCTCCTAACTCACTCTGGGCCAGCTGTTCTAACCTTTTCTGTTCTTTTTGTAACTTTTGATAGGCGGTATATTCTTTTTGATATCGGCTTAAAGCCGATGCATTTTTGGCAAAGCCATCTAGTAATTCCAATTGAAAAGCCCGGTCATTCAACAAAAGGTTTTGATGCTGACTGTGCACGTCTATCAGGTGCATGGCCAAACCGTTGAGTTGCGTAAGCTTTACCGGGGTATCATTTATAAAAGCCCTTGATTTACCACTAGGTGTAATTTCACGCCTGATAATGCTCTGCTTTTCAAAGTCAAGGTCATGTTCTTCAAAAAACAATTGAAAGCCATCACTCAGCTCAAAAGTGCCTTCAATTACGCATTTGCGCTGGGGGTCACGCAAGGCTTTTAAATCGGCCCGGTTACCCAGAATCAGTCCTAATGCACCTAAAATGATGGACTTACCCGCACCAGTTTCACCGGTTACTGCGGTAAATCCCTGGTTTAAATCAAGGTCTAGGTGATCAATTAAAGCGTAATTTTTTACCGATAGATGTTTAAGCATATCGGCCAAAAATAATCAATTAGCCCCTCCCAATTTCTTCATAGGTAGAAGAATTACTAGGATCTAGTTCAATTAACACATCTTTTAAATCTGAAAGGGGTATGGGGTCTCCTCCGCTAAATATTTTTTTAATTTCTAACATCTTGGCATCAAACCACAGCTGTAGCACCATGGAATTACGTCTTTGATCGTTTACTGCTTTTAGGCTTAGAAGAGCACTTTTTATATTGTTTTTAGCCTGTTTATTGTTATTCTGTTTGTGCATTAAATCCAAGCCCTGCCGATGGTACATGTAAAGGCAGCTTCTAAAATTGTCAAAAGCCGGGCTGGTTAAATTATCAACCAGCCAAAAGCGATTGTTATTGTTGCCATCAAAATTCCCCCATCCGGTAAAACCGTTATTTTGTGCGTTACCTACTATAGTTTGGGCCAGACCATAGTATTTGGTGCCTCCATTTAGAGCGTAGGTATCATGATCAAAACCTATTATGATGTACGCATAAAAGGCCAAAACGCTGGTTAGGTTGCTTATGAAGGTATTTTCGGCAAAATCCAGCCTATCAAATTCAATGTAGTCAAAGTTAAAGTCCCCATCTTGGTGCACCATTACCGGTGACTTGTAGTCTGAGTTAAAAATAGGGCGGCTGTAAAAAACCTGAATAGAGCCGCTGTAGCTGTTGTTATTTTTCTCCTCAATATTGATGAGAAACTGGCACTGAATGCGCTCCTCAGGCTGGTAGTTCTCGTCCGTCCATTTTCGATTATTAAGAAATTCGCTTACGGCTGTTTCTAAAGTTTTAAACACCCTGCGGTCTGATGTTTGAACCTTGGGCGCCAACACTTGCACGCTGGCGTTAAGCTCTTGAGCAAACACACATAGGTTATATAGAAAAAGTAGCGGTAATATAATCCAGTATTTCATGCGCTAAAGCAGTCTTACTTTTTAATTCTAAATGTAGGGGCTCTTTTTGATGGCTCAGTAGATGCACTTCATTGGTATCGTGGCCAAAGCCTCGTTCTTTATTGTCTGGGCTGTTAAGAACTATTAAATCGCAGTTTTTATTGTGCAATTTGGCTTTTCCATTTTCCAGTGCATTCTCAGTTTCCAAAGCAAATCCAACCAGCAACTGCTTTTTCTTTTTTTGGCCCAGAGCTTTGAGAATGTCAGGGTTTTGCACCAATCTCAGTAACAGCTTTTCGCCTTTCTTCTTTATTTTTTGTTGGGCCTGATGCTCTGGTCGATAATCTGAAACTGCCGCAGATAAAATGGCCAGATGGCAATTATCAAAGTGCGCTTCACAAGCGTTTAACATTTCTGCGGTGCTTTCTACCCGTATTAGCTTTATGTTTTTTTCTTTTGGCTGCAGGTGGGTTGGCCCTAGAACCAAGGTTACTTCTGCTCCCATCTGATGGGCCGCTTCGGCTAGAGCTATGCCCGTTTTTCCGCTAGAGCGATTGCCTAAAAATCGTACCGGGTCTAAAGACTCATACGTAGGCCCAGCATTAATCAAGACTTTTTTACCAGCTAGTTTTTGCTGTTGGCGCAAGGTATTTTCGATAAAATCAAAAATAGTGTCAGGTTCTGCCATGCGTCCTTTGCCTTCTAGCCCGCTGGCTAATTCACCGCTTTCAGCGGGTATAATATGGTTTCCTATACTTTGTAGGTAGTCTAAATTTTTTTGGTTGGCCGGATGTTGGTACATATCTAAGTCCATGGCCGGGGCCAAAAAAACAGGGCATTTTGCCGAAAGATACGTGGCTAGCAGAAGGTTATCAGCTTTGGCAGTAGCCATACTGGCCAGGGTATTAGAAGTAGCGGGCGCTACAATAAAAAGATCGGCCCAAAGGCCTAATTCTACGTGGTTGTGCCACTTCCCTTCCGGATCATCCTTTTCAAAGAAATTCCACAAAACCGGGTTCTTGCTAAGAGTAGCTAAGGTTAGTGGGGTCACAAAGTCTCGGGCGGCCGGAGTGAGAATGACGCGCACATCGGCTCCAGCCTTGACCAATAAGCGCACCAAATAGGTGGCTTTGTAAGCGGCAATACCACCAGTAACTCCCAGCAGTATTTTTTTTCCGCTCAACATGTTTTAATCTTCCTCCTCTTGATTGGGTCTGCGGAAGTACACCTTGTCCTCCAACCACTCATTCAAAGCAATGGCCGTTGGTTTAGGCAGGCTTTCGTAAAAACGAGATACTTCAATCTGCTCCTTATTTTCAAAAATCTCCTCTAAAGAATCATTTTGAGTGGCAAACTCTTCAAGCTTTTCGTGCAACTCAACCTTCAGGTCTTCGCCTATTTGATCAGCTCTTTTGCTTAAAACCACCAAGGCTTCGTAAAGATTATTAGTGGGTGCGTCGATTCTATTTTTGTCGCGCGTTTCGGTATTCTTGGCTGCGTCTGTTTTTTTGTAGTCCATTTTGTCTACTTATGATTCTGGGTTTAAACTTGAAATTTTTTCTTGAATATTACTATACAGCTCTTTTACGTCTTGGGCGTAAGTGCTGTTTGGGTAGAGGTTCAAAAACTCACGGTAGGCGGTGCGGCTTTCTATAAAGCGCTGGCGTTTTTTACTGATGATACTGTTGTCAGCTAATTTGTAAGCGGCTAACAAGCGGTAATACAACACTTCTTCTCTAAATTCTGTATCAGGGTATTGATCTAATACATTGTTGAATGCTACAACAGCTGCCTGAAAATGGCTGGTGCGGTAGTAAAGCTTAGCGCGATCAAAAGCTTTGATTTCCAATTTGGCTCTTAACTCATCAATGAGCTCATTGGCGCTTAGCAATTTATCACTACTGGGATAAAGGTTGGCAAAAAGCTGTAAGTCATTAATGGCTTTAAAAGTGTAGCTCTGGTCTAAGCTGGGCTCTGGCGATTGAAGATAGTAGCAATAACCGACCATGTAATAAGCCATTTCGGTTTTCTCATGGTTGGGGAAAGTTTTTGCGAAATTTTTATAATGGTAAGCCGCTAAAATGTAGTCTTCCAGGTAAAAGGAGGTCTCAGCATAATAATAATACACCTCGGCAGCCTTTTGGGTGCCGCGAAAAAGAATTAATAAGTCATCAAAAAGCGGGTAAGCCTTCTGATACTTTTCTTCTTCAAACAGCTCTTTGGCTACTTGGTACTTAAGCTCAGCATCATTGCTTTTAACCGCCTTCTGGTACTCACCACACGCGCTCATCAAAACAATGGCCAAAACGGTAAAAAATAGTTGTTGTACTCTCATTCTAAAACGAGCGGCAAAATTAGTAAATCTATTAGGAATTACTGTTAACCGGAAGAAGGCTTGTTTTAGTATGCAAATGGGGTGGCTTTAAGGCACTAAATTCTTGGACTAACAGATTCTCAATTATTTGAGGCAGGATGTATGGGAAAGCTTTAGCAACTTTATTTTCACTGTAAATCCATCGGCCGATGAGCCTACAGGAACGGCTATTTAAAGTTTGTGCCACGGGCACGCCCATACGCTGTAATGCGGCCGCGTTACAGAGTTGCTCGTATTGGCCAGCAATAGGAATCACCAATAACTTTTTGCCTAAATGTAAGGCTTCGGCTGGGCTTTCAAATCCGGCAGAGGTGAGGATTCCCTGGCAGGTGCGTAGGCTTTCTGCAAAGGTTTGGGCATGGATGGGGCGCACTAAAACTTTACCTATTTGCTGAGGCGATTGAACTTCTTTAGAGAAAAGCTCCCAATGCGTATTCGTGAACTGGCTTAACCATTTGATCTGTTCTTTAAGACCATAGGCCGGTAAATACACGGTAAAATGCTCGCCTGTTACGGGCTCCATTTCTCGTATTTCTTTACGGATAACCGGGGTGAAGGTGTTGGACGAATACTTATCAAAGTGAAAGCCAATAGCTTTGTTAGGGGGCGCATAATATTTAAGAATAAACTCTCCTAACCAGCTTTGGCGCTTAGGCCTTGGCGTGGTCTTTTTGAGAAATGCAGCCTGATGCCCCATTGCCACGCAGGTTTTACCCTTGAGCTTGCAAGACCAGGCGCTCACACATTCAAAATCATTAATTACCAAGTCATATTGATGCACTGGCAGTTGAATAATTTCTTTGAGCAGCCTTAGCAGGTTGTTTTTGAGCAAGGTTTTTAGCAGAGAAATACGGCCTTTTTGATTGTAAATGAACGTAAGTCCTTTGCTTTGGTATTTCACCGGAAAATCAAGTTCTACCTGACTTTGGTCACCCCCCAGCATTACGTCTACGTCTGCGTATTGCTTAAGAAGGGGTACTACTTCTCGGGCCCTAGCCACATGCCCATTACCAGTTCCTTGCAGGGCGTATAGTATTTTAGGCATCAGAGACTGGTGGTGTTAAGTGCAGTGATGCGTTCCCGCAAAAGATCAAAAGATAGTGCCTCAATCTCAATATCATCAGGGCTATGCTGCTCTTCTAAGGCGGTGTTATGCTCGTACAATTGCCAGTGGCCCTTGTGGTACTCCAAAGCGGTGAGGTTTTCTATCCAGTCGCCTGAGTTTAGGTACAAGACTTCACCTTTGTCGTTAGTGATTTTTCTAATTTGCGGCTGGTGAATATGACCACAAACCACATGGTCATAGCCGTTTTCAATAGCCAGCTCTGCTGCTGTTTCTTCAAAGTCAGTGATGAATTTTACTGCCTTTTTAACGCTGTTCTTTATTTTTTTAGAAAAGCTGTAGCGTTCACGTCCCATTTTTTCAAGGCACCAATTGCTCACACTGTTGATTAAAATGAGTAAATCATAGCCCCAACCGCCTAAGCGTGCAATCCATTTAGCATTTTGAATAGACGCGTCAAAAACATCACCGTGAAAAAACCAGGCTTTTCTGCCGTTGAGTTTTAATACGAGCTTATCACTTAGGTGGAGATTCCCCAGGTCTAAATCAGTGAATTTCCGCAAAGCCTCATCATGATTACCCGTGAGGTAATAGATTTGCGTGCCTTTGGAGGCCATGGAGAAAAGCTGCTTAATCACCTTGAGGTGGCTTTGTGGAAAGTAGCGCTTCCTGAATTGCCAAATGTCAATTATATCTCCGTTAAGGATAAGAGTTTTGGGCTTTATGGACTTCAGGTACTGGTAGCATTCTTTGGCCCGGCAGCCGTAGGTGCCCAGGTGTATATCTGATAATACCACCACTTCAACTTTGCGCTTTTTCATAGTTGTAAAGAGCTTTTTAAAAACTGTGTAAATTTTTTTTAAAAAGGTTAAGCCCAAATTAAGGGCACTTTAAGAGCGTTACTCTTATTAACGGTGGTTTGTTGGTAACGTATCCCCGCAAAAACTCGCGGGATGCTTAACTTGAACCAAATTTTAAAAAATGGAATTAGCAGATCTGGAAGCCTACTTTGTAGACATAGGCGGGCAGTTTATCAGTAGCTCTTTTACCATGCGGGAAAAGCTCCCCTCAATTAAGGCATTGGTTTTTGATTGGGACGGGGTATTTAACGATGGTTCTAAGGGAGCCAATGCAAACAGTAACTTCAGTGATGTAGACGCCATGGGCGTGAGTCTTATGCGCTATGGCATTTACCGGAGCACCGGGGCGCATTTAAAAGTAGCCATTATTTGTGGAGATCAAAACCCCTCGGCTTTAGCCTGGGCAAAAAGAGACCATATAAATGCCGTGTATGAAAACTGCAAAAACAAGGAAATGGCCTTTTTGCATTTCTGCGATAATGCCAACCTAAGCCCTGGTGAAGTAGCTTACTTTTACGATGATGTACTGGATTTGCCTATAGCGGCTAAGGCAGGGTTGCGTTTTGCAGTGGGGCGCTTAGCCAATCCACTATTTCTAAAATATGTGGAACATCATCACCTGGCCGATTACATTAGCGCAGCGCAAGGAAATGAGCATGCCGTTAGGGAATTTTCGGAGCTGTTTACCGCTTTGTTGAATCAACAATTTGAGGCAGTGGCCAGCCGAGCGGCCTTTGACGAAACTTATCAGCGCTTTGCGCAGCAATGCAGCACCACTTCTTTGGAACAATGGGCAGAAAAAAACGGTTCTTTACAGCAAATTAATCCATCAACATAAAAACAGAAATACCCTATGAGAAAATTAGCAACACTTTTACTGTGTGCCGCTTTTACCTTACCCAGTGTGGCCCAGGAATTACCACAGCCCAGCCCTTCAGCTACACTCCAGCAACGCGTAGGTCTCACAGATGTAACGGTTAAATATTCCAGACCCAGCGTTAAGGACCGTGAGGTTTTTGGTACCCTGGTACCCTATGATGAACTCTGGCGCACGGGAGCCAACAAGGCTACGCAAATCACCTTTTCTACCCCAGTAAATTTTGGTGGCGAAGAGGTAGCAGCCGGTACTTACTCTTTGTTTTCAATTCCCTCTCAAGCCGAATGGACCGTTATTCTTAACAAAGAAACAGAGCTTTGGGGCACCGGGAATTTTGACGAAGGCAAAAACGTAGCGGTTGTGGAAGTGCAGCCCATGGAAGCTGAAACGCAGGAGAGCTTCACTATTGACGTAAACGAATTACGCAATGAAACCGCGCTACTGACCTTGCATTGGGAAAACACCAAAGTTGCCGTGCCCATTAAGGTAAAAACGCAGCAAAAAGCACTTGAAAATATTAAGGTAGCCATTGGCGAAGCCAAAGATGAGGACAAGTGGCGCGTGTACCGTAACGCTGCCAATTATTACTTCAATAATGATATTGATGATAAAATGGCTTTAGATTACGTAAACCAGTCTATTGCGCTTAACCGCGATAGCTGGTACAGTCATTACCTCCAATCAGAGATACTGGCTGACCTAGGCTCTTACGATAAGGCTGTAAAATCAGCCAGCATGGCCCTTGAAATGGGGCAAGCTGAAGCCGAAGCTAAAGATCAAGAGTTTAGCTACAATAAAATGATATCGGAGGCTATTGCCGATTACAAAAAGAAGATGAAAAAGTAAGCACTTCGGGCCTTAAGGCGCAAGGCGAACAGTTTCCCACTGTTCGCCTTTTTTTATGTATTGAATACGGTCATGAAGGCGGCTGGGTCTGCCCTGCCAAAACTCCACTCTTTCAGGCATTACGCGGTAGCCGCCCCAATGCGGTGGACGCGGCACCTCATTACCAAACTTTTCTTTATAGTGCTTTTGGCGCTTTTCCAATTCCTCACGGCTGGCGATTTCTGTGCTTTGCGGTGAAACCCACGCTCCTATCTGACTACCTAAGGGGCGGCTTTTGAAATAGGCTTCTGATTCTTCCTCCGTCATTTTACCAACCTTTCCCTCTACCCGAATCTGTTGTTCCAGTTCAGGCCAAAAGAAAGTGAGGCTAACCCAGGCATTTTCAGCCATTTGTTGCCCTTTATGACTTTGGTAATTGGTATAAAATTCAAAGCCACCTTTATCCACACCTTTTAGCAGCAGTACGCGGCTGCTTACCCTCCCCTCGGAAGAAGCCGTAGCCAAAATAAAAGCATTAGCATCTTTAGGTTCTGTTTTTTTGTACGCACTAAACCAGGCTTTAAATTGATCAAGTGGTTGATCAGCTACCTCGGCCAGCTCTAAAGTTCCTTTTTGATAGTTTTCGCGTAAATCCTGTAATTCTTCCTTCATAAAACCGTTTAATCCTTGCAAAAATAAAGTAGTACAATTACATTGGGGCTATATGAAGAATGAATCTCTGTTACCCCAAGCCGGAAGACTGCTGATTGCACAACCTCTGTTAGGGGATCCTAACTTTGATAAGGCTGTAGTACTGTTAACTGATCATAATCCACAGGGCAGTGTGGGGTTTGTACTTAATCGTCCTTTAAGCTTTAACCTCAACGAGTTATTAATTGATTTCCCGCCACTTAAAGGCGTTGTATACTATGGGGGACCGGTGCGGGATGACAGTTTGTTTTTCATCCACCGTAAGGGAGATTTGATTCCTGGAGGACAACCTATTGCCAATGGCTGGCATTGGGGTGGTGACTTGGAACCCTTGAAAGAGTTAATCCGCTCGGAGCTCATTCAAACTAACGACATTCGTTTTTACTTAGGCTATAGTGGCTGGGGCGCGCGGCAGCTAGAAGATGAACTGGAACAAAAAAGCTGGCTGGTAAACGAAGCAAGTTCTGTGAACCCCTTTACCGATAAACCTGGTGACATGTGGTTGCAAGTGATGCGCAGCCAAGGTGAAGAGTTTTCTATTTGGTTAAACGCGCCCAGTGACCCTAGTTTGAATTAAGCGCTACCTCGGTATTCAGGCGCTGTAAAATTTTGGCGGTTTTAGTGGAAACAAAGGTTTTCTTTCGGTAACGTTCTACCCAGCGTATTCCTTGAATTGAATTGGTTAAAAACACTTCCTCGGCCTTTTGTAGTTTAAAGGGTGAAAAAGCTTCTTCCCTTACGGTTAAACCTATTTTTGGAGCAAAAGCTAAAATTTTCTTCCGGATGATTCCTTTCAGACAGCCCGTACTCAGCGGTGGAGTCAAGAGCTCATCCCCATCAATTAAAAACAGGTTTGAGCTAATAGCTTCACATACTTCTTTATCAGGATTTAGTAAGAGGCATTCGTCCAACCCATTTTCTTGTCGGTACACAGAGGCTACCACATACAGCTGAGCCGAGGTGGTTTTTATGTTGGAAAGCAAGCCTTTGGCTTTGTAAAAATCTTTGTAAAGGTCAATATTCAAACCCTGTTCATTCAATTGAAAGCTTGCCTCATTCAGAGGTGTAGCCGTAATTAAATAATCTATTTTATTATTTTCAGGTGTGTAGAATCCTCCGTTTTTACGCGTAACCAAAATTTTGACCCGAGCGGCCTTTTCCTTTAGTCCATTCGCCTCTACGCACTGCTTCAGTTTTTCCTCTAAAAATTCGGGTGAAAAGCTCATGGGTATTTCCATACGCATAATACGCATCCCTTCCATTAAACGGAAATAGTGATCTTCCCAAAAATTAATCCTGCCAAAGGAATACCTGAGGGTTTCAAAAACTCCGTCTCCGTAGTTTAAACCACGGTTTCCCGGATGGACCGAAAAATGCTCATCGGTGTAAACCTGATCATTAAAAATAAAAGCCATAAAGTGAGGTATTGAAAAAGCCCTGCTTGTTTTTGCCAAGCAGGGCTTTAATTACTCTTTAATAAGCGGATTGTTTAGCTATTGCTTTACAAATCTCTGAAGGGATGTTCCTTTGTTGGTATTTAGCTTGAGAAAATACACTCCCTTGCTAAGCTGCGTAATGTTTATACGGTTACTCAGGTTTGAAACTTCGCCTTGCATCGCAACCGATCCACCTGTATTAAGCACCTCAAAGTTGTTTACTACCAAGTCTGCATCAGTGATGGTTAAGTTCAGCTCGTTACCAGCCGGGTTAGGATACAGGTCTACAAAATTGTTTACCGCATACTCTTCATTGCCAATGAGATTTAGGGTAAACATCATTCTAGGCACAGCATAGCCTAAAATGGTGTCTTGATAGGTTCTACCAAAGCTAGGCGACATATTAGGGTTACCCGCTAAGCCTTGCTGATGGTAGGTTACAGGCGGGTTAGAACCAGGAACTGTCTGCGAAGCAATGGGGCCATTAGGATCCCACCACTGCCAAGGTGAACCTACATTTAAAAATAAGTTACCACTGGTAGTTAACGGACGAATTACCGGATAAAGACCTTCTACGTTGGTATTTACGCTAATGGTATCAAAAGGTGCCGGGAAAATATAAGCGTAGGTTTGTCCGTAACGCGCGCGAGCAGCCTGGGTAATGGGGTCATTAAAAGTTTGGCTGGTGAAAGACGCGTTGTTACCCAGCTGATTAGCCTTTTGCATAAACACGTTGGCACCCGACACATCCACAACGTCTTCTTGAGTGGTTGGCACTACTACCGTTCCATTCCCAAAAGGCGCAAAAGGGTCCCGTACACTGTGAAAAGCCACCATGGCCGGATCACCAGCTTCAAGCCAGGAAATATCGGCTAATGCGCCACCCATATTCAGGCAGAAGCTGATATCAGTAGGTTGTCCGTTGTCTTCATACAGATTTAGTAAACCACCTAAACCTTCAATATTGCCCACCTGATTAGAGTCTACGAAAGAACTGCTGGTAGCTGGATTAATAAACTTAGGAATTTCCACTTCAGACCATTTGTCTAGGGTTGCATAAGCTAAAGCCACATAACCTCCAGAACCTTCACCAAAAAAGGCGATTTTGGTAGGGTCAATGCCTAGATTAGACGCATCTGCGCGGGTAACCCTTACCAATTCTTTCATATCGTGAATAGCGCGATACACAGCGTTTAATAATTGTGCCCTGCGTACAAACTGGTTGGGATCTAAGGGGTTCCAGCCTAAACGGTAGTTGGCAGCAATAGCTACAAAACCGCGTTTAGCCAGCTTCTCACACATAACAATAGCTGAGCTATCATTCTTAGAACCATTAATACCCCCATTGACACCGGGTGGTAAAAAGTTACCAGTGTGAATGTAAATGGCCAAGGGTCGGTTGCTTACCGTATCGCCCACGGGTTCATAAATATCCATTTTCACTTCCGTAACTTTCAAATCTGAGTTAGCATCCGCTGGATCATAGTAGGTGGCTGGAATAGGCTGACCCGTTGCAATTGCTGTTTTAATTGCGGTAAGGTCTGCCTGCACCTGAGCAGGGTCACTAAAGTCTGAGGTCAAAAAGTCAATGTTAGTGGCGTAAGTAACATCAGATGTTACATTTACCTGTGAGAATACCTCGTCATTGTAGCGAGTTTGGGCAAATGTAACTCCCGAGGCCAGAGCCATAATCAGAAGTAGCCGTTTTTTCATTTTTGAAACATTTAAATTAAACATAAAACTTGATTACAATTCATAGGTTACCGAGAAATAGGCTAAGCGCCCTACTCTTGGCCCCCCGTATACCTGGAACACTTCATTGTTCAAAACATTAGATGCTCCAAGCTTTAAAGTTACTTTATAATCTGGTAATGCGTATGAAATTTGCGCATCTAAAAGTCCGTAACTTTCAATAAAACCAGTGAACTGGGGCGATCCCTCAAAAGTAAATCCTTCTACCCATTTGTAGGTGACCGCAAAACCCTGCGTGTGATTACGGTTTTTAAAGAGTTTGTAGGACCGTCCGTTGATTCCTAAATTAAACTTGTTCTCAGGCGTATTAAAAGCGGGCACAATGGGATTCACATCATTGGCCTGATTTAAACGGTTAAAGCTGTAATTGCCAGTAGCGGTAAGGTGATCATCAATGTAATAATTCAGCCCTATATTAAGGCCAAGCGTGGTTACCAAATCACGAGCGTTAGCGGCAATTCGGTAAGCTTGCACACCAGCAACCTGATTTGGAGCGGCTGGAAAAAATGTGGGGTCAAGCCCGAATTGAAAACCGATGAAATTGGTATACCAGCTGTAATAGGTGTTAAAATCTACAAACAAACGTTTGAACCAAGAGCCGCGATAGCCTATTTCAACTGTGGTTACTCGTTCTGGCTCTATTGGGTCAACATTAAAAAAATCAAGATTTTCACGTAGTAGATTAGGTTGACTGCGGTAAAAATCAAAAGACTCTATAGATACCAAGGAATCATAGCCATTTATATTTCCTAATAAGATAGCCCGGCCCACATCATAGCGCAAATATTGATCCTGCAAAGTTGGGTTCCGGATCGCTCTTCCTAAGGACCCCCTTACGGTGTGCTCCGCATTGATATTGTAAACCAGCGAGGCTGCAGGAGAAATAAGGTAATCAAAGTTTTGATTTTTATCCAGTCGTAAGGTGGCGTTAGCTTTTAAAACCTCGCCTAAAAAGTTTTTTTCAGCGCCCAAGTAAGCGCCAAACTCTTCATTCCGTATTTGGCGGTAGCGCTGGCTCACCAAATTACCCACACTATCGGTCACAATGGATTCAGGAATTACTTCGTCAAAAATGTTACCACGACTGTTGGGGAGGTACATGCGGTAATTACCGCCCAATCTTAGGTTAATCTCATAGGGTAGATTAAATTGATACTCACCCATAATGTGATAGAGAGCGGAACGATCAAAAAACCTCGAACCGCCTTCTGTGAAGGTTCGACTAGTTACGTCTTTAAAAAGCGAATCATAAGCCGCGCTGCCAGGTAAGGGTCTGTCTTGTGTTCTATACTTTAGGACAGAATCATGCAAATACCTCAAAAGACCATTATTATTATTCAAAATCTCATTATACTCTTCCTCGGTAAGATCAGGGTTAAGAATTGAAAAGTTAGCGGAATCCTCAAAGAACCTATTCGGGCTCAAAAAATTATTGCCCATGCGTAGAAATCTAAACCTAGTCCAAGTTCGCGAGTAATCCGTGTTCCAGCTTCCTTCTTCGCCAATTGTGGCGTTATTCATTTTAAAAGCTGTTAAAACGGCATCGTAACTATCCCCTGCATCTTCATAAGTAGTATAGGCCCTCACAAAGAATTTATCTTTCTTTTTAAGCTCAAAGATGTTTTGGAAAAACTGAATGTTGTTGAGGCTAAAGCGGTTTTCCCCTTGGTATACCGTAGTACCTGCACCATAATTGAAGGTATAGCCAAATTGGATATCATTTTTGGTTTTGTAAAATATTCCTGCGTTACCTTTAAAATTGCGGGTATCGTAATCTACTAAATCGGGTTCACGGTAACCGGGACGGTAAAAAATGCCTAAGCCAGCATTATCATTAAAACGTGCACTTGTTAAGTCATCACTGCCATTATTAGAGGCTAAGCTTTCATCGCCATAAACATTTACTGCATCAAAGCGACCTGGGTTATCGGCTCCCACCGGAGAACCGTCTACCGGATTGTAGTTATCGGCTTCCCAGTCATTGGCAGTTAAGTAGAATAAGTTGATTTTGAAGGCAAAATCTTCATATTCATCGCTGAAAAGCTTAAAAGCCTCTGCGTAGCGCACAGCCGTTTCCGTAAGCGCCCGCTCCCCCACTTTTACGCTAGCTGAAAGGCCTTGGTATAGAAAGGGATCTTTGGTGGTCATAGAAATCACCCCATTAAAAGCACCCGGACCATAAAAGGCCGTGCTGGCTCCGGCAATAATATCCACATTGGCAATATCCAACTCGCTGGCCCCTAAAAAGTTACCCAAAGAAAAGTTTAAGCCTGGTGCTTGATTGTCAACACCATCAATGAGCTGTAAGGTTCGGACTGGAGCAGTAGAATTGAATCCGCGAGTGTTAATAATTTTAAAGCCTATACTGGCGGATGTGAGGTCAACCCCCTTTAAATTTCCCAGGGCCTCATAAAAATTGGCAGCCGGGGTTTCTTTAATAGCCAATGCATCCAAGGCCTCCACCGTAAGGGCACTCTCACGTTGTTTTTCACTGAGGCGTTGCTCTACCACACTTACCTCAGCCAACATTTCAGAGTCTTCAGCCAAAGCAATTTTCAGATTAGACTGAGCCGACGGCAAAACCATGGTTTGAGTTTTATAGCCTATTAAACTTATTTCCAAGGTTACCGGAAATTGCGGATTCTTTAGAATTATGGAGAATCTACCGTCCAAATCTGTGGTGGTTCCCTGAGTGGTCCCTTTCACTACCACATTGGCCAAATAGACCGGAGATTCATTTTTCCCCTCTACCACTCTACCACTTATGGTTTGAGCATCAGCTAAGTACGCAACAAAGCACACAAGAATCAATAAGAATTTAAACTTCACCTTTTTGGATTGGATGATTTTGCGGGCGGAAATCTACAAAAATCTATCATTAAAACGGCTCTAAGACTATTTTAGAAAACTCTATTTTTGCTCACCATGATTAAGGATAAAAAAATAGCGGTGGTTTTGCCTGCCTACAATGCCGGTAAAACGCTGGAGAAAACTTTCCGCGAAATACCCATGGATTTCGTAGATGACGTTGTGCTGGTAGATGACAAAAGCAACGATAATACAGTTATTCTGGCTAAAGAATTGGGTATAAGGCACATTATTTCACACGAGCAAAACCGTGGCTATGGGGGCAATCAAAAGAGCTGCTACAATAAAGCCCTTGAAATTGGAGCCGATATTGTAATTATGCTCCACCCCGATTACCAGTATACTCCAAAGTTGATTGAAAGTATGTGCTTCATTATCGCCAATGATCTGTATCCGGTGGTATTGGGCTCCCGAATTTTAGGAAAGGGCGCTCTACGCGGAGGGATGCCCTGGTATAAATATGTGGCCAATCGTATTCTCACTTTTATACAAAATGAGCTGATGAACCAAAAGCTGAGCGAATACCATACCGGCTACCGGGCGTTTTCACGCGAAGTATTGGAGGCAGTAGATTACAATTGCAATTCAGATGACTTTGTGTTTGATAACCAAATGCTGGGGCAAATATTTTACAAGGGCTTTGAGATTGGGGAAGTTACCTGCCCCACCAAATATTTTGATGAAGCCAGTTCTATTAATCTAAAGCGCAGTGCAATTTACGGTTTAGGGGTTTTAAAGGTGAGTGCACAATACCGCCTAGCCAAGTGGGGACTAATTCAACCCAATTATCTTACCAACCCGGGCCGTGTTAAGGCTACGGTTTAGGGTCCCTTTTGTAAAAGAAAAAGCCATTCTTAGCATATAAGAACTGGGCATCTGGTATGGCTTCTTCCAGTTTTTCTACCTTATTTATTTTGGTGCATATGTACACCGGCCGGTCTACTTTGCCGTGGTAAAGCCACTCTTTTTGAGTAGCATTAGGGTTTGTGTGGGATTGAATTTTTGCATAAAACCAAGGCACGTAACTCTTATAGCCAAAGGTAGTTACGTAGCACTCTTCCTGCACTAAATCCTCAAAAAAGCCCACGGCAGCTTTTTGGCTGTAGGCTTCTATATTTTTAATAAAAAAGCCCAAAACCAGCGCGCACCAAATAGCCGTACCCATAAAAAGGACCCGTATAGCTACAACCTGGCGCTTTCGCGCGAAGACGCTAAAAACCAGTAAGACCAAACCAAGAAATACGGCCGGTAGGTAATGCCACTGCGCCCAGTTTACCTGAGCCTGTAAATTAGCCCTTGCAAAAGGGTCTTTTTCAAAAAGGGGTTTTAAAGTCTCAATGTGGTTTCCTGCCCAGGGCAATGCAATACTTAGTGCCAAGGCTAAAAATCCAATGATTAGAATACCGATAATCATCCAGTATTTGAGCTTTTTCTGCCGCTCTGCATAATGCCAGAGTACTAATGCCGATAAATAGGTTAGCGGGTAATAAGCTAAAGAGCTGTAGTGCACAATTTTGGTGTTCACCAGGCTAAAAAGCACTAAAACGACCAAAAGAAGCGTAACCATCCAACGCTGAAAATCTTTTAAATGAGGCGCTTTTAATCCGCTGATTCTGCTGAATCCTCTTAAGGCAAAAATGCTGGCTGGAAAACAACCCGCCAAAAGCACTACAAAATGATATCCAGGGAAACCGCCATGTCCCGCGTCATTTTGTGTGAGCAATTCCCACTGCCTTATGGTAAACTCAATGAGAAAGGCTGGGCCATGAAGTAGCATATCTACCAAAAGCCAGAATGAGAAAACCGACAGGCCAATCAAGGAGAATTTTACAAAAGAAACAAAAGGCAATCCCGTTTTAAAGCCGTTGCTGAGCCAATAACTTCCTAAAGTGAGTGTGATAACTAAGTAGGCTACAGGGCCCTTAGTTAGAACTGCAAGGCCCATAGAAATGCCCGCAAGCCACAAGTAGGTAGCGCTGGTTTTGGAAAAATACACCTCTTCACGTCCTTTTTTCTTCCAAATCAAGTGAATTAAGAAAAAAAGACCGTTGAAGGTGAAGAAATTGAAATAAGGATCAATAATTCCTGACTTGAAATAGAGGAACGGCAAAACGCTACCAAACCAGCTTAAAGCCCAGAGAAAGCCAAATTTTCGATCAATTAAAAACTTACCGCTCACGTAAAGGAACGGTAAAACCAGCATGCCCAAAAGCGCATTGGGTAAGCGGGCTGCGTATTCACCTACCCCTAACAAATGCATACTAATACCCTGAAGCCAAAAGAAAAATGGCGGTTTTTCTGTAAATAGCTCGTAGTTTATTTGCAGGCGCAGCCAGTCTCCGGTAACCACCATTTCACGCGCTAGCTCGGCAAAGTTTATTTCATCCCAATCAAAGAGATGAACATTGCCCAGTCCTGGCAAAAAAAAGGCGGCCGCTATTACCAGCCAAAAAATGGTGAATCGATCTAAATACTTCACTACCCTACTTTTTCACGAGCCCTTTTTGCAACCAAGGCGCCTTTAGATATTGTGAAAGCAGGTACGAAAATAAGGCAATTCCACTTCCTAAAATGGCCCCCGCTATTACATCAATTAAAAAATGCTGTGAGATGTGAATACGAGAGTAGCCAACAAGCATTGCCAAAACAGCCAAGCCAAACTGCCAGGGCTTACGCCTGATGAGCAATGCCAAAAAACCCCAGGCTGCAAAGGCCGTAGTGGTATGTCCGCTGGGAAAAGACTTGTAGCTATGATTATGAACGCCTTCCACTAAATGAAGATCTGCTAAGTTCTCAAAGTATTTTACAGGTCTTTCCATTTCTTTGAATTGATGCTTCAGGCCCGCACTGACTATTAGGGTTAAAACAGCAGCAATGATCAAGCCGAAAAAATAGCGCCATTTGATCAAGGCCAAAAACAAGGCTAAGGGAGCAAAAACCAGCCCATCTCCCAAATGCGTGAGATACTTAAAAAAGTAATCACTTATGGGGCCGTGCCAACTATTTTGCGTCAGGTGAATTTGCGCCTTGGAGTAAAGGCTTAAAAAAACAATCCCGGTTAAGATGAAAATCAGAACCGGGATAAGAAAAGCTTTATTTTTTTGAATGACCTTAGTGGCATTCATCTTAAGAGCCAATGGTGTGCAACAATTCGTTTACTTGGCTTTCCCAAAGAAGTTTATCTTCCTCTATTTCTTCTTCATCACTAAAATCGGTGATTATGAGGGATGCGTCATTGGTAAGCTCGTCTACCTGAATTTTGAATTCAAAAAAGTAATTGTTCTCTTCCTCGACATCATCTTCCCATTGGAAACGAATGAATTTATCGGTCTTTTTAGAAAGCCGCATGGCCGAACGTTCTTCACCATCCCAAATGAAGGTGAATTTTTCTCCGCGTGAGTTTACGTCATCTGAAAACCATTCAGATAGGCCGCTAGGTGTAGATAAATATGGAAAAAGCATGTGCGGTGAGGCCTTTACGGGGATTTCAAGCTCGAACTTTATTTTTTCTTGTGTGGTCATATTTTAATCAAATAGTGTTTTTACAGATGGCCGCGCAATATAAAAAAAAGTAAAGACCAAATTTTAGGCAATAGCACTTTGCAAAAAGTGAATTAAGGCTATATTTGCAGCCCTCAAACAAAAGGCTTGATTTTGAGATTTGGCGAGGTAGCTCAGCCGGTTAGAGCGCAGCACTCATAATGCTGAGGCCGCGAGTTCGAGTCTCGCCCTCGCTACTCCAAGCCCCGAAGGTGATTCGGGGCTTTTTTATGGGTTTGATTGAGATTTTGAGCACGACAAACATTTGCGTAGGCAGTTTTAGCCTAAGCCCAAGAACTTACATCAACAGCTTCTTTCTAAAATCATTCAGCGCTTTTAGCAACCGCTGGCGGTTTTGCAAGAATTGCTGACGTTTATTCTCATTACCTTTAAATGGATCGGCTACCAAGCTTTTCATAAAGTACCCACCGTGTGACTCCCAGTAGTCTTTGGTTTTGCGCATAATCAGCCCTCCCTCTTTGGTGATATCAGCCTTAAACTCCTGCGGTACCCGGTCGCCAAATAGTGAAAGACCCACCCCTTGGCCCGCAACACGTGCCAGGCCTAATCCATTAATGGTACCGCTAAAAGTGGTGTACCGATAGTATTGCGAAAAAATATTCAGGAGCCAAACATTCTGCTCAGTGGTCAAATACAGATAGCCGTTTTTGCGTATTCCACCCCTAAGTTGACTGCTGTAAGTTGCGTAGGTTGAACCGCTTTCGCGGGTAACCTTTGCCAAAACCTGTTCTTGAGCCAATAACCGCTGATTCTCATGGGCCACGGCTTGCCAATGGGGTTGTTCTTCTAACAGTAGGGGCCAAAGCTCCGTTTTTTGTTTGGCTTCCAACTGGTTGATTCTGGCGGCTAAATCATAATTAATACCACCTCGTTTATGCCTGCTGCGCAGCCGTTTTAGCTTCTTTTCACGCTTCTGCAAGCGCTTGAGTAATTTAGGGCTCAACTGCATTTAATGGTTAACTGGTGCTTTCACCCCGGCTTCAACCGCCACCTTTAAATGGTTTGCCTTGGGCGGGATGGGGCAAGAGTAACGCTCATTGTAGGCACAATAAGGATTGTAGGCTTTATTAAAGTCAATCACCAATTTGCTACCTTCTTCTGGCATACGCAAACTGACATACCTTCCTCCTCCATAGCTACCTACCCCGTTGGTAGCATCGGTAAAGGGCAGAAAAAGGTAATCAGCATAGCCTACTTTTTTAAGCAGGCGCAAGCTTTGGTAAATGGGTAATTTTAAACTATCGCCCTTGAGGCTAAAATGCGCCCAGGCATATTGACGGTAATGGGCTTTGCGGCCTGTAGTGGTGGCCATAATGAACGGGGTACTATCGGGCGTAAGCTGTAAAAAAGCCCGCACCCGATAGCTACTGTCTATGGGGTAAAATGGCAAACCGTCAAAAATAGCGCGATCCGCCTCGGTAAGCGGACTGGTAAGGCTGTCCGCAAATTCGGAATTCATTTCTTTTTGCCATTCTAGAGCGGTTTGTTCTTGGGCCCTTAATGCGAAGGAGGCCGCAAGGGATAAAAGGAGAAGCAGGACTTTAGACATCATGTTTTAAAAAACTCAAAAATTGTTTTCTCCAGCAGCCCTTATTTTCACCAATTTTTTGCATAGATAATAGAAACCAGGCTGCAGCGCATAAAAATACAAATCGCGGTAAGAATATGCGGGTTGCTAGTCTGCAGCGCAAGAAGGTTCCTTGACTTATCCCCTAAAGGTTCGGCTTTCTTACTGCTCTACGCTCAGACGGTGCATGGTCAAAAAATTTTCTAAATGCGTATAGCCATTGGCTGCCAATTCAAATGGCTTAGAGGGGACATCTAACTTCACTTGTAGTTCTGGTAATTGAGGCCAGCCCCCGGCTTCCTCTACGCTCTTGGGTATAGCGCCTTCCCCGTTCTTCCAAACGGTGGAAAAAAGACGTAATTCACTGGCGTCTCTCTGTTTAGGAAAAGCTCCAACTTTATCTTCTAAAAAAGGCTTTAAGTCCTGCACCGAAAGCATGGTGTAATTCACTAAATTCAGAGGTGGTTCCTCTGCTCGATTGTAGCCTGGCTTACCCTCCCAACCTGGCGCCTCTCTTAAAAAAATAGGTTTTTGACCATAAGTCCACGGTGACTCTATGAGGGTTCCGTAAATTAGGTGAGGGCCAAAATAAACTTGCCCCCGGGTGTGCGCAGGCCGTGGCACGTAGCGCAAGGGGTTTTTCCAAACGTTTTGCATTACGTTATGCGTTATGGTAGCTTTTGGTCCTCCTTTTGGGCTATGTACCACGCCAATGCCAAATTTTGCATTGGCTATAAAATTATTCACAATCACCACCCCAATGGGTCCACCCAATTGTGGGTTTCGGTCTTGGCAACTTAAAAATATGTTTTGAATTACTGCTAAACTGTCACCATCATAACCGCTCTGGTTAAAAAGAATTAACCCTTTGCTATGTTGGCCTTTATGGTGCTTGGGGCTGTTAAGCCCTTCCATAAAAAGGCAACGGTAAAAAGAAATATGGTTACCTGTGGTTTGCACAAGCTCATCAGTGGCCCAGCTAAACGTGCAGTTTTTGAAGACGATGTAATCTCCACCTATTTTAAAACAGTCCCATTCGCTAAACTGAGTCCAGCCTTTTTTATTAACTTTTTTAGCGGTACCCATGTCTCCTGCTCTAAAACGGAGATGCTCAAATAATACGTGATTGGCGCGCACCACATGCTGCAAACCGTAAATGGCCACACCCTTACCTGGCGCAGTTTGCCCAGCTACGGTTAAGTAATCACTATTTATTACCACGGTGCTTTGCTCTGGATACTTTATAGCGCCACTTACCTCAAACACTATGGTACGCGGACCTTCAGCTTTAAGGGCCTGGTAATAACTGCCGGGTCCAAAAGGTTTTAAAGTGGTTACTTTTAGAATCTTCGCTTTAGGCGGATTAAGGTGACGACCGCTACCAGCTGTTGTCTGCATACCAAACCCTTGGTACAAACCAGGAACTATCCCTTGGTTAGCAAGAGTTTTTTCATCGGCTTTAAGCCATTGGTACAAAAACGAGTGCGAAGACTGCCCCGAGCAAGAGCCTAAGGACAAAGCCAGCAAAAGGAAGCTGACTTTTATTAATGAATCTTTCAAAGCTTAGAATTTTACGCTAAGCTACACCTTCAATTTTAAATTTTTGATTGTTAAATGTGATTTCATCGCCTTTTTCTTTGCCCGCCAAGGCCTCAAACAAGGGGCTATGGCTAGAAATAGCAGTATACTTTTCATCCTCCACTTTAAAAAGTAACTCAGGGACAGCTACAATGTAATTGCCTTGGTTGGTGAGGATAAGAGTACCATTATCTACTTTTTCCCGCGCTGTTTCAAACTCAAAACCTTCCAAATATTTCACTTGCTCTTGCAGCTTATCTATAGTTTTATTCTCTATGCGGACCTCACGCATTTGATTCTCAGCGGGGTTCTCAATAATGTCATGAGACTCCAATTGCTGACTTTCATTAATGCTTTCTAATTGATCTTCCTGAAAAGATTTTAAGCGTTCAAACTCTTCTCTTTTCTTTTCCAACAAGGCGTTGAAAGCGGCTTCTTTCTTTTGCAGTAATGCTTGCATTTTACTTCTTTTACCAAGCCAACTAGTGCCCATCTCCATTGTTCGAGTTAATTATGTTAGATGATTGGTTAGTGACCACCCTTCGCCAAGTAAAGTCAAAAGCGGCCGTGCAAGCAGCATTGCCAGTTTTGCACTCTCATAACCACCACTTACAGCTTTTGAATTTATTGAAAGATTCAAAGTTGCAGGCTAAAGCCGCCTGGCTTTTACAGCATGCGGTTGAAAATAGGCCGGAAGCATTTCAAGTTCATGTAGACTATTTTTTGGAGCAGTTGGAATATACCACACATCCCGCTGTAGCGCGATCACTACTGCGAAGCTTGCTCCTGCTGGATTTAACTCCTAAACAATGCCATTGGGCTCTCAACCTGGCTTTGGCTTATTTGGAAGACACGGAACAAACGGTTGCGGTTAAGGTATTTAGCTTGAAACTACTGCAGAAACATCATGAAAAATTGGGAACCCAAATTGACTTAGTACTGTCCTTAATTGCGGAGCAGTGGCCCACTGCCAGCGCTGGCTTTAAATCAGCTGCAAGACACTTTCTCAAAATAGCAGATACAAAATATACAGACAAACGGCTAGATAGATAACCCAAAAAGGGCGCGGCTCCTCGGGGTTTTTGCCCCAAAGGGCGGTGCTGAGCTTATATAGAAAATTGCGGTTTTTTACTACCCATTGGTACGTATTGTCACTAAGGCGAGTAAACCAGGGTTTAGTCTCATACCACTGGTTTAAAAACCCCCATTTGTTTTTGCGGTAAGTAAAACTCCGGTAAGCCGACTGTGGTCCAGAGTAGATGGAACCATCTGTTTCAATGAGCCGGCTGGCCGTCATAAAATGGCGCTGATTCACATCTTTAAATTGACCCGCTACCTCCTGATAAGGCGCATAATCTACGGCTGTTCCGGTAATTTTAGACCAGCGGGTGATCCAGTAAGCGCAAAATGTACAAGCGCCATCCCAAACCATTAAGGGCTTCTTTTTTGGTGGATACTTGGTTTGAGAAAGCTTTGTAAACATAGCCTAAAAGAAAAGCCTAAAACCTGATCTACTCAGACCTAAGTTTTAAGCTTTAAAAAACTTTGAATATAATTATTTGAAATTAGCGGCCCGCTGATAGTGAGGCACATAAACCTCGGTACTATCTTGGGGGTTGCGCACGGCTGTGGTGGTAATTTTAATTACATCGTAGCCCTCTAATTCGTCTTCGTCTACGTTTAGGTACTCCCGCACTACTTCATCGGCATTGGTATCTTCATTAAATACCACCGTGCCCGGAGGAGGCGCTTCACAAGAAGTTCCTATTAACGCTACTACAGCAAAAACAAAAAATGATTTTAAAAAATTCATGAATTTTACTTTCCGACAAAAGTACTAACAAAAAGGGAATGTTTAGCCTGTTTTAGATACGGTATTAAGCATCTTTTCTTGCTTATCATTCACCAGCATTTTACCCTTGCTTACTGAATAGGTGCGGCCTTTGGTTTGCGCATATTCCTGAACCTCTTTGGCTAATTTCACTAACTCGTTCAAATTTATGTATTGGCAAGTTTTGCTGGACGATACTCTTTTAAAAATAACAGAAATAATCAAAAGAAGAAATTAATAGAGTTTAAATCCTATATCAAATCCATTACACAGACTTTTTGGTGAATTTATTATAGCTCTATTTAAAGAAATGGTTAAAGTAAAATTTAACCTTTAGTTTTTAATATACCCCGATAGAGAATAAAGTAGAAAAACCTCAAAACAAGGCTGGGTAATTTAAATTGGAAAAACTTCTAGAGACTTGTTATAAGCCACCTCAAGGGCTAATGGGTTCAAGTTATGCTCTAAATTATTTCTTTGAGCAAAGGTTAGTAATTTCTCAGTAGGCATATTTCCCACTAAGTCGTCATCGGCCATTGGGCAGCCACCAAAGCCCTTTATAGCACCATCAAATCTGCGGCAACCAGACTGCCAAGCAGACGATACCTTTTCATGCCAATTATGAGGAGCAGTATGCAAGTGCGCGCCAAATTCCACATGAGGAAAAGCGGGGATTAGCGCTGAAAATAAGTGGTCAATGCTATCGGGATTGGAAGTGCCGATAGTATCCGATAGGGAAATAGTTTCTACTCCCATGTTTACCAACTTCTCAGTAAAACGCAGCACAATATCTGCACTCCAGGCTTCTCGGTAAGGATTGCCAAATCCCATTGATACATAAACTACCAGCTCTTTGTGATTTTCCTGGGCAATATCCAGCAGTTTTCTAACCAATACTTGAGATTGAGCGATGGTTTTATTGGTGTTTCGTTTTTGAAAGATTTCTGACACCGAGAATGGATAGCCCAATTGGTCTATTGCCTCAAAAGAGGCCGCTTCCCTGGCACCTCTTTCATTGGCTACAATGGCTAATAGCTTTGTGGAGCCCTTCTCGTCTATACCCGCTAAAACTTCTGGGGTATCTCTAAGCTGAGGAATGGCTTTAGCGCTCACAAAACTTCCAAAATCAAGGGTATCAAAACCTACCTTGAGAAGGCTGTTGACGTACCCTATCTTTTGTTCGGTGGGTATAAAAGTTTTCAGCCCTTGCATGGCGTCTCGCGGGCACTCAATTATTTTTAAGCTTTGGGCGCTCATTTATTTTTTTCAGGGATACGTTGCAAGGCCTCCAAAAAGTAATTCCAAAATTTTTGCACTGAAGTAATGCTCACCTTTTCGTCTGGAGAGTGTGGATTGCGAATGGTGGGCCCAAATGAAATCATCTCCAAATTGGGGTAATGCTGACCTAAAAGTCCGCACTCTAAACCTGCGTGACAGGCAATTACCTTAGGCTCTTCTTCAAACATTTCTACGTACAGCTTTTTCATCATGGCCAGCATGGGTGCATTAGGGTCTAATTTCCATCCGGGGTAAGAGCCACTGTGAATGACTTCTGCACCAATTAATTTAAAGGGTGCAGCTACGGAGTGTGCCATATCCATTTTTCCGCTTTCACGATCACTACGGGTCAGTGCTTTGGCATGCATTTTACCTTCGCTTAGGCTAACGCTAGCCAGGCTATTACTGGTTTCTACCAAATCAGGCACATCAGGACTTAATCTTCTAATACCATCATGAGTGCATTGCACCGCCAGGGTGAATTTCTCAAAATCATCAGCCGCCATAGCCTTAGCGGGAGTTTCTGCAACCTCATGGTATTCAATTTCCAGTTTAGGGTCAGTAGTAGCAAATTCAGACTGCAATTCCTCGGCTATTTGGTCCCAATGAGCCATGGCACTTTCTACCTCATGCTTAGGCAGCACCACTAAAGCCGTACTCTCCCGGGGTATAGCGTTACGTAAGCCTCCCCCCTCTAATCGAGTTAAACTCAAACCAAAGCGCGAACCCATATTAAGCAAAAGCCGATTCATAATTTTGTTGGCATTGCCGCGGCCGTAAATGATATCCATGCCGCTATGTCCGCCTGCCAATCCTTTCACCTTTAATTCGTAGGCCTGATAATCTTGCGGAACTGCTGATTCTGCATAGCTCCAATTAATATCATTGTCAATACCCCCGGCACAGCCAATACTTAGCTCGTCATCATCCTCAGTATCTAAGTTCATAAGAATTTCACCGGTAAGCACATTAGGCTCCAGGTTATGGGCACCCGTCATACCCGCTTCTTCATCTGCGGTAAAGAGCGCCTCCAAGGGCGGGTGGGCAATATCATCACTGGCCAAGACAGTCATAATGGCGGCTACGCCCATACCGTTGTCTGCGCCCAGCGTGGTGCCATCGGCTGTTACCCAGTCTCTGTCAACCAGCATGTTGATGCCCTGGGTTTCAAAATCAAATTGGGTATCGTTATTTTTTTGACAAACCATGTCTAAGTGCGCCTGCAGTACCACCTTTTTGCGGTTTTCCATTCCCGCAGAGGCCGGCTTTTGGGCTATAATGTTCCCGGCTGCATCCTGATAATAGTCCAGGCCCAGCTCTTTAATAAAATCAATCATAAAGGCCTGTACCTTTTCTTCTTTTTTAGAGGGACGAGGTACACTATTTAATGCGGAGAAATTTTGCCAAAGGGCTTGGGGACTAAGCTTCGCTACGCTCTGCGACATATTGTATTTTTTACATTTCTTGATTTGTGGGGCGAAGGTAAGATTTGCAATAGTGCCAAAAAAGTACGCATCCATAATTCCTAGGTATGCACCGCGCCCCAAACCATAAAAAACACCGCAGCTAACCTTTGTTGGTTTACTGCGGTGTTTTGAAAAGAAAAAACTTGTGGTTACTGATTGCCTAAAATAATAGGCAAGCCATTTTTACCAGAACCTACTACAATTACTTTAGAGTTGGTAGACTGAGACAGTTTTAAAGTGGCATCTATACCTTTTTCCTGCAGAATTTTATCGGTTAAAGAGGCGCTTACAATATCATTGGCCTTGGCCTTACCCTCAGCCTCAATACGCTGGCGCTCGGCTTCCTTCTTAGCCTGCTGTAATTTAAACTCATACTCTAATGAGCGCTGCTCCTGCTCTAACTTACGTTCGATGGCCGCCTGCAACTTAGCGGGCAGTTCCACTTCCCTAATTAAAACAGCATCTAACTCCAGATATTTTTCACTCAGTGATTTGGCCGTTCTCTGGTAAATCTCATCCTGGATATCTTCGCGCTTTGATGAGTACAATTCTTCGGGAAGATACTTACCTATAACCTCCCGCGTTGCAGAGCGTATCTCTGGAATGATTATTTTCTGATGATAATCAGGGCCAATATCGTTATGCAAATAACCTATGCCATCTTCCATAGGCTTGTAGCGATAGGATAATTCGGTCCGAATAGTTAAGCCATTTTTACTTAACACTTCCATGGTACTTATGGCCTCTGAAATTTTTACATCATATACAAAAACATCATCCCAGGGCCATTTGATATGAAACCCCTGCGGAAACACTTTGTCTTTGTCAATACCTCCCTGAAACTTTCGGAAAATCACGGCTCGTTCACCCGTTTCTATGGTGAAGGTTAGCGAGTTCCAGGCTAAAATAACTCCTAAAAAGGCCACAAAGGCCACTACAATTACTACGGTTGTTTTTTGATTCATTTGTTCTTTATTTAATAATTACCCCAATATTTACGTAGGGCCCACTCAGCTGTTAGCAAAGCTAAAATTAGCGCTAAAATCCACCAATAATTAAAAATGCTTTTTAAAGTCTCTTCACGGTAAATTTCTATCTGCGCTTTTTGATTCTCAATTAAACTGCCTTTCAATTGATTTTGTTGCGATAATAAGTAAAAGCGTCCTCCACTCTTTTGAGCAATGTCCCTTAAAGCTCCGTGATTGGCTTTGGTATTCCTATTTTCAAAGTCAATGTCCTCTACCACAAACTCGCCTGACTCTGTAAAAACCTCTGCGCCTAATGTAGTACGAGCCTCATAGCGGTAAACACCTTGTGGAAGTGATTGGATTTGCAGCAGGTAGGTTTTCTTACTGCGCTGAAAAGTGTACTGAAATTTTTCGCCCTTTTTATTGGTTAAAGTCAAATCAACCGGAGCCGTGTTCGTAAGCTCTAGTGATGGATCTAGCAACCGAGCGTTCATCTCTATGGACTCATCGTTGCTGAAGCGTTTGGCCACCTCTACTGAAAAACGCTTTTTGGCATTTTGAGTGGTGAGGTATTGCACCGTTTTTTGCCAAAAACCATCAAAGCTTTTGAAATTACCGGCTTTCTTATAATTAAACATCCGCCAGCGCCAGGTATTTAAACCCAGTAAAAATGCACTGCGTATCTCATTTACGTTGTTAAAAGCAAGCAGAGGCTGTTTAGTATTTACACTGCCTATTTTTTTGTAAAGCAATGGTGTGGGGTTGCCGCTTAATTCTGGGGATCCGTAAGGCGCTAGCAGCGGAGGTAAATCCTCCAAAAAATCCCGTTCTGCTTCGGTTAACTGAAAAAGCGTAAAATTTGGGTTGTAGGCTGCAAATACCTCTTCGCTACCGGATCTGCGTTTTAGGTCAAAATTCAAATTCTGCCTTAAATAACCGTAGGGACTTTCTGCACTGGTAATCAGCAGAAAAGGTACCTGATTTAAGGGTAGCTTTTGCAGGGTGGCTTCTACTGGATTATGGATAATGAAAAGATCAGCTTTAGGGATTTGATCTAGTTCTCTGGCGTTTAGTACCGAAACTTCGTACACCTTTTTTTGCGCCAAGGCGGCTTTTAGGGCCGCTACGTCTGGATGGGGACCATGGGCCAGAACCACAATTTTTTTGCGCTGATCGATTACTTCAATCACAAAGCTTCCTTGGTTATTATCTAAATTTTCTTCTCCTTCCAAAGCTTCCAACCGCACCACATACCGCTGTAAGCCAGGTTTTTGAGCCTTAAGGTAAATTTGAGAAGCATCATAAAAATTGGGACTGGTGATTCTTAAGGTTTCACTATGTACAAGGCCCTCAGGACCGCGTATGGAGAGTTTAAAGCTTTTGCCAGCCAAAGCTTGTGCCTCTATTTGCACATTTACAGGAAAGGCGGAACCCTGATAGGTTTGCTGATTGTGGATAAGGGCTTTGAGCCGAAGGTCTTTACGCAGGGAGGTATCTCCGGTAGCCAAGGTATACACTGGGAAACTTAGGTTTTGAGCAATTACATCAGGTTGTGCGCCACGGTTATAAATACCATCAGAAATTAGCAAGGTCGCCCCAATATTTTCACCAAAATAGCGACCATTTACCCCTTGCAGGGCCTGAGCAATATTGGTTTCCGTGCCCTCAAAGTTCCCGTTGTCAGCTTCTAAATCGCCTGAAAACGAAAAGGTTTTTAGATCGTATTTTTCGGCCAAAGCCGCTTTTAACTGTGGGCCTTCAGAGTTAATAAATTTGCGCACAGCGCTGGAGTCCTTCTGGGTAACCATGCTGGCGCTCTCATCTTGCAGCCAAATTAAAAGCGGCTTTTCTGTACGTTCTGTAAAGCTTTTTACCAGCGGAGAAAGCAAGAGAATGGCCACCAGCAAGAGCACCAAAAAACGCAGCACCCCAAGAATGAGGCGCTGCTTTTTACTAAAAACCTTGGCCGTATAATAGTGCCATACCACCAGTACCACGGCTACGGCAATAGCGGCTACTAACCACCAGGGCGAGTGTTCAAAGGATATTTGGGGCATACATTAAGTTAGCATTCCACCATCAACATGCAAGGTTTGGCCAGTAACGTAAGCCGATAAGTCTGAGGCCAGAAACAGACAAGCATTGGCCACATCTTCTGGACTGCCGCCCCGTTTTAGAGGAATAGCATCGCGCCAGCCTTGTACGGTTTTCTCATCCAATTTATCGGTCATTTCCGTTTCTATAAAGCCCGGGGCTATGGCGTTGCAGCGGATGTTTCTGGAGCCCAACTCCAGCGCCACTGATTTGGTAAAACCAATCATACCCGCCTTAGAAGCTGCATAGTTAGCCTGACCGGCATTTCCTTTTACACCCACCACAGAACTCATGTTAATAATGGAGCCCTTGCGCGCTTTGAGCATTGTGCGCTGTACGGCCTTAGTCAGGTTAAAAACCGATTTTAAATTGATGTGCACCACCTTATCAAAATCTTCTTCACTCATGCGCATTAAAAGATTGTCTTTGGTAATGCCGGCATTATTAATGAGTACGTCAATAGCCCCAAAGTCCTTTAATACATTGGCCGCCAATTCCTGCGCAGCTTCATAATCTGAGGCATCAGATCTGTAGCCTTTTACGGTTACACCACTAGCGCTCAATTCTTTTTCAAATGCCTGAGCCGCCTCAACTGATGATAAATAAGTAAAGGCCACGTTGCAGCCATGCTGGGCAAAAACCTGGGCAATTCCTTTACCAATGCCCTTAGAAGCCCCGGTAATAAGGGCTGTTTTTCCTTCTAGTAATTTCATGTTGGGGTTAATTAAATGCGATTTTCTATGCGTTTCAAATATAAAGTTAAAGTCTCAAGGCCTAACTAGCTATCAAACCATTGAAAGTCTTTGGCCATGGGTAGCTTTTGAAGTTTGTCTAAAAAGTCTTGGGGCGGAATGGTGAGTTTACGCGCCTTCAGATCAATCCAGGCGCCTAAGATTTCTACCGTGGCACATAAGGTTTCTCCCCGCCAAATTTCATGCTTAAAGGCAAAGCGCGAATAATCACGCCTGAGGCCTTTAACGGCCGCATTCATGATCAGGTCATCGCCAAAGCGCAGCTCTTTTCTAAAGGTGGCCTTTTCTTCAAACAGCACCGGACCAAAACCTTGCTGTGCCATACTCTGCACGGTTATCCCATTGGCTATAAAAAGCTCGGTGCGCAATTGAGCGGCAAAATCATAGTACACAGAATGCCGCACGTGATTAATGGGGTCTAAATCGCTCCAGCGGATGTGTAACTTCTGCTCAAATTTTTCCATGCTATTTTTAAAAGGCGGCAATTTAGCCAAAGCTGCTTAGTTGGCGTAGCTGATTTTTAAAACCTTTAGTTTGCGAACTTCTCCGCCTAAGTTTAGTGTGCACTCCTCCCCCTCTTTGGCGCCTGCCAGAGCCCTGGCTAAGGGCGCTATAAAAGCAATTTTTTGTTTCTGCACATCGGCCTCATCTATACCGGTAATGGTAAACTCTGCCGCTTTACCTTTTAAAGGGCCCTGCAAGTATTGCACCTTTACGGTGGCCCCAAAACGCACTTCATCCTGGGGTTGGTCTGCGGGGTTTAAGATTCGTGCACTGGCCAGGCGCTCCTTTAAAAGATTTATTTTACCGTCTACCAACATCTTGTGTCTGCGGGCCTCGGCTTCACTCATTTCTGCGGTGTTTTGCCGCTGCGCCTCTAATTCTTTTAGCTCCTCCTCTAGGGCCTTGAACCCCTGTGGCCTCACGTAATTAGTAACGTTGGCCGGAAGGGCCGCTCGGGGTGGAATTATGGGTGCTTCTTCTTGATCGCCTTCTTTTACAAATCCTCTGCTCATATCTAACTGATTCTGGCAAAATGTAAGCTTTTTAACGGTAAATGCAAGTTTATCGGCTTTAAGCCGATGGGATGAAGCAGTTTTGGGAATAACTAAGGTTACTGGAATGAACACGCTCTGGTAAATTCCGCTTACCTTTATTTTTTAAAGCAACCATGCTATTTAAAAAAGTCTAAATTTTTTGCGAGATTATTTTCATGAAAGCAATTAAAACACTGGGAATACTGCTAATGCTTTTTCTTGGTTTTTCAGGCCAGGCTCAAAAACAGCGCATTTTCTCTGAGAATACGGGCTATGATTTAGGTTGGCGAAATTCTGCATTTTATATTCTAAGGTTTGATGATAACAATTATTACATCATTAGTTATAAAGGTCTTTTCCATTACGATGTGGATGCCCAAAAAACCACTCAAGTAACTACAGATACCATACCTGCGCCAATAAATCCTCACAGGGAGGTAAATCCTTTAATCCGTTATCAAAATGAGCTTTGGTTTAGAAGTGACACCATTTGGTGGAAATTGGGCAGCGATAGTATTTCAAGATTAGATGATTTTTTTCAACAAATGCTTTCTAGCCGTAAAACCTTTACTCAGGGCTCAAAATCAACACTGTGGTTTAAAAGCGCAGATACCTTGTATAAATATCAAAACGATGTCTTAACTACCTTTCATTCTCCTTATGATTTAAATGATTTTTATTTTAAGGGAAATGATGAATACGTCTATTTTACCGAGACCAGAGGCGTAGGTGGAAGGAAATTGGTCTTTGATGGTAGCTCAATTTATCCCATAAGCCTGCCGGATAGTATTTACCTGCGCTTTGATGACCATCCAGCGGTAGTGGATTCAAACAATGCATTATGGTTTCGTTTTCGTGCATTATATCAATATCACCCTTCAAACGGCCTTAAACGTATTCCCGATGGTATTAATAGTCACTCCTTTCTCCCGAATGGCTTCACCACTTGGCGCCAAAATATTCTTTCTGCCAGCGGCCAAGCCATTGTGAATGACACTTTAAAGCCATTTGCTGATTTACAATACTATAGAGATGAACAGTATCAAGAACAGGGATACAAAAGCCCATTGGTCTTTGGTAATACAAACGTAATTCTTGAAATACATGGCCCTGAGGCTGATACCAAAAGGGCGGCTCAGCTCACCAATGGAGTTTTATCAGGCGGGGTTTCGGCCAATGGAACCCTCTTTCAAAATGATCTTTTCTTTGGCGAAAGTTTTATAAAGCCACCCGAGCCTTTAGACCTGCGCTGGGTTGCGCACCCCAAGGCTACACTTTCCACCACAGCCGGACTTTGGCTTGCCAAGGAAACAAGGGTATTAAATGACAGCACTCGATTTAGGACTGTCCGAAATGGAATTGGCTATGCCTACGGCCGAAGAGCCTATTATGGCTATTCTAATATACTACCGGGTGATTTTGTGGCAGGGCCCTTAGGTGAAAAAAGAGATAGCATCTACACTAAAAAATATGATCGAGTATGGAAGATCACTAAAGCCCAAATTAAGGCGCATCAAAAAGATTGGAGTCAACCAGGCTATGTGATGCCGGAGGTTATTGCCAATTGGCCTGCGCATGGCAAGGTGCAAAATGGCGAGTATGGGTTTTTAGCTCCCTTTGTAGATTATAACGCTAACAGCTTATACGAACCGCAAAAAGGCGACCATCCCTACCTGAAGGGCGAAGAAATGGTTTACTTCATTTTTAATGGTTACCATGGACCACAGGCTACCAAAATGACATCTGGCAAAACCGATAGTCTAAAACTGGAAATACACGGCATGCTCTATCATACAGGAAAACAAAACAGTGTTCTAGATAGCGCCTTCTTTGTGGAGTACAAAGTGATAAACCGAGGTCTTACAGCAGTTACTGATTTATTGAATGCCCTGGAGGGCGAACTAAATGCCGGAGCAAAAGCACCATTTGACTACCAAGCCTGCGACAGCGCGCTGCAAGTTGCCTATAGCTACACGGCCGACAGTAGTTCCATTTTAGCCAGTGCTCCAAAATACGCTTCATTTATCACTCCACTAAACCAGCTGATGAGCAGCCATCTTACCCTTAATTACCAGCTCCAAACGCTGCATGCCGATTGGGATCCCGCATTTAGGCCGCAAAATGACTTTGAATACTTTGCCCTTTTTAATCAGGAGGCATTTGGGCTTCGTAGTTATTATGAGCTAAAGATAGAAAGCAAAACTAATTTAAATGTAATAGGTGATGGCTGGAGCTCCAATGCAGATTTACCCGATACCCGATATCAATATAATGACCAATACAACTGGTATCAAGCAAAGCGTTCGGCTTTTAATAGGCTAGATCACCGCAGTTTGGTTGTAAATGAGCCGTACAACTTAGCTCCAGGCGCCTCCATGTGTTTAGCCTATGCTTTTCATGGAGCCACCAGTGAAGACAGTAGTTTTGCAGCCATAAAACAAGGGAAGAAACAAACGGCCCAATTGCGTGCGTATTATCAGTCGCAGTTAGCAGACTGCTGGCAGCAGGTGTACTTGGGTAACCGCCTGGAAAGCCCCTCTCCTTCTTTAGAAATTTATCCAAACCCCGCCCGTAACATGCTTAACCTGGCTTTAGCCGATGGTGAAAAACTAATTCAAACAACGGTGTATGACCTTAGCGGTAAGAAGGTCTTGAACTTCCGCCTTGAGCGAAAATTAAACGTGGGTAGCTTAAGCCCTGGGCTTTATTTTTTGGATTGTGAAACCACAAAAAAGCGGTACTTAAAAAAGTGGGTAAAACTTTAGCTATTCCGCCAAAAATGAGGCATAAACAGAATGAGTACTGTAAAAAGCTCTAAACGCCCCATAAGCATGAGCAGGCTTAAAAAGAGCTTGCCAAGCTGTGGAATATGTGCAAAATTATCCACCGGTCCCACGCTGCCAATACCAGGACCAATGTTACCTAAGGTGGCGGTAACGCTCCCTACTGCGCTCATAAAATCTAAGCCAATGGCCGACATGACAAAAGCGCCAATAAAAAAGACAATGAGCCAAATAAGCACAAAGCCCGCCACGGTGTTGGTAATGTTTTGAGGCACGGCCTTGCCATTGAAGCGCACGGGTAAAATAGCGTTGGGGTGCAATTGCCTTTTTAATTCCAAAAAGCTGTTTTTGATCAAAACAATGTGCCGCATTATTTTAATTCCGCCCGAGGTGCTGCCAGTTGAGCCTCCTGAAAAAAACAGCACGAAAACTATAAAAATCAAGAAGTTAGGCCAGAGCAAGTAATTATCGGTAATAAAGCCGGTGGTAGTGGTTATGGAGATTACGGTAAAAAAGGCGTTGCGTAAGGCTTCTTCGGTACCTACATCATTAAACAAAATCAGCAGTACCCCAATCACCAAACCGGCAATAAGGGTGTTAATGGCGTACACTTTTACTTCTTCATTTTTAAAAACTCTTTTTACTCTGCCGGTAAAGCCCAGGTAAAGAAGGGTAAAATTGACGCCTGCTAAAAACATAAAAACCATAATGATGTAATGAATGGCGGGCGAAGTAAAATAAGCGATGCTGGCATTTTTGGTGGAGAACCCTCCGGTAGCCATGGTAGCCATGGCGTGGTTTATAGCGTCAAAAACGCTCATTCCTGCAATTTTTAGGGCAAATGCCTCAGCCATGGTAAGCAAAAAATAAATAATCCAAAGCCTTTTAGCCGTACCGGTAATACGCGGGTGCAGCTTATCGGGGGTAACCCCGGGCGCCTCGGCAACAAATAGCTGCATACCTCCTACTCCTAAAAGCGGTAAGATGGCAATGGTGAGAACAATGATCCCCATGCCCCCTATCCAGTGGGTCATACTGCGCCAAAAGAGTAAGCCATTGGGCATAGACTCTATATCTGTTAAAATGGTGGCCCCGGTGGTGGTAAAACCACTCATGGTTTCAAAAAACGCGTCTGTGAAATTATCTATGGCTCCGCTAATTACATAGGGTAGGCAACCCAAAAGGGCCATAAAAATCCAGCCTGAGGCTACAATTAAGAAGCCATCGCGTTTACGTACATCGGTGTTGGTATTGCCGTAATTGACTAAGCGTAGGGCGCCTCCGGCCAGGAGTGTGAGTGCACCCGAATAGACCAAAGATTGCCATTCTTCTCCGTAATAAAAAGACCAGCCGGTAGAGAGAAACATCATGCCCGCCACAATCATGAGCAAGGTTCCATTGAGGCTCGCAATCATCTTAAAATTAAAGCCGTACATGCAATTACTTGAAGAATTTACTCATCTTTTTGGCACACTCACTGCGGGCAAAAACCACCACCTTGTCGCCCGGTTCAATTTCAAAATCACCGCGCGGTATCAATCCTTTGTTGTCACGAATAACCCCGCCAATGAGCGCTCCTTCAGGTAATTTTAAATCCATGATGCGCCCCTTGGTTACCGGGCATTTTTGCGTGACGTTAAATTCCATCACTTCTGCGTCTACCCCATGAATAGTAGAGAGCACCACAAAATCACCCCTGCGGATGTAGCGATAGATAAAATTGGCCGCGGCTAATTTTTTATTGATTAAGGAGTCAATACCAATGCTTTGCGATAGGGAGAGGTACTCCATATTTTCGACCATGGCAATGGTTTTTTTCACGCCCCGGTCTTTAGCCACAAGGCAAGTGAGTACGTTGGTTTCTGAGTTTCCGGTAACCGCCACCAGCAGGTCGGCCTTATGGAGGCCCTCTTCTTCCAATTTTTCTACATCAGTTCCGTCAAAATTCAACACCAAGGCATCTTTAAAATCTGCCGCTATTTCTGAAGCTTTTTCAGGATCGCTTTCCACCAATTTTACGTGGTAATCTTTACTGAGCTTACGAGCCAAATGACGGCCGGTTCTGCTGCCGCCAACAATAAAAATATTCTTTACCTCAATTTTGCGCTTGCCGGTAAGCTCCAGCACCTCCTCCATACCGTCAGTATGGGTAATTACAAAAAGGTGGTCTCCCTCTTCTACCTGAGTATAGCCTTTAGGGATAATGGTTTGTCCTTTACGCTTGATAGCTACCACCACGTAGTTTCTAGAGTCTTGGTGCATATCGGCCATTTGCGCCATGGTTTTCCCGATGATGGCAGCGCCCTCATCAATATCAAGGCCTAGCAAGGAAATTTTGCCGTTCTCAAATTCTATAGACTCACTGGCGGCATTGGTTTTCACCAGATGCCTCACTTCCCGGGCCGCCAAAGATTCAGGCGAAATGAGCTCATCAATACCCAGCTCTTTTATGTTAAGAATATCAGATTGCGTGAGGTATTGCATCTGACTAATACGGGCAATGGTTTTTTTGGCCCCTAGCTTTTTGGCGTAAATGGCACTTAAAATATTGGCTTCCTCCACAGAGGTTACCGAAATAAAAAGGTCGGCAGAAGCCACCTTAGCGCGGTTGAGCAGGTTAAAATCTGTAACCTCACCGGCCAGTGTTAAAGCATCAATATTGGAATCAATATTGGTTAAGGTGTCTTGGTCATGGTCAATTAAGGTTATATCATGTGACTCACTGGACAACCAGGTGGCCAAATGCATTCCCACCGCTCCGGCACCGGCAATTACAATCTCCATAGCATCTTTTCAAGGGGAAGAAACATGGGTCAAAAGTAGTCATAGCTAAGCGTTCTACAAGCTTTTATTGATCTTAGCTTCACCGGCCCTCTGGGCTATTTTTTGTAAATTACCAACACAACCAATAAATGAGAAATATGAAAAGATCTTTACACGCACCATTCGTATTACTGGGTCTGGTCATACTTTTTACGCACTGCAACCCTACGGCCCAAGAACCAGAAACTGAGAAGCAGGATTCTGGAATGAGTCAAGAGGAAATACGCGCCTACGTAGAAGCCATGGAAGATACCTTGGCAATGGCCTATAACCAGCAGAGCGTAGAACTTTTTGAGAAATTTTATGGCGAGGGAGCCGTAACCTACGGTGAAGGCCGTGAA
>CAJXNI010000003.1 GCA_913057235.1 uncultured Bacteroidota bacterium
AAATAGCCGAAAATTTATTCATTAGCCCCGGCATCGTGCGCAATCATATTGAAAATGTATACCAAAAACTACAGGTGCATAACAAGGTAGAAGCTGTTCAGCTAGCGCTGAAGAATAGGTTGATTTAATGATTCACATTTATCCTTCGCTAATTTGATTTCTGAAGGTATTTTTTTTACAAAATTTCCTTAGCCCCAGTACGTATTCTAATCCCCCCCCGCAAACTAACTGACTCTTGCAGAGGCTAAGTAAATCAGTTCCTTTATGGCTTAACCTAAAGGAATGCCTAAGCACTTTTCAATTTACAGTATTCTAAGTGTTGTTTTTGTTGAAGGGGCGGCCGTCATGGTAGCGGAATTGACCGCTGGAATGCTGGTGGCTCCTTTTTTTGGTACCTCTTTAATCTCATGGGCTTTAGTTTTATCCATTACCTTATTAGGCCTGGCCTCAGGTTATTTTTTAGGTGGGATTTTAGCTGCTAAAAAGAATATAGCCTTACTATTCACCGCAATTTTATTTTTAGGCGGAGTGCTCTGTGCCCTTATACCAATTTTAGGCTCGGTAGTAATGCCGATATTCATGGATTGGAATCTGGAGTTAGGCTTGGCCGCCTCTTTGTTGATATTTCTCTTTCCCACTTTAGTTTGTTTTGGGAGCATGGGTCCATTAGCGGTGGCATTGCTTAGCTATTATTCTTCAAAAGCCGGACGGTTTACAGGAATGGTGTATGCCCTTTCAACGATTGGGGGAATTATAGCAACTTTAGTCTTTGGCTTACTCCTAATTCCTAATTACGGGATTCTGATACCCTGTTTCATTACCGGTTCATTAGTTAGTTCACTAGCGGCAATAATAGCTATACAATCCAAAAGAATGTTTTGGGTGGCAACAATTGTTTACCTCATACTTGGTTTCAGCTGGGTACGGGAAAAGTCTCAAGCGGAAAGTTCTACTGGTCCAATGAAAGTCTTGCATAGCTCCTCTGGAATCATGGGAGAAGTAAAAGTGGTTGATTTTCCCTGGAAAGTGAGTCATAGTAATGAGGTGGTTTTAGCCAGGGCCCTTACGGTAAATGGTGTTTGGCAAACGGCAGTGAGTTTAAAAGATGGTACATCCATACTTAATTATGTGTATCACGTGCTTCCGTTGGTGCAAAAGTACCCACAAGAAAGTGAAATCCTAGTGGTTGGCCTGGGGGGTGGTGGCCTAGTGGGTGAAATGGAGAGAAAAGGCTATAAACCACTGGTAGTAGAGATTGATGAACGTTTACCGGAATTGACTAAATCCTACTTTTCGGCTGATCTAACCCAGCGGGTAGTGGTTGATGACGGCAGGCACTTTTTAAATAAGAGCTCCAGGCAATTTGAGATCATCATTCTAGATGTATTTCAAGGCGAAACACCTCCGTGGCATCTGTTGACTTTAGAAACATTTAAATCGGTAAAAGCCTGCTTAAAGCCTAATGGTATGTTTATCATTGAGTTTTTTGGGGGAGTAGAACAAGAAGGTAATGAGGCGCAGGCTTTTCTATCGGTTTTAAAAACTTTGAAAAAGGCCGGTTTGCTAGTGAAGGTTGTGCAAGTAGAGGACCGGGAAAATGTAATTATTGCCAGTAAAAAAGAAATAAATCTAAGAGGCGTAGGCTACTCTGGTAATACCTTTGTACCAAAACCTATTGATGACCTTAGCCAGCACGAAATTTCTTTGAACAGTTTAGACTTGAGTAAAGCTAAAATATTAACGGATGACTTACCGATTTTGGAAAAGATGAGCTACCCTGAAGCTAAACAATGGCGGAGATATCAAAATAAAATTTTCAGAGACAATTTTATAAGACAAGGTATTAGTTTGCTTTAAGGAGATGTTGAGATACTTTATGTTCTCGACTCAACTAAGCGTCTTTAACTATTAGAGAATAGTTGAAACTCTAATTGCACTTTAAACCATGAAACGCCTATTAATTATTTCTGCTTTTCACCTTTTTTTTGAAAGGCTGCACCACGGCCAAAGATTGCTACAACATAGAAATGGCGTATCAGGTAAGGATAGGCTGCCCTACAAATATTGCTCCGGTTTGTGCCTATAATGGGGAAACTTACCAAAATGAATCTTATGCTAATGCTGCAGTTTTTAAAGTGGTGTATGAGGGCCGTTGCAGATAATTTTCACTTCTTTTATTTTACTCGCCAGAGCGCACAAAACTGGTAAATAATATACCGTATTTAGTTTGAACTTTTTTTATTCTCTTTTACTTGACCAATATACTTTTTTGCCTTCAGCCCTCACGAGGTAAAATGTATAGGATCCATTTTTTAGATAGTAAGAATTAGTTGAGCACTTTAAAGTTGGAGAAGGGTTTATTTCGGTTGAATCCTTTAGTACTGCGTTAAGGTGGTAAGGTTCTCCCGTTGAGGCCATTTTGATAACGCCTTTTACCATAGTTTTCTTCGTTTGGCCCTTAGCTACTTCACCTATAAATGTTTCACCTATCCTAAGAGAATCAACATCAATTCCAGATAAGTTAACTATGCTCAGCTCAACATTGGTGGCGTAAAACTTGGACGAGTCTGTAAAATCATCTGCCGCATGAAGAATAGGGGCATCGTAGATTAAATCTACCTCAAAATCGCTGGCAAGGGAGTCTGGATTTTGTGCACAAAGAGTAAAGCACCAACCCAGAGTTACCAGAGCCAACAGAACTTTTTGTGCGATGGGCTTACTAATAATACCAGTATTTAATATGAAAGTCCTAAAACTTCCACAATGTAGTTCCCAGGCTAAAAACATAATATTGACAAGTATTAAATATTAAGTTGCAGGTTTTCCTTTCCTACATTTTAAACTTCAGTCTACATAATCATAATCAACCCAAAGGAAGTATTTACTTACCTGGGTAAACTAAAACTGGTAAAAAAGAAATTGTGCTGTAAGGGCGATTAAGTGTTTCATGTTTAGATACTTAATTCAATTAGACCCATTCAGCCAGCTAGGTTGCCTAAAAAGGCTCAATACTAAGAATTCAGCAAATCCTTTGCTACACTAGAAATGGCCTTACCATCCGCACGGCCGGCCAGTTCTTTGTTGGCCATGCCCATAACCTTGCCCATGTCTTTTGGTCCTTGCGCACCGGTTTTTTCAATTACCGTTTGCACGTAGCTACGCAACTCAGCTTCACTCATTTGTTGAGGTAAAAAGCTTTCAATAATGGCCAGTTGGGCTTCTTCATCCTGTGCTAAGTCTGAGCGGTTTTGCTCTTGGTAAATTTCCAGAGAGTCTTTGCGTTGCTTCTGCAAACGTTGCAGTAATTTCAACTCTTCAGCTTCGCTTAGCTCCGCCTGGGCGCCTTTTTCAGTTTTGGCGGTCATAATGCTAGACTTAATGCCGCGTAGTGCTTCCAGTTTGGTTTTATCTTTGGCTTTCATGGCTTCCTTCATCTGGTCCACCACTTTCTTTTCTAAGCTCATTGTGAAATTTTTTACAAAAGTAACTAAAGTGCCGCTCAATAAACAGTAACCGCGGTTAAGCTTAGAGGCTGGCTCATGGAAATGAAAACAGCAGATTAAATTCGGGCATAACCCTAAAAAAAGAAGCTGCCTTTGTTAGAGACAGCTTCTTGCGCTAAACGGAGTTGAGTAGAATTCTCACGTTTTAGTCTACGTTATCGTGTAAAAAACTATTGTTGGTTTTAATATCCGTTTGTCCATCATTATCATCAATAGTAAAGCGGCTCTGCGTGGTGCGCGCGCTGTACTTTTCATTGCTGATGTCTACCCCATGCCTTTTATAGGCCGGTTCATTATCCATACCGTTTGGGTTGTTCTTAAACCGATAGTTAAAGGCTTTGAGCTGGGCTCTGCGTTCCTCGGCTTTCAGCTGCATGCTTTCTTCAATGGTAGACTCCAAAGGATTGGCACGGCCCTTATTTTTAGGCGTTTCATGCTCAGCCTCCACCTTGCGCACTTCAAAATTGAAATCTTCTTCAGTTTCTGCTGGCTGCTTAGAAGATTCAGGTTTGGCTTGGTTTTGCGACTGATCCTGCGGGCCAGCTGCCTTTAGCCGAGCTTCCAACTCTTGGTAATCATCTAAAGTATAGCGCTTAACCTTGGGCTCTTCTTTTTCAGGCTTTGGTTCCTGGGGCTTTTCAGCCGATGGCTCCTGGGTTGACTTAGAAGGCTCATCTTTTAAACGGGGCTCCAACTCGTTATCCTGGGGCGAGTCAATTTCAAAGACCGGCCCGCTTTCCTGTGCTTCGGTTGGCGTTTCGGCCTCAGCTTCAAAGGCGGTGGTTTCTTCTTCCTCTTCTGTTTCTTCCAAGGAGAAGACCTTACGATCTTCCTTTTCGGCTTCAGGCTGGGGTGCTACCGAAGGAGTTTCGGGTTCTTCTTCCTTTTGCGCTCGGGGCAACGGTTGCTCGGTAGTGCTGTTTTCAAATGGATCTTCCAATTCAAAAAGTCGGGCTTGCTGCTCTTTTTCGGCTTTAGCCTCCTTTTCACGAGCCTTGGCTAGTTCGGCATCCAGTAAGCTGTCTTCATCTTCCTCATCCAGCTCAATGGGTTTGTTGTACACCGATGAGCTCACCTCCTGGTCGTCTTCCAGGGTGTGGATCACCTTTTCAGGGGCGCGTCCAATAGTGCTTTGCTGCTGCTCTGGGTTAAAACCGGTGGCCACAATGGTTACCCCAATTTCATCTTCCAGGTTTTCGTTTTCGCCAATACCCATAATGATGTTGGCATTGCCGCCTGCTTCCATTTGAATGTAATCATTGATCTCACCAATCTCATCAATGGTAATTTCTTCCTTGCCGGAAACAATGAGCAAGAGCACGTTTTTGGCGCCTCTAATGTGATTGTCGTTCAAAAGCGGAGAGTCTAATGCTGCGGTAATGGCCATATTGGCGCGATTTTCACCGCTGGCGGTAGCGGCTCCCATAATAGCAGTACCCGAATTGGCCAGCACCGTTTTGGCATCGCGTAAATCAATGTTGGCGGTGTAGTGGTGGGTAATTACCTCGGCAATTCCGCGGGCGGCCGTGGCCAAAACTTCATCGGCTTTAGCAAAACCCGCTTTAAAGCCTAAATTCCCGTATACCTCGCGGAGCTTGTTATTGTTAATCACCACTAAAGAGTCTACGCTGTTGCGCAGGGCATCCACGCCTTTTTCGGCTTGCTGCTTGCGGTTGTTCCCTTCAAAAATAAAGGGAATGGTAACAATGCCTACGGTTAAAATACCCAGCTCTTTGGCGGTTTTGGCGATTACCGGAGCGGCTCCGGTGCCCGTACCACCGCCCATACCTGCGGTAATAAATACCATTTTGGTATTGCTGTTGAGTAAGTTTTTAATGTCTTCAATGCTTTCCTGAGCGGCCTGCTCACCCACCTCAGGGTTGGCACCAGCTCCTAATCCTTCGGTTAGGGATACCCCCAACTGAATTTTATTGGGCACGGGGCTGTTTTCAAGGGCTTGGGCATCGGTATTGCACACGCAAAAGTCTACGCCTTTGAGGCCTAAACCGTACATGTGATTTACGGCATTGCTACCACCGCCACCCACTCCAATTACTTTTATTACGCTAGATTGGTTTTTGGGTAAATCAAACTTGAGGTTGTCGTTGGCGCTATTATCCATCATGCTGTTGATTTTAGAGGTCTTCGTTTAAAAATTTGCGAAACTTTTCGGCCCAGTTTTCCAGAAAACCGCTGCGTTTGGCTTTGGCTTCTTTGGCGGGTGTGTTGGTTTCATTTTCTTGCTTCTGTTCTTGGTTCTCCACTTCGGTGGGCTCCTCGGCTGCGTCTTTTGCCTGCTGAGCTGTAGCCGTGGCATCCTCGGTATTTTCTTCTTCGGCCTGGCCTTCCGGTGCAGCTTCCTGCGATTTTTGATGCTGTATTTTTTGGAGGCCTTTCATCACCAATCCCACGGCAGTGGCATAACTGGGCGTAGAAAACTCCTTATCACTTTGGCTGGCCAAATGCTCATTGGGGTAGCCAATGCGGGTGTCCATTCCGGTAACAAATTCCACCAGTTGTTTAATGTGTTTTAGTTGGCTGCCGCCCCCGGTAAGCACAATGCCAGCTATGAGTTTTTTCTTGTTTTCATCATAGCCGTAGTTCTTGATTTCCAGGTACACCTGCTCAATAATTTCTACCACACGTGCGTGGATGATTTTGGAGAGCATTTTCATGGAAATCTCCTTAGGCTCGCGGCCACGCAAACCCGGGATGCTTACAATTTCATTGTCTTTGTTTTCCCCCGGCCAGGCGCTGCCAAATTTGATTTTTAGCAGTTCGGCCTGTTTTTCAATAATGGTGCAGCCTTCTTTAATATCTTCAGTAATAACGTTGCCACCAAAAGGAATTACTGCGGTGTGCCTGATGATGCCGTCTTTAAAAATGGCAATATCCGTAGTGCCGCCTCCAATGTCTACCAATACCACCCCAGCTTCTTTTTCTTCCTGGCTTAGTACCGCCTCCGCGGAAGCGAGGGGTTCCAGGGTAATATCAGCCACCTCCAGGTTGCTGCTGCGTACGCAACGGAAAATATTTTTAATGGAGCTGATTTGCCCTACCACAATGTGGAAATTAGCTTCCAGACGGCTACCGTACATGCCGCGGGGTTCGCGAATTTCGGACTGACCGTCTACTTTAAACTCCTGGGGTAACACGTGAATGATTTCTTCACCCGGCATCATTACCAGGTTGTGCACGTTTTCAATCAGCTCATCAATGTCTTTGTTTTCAATTACATCGTCTGCGTTAGGTCGTACAATGTAATCGGCATGTTGCAGGCTGCGTATGTGCTGACCAGCAATGCCAACCACCACGCTGCTAATGCTTTGTCCGCTTTGGTTTTCAGCCTCTTCAACGGCCTGTTTTATAGATTCAATGGTTTGGGTAATATTGGTGACCACCCCGCGGTGTACCCCCAAAGAGCGTGCTTTACCCATCCCTATAATCTCCAATTTACCGTACTGATTGGTTTTTCCAATCATAGCGGCAATTTTGGTGGTTCCTATGTCTAGCCCTACGGCAATTTCATCAGGGTTCATAATTTAGTTTTTACGGCATACTACCTGATTGCTGAACTTCAGATTCAGGGTTTTTATGCTATCCAGGTTCTTTGAGTTTACGGCTTGTTGGTAAAAAATTTCCAGCTTTTTAAGCTTACGGTCCAGGTGTTGGGGCTGGCCCAGCAGTACCTTATGCTGCCCCGGTAATGGATGTAAAATCCAATCGCCATTTTGGGCTACCGTAATTCCCGAAAAAAAGTCGGCAAAGAACGCATGGCTCTCTACGGTGTTCCAAAAGTTTGATAGTGAGCCTAATAGGCTGTCTGGCACAGCTCCGGTAATCAGCGGAACCTTGGCCGAGTAATTGGTGCTTAAGGGCATAGTACCTCCATCATTTAAAAGGTAAAAGCTGCGCCCGGCACTCAACACCCGGGCCTTGGGCTCATGTTGTTGAACGGCAACATGCAATGTTCCGTTCCATAACGAATATACCTCTGCCTTTTTGATAGATGGGTGATTATCAAGGCTTTCTTCTAACAGAGCGATGTTAATTTCTTGCAGGGGAATTCCCTCAGAAAGTGGGTAGTGCCTGGCGATAATACTTCGCACTTCTTGCTGCGTGACAAAAGGCCGACTTTGTTCTTGGGCAACACTGATTTGCGTTTGCTGCCAAAGCACCTGTTTTTTGCGGTTGTGGGCAAAGCTCATAAGGCCCAGAACCACCGCCATTCCCAGACTCCAAAGCAATATGTGCTTATACTTGATCATTGCAGCAGGGCCAGTTTAAGAGGTGATACCAATTGATCAATATCCCCCGCGCCTATGGTAAGAATTACGGCTGGTTTTTCGGTTTTAAACCGATGGATAATTTCCGCGCGAGTAAGCAAACTCTTATGCGGGGCTTTTATTTTTTCCAGGAGGGCTGCTGAGGTGACACCAGGAATGGGCCGCTCACGGGCGGGATAGATATCCAGTAAAATAACCTCCTCAAAACTGGAGAGGGCCTCTGCAAAACCATCCATAAAATCTTTGGTGCGGCTAAAGAGGTGCGGCTGAAAAATAGCTTTTACGGCCGCATTAGGGTATAGGTTTTTAACCGCATTCGCCAGGGCGTTTATTTCTTTGGGATGGTGCGCATAATCATCAATAAAAACCATTTTGTTGGTTTTTACATGAAATTCAAACCTGCGTTTTACGCCTTTAAAACTTTCAATGCCGGCTTTTACGTCTGCGGGGCTAAGCCCATAATTTAAGGCAATGGCCGCAGCTGCTAAGGTGTTTTCAATATTGTGCCGGCCCGGTAGCTTGCTAACGATGTTAATGATGCTCCCATGTGGATACACCAGGTCAAAAACAAAATGATGCTCTTCTACGCGAATGTTTTCGGCCCGGTAGGGCGTGTTTTCCTGCAGCCCGTAGCTTGTGCCTCCGCTAAGGCTAAGGCTGTCTTGCACCAATAATTGCTCCGATACCTTATCGGCAAAAGCCTGGAAAGTTTGGCGCAAGCTCTCACCACTGCCGTAAATATCCAGATGGTCAGCATCAGTGGAAGTAATAGCCGCGGCAGCTGGGTTCAGTTGCAAAAAGCTACGGTCAAACTCATCGGCTTCTACTACCAATAGCTTAGCTTCTGGGCTGCCCCAAAAGTTGGATTGGTAATTGGTGCTCAGTCCACCTAAAAAGGCCACTACCGGAATTTCCGCATGACGGAATAAATGCGCCAAAAGTGCCGAGGTGGTGGTTTTCCCATGGGTGCCCGCAATGGCCAGGGTAGTGTATTCTTGCGCAATGGCGCCCAAAACCTGTGCTCTTTTTTCAATGGTAAAACCATTTTCCTTGAAAAAGGCCATCTCTAGAGAATCAGCCGGCAGGGCGGGCGTGTAAATCACCAAAGTGTCTTCGGGGCTGAGCTTTTTGGGTACTAGGTCTGGGTTATCTTCGTAATGAATTTTCAGACCTTCTTCTTCCAGGGCTTCACACAAGGGTGAGCGGTAGCGGTCATAGCCAAAAACCTTGCGCTTCTGAGTTTTAAAGTAGCGCGCCAGGGCACTCATGCCAATTCCGCCAATGCCTAAGAGGTAGATGTTGGGTTTCTCAAGCATTGGGCAGCAGTTTTTGAATTTCGTCTACAATGGTTTCAGCGGCATGGGGTAGGGCCAGCTTGGCAATATTTTCTTCCAGGCTTTTCCTTTTCAGGGGATCCTGGCAGAGGTTCACTACCAATTTGCTAAAGTCATGAGCTGCACCACTTTCCTTAAAAAGAAGGGCGGCCTCTTTTTGGCTTAACGCCTGAGCGTTCTTGGTCTGATGGTCTTCGGCTACGTTGGGTGAGGGTACTAAAACCGAAGCCTTTTTTACCACCGCCAGTTCAGAGAGAGTGCCGGCTCCGGCACGGCTTACCACTAAATCAGCGGCAGCAAAAGCGGTAGGCATATCTTCTAAAAAGGCTTGCAGTTGCACATTCTTGCTTAATGAGAGCTGCGTGCTCAAAGCCTGGTGGTACAGTTTGCCACACTGCCATAGCGTCTGCAAACCAGCTTCTTCAAAATCAGATAGGCTGTCTTGCACCAACTCATTAATTCTTCGGGCACCCAGGCTGCCGCCCAAAATTAAAAGCAGCGGGGCATCGGCTGAAAAGCCTAAGGATTTTTTAGCGGCTTTTTGGGCCGGCAAAGCCGCTTGTAAATTCTTGCGAATGGGATTACCGGTGAGTACAATTTTCTCTTTAGGGAAGAACCGCTTCATATTGGGGTAGGCCACGCATATTTTACGGGCCTTGGCCGCCAGTATTTTGTTGGTAATGCCCGGGTAGGAGTTTTGCTCCTGAATAAGGGTGGGGATGTTTTTACGGTGCGCCATGTAGAGCAGCGGACCACTGGCAAAACCACCCGTGCCAATTACCGCATGGGGTTTGAACCTCCGCAGTAAGCGCGCGCTCTTACTGAGACTGCTCAAAAGCTTAAAGGGGAAAGCCAGGTTTTTGGCGCTTAAGCTTCGCTGAATGCCACTGATCCATAAGCCTTCAATTTTGTAACCTGCGGCTGGTACGCGTTGCATTTCCATGCGATCCTGAGCGCCCACAAAAAGAAACTCCGCTTCCGGATAACGTTCCTTTAGCGCATCGGCTATAGCCAAGGCCGGAAAAATGTGCCCTCCGGTGCCGCCTCCGCTAATCATGAATCGGTACTTAGGCATGGGCAGGTTCTTGAGGGTTCAACGTTTCTTCTTCTTGGGGCTCGCCTTCTTGCGCCAGTGGATTGTTTTGCTTGCCCACACTCACACTCAGAATAATACCAATGGCACTGCAGGTAACCCAAATGGAGGAGCCCCCCGCACTAATTAAGGGCAAGGTTTGACCCGTAACCGGAAACAGGTTTACCGCTACCGCCAAATTCACAAAGGCTTGCATCAGTATGCCTATCGAGACCGCAAAAGCCGCCAGGCTGCCAAATTTGCTAGGTGCCTTGGTAGAAATAATCAGCACGCGCACCAGCAGCACCAGGTAAAACGCAATGGTAATGAGCGCTCCAAACAATCCAAACTCTTCTACAATAATGGCGTAGATAAAGTCGCTATTACTTTGGGGTAAAAAGTTTTTCTGAATGCTTTTACCGGGTCCTTTGCCCAGCAAGTAGCCTTCGGCAATAGCCGTTTTAGCCTTGTTTACTTGAAAGTTATCAGCTGTATTATCGCTGCCAAAGTTTTCAATACGCGCTTTCCAGGTGGCTACCCGGTTATTCATGTTGGGGAATTTAAAAACCAAGACCAGAAATAGGCTAAGACCTACCAAGCCAGCGCCAATAAGAATTAAGAGGTTTTTAAAAGGGTAGCCGCCTACAAATAAAATGAGTAGGCAACCCGCAAAAAGCATGGCAGCTGTGCTAAAGTTTGAGGGGAGTATGAGCACGCACACCAATAAAATGGGGGCAATGGCACTCATGAAACTCAACTTGAAGCTTTTGAGTTCCCAATCTGGGGCCTTACTGAGGTAGCGCGCCAGATACAGCGGTAAAATTACCCAGGCTAAAGCCGAAGTTTGAAAAGTTTGCGAGGTGCCAGGAATGCGAATCCAGCGGGTGGCATTGGAAATATTCACACCAAAAAACAAGGTGTAAAGCAGGAGCACAATTAGCACCGGCAGCATGAATCGGCTCAAGGAGCCCAGCAAACGGTAGTCTATGCGGTGAATCACAAACATAATCAGCAAACCAAGAGAGATGTGGAAGGCGTGCTTGGCCAGCATTAACACCGTACTACCATTATGGCTAAAAGCCAAATTGGAGCTGGCGCTAAACACCGGAAACATACTGGAAAGGGCCATAATGGAAACCAGGCCCCACAGTACTTTATCACCTTCTATTTTGCTGAGTATCTTCTGCACAGCTTCTTCTTAGAGATTGCGCACCGCTTGTTTAAACTGTCGTCCGCGGTCTTCGTAATTTTCAAATTGATCAAAGCTGGCACAGGCGGGACTCAGTAGCACGGTGTCTCCTTTTTGCCCCATTTTGTAGGCCATGCGTACGGCCTCTTCCAAATTAGAAGCGTCAATCACCAGTGGCGTTTTGCCGGTAAAGGCTTTGTGCAGTTTGGCAGTGTCGTCACCAATGCAAATCAGTGCTTTCACTTTTTTCTCCACCAGGCCGTAAAGCTCGCTGTAGTCATTGCCTTTGTCTACCCCTCCGGCAATCCAAATGGTATCTTGGGGCATGCTCTCCAAGGCGTACCAAGTGCTGTTTACGTTGGTGGCCTTACTGTCATTGATAAAGTTGATGCCGTAAATCTGCAGCACCGGTTCCAGGCGGTGTTCAATGTTTTCAAAATTGGCCAGTGACTCTCTAATCACTTCTTTGCGGATGCCCAGCAAACGCGTAGCCAGGCCGGCTGCCATGCTGTTGTAGCGGTTGTGCTTGCCCTGTAGGGCCAGTTCTTCAATATTCATTTTCTCTTGGTTTTGGGTATGTATTAGTATTTGGTCATTTTTAAGGTAGGCGCCTTGGCTTAAGATTTCCTTTTGTGAAAAGCCATACACCTGCGCTTTACTTTGGCTCAAGGCCGATGTACTACGCAGCGCTGGGTCATCAAAATTGTAGATGAGCACATCCTCTTCCTGCTGATTTTCAGTGATGCGGTATTTGGCTGCGTAATATTTTTCAACGCTGTTTTGGTAGCGCTCTAAATGGTCTGGAGTAACGTTGAGTACTATGGCTACTTGCGGCTTAAAATGCACGATGTCGTCTAGTTGAAAGCTGCTGGTTTCCAGGGCATAGTAATCGTGCTGGCCTTGGGCCAGACTACCACTAAAACTGTAGCCTACATTGCCCACTAGCGCCACTTTTTTACCGGCATTTTTTAAAATGTGGTACACCAGATGAGTGGTGGTGGTTTTACCATTGGTGCCGGTGATGGCAATGATGGTTCCTTGGCAATGGCGGTAGGCCCACTCCACCTCAGAAATAATTTCTTTACCCTGCTGTTTTAGGGCTTGCAGAATGGCGGCTTCACTGGGTATGCCAGGCGATTTCACCACAATGTCGCTTTGGGTCATGGCCTCCAGCGTGTGGCCGCCTTCTTCAAAGGGAATTCCAGCTGCTTCTAGCTTTTGCCGATATTCTTCTTTGAGGGTGCCCCCATCGCTCAACCATACGGTATAGCCCTGCTTTTTTGCCAGCAAGGCCGCACCGAGGCCACTTTCACCTCCGCCAAGAATCGCTATGTGCTTTACATTGGCCACAGCTTAACGGAGTTTTAGGGTTACAAAAGTGAGTACAGCTAAGAAGATGCCTACAATCCAAAAGCGGGTCACAATCTTGCTTTCGTGGTAGCCTTTCTTTTGGTAGTGGTGGTGTAAGGGCGACATCAGAAAAATTCTACGCCCTTCTCCAAACTTCTTTTTGGTGTATTTAAAGTAGCTTACCTGCAGCACCACACTGAGGTTTTCTACCAGAAAAATGCCGCATAAAATAGGGATCAAAAGTTCTTTACGGATGGCAATGGCAAAAACGGCAATGATGCCCCCAATGGCCAGAGAGCCGGTATCGCCCATGAAAACCTGAGCCGGGTGGGTGTTGTACCAAAGGAAGCCAATGCAAGCCCCCACAAAGGCGGCAATAAACACTACCATTTCGCCCGTAAGGGGGATGTACATAATGTTGAGGTAATCGGCAAAAATGATGGAGCCCGAAACGTAGGCAAATACCCCCAGGGTTACCCCGATGATGGCCGAGGTGCCGGTAGCCAACCCATCAATGCCATCGGTGAGATTGGCACCATTGGATACGGCCGTGATGATGAAAATGACAATGGGAATGAAAATGATCCAGGCGTATTTTTTGGCTTTTTCGCCAAACAGGCCAACCAAAGCCTCATAGTCTAACTCGTTATTTTTAAAGAAGGGAATGGTGGTTTTCAGGCTTTTTTCCTCAGCACTGTACACCGGTAATTTTTGAATGCGGGTACCGTCTGCCTGCTCTAGAGCTATGCCGGGTGCTTGCCGCTCCTTAATGGTTACGTTGTCATTAAAGTAAAGTATGCCGCCTACAATCAGGCCCAGACCTACCTGCCCAATAACCTTAAACTTACCAGGTAGGCCCTTTTTGTTTTTGCGAAAAACCTTGATGTAATCATCGGTGAAACCTACCGTCCCCATCCACACGGTGGTAATCAAAAGCAGCACGATGTAAATATTATCCAGCTTGGCAAATAGTAAGGTAGGGATGAGGATGCCCATCAGTATAATTAGCCCGCCCATGGTTGGCGTGCCCGCTTTTTCTTTCTGGCCTCCTAAACCTAAATCCCGCACGGTTTCGCCCACCTGCTTGCGTTGCAGCAGGTCAATGAGCTTTTTGCCAAACAAGAGGCAAATCACCAAAGAGCTAATTAAGGCCATGGCCGCTCTAAAGGTGATGAACTGAAAAACTCCGGCCCCGGGTAGGTCGTAGGTAGCGTCAAGGTATTGAAAGAGGTAGTAGAGCATTAGGCTTCTTGTGGGTTTAAAAGTTCATGCACTATGGCCAGGTCATCAAAAGGCAGCTTTTGATCCTTTACAATTTGGTACTTCTCATGCCCTTTACCGGCAATGAGAATAATGTCTTGCGGTTGGGCCAGTTTAACGGCTGTTTTTATGGCCTGGTGGCGATTGGTCACGCTCAGGTATTTTTGCTGAAATTGCATTTCCACCCCTGTTTCCATGTCGGCAATAATGGCTTCCGGATCTTCAAAGCGGGGGTTGTCTGAGGTAAAAATGACCTGGTCGCTGAGCTCAGTGGCAATTTGGGCCATTTCCGGTCTTTTGGTGGCGTCCCGGTTTCCGCCACAGCCCACTACCGTAATTACTTTTTCATTGCCGCTGCGTACCTGGCGGATGGTTTTCAATACGTTGGAAAGCGCATCCGGGGTGTGGGCGTAATCTACAATGGCGGTGATGCCCTCAGCTGAGCGGATGTACTGAAAACGCCCTTCCACCGATTTTAAACTGCTAATGGCGGTGGCCACTTGAAGCTCATCTTGCTCCAGCAAACAGGCTACCCCGTAAATGGCGGCTAAATTGTAGGCATTGAAGGTGCCAATCAATTTGGTCCAAACTTCATGTTTGCCCAGCTTCACCAACATGCCATTAAGCTGGTGCTCGATGATTTTGGCCTTAAAGTCGGTTTCAGTTTTTAAGCCAAAGGTGTGCACCCGGGCTTTGGTGTTTTGCACCATAACGCCCCCGTGGCGTTCATCGGCATTGGTGAGGGCAAAAGCCGATTTGGGCAGCTCATCAAATAATTTCTTTTTAGCCTTAATGTAATTGTCAAAAGTTCCGTGGTAATCCAGGTGGTCATGCGAAATGTTGGTGAACACCGCTCCGGCAAATTTGAGACCTCCAGTGCGCTCCTGGTGAATGCCGTGGCTGCTGGCTTCCATGAAGCAATACTTTACGCCTTGCTCTACCATTTTATGCAGGCACTCATTCAGGTAAATGGGGTCTGGGGTGGTGTGCGTGGCTGGTAAGGTCTCCTGCCCAATTTTTATGTGTACGGTAGAGAGCAGGCCCGCTTTGTAACCCAGTAGGGTGAAAAGATTGAAAAGCAAGGTGGCGGTGGTGGTTTTGCCATTGGTACCGGTAATGCCTACCAGTTGTAGCTTTTCAGAGGGCTGATCATAGAAATTGGTGGCTACCAGAGAAAGCGCTAAAGCACTGTTCTTCACTTTTAGGTAGGTTACTTTATCGTTCCGCTGCTCAGGCAGCTCTTCGCAAATAATGGCCTGAGCACCCTCCTGAATGGCTTTTGCTATAAATTCATGACCATCTACCTGCGTACCTTTTACCGCTACAAACAGGCTTTGCTGACTCACCTTGCGGGAATCAAAGCAAACCTTGCTAATGGCCACGTTGGTAGATCCCAGGGTGTCTACCAGGGGTACACGATAGAGTATGTCTCGTAATAACTTCATCCTAGTTTCAGCTCAATTAATTCGTTGCCTTTAAGCAGTGTTCCTGCTGGCGGATACTGCCACTGAATTTTGCCGTTGCCACTTATTTTCACCTTGAAGCCGCGGTTTTCCAACTCGCTCAATATGGCTGCTCCGTTGTGGCCTTTCAGGTTAGGGATCTTCTCGCCTGGTTTTATTTTAGGTTGGTCTGGACCCGGTGAAGCATCGGCCAGCGCCAAACCAGAAGCACGGGTTGGCTTAGGCATAGGTACGCTGCTGTACACGCGCTCGGCAATGTGCTTAAAAACAGGGGCGGCCACTGTACTGCCGTAATAGCCCTTGGTGTAATTGGGTTTGTTGATGACTACAATGCAGGAATACTGTGGATTGTCAGCCGGGAAATAGCCGGCAAAGGAAGCCTGGTAGTCTTTTGTTTCGTTTTTCCAGTAATTGAGCTGGCAGGTGCCGGTTTTTCCCGCCAAGGCTACCCGACTGTTTTTAAGGTTTTGGGCCGTACCATTTTGCACCACGCCTTCCAACATTAGCTGTAACTTTTTTAAGGTTTCTTCTGAGCAAATGGCCGGATTAAGTACTTCAGGGCTGGTTTTTTCCATCACCTTGCCGTGCTTGCGCGTGGCCTCCAAAAAGCGTGGTTTTACCATGGTGCCTTGGTTGGCCACCGCATTGTAGAGGGTTAAAATTTGCAGCGGGGTAAAGCTTACCTGGTAGCCGTAGGCCATCCACGGCAGTGAAAGACCACTCCAGCTGGGGTCGCCTGGTTTGGGAATGAGAGGCTTGCCTTCGCCTTTTATGGGCAGGTCCAGCTTTCGGTGTAAACCCAGGGTGTACAGGCGGTCTACAAAGCGACTAGGTTGATTTTGGTAATTCTGGTGAATGAGTTTAACAATTCCCACGTTGCTCGATTTTTCAAAGGCCGTCTTTACTGTTGCCAGTCCATAGCCTTTCTTGTTGCTGTCGCGCACCTTTTTGCCGTAAATGGTAAAGACACCATTTTCGGTGTCTACTACGGTGTTGGTATCGGCTACCCCATCTTCCAGCGCAGCCATTACTGATACCAGTTTGAAAGTAGAGCCGGGCTCGGTGCTTTCCCACACCGCGTAGTTGCGTTTTTCAAAGTAGGTGCCTTCTTCGGTGCGTCCTAAATTGGCAATGGCCCGGATGGCGCCTGTTTTGGTTTCCATCAATACCGCGCAGCCGTGATCGGCTTCAAATTGGTAAAGGGCCTTCAGCAGCTCATGGTGCACAATGTCTTGCATACGGGCGTTCAGCGTGGTTACAATATCGTAACCGTCCTGCGGCTCCACTTCAAAATAATCGGTAACCGGTTTCCAGTTATTGTTGCTTACTTTTTGTTTGAGACGTGCCCCGTCTTTACCCGCCAGTACAGGATCAAAGGCGCCTTCCAGCCCCGTGGCGGAGTACCTGCGTTGACGACCAATGGTGCGTTCGGCAATTTTACCCAGGGGCATTTTGCGGTAGTTTTTTTGCTCCAGCACAAAACCTCCGCTAAAGCGACCGTAGTTAAAAATGGGGAAGCTTTTTAAAGTTTGCACCTGACTGTAGGTAAGGTCATTGGCTATGGCTACGTAGCGATTACCCTGGCTGCGTTCGTAAATAAGCGTTTTGGCCCATTCGCGCTGTGATTTACCGCCCAGGAATTGAGCCAGGTTTTGGGCTAAATCATTTACGCGCAAGGAGAAGCTATCGGACGGCACGGTAACCGGGTCAAAATGCACATCGTATACCGGCATAGTGGTAGCCAACAGATGTCCATCGGTGCTGTAAATATTACCGCGCTCAGCCTTTACCGGCTTTTCTTTAAACACCTCTTGTTTGGCTTGCGCACGCAATTCCTTGCCCTCACCAAACTGAATGCTAAACAGCTTTACCAGCACTGCTATGGCCAGTACCCCAAAGAGGCCGGCAACGGCATAGGCTCTATTTTGGATGTATTTAGACTCGTTCATTTTTATTCTTTTTCCTCTTCCGCTTTCAGCAGAATGGGGGGCTCACTTCCTTTTATCAGTTTTAATTCTTCCTCGGCCCGCAAAAGCACTTTGCTTTCCAGGCTTTCACTCATCAGGTGCGAGTGCAATTCAATGTATTCAGAGCTCAGTTCTTTTACCCGTTCGCGCATTTCGCTAATGCGATGGGTTTTCTCATCGGCCAGGTGGCTGCTGCTAATCATAATGAGGGCCAACAGGCTAATGAAGGTGAGTACCGGCCAGTTTTTTTCCCACTGCTCAATGGTTAAAAAGCGACCAGTGAGCAGTCGGCTCAAGTTTCTTTTCGGATTGCTTTTATTTAGTAAGGCCACGTTTTACAATTTTTGAGCTACTCTAAGTTTGGCGCTGCGCGCTCTTGAGTTTTCTTCAATTTCTTCTGGGCTCGCCTCAATGGGCTTTCGGTTTACCGGCTCCAAGGGCCTGATGAGGTTCCCGTAAAAATCTTTTTCAGGCTCCCCCTGAAAGTTTCCGTAGCGGAAATAATTTTTCACCGGCCGGTCTTCTAAGGAGTGGTAGCTAAGGCATACCAAGCGACCACCTGGTTTCAGCAGGGCAGTGGCTTGTTCCAGCATTTCTTCAATTACTGCTATTTCTTCGTTCACCTCTATGCGCACCGCCTGAAAAAGACGCGCCCAAAATTGATGGGCTTTATGCCGGGGTGCCATTTTATCCAGAGCCTCCTTCAGCTCTTGCGTGGTGTTTAGGGGGCGACTGTTTATGATTTGCCGTACCAACCCGTTGGGTCGGTTAAACTCGCCAAAGTCGCGTAAGACCCGCGCCAGTTCCTCGCTGCTGTAGGTGTTCAGTACCTGATGGGCACTGAGCTCCTTATCGGGGTTCATGCGCATATCCAACTGGGCATCAAAACGCAGACTGAAACCCCGTTCGGCTGCGTCCAGCTGATGGGAGGAAACCCCAAAATCGGCCAGCAGGCCATCTATCTCACGTACTCCATGCAAACGCAGCATTTTTTTCAGATGCCTGAAATTGGCGGGTATCAGCGTAAAGCGCTTATCTTCTAAAGTGTTGGCCCGGGCATCTGGATCTTGGTCAAAACCCAAAAGTTGCCCGCCTTTCAATTGCTCCAGAATCAGTTGGCTGTGGCCGCCTCCACCAAAGGTGGCGTCTACGTACACACCTCCGGTTTTAAGCTGTAATTGCCGAATACACTCCTGTAAAAGAACGGGTTTATGATAGCTCATCCTCAGTGTCATTGAGGCTGCCCATAACATCTTCTGCTAAATCGCCAAAGTCAACCTCTGGGTTGCTTATGGCCTCTTCATAGCGCTGCTTGTCCCATACTTCAATTAAGCCTACGGCCGATGACAGCACTATCTCTCCCCGCAAACCGCCAAAATTCATGAGGTCTTTAGGGATGTTGATACGGCCGTTGGAATCTACTTCTACCAGTTTTACTCCGGCCGTAAACATGCGTATGAAGTCATTATTCTTTTTTACAAAGCGGTTAAGCTTGTTCACCTTGTTCATGGTGCGCTCCCACTCTTGCATGGGATACAACTCCAGGCACTTTTGAAACACACTGCGCTTGAGCACAAAACCACGCTCCAATAAGGGCAATAGCTGCTTCTTAAGAGCACTGGGTATTGCTACCCGGCCCTTGGCATCCATTTTACACTCATGTACCCCTATCAAATTCAGCATGTTAGCTATTGATGACTTCTTAGGTCAAAATTAAAAATATACTCCCACCTTTTACCACTATCCTCCACATTGTTGATAAGTTTTCCCACCTTAACGGTAAGTTTGGGTAAAAAGTATCGGTTAAAGCCTTGTTTTACAGCGATGAAGAAAAGTGGGGAAGGGTGGGGAAATGGAGCAAGACCAACGGACGGATCATTTAGGCAAATGCCTTTTGAGGGGGTGTTTTTCGTCTTACTATTTTCTTGAAAGTTAGGCTTCGGTACAACTAGAAGAACTTACGCCAAGCGAAAAAGCCAGCGTACCCATAAACCTACCGCCTGGTTTTTACCAAGTGTAAGTTGAGCAGGCGGGGCGGGTGAGTACGCAGAAATTGCTGGTGCGGTAATTTAATCTAGTACCTGTTTTGCTACGGAATCAAAAATCTTATTGAGCCATAAGGCATGCATTTCTTTCGAAAAATGTAAGTCGTCATTAGCCACCAAGCTGGAGTCTTGCACGGCCGTGCGGCTGATGGGGGTTATGTTGTAATAAGAAACGCCCAAAGAATCGCTTAAGGCTTGATTGACGGCATTAAAGGTATCAATTTCTTGCGCAATTTGCGAACGGTTGGCAGCGCCTGCAGGGGTGCTACCCCAGTCTGGAATGCTGAGCACAAGCACCCTTTCTTTTCGGCCTTGAGCCAAAGTTATACTCTTGAGCAACAGTGCTCTAAACTCGCGCTCATATTCCTGCAAAGAACGCTTTTGATATTGGTTGTTTACGCCAATTAAGAGGCTCACCAGATCAAAACTTGAATCGGGTTGCGTTTGATTAATGCCCGTTTGTAAATCACCGGTGGTCCAGCCGTTTTGGGCAATAATTTTTAGGTATACTGAATCAATTTCCGATCGGCTTTCCAGACTATCGGCCAAAAGACTGGCGTAGCTATTCTCTTTGCCAATGGCCGTGCCTATGGTGTAGCTATCGCCCAAAGCCAGGTAGCGCACATTTTTAGCCAAAGCACCGGCTGGTGTGTTAGGTACGGTTTTACCCGATTCCTCGGGTGTGCAGTTGGCCAGCAAGGCAGCGGCCATAAGGTTGGAAAAAAATGTTTTGAAGCGCATGGGGTAAAAGTATTAAATCCAAAGGCTTCAAGCCTGGGGTCTTTCTGCCCAAGGCGTGTACCTTTGCGGCATGGAAATTAAAAAAGCGGAATTTGTTTGCAGCAGCGCTAAAATTGAGCAGTGCCCGCAAAGCGAAAGAGCTGAATATGCCTTCATCGGCCGAAGTAATGTGGGTAAAAGCAGCCTGATTAACAGCTTAGCGAACAATAAGAAGTTGGCCAAAACCAGTGGTCGCCCGGGAAAAACCCAGCTCATCAACCATTTTTTAATTAATGAAGAGTGGCACTTGGTAGATTTACCGGGTTATGGTTTTGCCAAGGTGAGCAAAACGGCCAAGCGCAAATTTCAGAAGCTTATAGAGGATTATATTTTGGAGCGCAGGCAGTTGGTGAATCTTTTTGTGCTTTTAGACAGCCGCCACCCGCCTCAAAAAATTGATTTAGAGTTTATGGAATGGCTGGGCGAGTGCCAGGTACCCTTTAGTATGGTATTTACCAAAACCGATAAACTCAAAGACAATCAGCTGAATAAAAACATAAAGGTCTACTCCAAAAAAATGCTGGAAAGCTGGGCGGAAATGCCGGTGTTTTTTGCTACTTCGGCTGAAAATGGGGCCGGAAAAACGGAACTACTCAATTACATTGGTACCATAAACCAAGGCCTAGTCCGCTAGTTTCCGCGCTTTAGAATATTCATTTTTTCGCCTAATTGAATGGCGTATTCCCGTAGTTCAGCCGCCTGTTCTTTTTCGTTAGCGGCCCTTTCTAGGGTATCGGCTAAAGCCAGGAGGTTTTGATGCACAAATTTTTTCATGCGGTCTACCGGCATGTCTTTTGTCCAAAGGTCTATGCGCAGGGTTTCCTGGGCTTTGTCATCCCATACCGAAACAATGGTGGCCTTGGTACTGGAGTTTTCAATGCCGCTATCGGGGGCACTCCACTTGATGTTCTCAGGCACTTTGTTTTCGTCTAGCTCAATGCTAAAGGTAATATCTGAAGTATGGCTTGCCATGGCGTTTGTTTTTAGGCGGGCAAAGGTAAAGTTTAAGGCTTGTAAGCCGATAACTTCAGGATTTTTTGCGCGTCATTTTCTGCAATGAGCTCCTGGAAACTGAGCTGCGGGTTTTGGGCGTGAAAGGCTTTCACGATTTTATAGCCAAACCAATGCCCGATTTGCCCCGGGGTATTTACATCCAACTCGGTTCTGAATTTAGAAAAGGGTGCCACGTCTATAAACCTGCGTTTGGCATCTGCAGAGCTTCTGAACAAAAGTTGATTTTCAATAAAATACACCCACATTTCTTTTTCGTGTTCCTGGGCAAATTTTAATTTATCTGGGGGGTATTGCATTAAATCGGCTTCGGTAATTTCTGGCATACTTTGCTCCAGCAGATAGTAGATCTTGCCAAAATAGACCATGGCCTCCAGCAAGGTTTCATTGACTTTTTTACGATTTACTTGATTTTCATAAAGCGTGTAGCCTAGGTCTCTTACTAAAAATTGGGGTTGCCTATTGTAGGCCAGGTATCGAGGCATGCCTTGGTAAAAGGGACTTTCTTTTCCCAGGTAAAGATCCAGGGCTACAAAATAGACGGAGTCTGCCGGAAGAATGGGGTAGTTGAAGTCTAAGCGCGAGATATGGGTGAAAAAGCTCAGCGTGTCTTGCGTACCAAATAGGGCATAGTAATGCTTTAAAAGCAAATCGAGCTGTGCATTTTCTGGCTCTAAATCACCAAAAATTTTTTGCGCTTTTTGGTGCAATTTATTCCGCAATTCTTCCGTCCGTAAGTTGCGCCAAAAACGCAGGGTGCCGTTGTTTTGAAAAAAGAGGGGGTACTGCTTCTTTACCTCGGCTAAAGCGGTTTCGAAATGGGTGGTATCGGTTTCAAAAAAGGCCTGATCAAATCGTTTGAAACGGGTTTCAATCTGCACCGAGCGGGTGTCAATTTCGGGTTCAGAATTGCAAGCTGTAATGCTCACTCCCACAATGAGCAGCATGATGTTAACATAAAAACGATTTATTCTGTGCTGCGGCATAGATAGCTTTTAAATTTGCCCAAAATTAAGATATGAACGTGACGCGTAGCAATATGGTACTGGCTCTATTTTTTATTCTGGGCAGTACTGCATCGGCCTTAAGCCAAAATTTTAAGTTTGGTATACACGCCACCCCCATTGTAAGTTACCTCAGCACTGATATGCCCAAGGCTGAAACCGGTGGTAAGCTGCAATTTGGCTTTGGTGGAATTGTAGAATACCGTTTTGCAGAGCAATATGCTATTAGTAGTGGCTTTGAAGTGATTAATAGAGGTGGAGAGCTACAGGTGAATGACACCTTAAGCGATTACAACCCGGGCTATCTGCAGTTTCCGATTCTATTGAAAATGCGCACCCGCGAATTTGGCTACTTTACCTACAGCGCTGAATTTGGTTTGGTGCCCGCCTTTAGAACTTCTGATGGCGTAACTTTTGACCCTGAAATTCCCAACAACCAGCGTCTGGATTCCTATGTAAACTTTTTTAATACCATTTTTAGATTTGGCATTGGGGCAGAATACTCGTTGGGAGGCGAAAGTTCCATACTGGTGAGTTTGACCTATAATCGTTCTTTATTTGATAATATAAGAGCGGAAGATCCCAGGTTGAATGAGCGTTTTAACTATCGCTTAGATTATGTGGCGCTCAGTTTTGGATTTCTATTCTAAGAAATGATGAAGACGAAGGAAGTAGTAAATCATATTGTAGATTGGTTAGTAGATTATACCCGTCAGTCGGGTATGCAGGGTTTTGTAGTGGGCGTAAGCGGAGGTATTGACAGTGCGGTTACTTCGGCCTTAGTGGCCCAAACCGGCTACCCGGTAACCTGCGTGGAAATGCCTATTTACCAAAACACAGATCAGGTAACTAGGGCCGCACAGCACATAGCCAATTTACAAGTCCAACATTCTAATGTGAGCAAGGTGCAGGTAGACCTAACCCCTGTTTTTGATGCCTTTATTGGGGCCTTGCCCAACATTGCCGATAGTGAGCAACGCCAAATGAGTTTAGTGAATAGCCGCGCCCGTTTACGAATGAGTACCCTCTATTATTTTGCCGCTTTGGAGCGAAAACTGGTGGCCGGCACGGGCAATAAGGTAGAGGACTTTGGCGTGGGATTTTACACTAAGTATGGCGATGGCGGAGTAGATTTAAGCCCCATTGCCGATTTGCTTAAAACCGAGGTGTATCAACTAGGCGAAGAACTGGGCGTGCATAAAGCCATAATGGAAGCACCACCCACTGATGGCCTTTGGGGCGATGACCGCACTGATGAAGACCAAATAGGCGCCACCTATCCTGAGCTGGAATGGGCTATGCAGCAAAAAGAACAGGGCAAGGGCGCTGATAATTTTACTGGTCGCCAAAAGCAGGTAATGGAGATTTTTGAGAAGCACCATGGGGCTAATCAGCACAAAATGCAACCTATTCCCGTATGCCTCATTCCAAATAATCTCAAATAACTTAATTTTGTACACGTGAGTTAATTAGATTGCAGGGTAATTTAAAAAAGACTAGGGACCTTTTTTAAATAAAAATTACCCCATGAATTAAACAGGGAACAAATGGAACGTATCGTATTAGCCTATCCGCATAAATTATTGCGTAATGGGCTCAAAATGCTGTTAGAACAGCAGCCACAAATTGTTGTAGCTTCTGAGGTGGCTAGTATAGAAGAACTGCTGCAAAACAGAAAAATTAGTCAGGCTAAGTTGCTTATGGCAGATTACAACCTAAGGGCTGAAAATGACTCAGTGATCAAACAACTACGCACTAAAAACCCGGCTTTAAAGGTGCTTTGGCTGGCCGATCCGGCAGATTATAATCATTTGACCAATCAAACCAAGAAACAGGGAATTCGTTATCTAAATAAAGACGCTAAGCCTTTAGAATTATACCGCTCAGTAAAAAGAATGTTAAAGCTAAAGGAAGCGTCAAAAACCGATACTCAGACACACTCAGTTAAAAAGCTGAGTAAGCGAGAAAATGAGGTGCTTCGTTTGCTCTGTGCCGGTTTAAATAACCGGGCTATTGCCGAAGAGATGAAGCTCAATGAAAAAACCATTAGCACCTACAAACAGCGTATTCTTACCAAAATTGGAGGAAACTCAGTGGTTGATATTTATGAATATGCCCAAAAGAAAAAGTTGGTAGTAAAGGCCTAAGTCTTTAGCCTACTAATATTAGTTACTTTTGCGGCAAATTCCATAGCCTTGTCTAACATTGTAGCCATAGTAGGCCGCCCTAACGTAGGGAAATCCACCTTATTTAATCGCCTTACCGGCCAGCGTAAAGCCATTGTAGACTCCGTGTCTGGGGTAACCCGTGACCGCATTTATGGTAAAGGTGAATGGATTGGCAGGCAATATTCAGTAATAGACACCGGAGGTTACATCACAGGTTCTGACGATGTTTTTGAAGGCGAAATCCGAAAACAAGTTGAAATAGCCATTGAAGAAGCTTCGCTCATAGTTTTTGTGGTAGACGCAGAAAGCGGCACCACGGGAATGGATGAAGAGGTAGCCAATCTTTTACGCAGAACCAAGAAACCGGTGATGTTGGTGGCTAACAAGGTAGATAATGCCTTGCGGCAAACCATGAGTGCTGAGTTTTACGGTTTGGGTTTAGGGGAGGTTTTCAACATATCAGCTATAAATGGTAGTGGCACCGGAGACTTCTTAGACGCGCTGGTGGAGAAACTTCCTGCGGAACAGGACCCTGAAGAATTAGACCTGCCTAAGCTGGCCATTATTGGCCGCCCCAATGCGGGGAAATCATCTTTCATTAACGCCCTAACCGGGCAAGAACGCAACATTGTTACCGAGGTGGCAGGCACTACCCGAGATGCCATAAACACCCGCTATAAATTGTTCGGCAACGATTTTTTGTTGATTGATACGGCCGGCTTGCGCAAGAAATCGCGGGTAAGCGAAAATTTGGAGTTCTACTCAGTACTGAGAAGCATTAGAGCCATTGAGGAAAGTGACGTTTGCCTTTTATTGGTAGATGCGGAGCGCGGATTTGAAGGGCAGGACTTATCCATTTTTTCCCTGGCAGAGAAAAACCGTAAAGGGGTGGTTGTGCTGGTTAACAAGTGGGACGCCATTGAGAAAAATACCCATACCGCCAAGCAGTATAAAAACATGATTTTAGAGCGCCTGGAGCCTTTTACAGATGTGCCGGTGATTTTTATGAGTGCCTTGAATAAGCAACGTATTTTCCAGGCTATTGAGGAAGCAGTTGCGGTTTACGAACGCAGAAAGCAGCGTATTTCTACCAGCAAGCTCAATGATTTAATGCTGCCATTGATTCAAAACTATCCGCCCCCCGCTACCAAGGGAAAACACGTGAAGATTAAGTTTTGCACGCAACTGCCAACCCAAACTCCCGCTTTTGCCTTTTTTGCCAATTTACCCCAATATGTAAAAGATCCGTACAAGCGCTTTCTGGAAAATAAGCTGCGTGAGAATTTTAATTTTTCCGGGGTGCCCATTCAGATTTACATTCGTAAAAAGTAGCTCCGCTACTGACCAAACTGGAGTTTTACCTCTTTGTAAGCGCAGGCTAAGACCCCTCCGTAAATTTCGTAGTGCCCGTACAGATGTACGGTTAGATCAGCTTGTACACCTTCTGCAGCTTTAAATACATGGCTGAATTCTCCGGAGTTATTTTTTTCCACTGCAAAGGGCTTTAGGTTGGTTATGTTGTCTTGATAGTGATCTTGTTCCACAAATAAATAGGCTTTTTGGAGCTTTGCGCCTCCATTTAGCATTATTATCCATCTCTTTAGTTGTTCTCGATTATCACCAGTACTTTCTACAATTTCCACTGAAATATCAGGTCCAGGGTTTTCATGGCCACGCGCATCACGTTGGTAAATGCCAGGTAGGGGGAAATCCTCCAGGTATTCAATTTCCAGCTTTTTGTTGCCACTAGGGTAGTAACGGGTGTAGAGGCCACTTTTTTTCCCAGCCTTGTAGTTTACCGTTCGTACGAGGTCTCCCGCCTGATTGTAGACCTTTGCCAGTCCATCTAAGCGACCTTTTTTGTAGGTAACCTCTTTCCAAATTTTACCATTGCCAAAGTTTTGAGTGGCCTGGCCTTCTTTGAGGCCATTCACAAGCGTAAAGGTTGAAGTGGTACCACTTTTATTTTTCACGGTATAAGTGCCATTCCTTTTTAGAGACCTACCTTTTCTTCCGGTGGCTTCTTTTTTTGCTGAGTTCTCTTTAATAAGGACTTCGCTGGCCTCTTCAACTACCGTGATAGCCACTTGCTCGCAGGCCATCAGGGTTAAAAGGATTACAATGAGCAGTGTTAGGTTTAGGTATTTCATTTTAAGACTGAGTGAGCTGTTGAAAAATCTGCTCTAATTTATGTTCTTCTTGTTTTATTCCCAAAACCACTAATTCATGGGCTACGGCAAATTTAAATACAGCACTGCGCACATCTTCTTGCCCCTTGGACTCTAGGCGCCATAAAGTTTTGGCGGTGTTTAGCGCTTCCGCGGATGCAATGCCCGTGATTTTACGAAGCTGAGAGGCGGTGGTAGGGGCATCAAATTCCACCTCATAAGAAGTGCCCTTGTTTAAGTTCTGTAAATCTGCCGTGGGTTTATCGGCTACTATTTGCCCTTTATTAATAATGATTACACGATCACACAGAATTTCTACCTCCTGCATAATGTGGGTGCTAAGCATTACCGTTTTTTCGTGCCCGGCCTCTTTTATCAGGTTGCGTATTTCCACCAATTGATTGGGATCAAGGCCGGTGGTAGGTTCATCTAAAATTAATACCTCAGGGTTGTGCAACAAGGCAGCTGCCAGGCCCACCCGCTGGCGGTATCCTTTGGAAAGTTGCCCCAGCTTTTTATGCCTTTCGGGCGAAAGCCCCACCTTTTCAATTATAGGATCTACTTGATTTTTAGCCGTTTGATGCAGCCCTCCCATAAATTGCAGGTATTCTTTCACATACATTTCCAGGTACAACGGATTGTGTTCGGGTAGATAGCCCACTTTTTTACGCACGGCTATGCTTTCTTCCATTACGTCTAAACCACAAACTTTGGCGGTGCCGGTGCTTTGCGGTAGGTAACCCGTTAAGATTTTCATCATGGTACTTTTACCAGCGCCATTGGGCCCTAAAAAACCTACAATTTCACCTTTACCCACCTTAAAGCTTACTTCATTTAAAGCGGCCTGCTGGCCATAAAGCTTGGTGATCTGCTGTACTTCAATTGACATAAAATGCTTTTAGTGGGGCGAATTTAAGGTTTTTGAAGCCCGGGCTGAAGGGGCTAATTTTTAACTTGCTCGCAAATTTTAGCAATGAGTAAAGGCATAGAAGAACTTCAGGAAATTGTAGACCAGTGGATTCAAAATCATGGCGTGCGCTATTTTAATGAATTGACCAACATGGCACAGCTTACCGAAGAAGTAGGAGAGGTGGCCCGCATTATTGCGCGCAGGTATGGTGAGCAAAGTGAGAAAGAAAGTGATAAGCAAAAAGACCTGGGTGAAGAATTGGCCGATGTGCTTTTTGTGGTGTTGTGTTTGGCCAATCAAACCAATACCAATTTGCAGGCCGCCTTTGATGCCAAGATGCAATTAAAAACACAGCGCGATCACCAACGCCATCAACAAAATGAAAAATTAAAATAGCTTGACGCTTAGCTTGCAATTACCATCGCCCTGCGAGGCGCTGCTAGAGCTGCAGGGCGTGCAAATTTGGCTTAAGCGCGATGATTTGATTCACCCGCAGGTGAGCGGAAATAAATGGCGAAAACTGCGCTATTACTGGCAAGATTTTGAGCAAAGTACCAAGCAAGAGGTCTTGAGCTTTGGCGGAGCTTTTTCAAATCATTTGGCGGCTTTGGCTGCAGCGGGTAAGCACTTACAAATTCCTACCCGGGCCTTGGTAAGGGGGGAGGAGCTACAGCACAATCCCACCTTAGACTTTTGCCGCGCTCAAGGTATGGAACTGGAGTTTATTACCCGCGCAGCGTATCGAGAGAAAGACGAGCCTGGCTTTATAGCTCAGCTTCAGGAGAGTTACCCGCAAAGCTACATCATCCCAGAAGGCGGTAAAGGATCGCTAGGCATAAAGGGCTGCACCGAAATTCTAAAGGAAGTTAATGAGCCCTTTGACTGGGTTTGCGCCTCCCTGGGAACCGGCACTACCGCTAGCGGTCTGCTACTGAGCGCATATCCCACGCAGTTTCTGTTTTTTTCGGCTTTAAAAGACCAGGGGTATTTGAAGCAAACCCTTACTCAAAATGTTGAAAGTTTAGGGGAGAACTATGGCCTAAGCCCCACCGAAGTTACCAGGCGGCTGGCTAATTTTGAAGTAAATGCCGATTTCCATTTTGGAGGCTATGCCAAGGTAACAGATGAATTGATTGAATTCATGAATACGTTTTTCGAAAAAACGGGCGTTAAGCTAGATCCGGTGTACACCGGCAAAATGCTGTTTGGCATTTACCAGTTAATACACGCAAATTATTTTCAACCTGGCACCCGCATTTTAGCCCTGCACAGTGGCGGTTTGCAAGGTATATCGGGCATGAACCAAAAATTAAAAAAACAGCATAAACGCACAATCATTTATGAGGCTTAAACAATGCATCCTTTTTAGCTTAGTTACTTTTCAGCTACTGGCACAACAAAGCGCCACCGAGGCCTACATAAAAAAATGGCACAAGGTGGCTATTGCCGAAATGGAAGAGTACGGCATACCCGCCAGCATTACTTTGGCGCAGGGCATTTTAGAGAGTGGCAGCGGGCAAAGTTTCCTGGCTACCGAAGCTAAAAACCACTTTGGTATTAAGTGCCACTTAGACTGGAAGGGCGGCAAGGTTTACCACGATGACGATGCGAAAGGGGAGTGTTTCAGGAAATACAAAAACGCAGAAGATAGCTTTAGAGATCATTCACTTTTTTTAAAAAACCGCAGCCGCTATGCCGGCCTTTTTGAGGAAAACCCTACTGATTACAAGGCCTGGGCCAAAGGCTTACGCAAGGCAGGTTACGCTACGGACAGGCGCTATGCCGATAGGCTCATTGACCTGATAGAACGCTACCAACTGCATAAGTACGACTTGGAAGGTTTTGATGTAGATGAGGTAAGTCCCGAAGTTCGCAAAGAACTTTATGTGAATGTATCGGCCAATCATGTGGAGTACGTGGTGGCCCGCGAAGGCGATAGCTTTGAAAGCATAGCCCTTTTGACTGATAAAAAACCCGATGAGTTATTGGAGTATAATGAGCTGCGGCACGATGCTCAGTTAAAGCCCGGTGATATTGTGTACCTGCAACCTAAGCGCAGAAAGTCTGCCCGGGAACACAAAACCCACGTGGTAAAAGAGGGTGAAACCATGTACAGCATTGCGCAAAAGTTTGCCATAAGGTTAGAAGAGCTTTATGAACGCAACGGCATGTACATTGGCGAAGAGGTTAAGCCGGGTCAATCGCTGGAGCTGCGCTAGAGGGCCTTATTGAAAACCATCCCCAAAAGGATAAAAAACAAAGGTAATTTTGAAGGATGGCTACCTAGACAGTTTTTTTAAATAGCAAACTTGTTAGTTTAGTGATTGGCATTTAAGCATAAACAAAACTTTTCTCCTTGAATAGCTCTCAGTGATCAGATAGCCGTTATTACCATAATTTACGTTTAAAAGACAGCCTCAAAAAGTTTTTTAAGGCAATAAAAGAGTATGATATTCTTTTTGACTACGCAGGAGGAACTAGTGTGGGAGCGCTCATGGCTGCTACCATTGCTTTTAACAAGCCGGTTGATGAAACCATTCAGCAAATCAGGAAAGCTATCAAATATAGGCCCTCGGCAGACTTGAGTTTTTCCTATATATAATTGGTAAGAGGGTGAAATATGAAGCGCATGGTTTATGACAAGCTGCAGCAATTTTGCGAGCGAGAAAAGGTAGATATGGCAGATGCCTAGAAGCCCATGTACGGGGTAGCTTCTTACTTTTTACCAAATAAGGCCACTTTTTTTTTGAGCCCCCCTGCCTATCCTTTAATAATGGTCAGACTCCTTTGTCGGCCTTGATAAGTCAATTAATTTTCCATAGCTATTGAGCTAACGAATCAAATAGCAGATTAGGGTGCCATCCTTGGTGTAGGTTACCAGGTTTAATTTCCCATCTTGATCTAATGAACCCATGTCAAAAGGTCCCTGGGCAAAAATGGGAAATCCTTCCAGCAATTTTCCTTCGGTATTAAAAACTCTAATTTCTTCAGCTTCTGCGGAAAAAGCACCTACATAAAATTTGTTGGCCAGCGTAAGGGCTTTGGGTTTAACCGTAATTTCATCTTCCAGGCTAACCGTAAAAGGCTGCTGGGTTTCCTTAACGATTAACTCCTCATCATAGGTAAAAATATAACGCCCATCGCGGTAAATAAGATGGTCAGCTGGTTTGGTTTCATCTAAATAGAGAGCATCAATTTTTCCTTGTGGATTGATCACGTACATTTTGCCCGAATTACTTCCAGCTATCAGCTCAGACTCCTTTAAGGTTTCGCCTGGGCGGAGGTAAAAGGAAGTCTTCAGTTCCTCAATTTTTTCGTCAACCACAAAGCGCTCCTGGCCCCTGCGATTGAGCTGGTAGAGTTTACCATCGGCCCTAAGGCAAACAATAATGTCACGCTTGGCTACGCTAAAATGCTGGGGCTCACTAATAATATCACTGGCCGCGGTCTTAAAGTCCCAGCCTTTTACGGGCTGTCCCTTCACGCTGTAATTGAACAGTTTGGGGCCACAGGGTACTACCAGGCGGTAGTTGCGGGCGTCATCATAGTTGAAAACTCCCACAGGGGCGGTAGCAGTTGCGGGTAAGCTTACCGGAAAGCCTTCCAAATCGCGTCCCAAACGGTCTACCACATACAGTTTTTGAGCCGTGTTAAAAACCATTTGCAGTTTGTTGTTTTTGTACACGTCAATTTGCCGGATTTCACCTAGCATGGGGCCGTCTAAGGCCCTGGACCAAAATAACTTACCATCTTTACTCAACAGGTGTAACTGGTTTTTCTCATCGGTAACGGCCACATCAAACTTGCCCGTAACATGGTTTTTTAAAAATTGCGGTTCGCTTTGCAGCGGATGGTCCAATTGGGTGGTCCACAGTCGGCTTACCTTTTCGTCTACGGGCTTTTCATGCAAAAGCAGACCATTGGTAAAGGCCCCTTGCTCTGAAACCTTGATTTGCAGAGCCATCCATTTGAGGTTTTGCAAACTATCGGCTAAAGCCTTTTCTGTTTTTTTGAATTCAGGTGCTACATCACTTACCAGGCTTAAAAAATGGGGGTTAGCGGCCCAGACTAAAATATGGCTGTTGCCAGGGAGTTGATTTTTAAAGCTGAGGTAGGAGGGTTGATTGACCAGGGTTTTTTGGGCCAGTATGTCATTAAGCAGTGACTTTAAAGCCGGCAGGTTTTGCGCAAAAACTACATAGTTTTCGGTAAGGGTGTAATAGGGGTAATGAAAACCCTGGAATAGTCGTCCGTAGAGCCGGGGCAAGGCGTTTTGAGCCGCCAGCTTTTGCACTACATATCCTCTGTAGCCTTCCACAAAGGTGCTGTCTGTAAAGGGGGCAAGGCTATTTTTCACGGCTTCGGCACTGCCACGATGCCGCAGGTAGGCGAAACTATTGCTGATTCCTTCACTGCGCCCGGCCTTGAAAACGCCCATTTCGGTATCTACCCATTGCTCCATTAAATTTAAGGCCTTGGGGGGGAGTTTATCTAGTAAATCCTGATGGCCGGCCCATTCTCCCCTCTGCTCCAAGTAGCTTTGGTAGGCGCGGTGGAAATCGCCAATATTGCCCACATTGTAGTTGACCCAAAAGCCAAAATTGGCCGGTATTATTTGAGCGGCCATACTTTCATGCGGACGAATGCTTTTAAAGGTTTCGGTAAAAAATGCCTGATTTTGTGGGTAAGTGATTAGACCGCTCCAAAGCAATTGATCAGCACTGGTTTGCAGGTCTACCTCGGCCCACGAGCCCATTTGCGCTAAAAATTCCGTTTCTGCCTGGGGCAATTGTGCTTTGGCATAGGCTGGCAACTCTTCTAGATTTACAAACAAATTAGCTAAATCTTTAGCATTGCGGGTTTGCATCAGCTTTTGAAATTCTACGTTATTCAAAAGACTTATTTCACTGCTGATCTGCCGCAGCCCTGCTTCTACCAGGTTTTTTTTAGGGCTAATAAAAAGTAAATTCTGGAAGGAACTCAGGAAAAGGCCATCACCGTTCTCTGCCTGCGTGAAGCTAAATATTTTGGCACCCGCGTAGCTAAAACTTTTGCCTGAATAGTTTTGGGCTAAGGCCTGGCTCAGGTTTTTTTCAAAAGCGGCATCGGCCTGGGTAATCAATAGCGCGTCATATTTTTGGGCCCCACTCAACAGCACGCTCACCAAAACCTGACGGCCTTTTAAAAATTGGTTGAGGGTTTCGGCTTCCAAGGCAAGGGTAAATTTTTTTAGCTGTTGCTCAAAAGCTTTAAAAACGCTGGTGTGTCTGAGGCTTTGATTGGCTACATGCGTAAGATAGGTCTCTTGAAGGGCCGGCACATTATTCATTTCTACCACGGCCACCGCGTTGGTGGGCACCGCCTGATAGAGGTTGGTGGGGGCTACTTGTTCATCTTCGCAAGCCGATAGGCCTGCCAAAAAAATGAGGGCCAGACATAGTAAGCGCAACTTCATAGACTGGGGCTGAATTTTTTGCAAAATTACGAGAAATAAAAGGGGCTAGAGCTTTAGTTTAACCTGTTTTGCCAAAAGCGTAAAACTTTTGCGGTGGTAAGGGCTTGTGCCAAATTGGGCTATGGCTTGGCGATGTTTTTGGGTGGGGTAGCCTTTGTTTTGATTCCACTGATAGTGTGGAAATTTTTGATGGGCTTTTTCCATGAATTCATCGCGATGTGTTTTGGCTAAAATGCTGGCGGCAGCAATATTTTTAAAACGGCCGTCACCCTTAATTTGGCAACTGTGCGGCACCTTGGGGTAAGGCTTAAAGCGGTTGCCATCTATCAATAGGTGCTGGGGTGTTTTTTGCAGTTGCGCTATAGCGCGATGCATGGCCAGAAAGCTTGCTTGCAGGATGTTTATAGAATCAATGGTGTTGGAATCTACTGAAGCAACGGCCCAGGCTAGGGCTTTGGCTTCAATTTCTAAGCGCAATTGCTGACGGTCCACCTCTTTAATTTTTTTTGAGTCGTTTAGCAGCGGAGCCCTGAAGTTACGAGGTAAGATTACCGCTGCCGCAAATACGGGCCCGGCCAAGCAGCCCCGGCCTGCCTCGTCTAAGCCTGCTTCCAGAAGGTCTTTATTCAAAAAGTTGCGCAGTCTGGGCATTTTAAGCTAAGGTTTTTTCAATGCTGGCCCACATCATTTCGGCAGAGCGGTCCCAACGGAAAACCTTTCCCCTTTCACGGCCTTTGGCAATAAGCTCTTTTCGCAGTTGGGCGTCATCGGTTTGTAAAAACGCTTGGGCTATTGACTCCTTGTCTCTTGAATTGCAAAGCAGGGCGGCATTTCCAGCCACTTCTGGCATGCTGGAGTTGGTGGCCGTAATTACCGGCACTTCACTTTTAAAGGCTTCCAAAATAGGAATGCCAAAACCCTCAAAATGCGAAACAAAGGCTAATGCTTGCGCAGAGGCCAACACTTCGTTCAGTTCTTCGCGCTCCAAGCGCCCCGTAAAAATGATATCGTTTTTAAACGGATGTTGTTGGTACACTTGATCTAATTCTTGGTTCCAAAACATTTTTTCACCTACCACCACAAATTTGGCAAGGCCGCCCCTTTGCCGATAGATTTGATAGGCCTCCAGCATGCCATCAATATTTTTACGTGGGTTTAACGCGCCAATAAAAATGAAGTAGGGCTTGCCGGCCGTTAGGGATTTTTTAATCTCATTTTGCTTTTCCCGAGCCAGGGGTTTGAAAAAGTCACCCACCCCATTGTAGACCAAGTCACATTTTTCGGCCGGCAGGCGATAGGTTTTTATTAAGTCTTCTCGTGAATACGCACTTACGGTAGCTACCCTTTTAGCAGCGTATGCATATTGTGGGAAATATTTGCGCAGGTACCAGCCTACTAGTTTACTGGTATTCTCTTTTTGATGTTCAAAATTAATATCGTGAATAACTGCTAAGCTGGGAGTGCTGCTTTTCAGCGGAACAAAGCCATCTGGCGAGACCAATAGTTGTGGTTTGAGTTGTTTTAATTTTTGGGGTACGCTGTACTGAAACCACCACTGCCACAGCAAGGGGTGCCGGGTAGGAGGGTAGAGCACATGACCTTTCACGTTTTCGCCATAAATGAAATTGGGTTCAAAAGGGCGGTCAAATAAAAAATGCCATTCAATTTGCGGGTGTTGCTGCACCAGGCGCTTAAAAATTTCATGGGTGAACCAACCAATACCCTCTAATTTATGGGGGAGTAAAAACCGGGTGTTTACAGCTATTTTCACGCGCCAAATATAGGCTCAAATAATATTTACCTTAGCCGCATGCAGAAGCAGTTTGTGAGCAGCCTTAGTCTGTTGTTGTTTGTGAATTTTCTGGTGAAACCTCTTTGGATTTTTGGTATTGACCTTCAGGTGCAAAATCAGGTTGGGGTAGAGGCGTATGGTTTGTATGCGGCTATTTTTAGCCACACGCTCATGTTCAATATCTTGTTGGATTTGGGGCTTTCGCATTACAGCAATCGAAATATGGCCCAGAATCCTGAACGCTTGGCACAAAGTTTCTCAAGGCTAACCACCTTTAAATTTGCGCTGGGGCTTTTTTATTTGCTGGTGGCCTTAGTCATTGGCTTCTTTTTGGGCTATGTGCAAAAAGCCATTACGCTGTTGCTTCTGCTGGCATTTAATCAGTTCCTGCTTTCCCTTATCGTTTTTTTTCGGTCGCATTTAGCCGGGTTACACCTTTTTAAAGCGGATGCACTCATGAGCGTTTTAGACAAGCTGCTGACCATTTTGCTCTGTGGTGCAGTCCTCTACGGTTCAATGGAAAGTTGGCAAATGACCGTCACCCTTTTTGCGGCTTTGCAGGCCGTGAGCTTACTTATTGCAGCGGGCTTAGGTTTTATCATGCTTTACCGTAAAACCCAGCTATTTAAGTTTACCTTTCGCTTTAAGCGCGTTAAAAAGCAAATACGCGAAAGCTTGCCTTATGCGCTCTTAATTTTGCTCATGGCGATGTACACCCGGGTAGACAGTGTGATGCTTCAGCAAATTTCTGGGGAGTTTGAAAATGGCATTTATGCGCAGGCCTTCCGTTTGTTAGATGCCATCAATCAACCGGGTTACTTATTCTCGGTTCTGCTCTTACCCATGTTTGCTGGAATGCTAGGGAGGAAGGAATCAGTGAAGGAATTGAGTCGCCTAGCTTTTACTTTGCTGATGGTGCTATGCGTGGGCGTGGCAGTAGCCGGAGCTACATCAGCGCGTGGCCTTATGGGTGCGCTTTACCACCACCATCCTGAACTATCTACTCCGGTTTTCCAATGGCTGGTTTTTTCTTCTATTGCCTTTGGCGCCACTTATATTTTTGGCACTTTACTAACGGCCCGGGGCAATTTGGGTACTTTAAACCGGGTAGCCTTAAGTGGTTTTGCACTAAACGTAATTTTAAATTTTATACTCATTCCCAATTACGGGGCCTATGGCGCAGCGGTAGCCACCGTAATTACCCAAAGTTTAACGGCCTTGGTGCAAATGGCCATTTCTTTTAAAATAGTAGGCTACCAATTTGCCACCAGTTTCTGGCTTCGTCTATTAGTTTTCGCTTTTTTGGCTGCCTTTTCGGCCTACTTATTAAGAGAGTGGGCTGGGCTGAATTGGATTCCCCAATTTTTAGGTGCTTTGGCATTTACCCTGCTGTGGGCCATGGTTTTAAAGCTACTTCCGCTTAAAGCGGCAATAGTTTTGGTAAAGCAACGTTTGGCATCTCATTAAAGAACTCAAATTAGCTATTTTTGCCGCCTCAAAATCGGGACTTCATGCCAACATCAACTCAAGACCGCGAAAATATTTTTGACTCCACTAATCTGGTAGTGTACCTCTACAGCTGGCGCAAACCATTGCTACTAGTTACGCTGGCAGCCGCCTTGTTGGCGGCCGTATTTAGTGGGCCTTATTTTATTGAACCCAAGTATGAGTCTACGGTAACGGTATTTCCTACCACCACTAACTCTCTTTCCAAAGCCTTGCTTCCGCAGAAGTTTGCTTCACGCGGACAGGATATTCTGGAGTTTGGGGCTGAGGAGCAAGCAGAACAGCTGCTGCAAATTTTAAATTCTGATCAGATCCGCAACCAGATTATTCAAAAATACAATCTGGCCCGCCATTACGATATTGACAGCAACAGCAAATACTTGAAAACGGAACTGTATAAAACGTATGCTGATAATATTTCCTTTAGACGTACAGAGTACATGAGTGTGGAAATTAACGTGCTGGATACAGACCCAGATACGGCTGCCATGATTGCCAATGATATTGTGGTGCTTTTAGATCAAGTGAAAAATGACATTCAAAAGGAACGCGCTAAAAAAGGCTTAGACATAATCAAAAGGGAGTACACAGCGCTAAAAGGCGATGTGAAAATGCTGGAAGACTCCTTGACCCTTCTACGCTACAAAGGCGTGCATGACTATGAGTCGCAATCATCGGCCTTGAGTGAACAGCTAGCAACGGCCCTCATTGAAAAAAGCCCTAATAGCTCTGCCGTAAAAGCCATTGAGCAAAAACTAGACACCCTGGCCAAATACGGAGGTACCTACGTTTCTTTACGCGATGAGCTTACCTATTTAAAAGAGGAGGTGGTAAAACTCAAAACTGCCTATGACCAGGCGCAGGTAGATGTTACCGAAGTTTTGCCAGCTACTTTTCAGGTGAACCGTGCCTACCCGGCTGAAAAGAAAGCCTATCCTATACGCTGGCTAATTGTGGTACTAAGTGCCTTAGGTGCTTTCACTTTAACCCTAATTGGCATTTTAATTTTAGATACTATCCGCAATTCAAGAAAAGAAGCCTAGGGTGAAAAATGCCTGGCTCGATAAAATTAATCGGACGCATGTTACCTTAGTGGGGCTGGCCGTGGCGCTGCTCAACGTGGTTTTCATTGTTACCGAAATGTACTGGGGTCTGCTTCTCCCGTTTATACTGGCGGTGGTGGCGCTCATTGTTTTATCGCTAGACAAGGTTCTACTTTTTCTGGTTTTTGCTACTCCGCTTTCTATATTTTATTTCAATCCAGATTTGGGTGTAGGAATTACCTTGCCCACCGAGCCCCTTTTTGTGGGCATAATGATTTTATTCTTTGCCAAGATTCTGTACAGGGGAGGCTTTGACCGAAAGGTTTTCTTGCATCCCATTTCTCTGGCCTTGGTTTTCAACTTGTTGTGGGTATTGGTTACCAGCATTACTAGCGAGCTACCCTTGGTTTCCATCAAGTTTTTTATCGCGCGGCTGTGGTTTGTGAGTGTTTGTTTTTATCTGATGAGCCAACTCTTCAAAAAGCCTAAAAACATAAAACTCTTTTTCTGGCTATACGCCATACCGCTTTCTATGGCCGTAATTTACACCTTGGTGGTGCACGCTCAAAATGGTTTCACACGCGAGGCTTCGGTTTGGGTGATGTTTCCTTTTTTTAAGGAGCATACGGTGTACGGGGCTGTGCTAGCGCTATTTATACCTATAACTTTCGTCTTGGCATTCATGTTAAATAACAGCCTGAACAGCAGGTTATTGGCTAGTCTCTTATTGACCATTTTAGTGGTTGGGGTAATCATGTCATTTACCCGGGCCGCCTGGGTAAGTTTGGTAGCCGCCATAGGCGTGGCAGTGCTGGTGGTCTTAAAAATTAACCGCTTTACCTTTTTCCTAATTGTAGCGGCTTTTGCCGGATTGTTGTGGTTTTACCAGGATGCCATCTTAGACCGTTTTGAAAGCAATCAGGCTACCAGTAGTGATAACCTTACCGAACACGTTTCATCCATTAGTAATATCTCTACTGATGCCTCTAACTTGGAGCGCATTAACCGCTGGAAGTCTGCTTTACGAATGTTTCAGGAGCGCCCGCTGGTAGGCTTTGGCCCTGGTACCTACATGTTTTTGTACGCACCCTATCAAAAGCCTTATGAAAAAACCATCATCAGCACCAATGCCGGTGATTTGGGCAATGCCCACAGTGAGTACATTGGCCCTCTGGCCGAAAGTGGCGTTATGGGAATGCTGAGTGTTTTGGCACTGGTTTATTTTACTGTAACCACCAGCCTACGTGTATACTACGGTTTAGAAGATAAAGAACACAAGCGCATAGCGCTGGCCGTATTTATGGGATTAGTGACTTACTGGACGCACGGCTTGCTCAATAACTTTTTAGACATGGATAAGGCCGCTTTGCCCGTGTACGGATTTACGGCTTTACTAGTGATTTATGAGCGGTACTATCTCCCCTCAAAACAGCAAGGACTGAAATCTGGGAAGGAGTAGGTTTACTAGAGTTTTTCAATGAGTTCAGGCAGCACACGGATGCTCGCTAGCTCTTTCCATTTCTTACGGGCTTCTTCGGCCGGAGAGCCAAAATAGGTTTTACCACCCGCTAAAGACTTAGCCACGCCTGATTGCGCCAAAACCACGGCTTTAGAGCCGATGGTAATGCCGCTGGAAACGCCCACTTGCCCCCATAGAATAACTTCATCTTCAATAATGGCACAGCCAGCGATACCCACTTGACTGGCAAATAAGCAATTCTTGCCAATCTTGGTATCATGGCCAATTTGCACTTGATTGTCAATTTTGGTCCCCTCCCCAATAAAAGTGCTATCACTCACTCCCTTGTCTATGGTGCAGGCGGCTCCAATATGCACGTGGTTTTCTATAATTACGGTACCACCAGAAAGGAGTTGATCGCGGCCTTCCGGGCGATTTTTATAATAAAAAGCATCTGAGCCAATAACCGTATTGGCGTGTATTACTACATCATCGCCAATCACCACACCATCATACAAGCTTACGTTGCTATGAATGCGGCAGTTTTTACCAATTTGCACGTCATGGCCAATGAAGCAATTGGGCTGTATTTGGGTGCCCTCACCAATTTTAGCCGAGGTGGCAATGGCCTGGCCAGCGGATTGAAAAGGCTGGAATAACCGCGTTAGAATATTAAACTTACTGAAGGGATCCTCTGCAATGAGAAGACCCTTGCCATCAGGTGCATCCACTTCTTGATTGATTATTACCGTGGTAGCTTTACTTTCTAAAGCTTTTTGGTAATACTTGGGGTGATCCACAAATACTAAATCGCCCGGGCGCACCACATGAATTTCATTGGCACCCAACACTTGATGCATGGGGTCACCTTTAAAGCTACACTCAAGAATTTCAGCTAGCTCCTCAAGGGCGTAAGGTCTGGGAAAATCCATTAATCTTTGTGACGCTCTTTGTAATCTCCGCTGGCCGTGTCAATCACTACTTTTTCGCCCTGGGCAATAAAAAGCGGCACCCGAATTTCGGCACCGGTTTCAACGGTGGCAGGCTTAAGGGTGTTGGTGGCGGTGTCACCTTTAATCCCCGGCTCGGTGTAGGTAATTTCTAAAGATACTTTTTGCGGTAATTCACACATTAAAGGTCGGTCTTCATCGGCATGAAAAAGCACCTGACACTCCATCCCTTCCTTTAAGAATTGTGGTGAGTTGATTAATTCCTTGGCTATGGTGATTTGGTTAAAATCGTCCATGTTCATAAAATGAAAGCCGCTGGGATCCTCGTACAAGAACTGGTAATTTCGGTTTTCAATGCGAATATCGTCTAGCTTGGTACCACTGGGGAAGGTGTGTTCAATCATGCGCCCAGTGTCTAAGTTGCGCATTTTGGTACGTACAAAGGCCGGGCCTTTACCCGGTTTAACGTGCAAAAATTCGGTGATTTGGTGAGGAGCGCCTGAGTAGGTAATACAAAGGCCATTACGGATATCTGAAGTGTCTGCCATGTTTTTAATTCTTAATGCGGCAAAAGTAAGGTTTTGAGGGGAAGTTAGCGAGCCGGCATCAAATGGTTAGGGACCTCAAATGCGATTTTCATCAGCGCTCTTATCGGGCAAAAGATAGTTTAGGGCCCGCAGTGTAACTCCAACAAAGGAGAAGTAAAGGATTAAACCTCTGATTAATAGCGTTAAATCTCATTCACAACTACTAGCAAAAATACTGCTAAGAGCCTCTACCAATGCTAAGGCAATTTTAAATTTAATAGGAAGTACGTCTGCGGTTACAAAACTTGCTTACTGATAATCCTTCAACTCTAACTTTTCTTCACACAAAAAAGTCTCGGTCTCACTAAAGTTACTGCCCACCAAAAGGGTGCGATTCTCCAGCTCATTTTTTAAAAGCTTTTGATACCATTCCATTCCTTTGGGATCCAAGTTAGAAGTGGGTTCATCCAGCAGTACTACGGAACTATCAGAAAATAGCGCCAGGGCTAGTTTCAGGCGCTGCTTCATACCCGAGCTAAAATGGGTAATGGGCTTTTGGCGTGCTTCAGAGAGCCATGCTTGTTCCAGAATGTAAGCAGGGGTAGTATCGCCTTTAAAATCTCGGAAACGCTGGTAATATTTGAGAAAGTCCAGGGCAGTAAGTTCTTCAATCAGCTCAAAGTAGGGCCCGGCATAACTCATTTTTTGAGCCGCCTCGAAGGGCGATAGATTTTGGTTCTCCCATTGCCAAGTTACGGAGCCTTCACTAAGGGAAAGCGCTCCGTAAGTACATTTTAAAAGGGTAGACTTTCCGCTGCCATTGCCTCCTAAAACGGCCGCACGCTGGCCAGGCTCTAAACTTAAATCTAAGTTTTTAAAAACCGTTTGGGCTCCAAAATGACGACCAGCCCTGGAAAAACTAATATGCATTTACTCCAGCCTAAAACCTTTCATGATACCACTTTGTGAGTTGCGGATAAAGGTGAGTATCTCATCGCGCTCAGCGGTGGCTTCAAAATCGGTTTCAATAATTTCCAGGGCCTGGCTTACGTTGTAATTTTTTTGAAAAAGGATGCGGTAGATATTTTGCACCTCATTAATTTTTTCATTGGTAAAACCCCTTCTGCGTAAGCCAATAGAATTAATACCGGCATAAGAAATGGGCTCTTTAGCGGCCTTAACAAAAGGAGGTACGTCTTTCCGCACCAGCGAGCCACCCCCTACAAAAGCATGGGTGCCCACCTTAGAAAATTGTTGCACGGCTGTTAACCCGCCAATAATGGCCCAGTCGCCTACTTCTACGTGGCCTGCCAAAAGCACGCCATTTACCACAATGCAGTTTTTACCAATCACACAGTCATGCGCCAAGTGAGCGGTAGCCATAATCAGCGAGTTCTCACCAATGATGGTCTTACCTAAAGCCTTGGTGCCGCGGTTTACGGTTACACACTCTCTAATGGTAACATTATCTTCAATTACCACGGTGCTGTCTTCCCCCTCAAATTTTAGATCCTGGGGTATGGCTGAAATTACAGCGCCTGGAAATATGCGGCAGTTTTTACCGATGCGCGCGCCTTCCATGATGGTTACGTTTGAGCCAATCCAGGTGCCCTCTTCAATTACCACGTTTTTATGAATGGTGGTAAAAGGCTCAATTACTACGGTGTTGGCAATTTTAGCACTGGGATGAACGTAGGCTAGTGGTTGGTTCATTACTTTTCTTTTTGTTTTACAATTTGCGCCATCATTTTGGCTTCGCATACCAGGTTGTTACCCACAAAGGCCTCCCCGTCCATTTTCACAATGCCTCTCCGTATGGGCTCCGTCATGATTAATTTAAAAATGAGCGTATCTCCAGGAACCACTTGTCTTTTGAATTTCACCTCTTCAATTTTAATAAAGAAGGTGAGGTAGTTTTCGGGGTCAGGTACGGTGCTCAAGGCCAAAATGCCGCCCGCTTGAGCCATGGCTTCAATTTGCAAAACGCCTGGCATAACCGGTGCCCCGGGAAAGTGTCCTTGAAAGAAATCTTCGTTCATAGACACGCTCTTTACCCCCACCACGTGATCTTCACTGAGCTCGGTAATTTTATCTACCAGCAAAAAAGGTGGGCGGTGGGGAAGGATACCCATGATTTCGTTCACATTGTAAATGGGCTTGTCATTAGGGTTGTAGCGCGGCACCTTAGCCCTGCGGCTCTCTTCTTTAATCTTTTGGGCTAAGATTTTAGCAAAATCGGTGTTGGCTTTGTGCCCGGGGCGGGTGGCAAAAATGCGGCCTTTGATGGGTTTACCCGCTAAACTTAGGTCACCAATTACGTCTAGTAATTTATGACGGGCAGCTTCATTGCTGAAGTGGAGGTCTAAATTGTCTAAAATGCCGTTAGACTTCACGGCCACATTATCTTTTTTAAAGGCCACTTTCAGTTTTTCCAGCGTGGCTTGGTCTACTTCCTGATCTACATAAACGATGGCGTTGTTGAGGTCACCACCTTTAATGAGGCCGTTATCTAAGAGGTATTCCAATTCATGCAAGAAACTAAAAGTGCGGCAGCGCGCAATTTCTTGTTTAAAATCGGCCAGATTTTTAAGACTGGCATTTTGGCTGCCTAGCACGGTGGTGCCATATTCTACCATCACTGAAACTTCAAACTTGTCGGCTGGCACGGCCATGAGCTCTACCTCGCCATTCTCTGCTTCGTATGAAATGGGCTCGGTAATCTCAAAATATTCCCGTTCTGCATCTTGTTCCTGGGTACCTACCGATTCAATGGCTTCAACAAAAGGCAGGGAGCTGCCATCCATAATGGGCATTTCTAGGCCGTTTATTTCCAGTAGGGCGTTGTCAATTTCTAAGCCTACTAAGGCCGCTAACACATGCTCTACGGTACTTACGGTAACATCGGGCGAAAGCCCAATTGTAGTACCACGGGCCGTTTCCAGAACATTTTTGGCCAAGGCGGCAATTTCCGGTTGGCCCTCAATATCGGTGCGTTTGAAAACTACCCCGTGATTAGCTGGCGCTGGTTTAATAGTGAGGGTAACCTTAGCCCCGGTGTGTAAACCCGTACCCGAAATACTTACCGGCTTGGCTAAAGTGTGTTGGTTTGTGCTCATGGCCCTTTATGGTTTTTTCTTTAACTCATCTATGGTTTGCGCAAGCTGTGGCAACTTGCGGAAGTATACGTAAGACTTTTTGTAATCGCCTATAGGAAAGGCCGGGGAGCCTTGCACTATGGCGTTGTCTTTAAGGCTTTGGCCGATGCCACTTTGCGCAGCAATTTTCACATTATCGCCAATTTTTAAGTGGCCAATAATACCTACCTGACCACCAATCATGCAATTCTTGCCTATTTTGGTAGACCCGGCAATACCACTTTGTGAAGCAATTACCGTGTGCTCGCCAATCTCCACATTATGGGCTACCTGAATTAGATTGTCCAATTTCACCCCTTTACGGATGATGGTACTGCCCAGGGTGGCCCGGTCAATAACCGTGTTGGCGCCAATTTCTACCTGATCTTCAATAATTACATTACCAATTTGCGCAACTTTGCTGTAGCCTTTGGCATTGCTGGGGGCAAAACCAAAACCATCGCTACCAATAATGGCCCCTGCATGCAGGGTTACCTCATCGCCTAAAACACAATCGGGGTATACCGTAACCCCAGAAAACAGGAGGCCTTTGGCGCCCACTTGTACGTTTTCACCCAAGGTTACATTTTGGTAAATTTTGGTGTGGTCTCCCACCTTTACCCCCGCTTCAATGCAAGCGCCTGCACCAATGTAGGCTCCTTGGCCAATTTGAGCACTTTCGTGAACGTAAGCCTTAGGGTGAACGCCCTCTTTATTATGGCGCATTTGATTGTAAGCTTCTAAAAGCTTGGCAAAAGCACCATAGGCATCCTCTACTTTTAGCAGCGTAGTTTGCAACGGTTTTTCCGGTTCAAAATCTTTTGAGACAATTACAATGGATGCCTGAGTTTCGTATATATAAGGGGTGTATTGCGGGTTGGCTAAAAAACTTAGGGTGCCGGGTTTGCCTTCTTCAATTTTTGAGAGGCTGCTCACGGTAACGTCAGGGTTTCCCTCCACCTTTCCGTTAAGCATTTCTGCTATTTGTTGCGCTGAAAATTCCATGGGCGCCAAAATTAACAAATTAAGCCGCGTTAACTATTTATTACGCTTTTTGGGGCAAATAAAAAGTATTTGGTAACGGGTTGGCTCAAGGCCGATAGGTTCAAATGGTCAGCCGCCTGGGCAATGTCTAACAAGCTTCCGTCTTTGTATAAGAGATTAATGCGGTCTCTTTTGGGGTTATAAGCATTGTTTGAAATTTTCTCGGTAAAGCAGATATAGCGGGCTTCTTCGGGCGAGAGACCATATTTGGCCGCACTTTTCTCTTGTAAACTTTTAAGGAGCTCAGGTCCTGGCGGTTCATTGGTTATTCTTACGCCTAGTAGATCGCGGTGGAGTAGCCTTTTGGCTAACTGGCGCAGGGTTTTATCTTCTGCGTTTTGCCATTCTTTAAGGGCCGCCATAATGTCAAAATCGTCTAGCTGTGCATAGGCTTCCAGCAAGTTGCTTTTGGGGAGCGGGCCTTGCACAAAAGGTTTTAGCACGCTGGGCATTAACAGCTGACCAACCTCCTTGGCGCGCATTAAAACCTGAATAAGGAGGAATTCTGCACTCAGTACTGTTTTATGCAAGTACACCTGCCAATACATGAGCCTGCGGGCCACCAGGAATTTTTCTACACTGTAAATGCCTTTGGCTTCAACTACAATCTGATCGTCAGCTACATTCAACATGCTAATCAGTCGCTCGGTATTTACCCGGCCTTCGCTCACTCCAGTGTAAAAACAATCTCTTCGCAGATAGTCCAGGCGGTCCATATCCAGTTGGCTGCTGATGAGCTGGTGCAGAAATTTTTTGGGGTACATGTTTTGGAAAATCTGCAGGGCCAGATTCAGCTTACCGTTCATTTCTGCATTGAGCCGTTGCATAAATTCCAACGAAAGTTGCTCATGGCTAATGCCGGGAATAATAGAGTTTTCCAGCGCATGTGAAAAAGGACCATGGCCAATATCGTGCAATAAAATGGCCATAAGTACTGCTTCTTCTTCCGCCTCACTAATGGCCTGCCCTTTTTGCCGCAGGGTTTGCACCGCTTTACCCATTAAGTGCATCGCACCCAAGGCATGATGAAAGCGGGTATGGTAGGCTCCCGGATACACTAGGTAGGTGAGCCCTAACTGCGAAATTCGCCTGAGGCGCTGAAAATAAGGGTGTTCTACCAGATCAAAAATTAATGCGTTGGGAATTGTAATGAATCCGTAAATAGGATCGTTTAAAATCTTGAGTTTATTAGTGTGGCTCAATCCTTAATGGTATAATTGTTAACTAACGCAAAGCTAAAACTAAAGTAATGGACAAGATTGAGATATTATGGGTAGATGATGAGGTGGATTTATTGAAACCACACATCATGTTTCTGGAAGAAAAGGGCTACGCGGTGGATACCGTTAACAACGGTTATGATGCTTTGGATATGGTGGCTGAAAAAAATTACAGCCTGGTTTTTTTAGATGAGAACATGCCTGGTATTGACGGTTTGGAAACCCTGCAGCGGATTAAAGAAAAGCACCAAAACTTACCAGTGGTGATGATTACCAAAAGTGAAGAGGAAAGCATTATGGAAGATGCCATTGGCTCCCAAATTTCAGACTACCTCATTAAACCGGTAAACCCCAAGCAGATATTATTGAGCTTAAAAAAGCATTTAGATACCCGCAGGCTGGTGAGTGAGAAAACTACCAGCAATTACCAACAGGAGTTCCGTCAAATTGCCATGGATATGGCCAGTGTGAATTCAGCCCAGCAATGGTCTGATTTGTATAAGCGTCTAATTTATTGGGAGTTGGAGCTGGATAAATTAGACGATGAAGGCTTAAACGGTATTCTGCTCTCGCAAAAACAAGAAGCCAATAGCCAGTTTTTTAGGTTTATCACTAAAAATTACCAAGACTGGTTTGAAGGCGATGAAGATGCCCCCATGATGAGCCATAAGTTGGTGAAAGACTGGGTGAAACCCGATTTGAACGAATCTGAAAAAACCTTTCTAGTTGTAATTGATAACCTGCGTTACGATCAGTTTAAGTTACTACAGCCTGAGTTGGAAAAATACTTCACGGTTACGGACGAACAGAGTTATTACAGCATTTTACCCACCGCTACCCAGTACGCCCGTAACGCCTTGTTTGCCGGACTGATGCCCGCGGAAATAAAAAAGCGTTTCCCCGATAAATGGGTGGAAGACAATGAGGAAGAAGGCAAAAATAATTTTGAGGAAGACTTCATCAAAGATCAGTTTAAGCGCCTGGGTTTGAGTGGCACCAGTGTGGGCTACGAGAAGGTAACCAATCACAACTACGGTAAAAAGCTGGCCGAGAACCTGAGCAATCTAATGACCAATGATTTTAACGTGATTGTCTACAATTTTGTAGACATGCTCAGCCACTCTAAAACCGACATGAAAGTGATACGGGAGTTGGCGGATAATGACAAAGCCTACCGTTCGCTCACTTTAAGCTGGTTTCAAAACTCACCTTTGCTGGACATGCTTAAACAATTAGCCGATAAAAAAGTGAAGGTGCTTTTAACTACGGATCATGGTACGATTAACGTTACCGAGGCTACCAAGGTGGTCGGTGACAAAAGCCTCAATACCAATTTACGCTACAAAACGGGCCGGGGCTTAAGCTACCAAGACAAAGATGTGTACGAAGTGAAAGACCCTGAAGATATTCATCTGCCCAAGCAGAACATTAATAGCCTCTTTCTTTTTGCCAAAGAAGATCTGTTTTTTGCTTACCCCAACAACTACAATCACTACGTGAAGTACTACCGCAATACCTACCAGCACGGGGGTATTAGTTTAGAAGAAATGATCATACCCTTTGTGAGGCTGCAGGCTAAGTAGCAAAATTTAACACGCGCGGTTGTACCGCGTGCGCATTGTAACTATAAATGCTTATAATAATAGCGTAGGTAGAATAAAAATACCAACCGAACGCGCTACAAGCGCGCTCGAGAAGCTTGGATTCAAGAGCGCCTTACTTTTCGAAAGCCAATTCCTCCACATGGAATGTCCAAAGGCCCTTGTCGCTCAATTTGAGCCAGCCGTATTTTACATTGGATCCCTTGGTGAGCTTGAAGACTAAATACTTTTCTTGTTGACGCACCCATAAACCATGCTCAAGGGCATACATGGCACGGTGGTGGTGAGCGCTGGATTTATCTTCCTTTTTTAACAGCCAGGTGCCGGTATGCCAGTTGTTTTGAGCACTGGGCTGGGCACCCCCGGCTATAACTGAAGGGCTGTAATAGCTGGGCTCCTCATAGTAAAACTCAGAGCCACTGCCCTGGCATTGATAGGCGCCAAGGGTATTGTAAAAAACCGAATCAAAAGCGGCATTGGTTATGTAGCAGGTGCGCACGGTATCTACAAAGATTTTGCCGGCTACTTCAATTTGCGCGTGCAGGCAAACCAGTTCAATGGTGGTTCTTTGGCCCCCACTTTGGTTGTAGTAAAAGTCATAATCCAAACGGAGGTCATCGGTGCCGTCTTGGTCAACATCTATGGCGAAGCGGTCTCTGAGTGTATGGTTGTCAAAAACATAAAGTGGCTCTCCGGCCGAACCAGTTTGGATGCTTACCCCGGTGGTATCACCTACAGCGAGAGTTTGGGCCATGGGCTCAGCCTGGGAGGGTGCTTTAGAACTTTCTTCCTGGCAGGCCCAAAGGCTCAAAAAAAGCAAGGCCAGAAAGCTTCTTGAAAATTGCATATAAATAGGATTTGCTGGGTAAGATACTAAAAAGACCTTTGAAAGTCTAGATTAGCTGGATGGCTTTTGGAGTGCGTAGGCGTGAAGTATAAAAGAACCAAATTGAGTAGTCTCGATCTTAACCCAGCCGTATCGGTAACTGTCTTTCCCACTAATTCTCACTACTAAATAGCCTTCGCCAATGCCCGTAAGTTTACTTTTGGTCCAGGCTCCTTTTGGGTTATGGTTTGGGTTCCATCCTTTATTTGAGACCCGCTTTCACGAAGCAATAGGTCTAGATTAAGCTAAGTCTGCTTGTCTGTGATGCGATCTGATTCATAAAAAACCTTTGGGCTGAAATAGTGCGTAGTTTTTTGGTGCAGTTTGGAGGGACCATCACACCAAGTGCTGTCTCGGCTGCCGCTGGGGTAAATAAGCGTGTCAAAGTAGGGAGTTTTAGCGGGGCAAATACGCATGTCTTCCTGCATTTGTACAATGGCCACGTCCAAATTGGGGTTTAAGTTTTTCAATTTTAGCGTTTGGGTGAAACCACTATCTGTATTGTCATTCTCAAAAACAAACCACAAGTCTGGACTGCCGTCCTTAAAAAAATCAATAAAGGTGCTGTCCTTAGTTGTTTTATGGCTAAAGTCAGCTAAGGGCTTATCCATCCCTTGGTGAATATTAAAAAGGCTGGTATCACTGCTTAGGGTAAAAAGGCTTTTAGGGCCTGACGGCACCTCTTTTTTGGTTTCTTCACAAGAAATTAAAGCCAACCAAAAGCTTAAGCAAAGTAGAATGGAAAAGCTAGGTTTTAATCGCATGGTTAAGGTATTAGAAATAGATAGAGTCAAAGCTAAAAAAACAAGCTCAAAAGGCCTTCAAAAAGAAGCAAGGTAAATCCTACTTTTGCAAAATGGAGCAAAGCTTTACGGTAAACTCTGAGGCCGAACTTCCGGCTACAGCCGAAAAAATTATACAACAGCTGGGCACACAAGTGGTGCTGCTGGCAGGCCCTATGGGAGCGGGTAAAACTACCCTGATAAAGGCTTTTTGCAAAATATTGGGTGTGGCAGAGCCCGTAAGCAGCCCTACATTTTCCGTGGTGAATGAATACCTATCTCCCCAGCACGGCACCATTTACCACTTTGATTGGTATCGGTTGGAAAACCAAGAAGAGGCCCTGGACCTGGGGCTAGACAGTTACTTAGATTCTGGTGCGCTTTGTTTTATGGAATGGCCTGAGAAAATTAGTAATTTACTGCCCCAAGCGTTTGACCTGGTTCGGATTGAATTGGATCAAACCGCCAGAGTGATAAGTCATAAGATTGTAGCCCATGAGTAAGCCAGAGTTTTTATCCTTTTCATCTTCTGAACTAATGCCTCAGGAAGAGGTGTTGGAAGTGAAACGCGGCCGGCAACGCTTGCAAATTGGTATTCCCCGGGAAACCTGCCTGCAGGAAAAAAGGGTGGTGCTTACGCCCGATGCCGTGCTGTTACTCACCGAAAACGGCCATGAAGTGCTGGTGGAAACCAAAGCTGGCAAAAGCGCCCATTACAGCGATAAAGACTATTCAGAGGCGGGTGCTCAAATTGTCTACTCCGCTAAAGAGGTATTTGAAGCCGATTTAATTTTAAAGGTAGAGCCGCCCTCTTTGGATGAGATTCAATTGATGAAGCACAAGCAAACGCTCATTTCCGCTTTGCAGCTTAAAACGCAAAACAAGGAATATTTTAAAGCCTTGATGGCAAAAAAAATCACGGCCCTAAGCTTTGAAAACATTGAAGATCAGGATGGCATAATTCCCGTAGTGCGGAGCATGAGCGAGATTGCGGGTAACACCTCTATTTTAATTGCCGGAGAATACCTCAGCAATGCCAACAACGGCAAGGGGTTTTTATTAGGCGGGGTGAGTGGCGTACCGCCTACTGAAGTAGTAATTATTGGCGCAGGCACGGTGGGTGCCTATGCCGCGCGTACTGCTCTAGGCTTGGGGGCCAACGTTAAGGTTTTTGATAAGTCTCTAACCAAATTGCGCAGGCTGCAGAGCTTGTTAAACATGCCCATTTACACCTGCGTAATTCAGCCCAAAATTTTAGAAAAGGCCCTCATGCGCTGCGATGTAGCCATTGGAGCCATACGCGCAGAAAATGGCCGTACCCCCTGCATAGTTAACGAGGAGATGGTGCGGAAAATGAAACCGGGCAGTGTGGTAGTAGATGTAAGCATAGACCAGGGCGGGTGCTTTGAAACCTCTGAATTGACCAACCATGATGAGCCCATTTTTACCAAGTACAACATCATTCACTATTGCGTACCCAATATTGCCTCGCGCGTAAGCCGCACCGCCTCTTTTAGCCTCAGTAATATTATGGCCCCGGTGCTCTTGGATTTTTCAGAGCAAGGAGGCATAGATGAGGTGTTGGCCACCAATAAAGGTGTGCGTAAAGGCTTATACATTTACAAAGGCAACCTGGTGAATAAGCCTATTGGCGAGTGGTTTGACCTGCCGTACACCGAGGCGCATTTGCTGTTTTAGCCACCTCTTTTTGCTAGTTTGTACGCGGTGCCAGTTGCGCACGTTTTTTTAAAGCAGTCAGCATTTTTTAACTTCAAAAAGATTTGCCTTATGAAAAATTACCTGATGGCGATGGTCATGCTATTTTGCATTTCCCTGCATGCTCAAGATAGTTCGGCCAGCCGCGTAGAAGATTTTTTAACCTTAGGTATAGGAGCCGCTTTCACGGATTTTTCGGCTTTAGATAAGCTAGTTTACCCAAGCTCTAAGCAGTTACCGGCTGGATTTATGTTGAGCTCGCGCTTTAGCTTTAATTTTTTGGTGAAAGAGCGGCATTACTTCGGGTCCAACCTTTTGGGTGCAGTCGCTTGGGGCGAAACACCCAGCAACAATTATTTTGAAATTAACCAAACGGCCGTAGACTTGCATTACGGTCTGGTGCTGCGCCCCCAAAAACGGTTTCAAATTTGGCCGGAGATAGGTATACTTACCAGCGCCCATCAACTTTATTTTGAGCAAAACACCGGCCCTAATGCCAAGGCAGGGGCATTACTGCAATCGGCCAACAATGCCACCCGGTTATCTTACGGGCGGATTTATGGTCAGGCTTCGGTAGCTTTTACCTGGAAGGACAAAGGCGAACCAAGCTTTCCTTTTAGTCCCAACGCCTACGGTTTGCACCTTGGCTTTCAGCAGGCTATTGGTGAGGGCTGGTGGCGTAAGTCTAACCAAAAGACCCTATCAGGCCCCGACCTTTTTGACCAGATTTATACCGTGCACTTAAGTATGCAGTGGTTTTTTTAAGCCCCTAGGCCAAAATCACTTTTCTTTGCGCCACAATTTTCAAGTATGAATTTTTTACGCAAACTAGCTACCTACATGCTGGGAGTGGGCTTAGGGGTAATTATGGTCTACTTCATTTTTGGCGATAGAGACATTCAGTGCAATTACTTCCCTAATGACCGCGTGCTCTACGACCTACGCAAAAAAGAGTTGCAGTACAGTGAAAGCGTAGCCGCCCAAATGCAAGCCAATAGCTTAAACGATAGTGTTGTGATGTGGGCTCTGGAGCGCGGAAAGGTAGATTTTGAGCAAAGCCAAACCGAGAAGGAGCCTTGCAAAGAATATTTTATTGAATTAAAGGAGCCCGCCTATCAAATGAATATTCGGAATTGTGATAGTGTGGCAACTGTTCTTGAGCTAAAGAAGGTGAAATAGCACTTTAACCACTATTTAGAGGGCGCTAGTAAATCAAAAATATTCCTAAAAACTCCCGTGTAGCGCCAGCTGAAGCTTTGTTCCATATGATTTATTTTTCCCTCTAAAGCAGCTATTTTTTCCAAAGCCTCACGATAGTTATTCTGATATTCAGCTACTTGAAGCTTATTCTTACTTTGTTCATTTAGGTAATTAGCCAGAATAGCCGGTTTTAGGTAGCTAAGATGCTTTTCAAAAACCTTTACTTTATGTTCTAAATGATCGCTTTTATCAATATTTGAAGAAGAGCTTTCATAATAAGCAGTGTAGGCCCCATTAAAACCAAATGAGCCTTTTTGAATCACCTGAATGATAAAATCCCAATCCTCAAAAAGAGAAAGGTTATTATCAAATTTACATTGTTGTAGAATGGGCTTCGCTTTAAATAACGCGCAATGCAGCGCAATGCAGTTGAGTTCTAAAAGCGTAACAAGATCCAGGTGACTTTCATAGATAAAATTAAAAAGTGGGTTGGCCAGCTTTCCTTTGACACCGCTGAAAACTGCTATATGATCCAAGTTTTTTTGGCCGTATTCTAACAGTTGACTGAGATGGTTAGAGTCCCAGGTATCATCGTCATCTAAGAATATAAAATACTCCCCCTTGGCTTCCGCTAAAGCCGCGTTTGCTGCTTGAGGTCTATTAAGTTTCCTACCTGGCTCAACCACCCGCAAAGGATGGTTTCCGCAATAAGAGCCTAGATCCAGTTCGGGCGAACCAGAGGCATTTACCACTACGATTTCCACGTTAGGGTAGTCTTGAGCTTGAATGCAGTTCAGCGTCTCAGCCAAGGAAGCTCTGTTTAAAGTTCTAACTAGTACACTTATGAGAGGCGTATCACGGGAGGTTTTAGGTACTGTTTGAGTTTTAGCCCTAATTTTCTCCCATTGAACATCGCCTTGAAGAATCTCTTTTTTTCTTTTTACAACAAAGGCTTCTGCCAAGCGGACATCTTTGGGAAGCGTGTAAGATCGGAAACGCTTGAGCCCCAATAGCTGGTCTAAATAGTTTTGCACTGAAAGCTGACTCTTAAAGCATTGCATAGATTGGGTCAGTTGTTCTTCCAGAGAAGTAATATCTATAAGCTTATTTGGGGTTAAGGGTTGTCCTACCTCATAGTACCAGAGCTGCAAATCATCGGGGTAACCCTGTAAGGCTTGGTGCAGGCAAAAGGTGAGCTCCAGGTGGTCAGGATGTATTTCGGTTTCTGAAGGCGTAAATATGAGCGTAGGTTTGAATTCACTGACTTGTTCAGTAATTTTTAAAACCAACGCCACTCGCTGCGAATGGAGCATACGGTCAGAAAAGTTCCAAAATTCAGGTTGGGGAAGACCTAGTAATTCTGCGGCTTTGCTGGACTCGTGCTTCCTTCTTTGTACGTACGCTTGTTTAGTTAACTCATTAGGAATAAAGGCGCCCCCATCGGTAACAATTATAGTTTTTATCAAGCTGCCCGCCTCCCGGAAATGATGCAGCGTTGCACCACAACCAAAAATTTCATCATCGGGGTGGGGGGCTAAAACCAAGATGCGCTCTTTAAAAAATGTTTTTTGCGCTTGGTAGGGCCTGTGGTTTGATTCAAGGTTTTTCATCTGCGCTATTGAGTTTTGGCTTTACGCAGCATGGTTTTTTCAACGTATCTAAGGCTGTGTTTTTCTTCAATAACGGGCTCAGGATTAAGGCGCCAATCGTTCGGGTAATTCCAATACTGCATATAGGGCTCAAAGTAAGGTTTAAGAAGCTCGCAATCCTCTTGGGTAAACCAGTCTTTCCACTGACCGGATACCTTTGCGCGAGGAACATGGGACCAGCGCCCGTCCTGTGCAGGTGGATTTAGTGAAAAGCCCAAATATTTTTCAAGTTCCTGAGTTTTGTCTTCAATAAAATCCTCATAGCGGATGTGAAAATAGTGATCCAGGCTGTTCAAAAACCTGATGATTGAGGCGTACCGCGACTTTAAAAAATTGAGGTCCGATAATTCTACTTCATTAGCCATAGTCATAAGAACTTTATACAACTGAACACAGCTTATTCCTTGGGGGTGCTCTATTTTAGTGCTCCATAGTTCTAAAACTTTGTTGCGCTTGTCTTTATGGTTATAAATAGCGGGATGTAGCTGCGGTATGAAGTTTAGGCCGCTTACAAACCAATCTCTTGGGTCTCTGGAAAGGACAAGCTTTTTTTCAAAACGTCTAAAACTGTCAATTCCAGTTGGCTTGTTCCAATGCCACCATTTTCCATGAGTGTACCTTGAATCAGCTGGCATTATCACTTTAGCTAAGACCCCTTGTTCACAATCACCCGGCAAAGCCCGGTACTCTTTAGCTTCAAATAGTTCACGGGGGTTATCTTTAGGATAATTGTGATGTAAAAGCTTGTATAAGCCCGTGGTCCCTGTTTTATATTCACCAAAGATTACTGTTCTCATCTATCTGGAAATCTAGTAAAGATCAGCATCACCTAAAGTATAGAAAAAGGGTATTTGAGGAGGCTGGTCATTGGCTAATTTAAAGCAAGGCTGCCATTTCCAGGGCTCATTAAAGGATTGAAAACCTGTCTTCTTAAGACTTGAGAATAATTTATTTCTGCTGGAAAGCCAAAGCTTTAAGGTTTTGTTTTTTAAAAAAGGCAGAGCAGTCATGCTGTGAACCACCTCTCTAATGGTCTTTTCTTGAGGAGAAACAAGCAAATCAACCAATACCACTTCTTTATTGGAAATTATTCTAAAAACGGCATAGCCTTCTGTATCCCGCGAATTTGGTCTATGCAAATAATACTTTTGATACTGAACGGCTGGCCTTTGATCAAAGCGCCAATTCAAATAAGCCAAATCACGCACTACTGCAAAGGAGTAATCTTTGCTTAGAGATTGCCAGAGCTGATCTACTCGCTGGTCAAAATGGTCTACTTCTGTAAAATGAATATTCTTCCGCTTAAAGCGATTTAGAAGATGTGATTTTACAGGAAGCTCCAAATAGCCTGGCTCAGGGTCTGCTTTGATAAAATTTAGTAGTAAGCTACCCAGTCGGTAAGATCGCTCTCCGGGAAACCCAAACTGCGGTTTGGATCCGATGGTTTTAGCGTATTCATCAAACCATTTTGCCGTTTCAACAAATAAACCCTGTCGTCCGCTAATCAGCCCTCGGTATTTCGGATGCGACATTATATCTACCGTTTGCCACCATATGGTGGTTTGACCATTCCTATGAACTCGGTAGAGCAGACATCCATAAGCCACAACTGGGTGGCCGTCTTCATTGAAGCATAAGACCATGATGAATCCCTCTGGATTTTTTTCATATTTCCATTGAAACTCTTCGGTAGGCATTTCCTTGTTAAAGCAGGTGGACCAGAGCTTTTTGAATTTAGCTCGGTCCTCAGCTTTGTAGGGCCTAATTAAAAAGCTCCCCTGTGAGGTGCTTAATCGTTTCTCCATTGCCAGTTCTTTAAGGCTTTAGAATTCTCATCTACAAGCCGCCTGTAGAGTGTTGAGACCTTAACCCTTTTTAAAAGAGAATATTCTAAAATTAAGTCTTGCTTTGAGCGGACATCACGGTCTACAAATTGTACGAAAGTTGGACTTGGTGCTATTTGCAAGCGAAGCTTCTTATTTTCCATTGGCGTTTCAAAAGAAAGCCTAACGGTTTCGCCCTGAACTACCTCCGCTTCAGGTTGAGTGATTTTTACCTCTGCCTTACCTTTGAAGGGTTCGGGCTTGGCACCGTAATGCTTTTGCAGGTACGCTTTACGCGATTTTTCCGAAAAGGCTTGTTTTTTAGTACTAGGTGCCTGATCCCAAAAGTGTATAACTTCGGCTTTTGGAGCCACCACCGGAAAAAGCTGTGCCGCACTTAAACGGGCGCAGAGATCGCTATCTTCATAGTACATAAAAAACCGCTCATCAAATAGCTCTGAGTTTTTAAAAAAAGAATGCTGGTAGTGCACTAGCAGGCAGGCTTCTGACAAAAAGCTTTGTTGGAAGGCCCTACTTTGTTGCCAAAAGTAGCTATGATTTTGATGATATTGCTGAATAAGAAGGGCCTCTTCCAACTGAGAATGAACAGTCACCTGGTGCCAAACATTCAGGTAATAACTGTAGCCCAAAGCTGGGGGCATTCTAAAAGTCTTTGCTTCGTCCCAATAAAAACGGGGCCCGGCTAAAGCGGCTTCTGTTTCTTTTAACGCTTTAGGCAGATGCCTGGTAAAACCTTTGGTTGTACGGCAATCTGGGTTAATAATTAGGTAATACTTTGATGGGTATTTTTTCACCGCTTTATTTACCGCACGCCCGAAGCCTACATTACGGAGATGGTTAAATATGCTAATTTTTGAATCTATGCCTTGAAGCTCATTTAGTTTTTCGCGTGGGCTATTATTGGCAATTACAATTTGGCTAATTTCGGTTTCTAGCAATAAATCCCTTAGCAAGGGCGGTAAGAGGGCCTGGGTCTTGTAATTGACAATTATAGCGGTAATCATATCGACTAATATAGAAAAGCTTTGTTCTGCAAAAACTAGCCACGGTGAAAGAATACAAGCCGAAAACCAGCGGCTACCAGCAGATCAATTTTTCGGGTAAGCGCTGGGTCAAAGGGGTCATGCTGTAAATAGGACAAAACTGGCTCTGCCCAGTGTGGATAGGGCTCAGGGCTCACTAAAGTAGCACGGTATTTCCCTAGCTTATTCAAGCCAGCTACCATTCTGAATGGGTTTTTAATACCGCCATAAGGGCGACTGGTTTCAACCAGAAAACCAACTTTTTTAGGTGGAAAAATTTTGACGAAAAAAGACATTCGCGAACGAAGTTACGCCAAACTCTAAAACCTTAGGTAAGCAAAATTGAGCTGCTAATCCAGCCCCCTGCGTTTCAACTCACGCTCAATCAGTTTCATCTCGCGGCTGGTTTGGCCTCCTGCTGCTGAGTTTTCCTCGGCTCTGCGTATGAGGTAGGGCAAGGTTTCCTGTACCGGACCAAAGGGTAAATATTTCACCACGTTATAGCCTTCTTTCGCCAGGTTAAACGAAAGATTGTCACTCATACCGTAGAGTTGACTAAACCATATTCTACGGTCATTTTTGGCCACTTCGTGTTTTTCCATCAGCTCTGCCAGGTAAAAAGAACTGTCTTCATTGTGGGTGCCGGCTACAATGCTCATTTGCTCCAGATTTTCAATCACAAATTGCACCCCATCGTTAAAACTTTTATCACTGGCCTCTTTACTGGGCTGTATCGGATCGGGGTAACCCTTTTCTTGGGCCCGTTCCCGCTCTTTTTCCATGTAGGCTCCGCGCACCAGTTTTACACCCAGTTTATAGTCTTCGGCTTTAGCCTGTTGCAACCGTTCTTTGAGGTAGTCTAACCGATCGGTACGGTACATTTGCAGGGTGTTGTAAATCTGCGCCTCTTTTTTGTTGAAGCGCTTCATCATCTCTTGGGTAAGCTCATCAATGGCGGGCTGAATCCAGGTTTCCTCCGCATCTATTAAAACCTTTAAGCCAAATTTATGGGCGGTGTAGCAAATCTCTTCCACCCGGTTTTTAGCGCGCGTCCAGGCACGACTTTCAAACTCGGTTAGAGCATGGCCCTCACTGTATTTTTCTAAGAGGGCAAACTTGGCAATACCGGTTACTTTAAAAACGGCAAAGGGCACGCCCTCATGCGAAGCCCCGTATTTTATGGTCTGTACAATTTTGTCTTTGGTGGCATCAAAATCGGCATCCGTTTCCTTGCCTTCCACTGAATAGTCCAACAAGGAATAAACGTTGTGCTCCAACAGTTTTTTAATGATCTCTTCACACTCTTCAATGGTTTCCCCGCCTACAAATTGATCATAAACCGTTTGCTTAACTACCTCGCGTATGGGCAGGCGTAGTTTCATGGCCAGGCCGGCTGCTTTTTTGCCCAGACCTACCAAACTCTTACTGGCCACTAGTTTAAACAACCAGTAGGCCTTTTTTAATTGTGCATTACTCTTTAGTGAAAATGCGGTTTCCGTATCGTTAAAATCTAGCATAAGCGCTATTTAATTCAGCTTTTAGTACTTAGTGAACCAACAAAAGGGCCTATGGTTTTTACTACCTTGCCAAGCCCTGTACCGCTATGATTAAGCCCCCCGAAAATAAGAACATTTACTATGCAGATGAGGCCCTGGCTCAGTTTGCTGAATTGCTGCAAAATCAGGCTTTTAGCCAAATTTTTGTGCTGGTAGATGAGAATACCCACCACCATTGTTTGCCCATTTTATTGCAAAAGGTACCCGTTTTAAGTGATTTTGAAATACTGGAAATTCCGGCCGGGGAGGCTTCTAAAGATGTAGAGGTGTTGCAACAACTTTGGCTTACATTAGGTGATTTTGCAGCCGACCGACAATCATTGCTGGTTAATTTAGGTGGGGGCGTGGTAACTGATTTGGGCGGCTTTTTGGCGGCTACCTACATGCGCGGTATTGCCTTCGTGAATTTTCCTACTTCGCTTTTGGCTATGGCCGATGCCTCGGCTGGGGGGAAAACCGGGGTGAACTTAGCGCACTTCAAAAATAGGGTGGGGGCTTTTGCCGATGCCCGTTTAGTGGGGGTTTGTCCGATGTTTTTAGAAACCCTGCCCCGCCAAGAGCTTTTCTCGGGCTTTGCCGAAATGCTTAAACACGGCCTCATCAGGGACGCAGATCATTTTCAAAAACTCAGTCAGCTAGACCCTACTACCACTTTACCCTTGGCTTTGATCCAGCAAACTATTGCTATAAAACAGTCGGTTACGGAAGAAGACCCCTTGGAGCAGGGGCTGCGTAAAATCCTAAACTTTGGTCATACCGTGGGCCATGCCCTGGAATCTTGCAGCTGGCAGTTAGAACAACCGCTTAGTCACGGCCACGCGGTGGCCTTGGGCATGCAGGTAGAACTGGATCTTTCGGTGCGCCATGCGGGTCTATCGCCCGAAGAGGCCAAACAAGGGCAAGAGGTTTTGGCGCAGTGGTACGCCTGGCCCGTTTGGGATTGCCCCGCGGAGGAATTTAAGCGTTACCTAAAGGGCGATAAAAAAAACCAGGACGGGGCCTTGCGGTTTAGCCTGCTGGAGCGCCTGGGCCAGGCCACTTACAATGTGGCGGTTTCGGTTGAAGAAGTACTCGAATCGCTTCAAAATTTTACGCACCTTGCCTAAGCTGAGATTAAGCCACCCCCGCCAAAAAATTATCGGCAAAATTGCCGTGCCAGGCAGTAAAAGTGAAGCCAACCGGGTGCTGATTTTAAAGCATCTTTTTTTTCCAAACCTGCTGATTCAGAATCAAAGCAGCAGTAAAGACACGGCCTTGCTCAGCCAGCTTTTAAATGACTACATCCAAAACCCAAATTTAAACGTGGCCGATGCCGGCACCGCCATGCGCTTTGGTACCGCCTTTCTGGCCACCCAAGAAGGAACCTTTACACTCAGCGGCACACCTCGCATGCACCAGCGGCCCATTGGCATTTTGGTAGAAGCGCTGCGCGATCTGGGCGCCCCCATTGAGTACCTGGATAAGGATGGCTTCCCACCCCTGAAAATTAAGGGAGGCAACTTACAAGGCGGGTTTTTAGAAATAGACGGCAGCGTAAGCAGTCAATTTATTTCGGCCTTAATGCTCATAGGCCCAGGCTTGCCCAAGGGCCTGCATTTGCGCTTGAACGGTTTCTCCGTAAGCACTCCTTACATTTACTTAACCGCCAACATTATGCGCAGGCTAGGCCTACAGGTTACGGTCTTGGCCGATGAAATCATCGTAAAACCCCAAAAGGTAGCAGAGCCCCCGCAAAGCTTCACCATTGAACCCGATTGGAGTGCCGCTTCGTATTGGTTTTTAATGGCCTTATTGGCTCCTAAGGCCGAAATTTACCTGCCGGGTTTTAGGCAATACAGTTTGCAGGGCGACACTTTTGTGGCCAATCTTTTTGCGCCCTTAGGCGTAGACGCCCATTTTATTGGCGCAGGCTTCCGCCTTAAAAAATCGGAGCTAAAGCAAAAGGAGTTCAGCGTAAATCTAATTCACAACCCTGATTTGGCGCAAACCCTGGCGGTGGCCTACGCAGCGCTGGGGGTAAAGGCCACCTTAACCGGACTGCAAACCTTGCGCGTAAAAGAAACGGATCGGCTGGTGGCCTTAAAAACAGAACTGGAAAAAACCGGAGCGCAAATAACCATTGACAAAAATTCGCTGCGGGTTGAGAAGGGCATTGAAAAAGTGGCTGGCCTCAGTTTTAATACCTACCAAGATCACCGCATGGCGATGGCCTTAGCCCCTTTGGCTTTGCTGGGCCCCATAGAAATTGACAACCCGCAGGTAGTAGAAAAAAGCTACGGCAGCTTTTGGGAAGATTTGGAGAAGGTAGGGTTTGAGCTTAAATAAGGGTGCCTTATTTTTTTGGGTTGCCTGTCATCTAGCCTGCCCGGTCTTTGGATGGGAGTGCCCCGAATGTTTTCGGGGTGTATCGCCTGCCCGACTGAGGCGTGGAAGGATGACCCGTTCAGACTTTAAAACCGCCTTCGATACGCTGCTCGTACCTCGCAGCACTCAGGCTGACAATCTGGTTTAAAACGAAAAAGTCAGTCTTCGATACTTTTTCCGCTGCGCTTCAAAATTCACTCAGGGCAACATGGCGCTGGAATTGGTTCCCTTTTGCAACAACCAAAAAATGCCTGTTGTCTTTACGCTTCGCGACTTTTAAGCTACCACCCCAACAAGTACCCAAAAATTAAAGGCGCTACAATGGTAGCATCGCTTTCTACAATAAACTTAGGCGTGTTGATGCCGAGTTTACCCCAGGTGATTTTTTCATTGGGTACTGCGCCAGAGTAGGAACCGTAGCTGGTGGTGCTATCGCTAATTTGGCAGAAGTAACTCCAAAAAGGGGTCTCGGTGCGCTCCATATCCTGATAAAGCATGGGCACTACGCAAATGGGAAAGTCACCGGCTATGCCGCCTCCAATTTGAAAGAAACCTATGCCTTGGTCACCGGCATTATCGGTGTACCAGTCGGCTAGCCAGGTCATGTACTCAATGCCTGATTTTACCGTGCTGGTTTGCAATTCGCCCTTGAGGCAGTAGGAAGCAAAAATGTTTCCCATGGTACTGTCTTCCCAGCCGGGAACAATAATAGATAGGTTCTTTTCGGCCGCAGCCAACATCCAGCTGTTTTTAGGGTCAATTTCGTAGTACTGCTCCAAAACCCCGCTTTTGAGCATTTGGTACATGTACTCATGCGGGAAGTAGCGCTCCCCGTTTTTTTCGGCTTTTTGCCAAATTTCAAAAATGTGGCTTTGCAGGCGTCTAAAGGCTTCCTCTTCGGGGATGCAGGTGTCGGTTACCCGATTGAGTCCGCGCTCCAGTAAGTCCCATTCCTGCTGGGGCGTGAGGTCGCGGTAATGCGGTACCCGCTCGTAATGCTTGTGCGCTACCAGGTTCATCAAGTCTTCTTCCAGATTAGCTCCGGTACAGGAAATGGCTTGTACTTTATCTTGGCGGATCATTTCGGCCAGGCTTTTGCCCAATTCAGCCGTGCTCATGGCCCCCGCCAGGGTCACCATCATTTTCTTGCCCTGTGCCAGGTGTTCTTCATAGCCTTTGGCTGCGTCAACCATTGCGGCAGCATTAAAGTGTTTGTAGTGTTCCAGCATAAACTGGCCAATCGGTCCTTTCTTATTTTCCATAGCTAAATTTGTAGCTTAAAAGTTTGTAGTACAGTTTGGCGGCCATAAAGTTAGGGCCGTGTAAACCTTTAATGGGGGCAAGCTCTACAATATCAAAGCCTACCACGTTTTTCTGCTCAAAAAGCATTTTAAAATATTTGAGGGCCGGGTTCCATTCCAAGCCACCCGGCTCCGGGGTACCGGTGGCCGGCATTAGGGCTGGATTAAAAGCGTCCAGGTCAATGGTTAAATAGACCGGCCCGGGAATCTGATTGAGGCTGGCTTGCATCCAGTCTTCATTGTCCCAAATCTGATGGTCGAACCAGCATTTTTTCGGGTCTAAATGCTCTTTTTCGGAAACATCCATACTGCGTATCCCCACTTGAACCAGGTTGGCATTTTTACTGGCATCATACACTGCGCAGGCGTGGTTGTATTTAGAGCCGTGGTACTCCGGGCGAAGATCCGCATGAGCGTCAATTTGCAACACGCTTAAATTTTCATGATGCTCATAAAAGGCCTTGATGATACCAATGCTAATGGAGTGCTCGCCCCCAAAAAAGGTGAGGAATTTATTGGTCTTCAATAAATTTTGCGTGCTGGCGTACACCGTTTCAAATACCTTTTCAGGCGATGCCGCTTCGGTAATGGCGGGCAAAATATGGATGCCCTGCAGATAGACCTCGCTATCGGTTTCAATATCGTAGAGCTCCATGTTTTCGGCTGCTTCCAGAAAAGCACCAAAGCCATCATCAGCGCCTTTGCCCCAGGTGCTGGTACCGTCATAAGGAATGCTCTGCAACCAAACGGCTGCCTGGTCTTTTTGAGCAAATTCATCTTCTACGCCTGCGAAGTTTTTCATGTATTTTTTCTAGCTTGATCTTATCACTTAGCCCCCTAAATCCCCCCAAGAGGGACTTTTGCTACGTTTTTGTGGCCTCTGTTTTTATTTGTTAAGATTTACTTTTCCTATAAACCTATAAACCAAAAACCCTACTTCGTATAACCCAACAACCTAAACATCTCATCAGGCGACTGCTCATTACGGTAGACATAATCTACAATATCGCCTTTTTCATCACGGTCTATAATCACGTGCTTGGGCGAGGGAATTAAACAGTGTTTAATGCCACCGTAGCCGCTAATGGCATCTTGGTAAGCCCCGGTGTGGAAAAATCCCAGGTAAAGCGGTTCCTCATCATCGTCATCAAAAGTGGGCAAAAGCACCTCCTGGTTTAAGTCCTCAGAATTGTAATAATCGGAGTGGTCGCAGCTAATGCCGCCAATATTTACCCTGCGGTAGGGCTTATCCCATTTGTTAATGGGCAAGAGAATAAACTTCTCGTTGATACTCCAGGCATCAGGAATGGTGTTCATTAAGCTATTATTAATGATGTACCACAGCTCGGTATCATTTTGCAGTTTTTGCTCCAGCACTTTAAAAATAACCGCCCCGGCTTCACCCACCGTGTATTTACCAAATTCGGTAAAAATATTGGGGTGGGGTACTTTTTCGGCATTGCAGGTTTCGGCAATGGTTTTTACAATTTCATTAATGATGTAATCGTAATCGTACTCAAAGCCCAGGTTGTTTCTAATAGGGAAGCCACCGCCTAAATTAAACGAGTCTAAGCTAGGGCATTGCTTGCTGAGGCGCACGTACAGTCCCATGGCGCGTTGAAATTCTCCCCAGTAGTACAAGCTGTCTTTAATACCGCTGTCTACAAAAAAGTGCAGCATTTTTAGTTCTACGTTGGGGTTGTCTTTGATGTTTTCATCAAAAAAGGCCTCCATCTCATTGTGACGGATGCCCAATCGAGAGGTGTAATAAGAGGATTGCGGCTCTTCGTTTATGGCCATGCGCAAACCAATCTGTAAGCGGCTTTCGCCCGATAGTTCGGAGAGGCGTTTTAACTCGGTTTTGCTATCCAACACTACCAAAATATTGCTAAAGCCCATTTCACGCAAGGCCACAATTTTCCGCAGGTATTCATCGGTTTTATAACCATTGTTTACCACGTACTGCTGTTTGGTGATTTTCCCCTCACGATACAGGTTTAAGATCAAATCAATATCAAAGGCCGAACTCGTTTCCAGGTGCACTTTATGCTTCACCGCTTCGCTTACCACATGGCTAAAGTGGTTGCATTTGGTGCAATAGCAAAAGCGATAGGCTCCCTCATAATGGTGTTTTTTTATGGCCCGGTTAAAGAGGTTTCGCGCCTTTTTTATTTGATCGCCAATTTTGGGGAGGTAAATAAAGCGGAAAGGCGTATCGTATTTGTCAATCAGGTGTTTAAGGGAGATGCCGTGAAAGGTGAGGTAACCATCTCTTTGATCAAAACCTTCCTGCGGGAAGTAATAACTCTGATCGATAAGGTCGAAGTAGGTATTGCGCATGTTCGGATTAAAATGAATTGATAAGCAACGCTTTTGAGCGATCCAAAAATTTGGCTTAAAATTACGCCAATTGTAAATGGGATTTTGAAAAAATATCAGCGGCTAGCGGTACCCCTTACCCAAGTCTGATAAGAAATTTAGCTTCCCTTAAAGTCGGCATTTCTGCGGAAGAAAGTAAGGGTTTTGCCGATGTTGCAATTCATGCACGATCTCATCGCGCGTAAGCGGTATTTGTGCCCAATCACGCAGCACCAACTTGAGCAAAGGGCCGTTCAGCTCGGTTACATCGGTATAGGTTTCAAAGTCTTCACGAAACATGGCTACCTGGGCCACTATTTCTCCGGTGTCTATACCCTCATCTACGTAATGCGCGGTAATGCCCAAAAAACTTACCCCAGTAGCCAGGGCTTGGTCAATGGCTTTAAGTCCTTTAAAGGAGGGTAAAAGGGCGGGGTGAATATTAATGATGCCCGCTGGCATGGCTTCAATAAGCGACTTTTTCAGGATTTTTTCACCAATACAAATAAGATGCTCTATGCCGTGGGCTTTAAGGCGCTCCTTTAAAAAAAGGCTTACCATGGTGTGCGGCTTCTTTTGCATAGCGTCTTCAAAAGCGCTGGGATCAAAAACCTCTACAATGGGCCCAAAAAGTTTTTTTAGTTTGGAAATAACCTCCCTTTGATCACCATCGTATAAAATTAGGCTGGGTGCTGCTTTCTGCCGATTCAAAGAAAGACTGTAAATGGCTTGCAGGCTGTTGGCGCCTTGTGAACAGTAGATGGCAAAAGGTTTCACGGTAAAATCTTTAGGGTACAAAGTTACTTAAAAGCGCCAGCGTAGCTGCATCCTAAGTTCACTGTTTACCGGACCGTTAATGGCCTGGTTTCCGCTGCTAATTTCGGCCCGATCAAAAAAGCGGGTAATGGCGTATTTGGCTTGAAAGGTTAGGTCCTTGGTGAGGTCCCAATCGGCTAGAAGGTAAAAGCGGGTTGACTCACCGTAGTAGGGCGGAATGCTAAAGGCATAAGTTAGGTCGTTTTCATAGGCGTAAATGCGGGTATTGAAGCTGGCGGTGTTAATGAGAGCATAGCGGGCCGTGAGCTGCAGGGGCCAGCGGTTGAATTGATACCTGAGGTCTTGAAACAGCACACTACCTGTTTCGGCCTGTGAGCCTAAGTGATACCAGCTATGCTCATAACGGCTGCTTAGCCGCCATTGGCTGGCTAGGGTGTAGACCGCGTGCAAGCGCAGACTGTAGCGTTGTTCCCATTCCAATCCTTGAATTCTGGTTTCTTGCTGGCTGTTCATTTGCCGGGTTTCTTGCCTAAAACGCAGGTAGGCGCTTAGCCAACGGCTACCCTGCCAATTGAATTGACTCAGCAGATCGTTTCCCCGCGAAGGGGCATCTGCTCTAAAGCGTGGCCAGGTGAATTCATACACATCCAGATAAGCGCGCCATTGCCAGTCTTTATGGAGTTGCCATTGCAAGCCCAGGTAGGCACCGCGCTCGCCATTGGCGCCCGTTTCTGCAAAAGGGGCATTGTAAATAAAACGATACTCTTTTGCCAGGTTGCGCACCAGTAGGCTGGCGTGAAAGGCTTCTGCTGGTTGGCTTTGCAGGCCCAGAATTTGCGCACTGTGCCCCTGGGCATCAAAAGCTATTTCGCCAAAAATATTCAGGTCTAAAAAGAGGTAGTTAAAATGGAGACTGGAATTGGTCACCTCCTTTCCGCTAAAGCGAAATTTTTGGTAGACACGATCAGAAGCCTGCAGCGAAAGTTCCAATTGATAGTTCACCAGGGTGGCCCCAACTTTTAGTTGTTGGTAGTTGAAGTTTACGTTTCCACCCATGGTTTGCAGGGTGTTTTGGTCTTTACCCGACAGCTCACCTGCGGTACGATGCAAGCCCGTGGTGCGCAGAGAGCTTACGTTTAATGCTTGCAGACTGGTGTCCAGCTCATCAACATTGGCATCTATGGCATGGCGGCTGTAAAAAGCACTGACCTCCCAATCTTGAATTTGCCAGGTGCTGGCTACTCCGCGCATAAAGCGGTTCTCCTCGGCTCCGGTAAAGGGGCGCACCCCTCGCGCAAAGCGCTTTATGCCCACCGTTTCGGCTCCCTTACCAAAGGCCAGGCTACTCCAAAGCGCCAAACCCTGGCCAAACTCCACCTGGTAGTCGCCCACCACTAAATTTTTTAAAGCTCCGTAATTACTCAGAGCCAGGTGACCCGATAAAAAGTCTACCCCTAATTTTTGGTAGGGCCCGCCCCAAGGCTCACCCGGATCTTGCTGGGCTGTAAAGCCTATAGAAATGAGGTCTTGGTACTGGCCGCGATAACGCAGGTAATGGTTACCTCGCGGCCCCTTGTAAGATCCATCCTTAAAACCCTGGCGTGGCTGTAAGTCTAAAATAGATCTAGCCAGCAGGTTATGCTGGCTGTAGCGGGCTACATTTTTGAGTTTAATTTCCGGGACTACTTTTTGGGTGGCAAAACTTAGGTAGGGCAGTACCTGGGCAATAGTGGCTTGGTCCCAGCCTTTAATCACGGTAAGCTCAAAGGCTCCGTACAGCATGCCGGTTTCTTCTCGGTAGCGCAGCAAGTTGGCAATTTGAAATATGTTGAGGTAGGGGATTTGTTCCAAATCTTCACTGCTGGCAAAATTCACCTCTATGGGGTTTTGCTGCAAAATCTGGAGGTTTTCAGCCAACTGAATGAGGTCGGTTTCGTTTTCTTCATTGCCTTCTGCCAAACTCTCCAATTCATTTTCCAGCTCCTCCGTAGGTACTTGCGCCCGCAGGATGAGTCCTATGCCCAAGATTAAGATTGTAAGCAGCGCCCTCAGAAAGCCCATTGCAGTCCGTAGCTTAGGTTGGGGCCTAAAATAAAGCCGTATTGGTAAGCAACATTCAGGCTAAAGTCTTCCAGGTAGGCCGATAAACCGAAAGTACCCTCATAGTCATCGGCTATAGCCAAACCCGCCCGCAGGGCCATAAAGTTTAGCAAACGGTACTCAAAGCCCGTGCTATAGCGGGTACTTAGTTGATTTTCCATGAACACCTCGGCCACCCACAGGGCTTCCTCTGAAAAGGTATAAGCGGCCCCCAGGCGCGCTACGGTGGGCAAGCGTAATTCCGCATTTTCATTAAGCCAACTGCCCGTTGGGTTGTACACGTGAAAGCCCAGGTTTAGGTGTTCATTCACCTGCGCCAGCAGTCCGGTTTCAAAAGTGAGCGTTTGAAAAGTCTGGGCTTCGGCTACAAAATTTTGTTCGTAATTCACTTGTACGCCTGCGCTGATAAACTTGCCTAACTTTTGCGCATAGGCCAGCCCAATTTTTGTTTCGCTAAAGTGCTCAAAGCCAAACTGGGTAATGGCCAACCCTAAATGCCCATTGGCAACGGGCGTGCTAAACCCTAAATGGCCCAGCTGCAAATCGTTTACTAAATAGCGCTGTTGATAGCTGGCACTAACTTGTTTTTGGCGCAGCAGGGCCAGACCTGCCTGATTGTGGTGTGTGCTAAAGCCATTTGGCAAAGCCACGGTAGCATGGGCCAAACCGGCAGAGCGACCACCGGCTAAATGGCCGTAGCTGTTTTGCGAAAACAAAGACAGTGGAGACAGCAGAATTAAAATTAGCAATCTTTGCATTGCAACTAATTTCGATAAATAATTCCAAAACTGAGTGCTACTCTCTTGAATAAACGGTCTTTTTTGTTGAGAACCAGCGGGTTTCTAGCCCTTTTTTTGGTCAGCTTATTGGCTTGGTCCCAGCCAGGCCAGTACCCTTTTCGTAAGGTGGGCCTGGAAGAAGGATTACCTTCTTTGGGCATTAATGCCCTGCAAAGTGAGGTAGGCGGGTATTTGTGGTTGGCCACCGAAGGGGCTGGCCTGGTGCGCTATAACGGGTATGATTTCACCAGTTATCTCAATGATGAAATGCCGGTGATAAATTTTATGGCTGCTCAGGGCGATAGTATTTTGTGGTTTGCCAACCGAAACCGACTGGGGCGCTACAACGGCCGCACGTTCCGGTTTTACACCTTGCCGCCTGAGACCAGAATTACGCAACTGCTAACGGAAGACCGTTCACTTTGGGTACAGAGCGCTATAGGGGCGATGTATCAGCTGCAAAAGGATTCTTTGGTGGCAATTCCGGGATCCTTACCCCAAAACACCAGTTTTTTGGTCCGCCACGCAAAAAGTTTTTGGGCTTTAGCCGATGGTGTCTTATACCAGAAGCAGGGCAATGGCTGGGAGTCAAGGCAAGCGGTAAATTGGCAAAAAATTTGGGCCGGCTCGCAGTTGGTGTATCAGCAAAATGACAGCCTGTACAGCTATCCAAATCAAGAGTTTCTGGCGCCTGTAAACCGCAGAAACCTGGCCTTGCAAAAGGGTCACATTTTTCTTTGGCAAGGGCAAAGCCTTGAGTGGGTGCGTCCAGAGGGGGCTTCAAGAACCTTTCACCTGGGGATAAGGGACGAGAGCCTCCAAATAAAAGGTGTGCATTTGCATCATGACGGAAGCATGGTGGTGCTCACCAACCAGGGGTTGCAAATTTTAGAGAGTCAGTACTTACGGCAGCTTGGGGAACCAGTGGGTCAAGTGCTGGCCTTGCAAGAATTTGAAGGTTTAACCGCGGTGGGCAGTGCTAACGGACTGCATTTTTACCAATCGGGCCAACGGCAAAAGAGCTTGCCCCAGGCTGGCTTGGTGCTGGCTTTGGCGCAGTGGCAAAACCGCCTGTACATTGGCACCGAACGCGGCCTGTGGTACTATAAAAATGGGGCACTTCAGGCAGTACCAGCCTTGCAAGATGAGTTTGTGTTTTCATTGGCCACGCATCAAGGCCACTTGTATTTAGGCACCGGAGCAGGCATTTTTAAGCTTAAGGCCCAAAATACCATTGAGGCCATTAGTGAAGAAGAAGGCTTACCCGTGGCCACGATATTTAAGATGCAGGAAGCGGCTGACGGCAGCCTGTGGTGCGCAACCTACACCCAGGGATTTTTTGTGAAATCCGATAAAGGCTGGCTGCACCTTAAGCAAATGGGGGATTTAAAATTAGATAGCCTGCGCTACAGTACCTTTTGGGCCCAAGACGTAGAAACGCTTTGGTTGGGTACGCAAAATAACGGCCTTTACCAGTTAAGTGCCCAGGGTCAGCAACATTACACCTTTGCAGATTTACGCTTTGCCGAAGTCACCAATCTGCAGCAAACAGCTGCTTGCAGCCCGCAAGAACAGCCTCATTTATGGATAGGCACTAACAAAGGCTGGCTCTTGTTGCAAGAGGTGGTGGCCGCCCGGCAGCAGCAAAAAAATGAATTGAATTTTATAGGTCAGGCTGTGGTGCCAAACTCAGTACACCAAGCTGAAAACCAGTTATACAATGGCTTAGCGCAGGGTTTTCAAATCTTAAACCCCTGCGCATTTCTTAAAACAGAGCATTCTTTAAGGGTGCAAATTTCAGGCCTGCAGCTGCTTAAGGGTGAGGCCAATGAACTGGCAAACCTGGCCAACAACACCCAGGCTTTTACCCAGTTGCCCCTAAACCCAAGACTGCCTTACCATAGCAACTACCTTAATTTTAATTACGGTAGCCCCTGCTTACAGCGGCCGCAAGAAATCTTGTACCGCTATCGCCTTAAAGGCCAAAGCGATTTATGGACTTATGCCGGTAGCCGCAGAGAGGTGTTGTTTGCCAATTTAAGCCCCGGGCGTTACACATTGGAGGTACAAGCGCGCATGCCAGGTACCAACTGGCCGGCCGATAGCACGCAATACGGCTTTGTAATTAAGCAACCTTTCTATGCCACCTGGTGGTTTCTAAGTGCTTTAGGGCTGGTGCTCCTGGGTATAGCGGTAGCGCTGGTGCGCGATAGGGTTAACCGCCTGAAGCAACGTTTAAAGTTTGAAAACGATTTGCGTGAAATGGAGCGCAAAGCCTTGCGTTTGCAGATGAATCCTCACTTTATTTTCAACGCTTTGGACTCCATTAGCAGCTTCATCTTTAAAAAGGATCAAAAACAGGCCGTGCGGTATCTCAATAATTTCGCAAAATTAATGAGACTCACCCTTGAATCATCAATGGAGCATATTCACCCTGTAGAGACGGAAGTATCCATTCTAAAAAATTACCTTGAGCTGGAAAAACTTCGATTTGGGAATACCTTTGATTACCAGATTGAGGTAGATGAAGAACTGGATTTTGACGTGGGTTTGCCGCCCATGTTGGTGCAGCCTCACGTAGAAAATGCCATTTTACATGGCTTAAAGCCGAAGGGTGAAGGTGGGCATTTGCATTTGAGTTTTACCCTGCAAGGCCCCTTTTTATGCGTGGTGGTAGAGGATAATGGCATTGGTCGCAAGCAAGCCAAGTCTAATCCGCAAAAGGCCGGGCACCGCAGCATGGCTACCCAAATAAATAAAGATAGACTTAAGCTTTTGCAGAGTTCTATTGGTGAAAAGATTGATTTAAAAATTATTGATAAATACGCAGATGATGGCACTGCCTTGGGCACCCGGGTGGTAATACAATTACCTGCGCAAAACATATAACCTCCAAACATGATACAGGCACTTTTAGTAGATGACGAGCAAAACTCACGAGACACTTTAAAAGGAAAGTTAGAGCTGTTTTGCCCCGAAGTGGAAGTAGTGGCAGAAGCTAACTCCGTAGCTAGTGCACAAGAAGCACTCCAATCGCACAAACCAGGTTTGCTTTTTTTAGATATTGAACTGGCCGGAGAAAGTGGATTTGACCTGCTCCAATCGCTCAACGAAAGTGGATCAGAAATTCCGGCTGTAGTATTCATAACCGCCCATGATGAGTTTGCCATCCAAGCCATTAAGTTTAGTGCCTTAGACTACCTCTTAAAACCCATAGATCCTGAGGAGTTGGTAAAAGCCGTGCGCAAAGCCGAAGAGGAGCAAGGCTTACCCAGCAAGGCCACCAGCTTTAACGTGCTGGTAGAGAATATTCGCAAAGCGGCTGACTCCCCCAAAAAAGTGGTGGTTCCTACCAGTGACGGAATGCACGTAATTAAGATCTCAGAGATTATTCGTTTAGAGAGCAGCAGTAATTACACCACCTTTCACCTGCACAACCAAAAGCCGCTGTTGGCCTCTAAAACCTTAAAGGAGTTTGATGGCATGTTGCACGGCTACTCTTTCAATCGCATTCACAAAAGCCACTTGGTGAATATGAATTTTGTGAAGCGCTACGTACAAACGGATGGAGGCTACTTGATTTTAGAAGACGGCTCGCAAATTCCGGTGGCCAACCGTAAAAAAGAGCAACTGCTTAGTATCCTAAAGAACCTTTAGAATTCGATAGGCTTTCAGCCGATGCAACCACCTTTTGGTGTAACTGCTTTTTGTAGTCCAGAATCCGGTCCAGTACCTCAGGCTGGTGACTGCCTAGAATCTGAGCGGCCAAAATACCAGCATTTTTAGCGCCATTTAAGGCTACCGTTGCTACCGGCACACCACCTGGCATTTGAAGAATAGACAATACAGAGTCCCAGCCATCAATAGAATTGCTGCTTTTTACCGGCACTCCAATTACCGGCAAGGGCGAAAGGGAAGCTACCATGCCTGGCAGGTGAGCCGCTCCACCCGCACCGGCAATAATCACTTTAATGCCTCGGGAGTGGGCATTCTGCGCAAAGTCATACATCACATCGGGTGTACGATGCGCTGAAACAATCTTTACCTCGTGCTCAATTTTAAGTTCCTGTAAAATTTTAAGGGCCTCATTCATTACGGGAAGGTCACTCTTGCTTCCCATAATTACACTTACCGCTGCACTCATACGCTTATAACTTTTATTTTTTCTTTAACCTTTTTTGCTTTTTCACGGGCTTCTTCTAAACTCTGGGCTGTTACCGTAACGTGGCCCATTTTGCGAAAAGGCCGCGTTTCGGCCTTACCGTACAGATGCACATAAACCCCTGGCATGGCCATTATTTCTTCAATGCCCTGGTATTTTACCGGCCCTTCAAAATCGGGGTCACCCACCAGGTTAATCATAACGGCCGGTTTTATAGTTTCGGTATCGCCCAAAGGCAAACCTAAAATAGCGCGAATGTGCTGCTCAAATTGAGAGGTGGTATTGCCTTCAATGCTCAGGTGGCCACTGTTGTGTACCCGCGGAGCTACTTCATTTACCAGCAAATCACCCTGCTGGGTATAAAACATTTCTACCGCCAAAATACCCACCAGGCCTAACTTTTTTGCTAAGCCTTCGGCTAGCTGCCGGGTTTGGTCTTGAATATTTTGGGGCAGTAAGCTGGGGCTGAATACGTATTCCACCAAATTAGCAGTAGGGTGAAAGTCCATTTCTACGGTTGGAAAGGCCTTTACTTCTCCGGTGGCCGAGCGGGCTACCACCACCGCCAGCTCTTTTTCAAAAGGAATTAAATCTTCAACCAGGCAGGGAGCATCAGGCAGGTCCTGAATTTGGTTAACTTCTTTTAAGACACTGACTCCTCGTCCGTCAAAGCCGCCCGTATCTACTTTCCACACGCAGGGAAGTTTAAACGCACCTTGCTTAAAAGCCGACTCTAATTCCGCTTTTGATGAGTAGCTCTTGAAAGCCGAAGTAGGAATTCCTTCTTTTTGGTAAAAGGTTTTTTGGGCAATCTTACTTTTTATCAGTTCAATTACTTGGGGTTGGGGAAAGACTTTCTTGCCGGCTTTTTCCAACTCGGCCAGGGCCGCAGTATTCACATTTTCAATCTCAATGGTCAGCACATCGGGCTTTTCACCAAAGCTCATTACGGTCTCATAATCGGTTAACGAACCATGGGTAAAATGATTGCAACCAATACGGCAGGGGGCTACAGCCGATGGGTCCAGCACGTGGGTGCCAATATCCAGTCTGCGGGTTTCTTGCAGGATCATTTTGCCCAGTTGGCCTCCTCCCACAATGCCTATGGAAAAAGAGCTGGAGAAAAATTCAGGCGTATTCAAAATAAGGAGTTTAAGGGTTGAACTTCAGCCAAAGGGTGCACCATGTATTCCCGCTGGTTGTGCGGATTTTTACAGCGGTAACGCTTTCGGCTTTTAGGACCTTTAATTAGTGTTTTTTTACCGAGGGTGAAAAAGCTCCCGTTTGGTAAATCTTCCACAAAAGTAATTCCTTCAACAGGCTTGTCAAATTCTTTCAGAACCCGGTATAAGGCTTCACTAGTAGCGCTGCTGGCATGCCCTTTGGCCAAACTTTGACCTAAGGCCTTTGCGATTTTTTCGGGAAATATTTGAGCGGCAAAAAAGGGTTCGCAAACCTGCGTAAAGGTATTTTGCCATTCAGGTCCATGGGGCTTAATTTTTCTACCAAAGTCTGCGTACGCTTTCAGGTGGGCAAATTCATGCAAGAGCGTGATTAAAAAGGCATAGGGATTTAAGTTGCTGTTAATGCTTATGCGATGGGGCTCTTTTCGCACCGGCAAGCGGTAATCACCAAACTTGCTCTTGCGTGGCTTGGTGATGCGCAGCTGCAGGGGATAAGCTTTTAAGATGGGCTCTAGCAGCGGCAAAGCTTCAGCCGGCACATATTTTTTTAATGGACCCAGCGCTTCACTCAAAATTCCAGGGTTTTAACGCTGCTCTTACCCGGGCAATTGCAATCTTCCAATGCCTTACATCCGCTGCAAAGCAGGCCTAAAAAGGCAAGCGCAATAATTATATTTTTGGCAGAATTGTAACGCTTTAAAAACATAAGGGCAAAATTACTTTTAATTTAGCGATATGATGATAACGAGCTGGATAAGCACCCTGGGTAAGTTTTTTATTATGTTGGGGCGTGCTTTTAGTAAGCCCGAGAGCTTTAAAGAATACAACAAGGCCTTTTGGCGCGACTTAGACCACCTGGGGGTAGACAGCTTAGGTATTGTGACCATTATCTCAGTTTTTGTAGGGGCGGTGGTAACCATTCAAACCGCGTATAATTTGAATGATCCTTTAATCCCTGACTACTACATTGCTATTGCCACCCGGGAGTCCATTATTCTGGAATTTTCACCCACCATTGTAAGCTTAATTTTAGCCGGTAAGGTAGGCTCCAACATTGCCGGTACTTTGGGTAGCATGCGGGTAACCGAGCAGATAGATGCCCTGGAGGTGATGGGCGTAAATCCCTACTCTTATTTGATTTTACCCAAAATTATTGCCCTTGTTTTTTTCAATCCTATTCTCATCAGCTTAAGCATGTTTTTAGGCATAGTAGGGGGCTATGTAGCAGCCTCTTTTGGGGTGGTGGCGCCACAGGATTTTATTCAAGGTTTACAAATTGAGTTTAATTCTTACTATGTAGTATATGCCTTAATGAAAACGGTGGTGTTTGCCTTTTTAATTGTGAGCGTTTCAGCTTACTACGGTTTTTTTGTGAAAGGCGGAGCCATAGAAGTAGGGATTAATTCAACCAAAGCCGTGGTGAGTAGCTCAGTGGCCATAATTGTGGCTAATTATCTTTTAACCCAATTATTGCTGGTATAAATGATAGAGGTAAACAACATAAAAAAGAGCTTTGGAAGTACTGAGGTAATCAAAGGCATTTCGGCCAATTTTAAGCCCGGTGAAACCAGCTTGATTATTGGCAGTTCTGGTGCGGGCAAAACGGTTTTTTTAAAAGCATTGGTAGGACTCCACAACATAGACTCTGGTGAAATTGTGTATGACGACCGGCAGCTAGGGAAAATGGATGAAGATGAACGCACCGCACTGCGCACGGAAATGGGGATGGTTTTTCAAGGCAACGCCCTTTTTGATTCATTGACCATTGAAGAGAACGTATCTTTTGCGCTGAACATGTTTTCAGACATGAGTGAAGAGGAGAAAAGAGACCGCGCTAATTTTTGCCTAAAACGCGTAAATCTTAATAATGTAGGGCACCAGTTCCCGGCAGAGCTAAGCGGGGGAATGCAAAAGCGTGTGGCCATAGCCCGGGCCATTAGCATGAATCCAAAATATTTGTTTTGTGATGAGCCCAATTCGGGCTTAGACCCAAAAACCGCCATTGTTATTGACAACCTTTTACAGGAAATTACCCAAGAGTTTAACATTACTACGGTGATTAACACCCACGATATGAATTCGGTGATTGAAATTGGCGACAGCATTATTCTCATTAAAGATGGCCTGAAAGCCTGGCAGGGCACCGGAGACGATATTTTAACCACCACCAATGACGATATTACCGACTTTGTCTACAGCTCGGAGCTTTTCAAGCGAATTCGTAGAAACACCTAAATAAAAAAAGCCAAGCTTCACAGCTTGGCTCTTTTAGTATTACTGATTTTTCTTGGCTTCTATTTCTGGACCGTCAATTTCACTGTTTTGGTAGCGGTGCCATCGGAGCTAATATTGATAAGATATACGCCACTCGGCAAATGACCAAGACTAAGTTCCATGCGCTCATTGCCGTTTACCGCAAGCGAAGCCTCATGAACCAGGTCTCCAACCATACTTAACACCTGCACCTGGTAATTACCGGGCGAAGCAAACTCAATAAAGCCATTACCGGTGGTAGGGTTGGGATACACCGAAAATTCGCCTAGCTCATCCTCACTCAATGAAATATCACTGGGTTCGGCTAAAATTAAACGGTAATGCGGGGCTAAGAAGGTAGTGCTGTTGGAAAAGAAGCTAAACCAGTCTCCGTTATTGTTTTGGAAAACAGAGGCTAGTGAAGGTTGCCCCCAATTAGCACTGTTGGCCAAGCGTACTACGCCATCGGTAGCGTTGGGAAAAAAGGTAGTTACCACGTAATACGTTCCGGTGGGTAAGGTGAGCGGACGCCCCATGGCATCTTCAAAAGAATAATTGGTAAGCTCGCAGGGTACGCTCCCGTCTAAGGTGAATACTTTGGAGTAGAGCGGTACTGCATTGGCCGGGAAACCTGCGTTAAAAGCAAAGCCGGCTGTATCAAAAATAGCAATTTCGATGTCTGCCGTTGAGTCGGTTAGGCAGCTCATTTCCATTTCTATACCTTGTAAATGCACAAAGCCAGCATCGCCAGCGGTATCTTCATCTTCCAGAGCGTACATCACCCCTATGGCCGCCATGCCATTGGTACCGGTGTTAGTGCCAAAATAATTATCGGCCACTCCATCGTCTAAAGAATATTTGTCGCCTACCCGTAAATCAAAGGTGTCTGCTGTGGGGGTGTTCCCCGAGGTAAGACTGTCTGAGATTGCTTTGTAAATTACTTTAAAGTCTCCGGCAAAAGGAGGCGTCCAGGCGGGGGTAGTAAGGGTGGTGTAGTAAGCGGTATCTAAAGCCGGTAAACTGGCAACGGTAGGACTTGGTAGGGTTGTTACCACGGCATTGTTAGAGTCTCTAATTTCCACTTCCAGCCCTACGTTGGTTTGGGTAGCGGTGCCGTAGTTGTACATATTGGCGTCAAAAGTAATGGTAGCAGGTTGTTTTTCAGCCAGATGTAAATACTTGGGATACAGCGGGTCACTGTCAAAAATGATGTCTTGGGCTGGTGCTTCTCCTGAAGTGCCAGGAGCGGTGCCGCGGGTAAACAGTAACAGGTTTTCAGGCGGGGTGGTTAGTTGAATATCATCAATCATCCAGTAATAACGGCCTGAGCCATTGGAATTGCTAACGGTGCCGTCAAAAATAAACTCCAAAACCACTTGACTCTGATTGGCCACTATGCCTGAGATATTAGCTCTAAAAAAAGCATCCTGGTCTGTAGAAGAGTTCACGGGTAAATCAGAAGCGGGAAAAACCTCCACGGTATCTGTAAAAGTAAGCCCACCGTCAACACTTATGGCTACGTACCAGGCGGCCTGAAATCTACGAGCATAGGAGTAGAAAGTGAGTTCTGCGCCTGGCTCATTGCTGAGGTCAATGACTCCGGTTTGTAAACGACCTACGTGGGGGGCTGGTACAGGGCCTTGGCCGTTGGTAGCTCGGTCTCCGTTTGAGTGGAGAAAATCAGAATCAAAAATTACAAAGCCGTTGGTACGGGTAGGGGAGGCAATGGGGTCTCCGGTGTTGCCTGATTGAAGGGGTCCGGCCCAGCATCCTCTAGAGCCAACTGAATCAGGCGGAACAGTGTTGGGTCCTCTATATTCCCATAGGGCCAAGGCAGGGGAGCCATTTTGACTCCATGACATAGGTATGCCATTGGCAAAATCTTCAGACCAAATGACATTTTGGGAGGATTCTGTAAGATCAAAAACTTCATAGGCCCGCGTGGGCGGTATTTCTTGGTAGTCTTCTGAGGGGGCTGCTTGCGGCAAGCCTTGAGCAGATACAGAAAGGCTTAGGCCTGAAGCCAGGCTCAAGAGTACAATTTTTTTCATGTCAGTTGTATTTGTTTTCTCTACCAAAATACAAAAATTAGCTTTTAGTTACCTGATAGGGAGAAGCCTACACTCTTTTGAAAAGAATTAGATCTTAACCAGAGCCTGATTATTATTTTTAAATGGCCCAAGAAAAAAGGGAAAGGCAAAAAAAAAGCCGCGCTCCTGAGAGCGCGGCTTTGCTATTTAAAGACTGTGGACTTTTCTTACTGCACGTTAAGCTTCACAGTTTTAAAGATACCTTCACCTTCTACTGTTACTAAGTAGATACCGGCAGGTACTTCGTTCAGATCTACACTCACTTTTTGGTTTGCGTTTACTGACTCTACTTGGTTGGTAATTACGTTACCCACCATGTCTACTACCTTAATGGTATAAGTACCACCCATTTCAAACTGGATGTTACCCATGCCGCTGGTAGGGTTAGGGTATACGCTAAAGTTATTCAAGTCATCTTCTTTAATGCTGATGTCATAAGCAGGCGCATCAGCAATTTGTAAGCGCATGAACGGAGCTTCGTATGCTTGACTTGTAAAACCACTGAACCAGTTCCCATCGGCCAACTGCATTACAGAAGACTCTCCAGGTTGGTCAAAAGATTGGTCATTGAATACGCGAACCACACCATCTGCGGCATTGGCAAAGAAAGTAGCCACTACAAAGTAATCACCTACAGGCACCGCTAAAGGATTAATGCTGTCTCTCCAGGTTTGTGTAGCCGGGTCGTACAATGAATCTTCCTCAAAGAATGGAAAATCAAAGAAAGCTCCTTGGGCGGTTGCGTCTAATGTGTACACTCTAGAAAAGATTGGGCTAGCCGAGGCAGGGAAACCTGCGTTAAAAGCAAAACCGGTGGTGTCAAAAATTGCAATCTCAATATCGGCAGTTGTGTCTGTATCTGTGCTAAAAGCAATACGCATACCTTCTAAAAACACCAACCCGGCACCAGAAGAATCAGGGTCTTCATTGTCTAAGTTGAAAGTGACCCCCATGGCAGTGATTTCAGGATTTGCTGAGTTAGTTCCCACCGTGTTGTCAGCATTGCCTCGATCTAATGAATATTGCGAATCTGAAATAATCAGATTAGTGGTATCAGTAGTGGTAGTGTTGGCGCTGCTAATGGAGTCACTGATGGCCTTGTAGACAATAATGTATTCTGCAGGCGTAGCAGGAGGAGTCCATTGGGGAGTAGTTAGGGTGCTGAAATCACAAGTATCTAGTGGATTCAGCGAAGCACAACCTGGAGAGGTTAAAGTAGTTACCTGAGTTAAAGTAGCTGCATCCCAGATTTCTACTTCTAGTTCTACGTTAGACTGAGTAGCGCTGCCATAATTGTACACATTGGCGTCAAAAGATATCGGCACAATTTGATTGTTGTGCATGATACCATACTTAGCATACCCCAGGGTGTTAGGCGAATCGTATAGAAAATCTACCGGAGGTGCACCATTAAAAGAGGTGAAAAACAACTCATTGGTGGGAGGAGTTCTCAATTCAATGTCATCAATCATCCAGAAATAATAACCGTTACCATTGACGTTACCCGGGGTACCGTCAAAAATGAATTGCATTACCACGTTTGATTGTCCACCAATAATGTTAGAAACATTTGCACGCGCCACCGTTCCGTTATCAGTACTGGCGTTGGTTGGGACATCAACCGAAGGGAAAAATTCCAAGGTATCCGTAAAAGTTAGCCCTCCGTCAATTGAAAACGCCACAAAAAAGTTGGCAAAGAACCTGCGAGCGTAGGATTCAAATTTGAGCTCTACATTTGGTTGAGCGGATAAGTCAATAGACTCCGTCTCTAAACGCCCCACGTGAGGAGCAGGCGCTAAACCGTTGCCAAAGTTGTTAGGCAAACCTGCATTGTCTAAGAAGTCAGAGTCAAAAATCACAAAACCGTTAGACGTGGTAGAACTCGCTAAAGGATCATTGGTAGGGGGGGTATTATTCTTACCAGAAAATTGCCCAACGCTACCTTCTGAATTGTTTACAGGAGCAGTATTGGGTCCACGGTATTCCCAAAGGGCTGCACCAGGTGTGCCATTTTGCGACCAGGTTGAGGGAATGCCATTGGCAAAATCTTCTGACCAAAAAGTTACTTGTGATTCAGCCTTAGGGCTGTGCTGTATTTTCTTAGCAGGCGAACTAGGCGCCTCTAGAATGGGCTCCACCGTGCGCTCATTTTGCGCGTTTAAGGCTACAGCTGAGGCCAAACTTAGAAATAGGATAGCTCTTTTCTTCATAATTTTTAAATAATTTCAATAATTAACACTAGATTAACAAAAGTAACAATCTTTTGCTTTTGACCCAGTTTCCTGAAAATTAATAAAGCTCAAGGCTCCTTTATTGTTCAGGCTTCTTCGGCCATTTCCATATAAGATTCTATAGGTTCACAGGTACAAACCAAATTTCGGTCGCCATAAGCATCGTCTACTCTGCGCACACTGGGCCAAAATTTATTTTCTGCCAGGTAGGGTAGTGGAAATGCCGCTTTCGCGCGATTGTAGGGCAGTGACCACTCATCGTGCGTAAGCATACCAAGGGTATGCGGGGCATTTTTGAGCGGATTGTTCTCTTGATCCGTGTGGCCTGATTCAATTTGAGCAATCTCTTCGCGTATGGCCAACATGGCCTCACAGAAGCGATCCAATTCAAACTTGCTCTCACTTTCGGTGGGCTCAATCATAATAGTTCCGGCCACGGGGAAAGACACGGTGGGAGCGTGGTAGCCGTAATCCATTAGCCTTTTAGCTAAATCGGTTATTTCAATATTCGCCTCTTTTTTGAAAGGGCGGCAGTCAATGATCATCTCGTGCGCTACACGATCTTTTTCATTGGCGTAGAGTACGTCAAATTTTCCGCGCAAGCGTGCCTTTAAATAGTTGGTGTTTAAAATGGCGTATTCGGTGCTGCGTTTCAGTCCTTCGGCCCCCAACATTCTAATGTAGGCGTAGCTAATAATTAAAATAAGCCCGCTGCCGTAAGGGGCCGCGGAAATAGGCGAAATGGGATTTTTGCCACCCGTTTTCACAAAGGGGTGCCCAGGTAGAAAGTCGCTTAGGTGTTCAGCCACGCCAATAGGTCCCATGCCAGGGCCGCCACCTCCGTGAGGTATGGCAAAGGTCTTATGCAAGTTTAAGTGGCAAACGTCCGCGCCAATTTCGCCCGGGCTGGTTAAACCTACCTGGGCGTTCATGTTGGCCCCGTCCATATACACCTGGCCGCCATGTTGGTGAATAATGCCGGTGATTTCTTTTACGCGCTCTTCAAAAACTCCGTGTGTAGAAGGGTAGGTGATCATTAAAGCGGCTAAATTATCGCTGTGTCTTTCGGCTTTAGCCTTAAGGTCATCTACGTCAATATTGCCTTTTTCATCACACTTTACCACTACTACCTTCATGCCGGCCATTACCGCAGAAGCCGGGTTGGTACCGTGGGCCGAGCTGGGAATTAACGTGATATTGCGGTGATCATCGCCCCGGGAACGGTGGTAAGCTCTAATTACCATAAGCCCGGCATACTCGCCTTGTGCACCCGAGTTGGGTTGTAAGGATGTTGAGTGAAAACCGGTAATTTCCGAGAGGTCGCGCTCCAGATTGGTAATCATTTCACGGTAGCCCAGGGTTTGATTCACCGGGGCAAAAGGGTGAATGTGGGCAAAAAGTGGCCAACTGAGGGGAATCATTTCGGTGGCCGCGTTCAGCTTCATGGTGCAACTGCCCAGGGCAATCATGCTGTGATTTAAAGAAAGGTCTTTGCGCTCTAATTTCTTCAAGTAGCGCATCATTTCCGTTTCACTGTGGTAGCTGTTAAAAACGGGGTGCGTTAAAAACTCGCTGGTTCTGCGTAAATGCTCCGGTAAAGCAATAAGCTCTAGCAATTTGGTTTCGGGTGCAGGCGCTTCCTTGGCTTCCGCAAAAATGTGAATGAGTTCTTCAACCCGTTCCAGGTTGGTGGTTTCGTTAAGGCTAATACCTACCTCATGATTGTTTATGTAGCGCAGGTTCACCTCATGACGCAGGGCAATCTCCCGCACAGTATCGGCATCAATTTCGCCCAACTCTATGCGCAAAGTATCAAAAAAGTGCTCATTGGTTTGCTTATAGCCTAGCTTGCGCAGGCCCTCACTAAGCGTAACCGCTAGGTGATGAATTTTACGGGCAATATCTTTTAAACCCTGTGGGCCGTGGTAGGCGCCATAGGCACCAGCCATTACGGCTAGTAGCACCTGGGCGGTGCAAATATTGGAGGTGGCGCGCTCTCTTTTAATGTGTTGCTCTCTGGTTTGCAAGGCCATGCGCAGGGCGCGCTTGCCGTCACGGTCTACCGTTTGACCAATAATACGGCCAGGAATTTGTCTTTTGTAGTCTTCTGTGGTGGCAAAGTAAGCTGCGTGGGGTCCCCCAAACCCTAAAGGAATACCAAAACGCTGGGTGGTACCCACAACCGCTTTAGCGCCCCATTCACCGGGAGGGGGTAAAAGCACCAAGCTCATAATATCGGCTGCAACGGCCACTTGCAAATTGTGACTTTCGGCTGTAGCCATAAATTCTTTGTAGTCAAAAATATCACCGTCTGCCGCTGGGTATTGCAGCAGGGCACCAAAGTACTCATCGCTTAGATTGACATCGCGATGATCGCCAATCACTAAGTCAATTCCTAAAGGCTCCGCGCGGGTTTTGAGCAGCTCTATGTTTTGGTGCAAGCAATGAATAGAGACAAAGAACTTAGAAGCACCGGCTTTCTTTTGGTCGCGGCTGCGGCTGCCCCAAAACATGCTCATGGCTTCTGCCGCAGCGGTGGCTTCATCTAAAAGGCTGGCGTTGGCAATGGGTAAGCCGGTAAGATCGCTCACCATGGTTTGGAAGTTCAAGAGTGCCTCTAAACGGCCCTGGGCAATTTCTGCCTGGTAGGGCGTATAAGCCGTGTACCAACCGGGGTTTTCTAAAATATTGCGCTGCACTACACCCGGTAGAATGGTGTCATGGTAACCTAGGCCAATGTAGGTTTTAAACACTTTATTTTTTCGCGCCAGCTCTCTAATGTGGCCAATAAATTCGTTTTCAGAAAGAGGTTCCGAAAGGTTTAGGTCTTTTTTCAAGCGAATGCCTGCGGGTACCGTTTGAGAAATGAGTTCCTCCAAAGAGTCTACCCCAACCTCCTTCAACATCGTTTCCAAATCATTGTGGCGAGGGCCAATATGGCGGTAAGCAAAAGAATCCGTCTTCATAGTTTTATTCCTCTAAAAAGTTTTTCTTGCAGCAAAATTAAAACATAAGTATGGGCTTAGCTGTCAAAGATCAAGGGATTTTATTAGCCGTTAACTAAACTCATTTGCTGGCACGCGTTTTACAACAATTTTTGGTAGCCACCAACCTGTGGGTGGGTCTTTCAGTAGGGGCTTTTACCTACCTTTCTTTTCACCGCGCCACCGCCCAAGATGCCTGGTGGTACAGTGCCTTGGTGGCACTGGCCACTACTGCAGGCTACGGGTACATGCGCTGGGTGCAGGTTGGGCAGGGGCCGGGCAAACAAACTACGTTGGGGCACCGCTGGTTTTTGCAAAACAGAACGGCCGCCAGTCTTATTTTAGGCCTTAGCTTAGGTCTCAGCCTGGCCATTCTGTATTTTTTTGCCGGTTGGCAGTTAATACTCTTTTTAATCCCCGCTTTGGCGGTAGTGCTTTTTTACCCCATTACCTTCCTACACGCCTTTCATGCTTTCACTTCTTTACGCAGTTTGCCAGGCCTAAAGCTTCTGCTCATTAGCGCCTGCTGGACCCACCTCACCTTTGTAGTACCCATGTGGATGCAAGGCCAGCCGATGGATATTTTTTTTATCACCGAAACTCTTTTAAGAACCCTCTTTATTGCGGCCCTTACCATTCCTTTTGATGTACGTGATTTAGCGGTAGATGACGAGAATTTAAAAACCCTTCCGCAGTGGGTAGGCACTGCCAAAGCTTTGGCCCTGGCCGGTTTGGGTTTGGGGCTTTATCAGATTTGGTGGGCGGTGCAATTTGCTTTTCAGCGGATAAGTTTGGGGGAAATGTTGGCAGGCGTGGTGGCCCTGGAAGTGGCGTATCATTTAGTGAAAGGGGTGCTGAAAAACCGCAGTGAAATGTACATTTCATTTTGGATTGAGGCCATTCCTTTGCTTTTAGCTTTGCTGGTTTTAGGGGTTCGCTGGCTGGGCTTTTAGCAGGGCCTGCAAAGCCGTAGGCCTAAAGCGCCAAAAAGCAGCGTACAAATTTTACCTTTGAGCCCCCAACAAAAAAGTGTTTTATGAACTACTCTTTTACCCATAATTTTGCGGCTCAGGCCGATGCCGAAGATCCACTGCATAAATACCGCAACCAATTTTTCTTTCCGCAGCACAAAGGCAACCCAGTGGTTTACTTTACCGGAAACTCTTTAGGGCTTCAACCTAAAAAGGCCAAGGAAATTGTTTTGGAAGAGTTAGAAGACTGGGCCAAATTTGGGGTAGAAGGGCATACCGAAGCACGTAGACCCTGGTTACCGTACCATGAGTTTTTCACCGAGAAGCTGGCTAAGGTTGTGGGAGCCCATCCCACGGAAGTGGTGGCCATGAACGGCCTAACCGCCAACCTTCATTTTTTAATGGTCAGTTTTTTTAGACCCCAGGGTAAGCGCACCAAAATTTTGTGTGAAGGCAAGGCTTTTCCAAGCGATCAGTATGCCTTAAAATCGCAATTGCGTTTTCACGGATTAGACCCCAAAGAACACTTAATTGAAATTACACCGGACCCAGAAACTGAGCTGATTGAAGACGATCGGGTAGTAGCTGCCATAGACGAGCACCGTGATGAGTTAGCCCTGGTGATGTTGGGTGGGGTGAACTACTACACCGGGCAATGGTTTGACATGGCGCGCATTACCGATGCCGCCAAGCGGGCCGGTGCCAAAATGGGCTGGGATTTAGCGCATGCTGCGGGCAATGTACCGCTGGAATTGCACAAGTGGGGTGTTGATTTTGCGGCCTGGTGTGGTTACAAATATTTAAACAGTGGCCCGGGCGGAGTTAGCGGAGTGTACATTCATGAACAATACCACGGCCAAAAAGATATACCTCGTTTTGAAGGTTGGTGGGGGCACAACAAAGAAAACCGCTTTACCATGCCTAAAGAATTTGAACCCATACCTACCGCTGAGGCCTGGCAGCTATCCAACGCTCCGGTGCTAAGCATGGCGCCTTTGCTGGCCAGTTTAGATTTATTTGAAGAGGCCGGTTTTGCGGCATTGCGCCAAAAATCTTTAAACCTAACCGGCTATCTGGCCTTTGTTATTGAGCAACTGGCCCAAAGCACCGGGGTAGCATTAAAGGTGATTACTCCGCTGGCCGCCCAGCGCAGGGGAGCGCAATTGAGCGTAGTAATTCCCAATAAGGGTAAGGCCATTTTTAACACGCTTACCGCGGAAGGGGTGATTGCCGATTGGCGGGAGCCCGATGTTATACGCATGGCGCCTGTGCCCCTCTACAATAGCTATGAGGATATTTACCGATTTGGAAAAATTTTAGAAAAAGCCTTAAACGCATAAAATGGCAGAAAAAATAGCAATTACTGGTGCCGGACTGGTTGGCTCGCTTTTAGGAGTCTATCTGGCCAAAAGAAATTTTGACGTGTCTATTTACGAGCGCAGACCCGATGCCCGTAAAACCCAACTGGCGGGAGGCCGCTCCATCAACTTAGCCCTTTCAGACCGTGGTTTGGAGGCGCTGGCCCGGGTGGGCCTGGCCGATAAGGTACTCCGCGAGATGGCCATTCCCATGTACCGCAGGGTAATGCATGACCAAGAAGGAAATCTAACGTATCAGCCTTACGGCAAAGACGGACAGGCCATTAATTCGGTTTCACGCTCAGGTTTAAATGCGCTGCTAATGGACCAAGCGGAAGAGCATGGCGTAGAAATTCACTTTGAACAAGCCTGTGCCGAAGTCGATTTTGAACAACCGGCCCTGCATTTTGAAAATGTGTTGAGTGGCGAGAAGTCTACCGTGAAACCCCACCGTATTTTTGGAGCTGATGGCGCTTTTAGTGCCGTACGGGGGGCCTTGCAAAAAACCGATCGTTTTAGTTACTCGCAGCACTACATTGAGCATGGGTATAAAGAGTTAACCATTCCCCCGGCCAAAGACGGTGGATTTTTAATGGAGAAAAACGCCCTGCATATTTGGCCGCGCGGTAATTACATGCTCATTGCCCTGCCCAACCCCGATGGTAGTTTTACCTGCACCCTGTTTTTCCCCTATGAGGGAGATCCCTCTTTCAGCAGTTTGGATAGCACGGAAAAAGCCCGTAGCTTTTTTAAAGAACAGTTTGCAGATGCTTTAGCGCTCATGTCCGATTTTGATCAGGAGTGGGAAGAAAATCCCAACAGTAGTTTGGTGATTATACGCTGCTACCCTTGGACCAAAAATGGAAAGGTGGCCCTGATTGGGGACGCCAGCCATGCCATTGTGCCTTTTTACGGCCAGGGCATGAATAGTGGTTTTGAAGATTGTCTGGTGTTTGACCAGCTGTTGGAGAAACACGGCACTAACTGGGAACCTCTTTTTGAAGAGTACCAACAACTGCGCAAACCCGATGGGGACGCCATTGCAGATTTGGCCATGCGCAATTTTGTGGAGATGCGTGACCTAACCGGAGACGCTGATTTTCTGTTGCAAAAGAAAATTGAAGCACGCTTTGCGGAGAAATACCCAGAGCGCTGGACACCCCTATATTCCTTGGTTACTTTTTCGGCACAAACGCGTTATTCTGAGGCACAGGCCTTGGGCCAAAAGCAAGATGAGGTAATGGCGCAAATTATGGCCATGCCCAACATCCATGAAAAATGGGATAGTGCTGAGGTAGAAACTAAAATGCTGGAGTTAATTCCTGAGCAGGGTTTTTCGGCTTAAGCCAAACCAATACCGTTTTAAATTAGAAAGGCCGCTCCCAAATGCTTTGGGGCGGCCTTTTTGTTTTCTCTTTAAAGCTTAGTGCTGCACCAGCACTTTAAACTGCTGTAGTAATTCTCCCTGCTGATTTTGCATTAGCAGAACATATACGCCAGCCGGTAGATTTTTAGTATTAAACCTAAAAAAGTTCTTGCCAGTGTAGGCATATTCCTCGGTATTGAAAATGCTGGCGCGGCCATCAGTGGCTACCAAACTAAAGCGCAGTATGGCCGGGCTTTCTCGCGTAAAACTTACTTCAAACCAGTCATCAACCGGGTTTGGGGCCACACTCACCGCGCGGGTGGGTAGTGGCTCGGCTACACTCACAATGGGCCCTTTGTTGTAATTGGGGCTCCTTAATTTTACTATGGCGGTTAGCGGTCGTCCATTGGCACTAGCCTCGTAGCCGCTGGCCCATATTACTCCGGTATCGCCATACACGGGTTGGGCCCCGGTGTAATCTCCCCATCGCTCGTAAAGTCGGCTGCCGCCCGATGAGATGATGTCTACGTAATCACCGCCCTCTACCAGCATGGTAAAATCACTGTAGGTACTGTCATTATCAAAAAACATAGAAGAGAAACCGGCATTTAAACTATCGCCTGTATGATTAAAAGTAATGATGGCTTCGTTTTCACTGAAGGATTTACCCGTGTAGGTGATTTGCGGATAACCAATGTCTATGGGGTCAAAGCCAATTACTTTAAAATAGATGTTGTTGCGTTGCGGCTCTTTCACATTTATTATGCCGTGGTAAATACCGCTGTTGCCATCAGCGGTAATGGTGTTTCCTACAAATTGCAAACGGTCATTTTGGTAGAACCCACCTTGTATGCGGCTATCGTTGCAATCAAAGGTGTGGTTATTGGCTTGCCGGGCACTGGGTGGTAGTCCGTAGGGGTTTTCCATGGTATAGGGTTCCATGCTCAGTTGCGGGCTGCCAGCGGCTTTTCCATCAATATTCACCACAAAAATGGTGTCATTAATGGTGTCTAAGTTGCGGTTACTCAACACGTAAAAAGGGCCATCACTCAGCTGCCGCCCCCCGCTCATACCGGTAAAGTTGAACAGATTACGGTTGCCGCTTTTAAGGTTGTAGTAGTAATGCTCCGTTAAGGGTAAACTGTCGTAACCATCTTGCTTGCTAATTTGCCGAATGGTAGACTGCACGTAACCGCTGTTGTTGGTGCTACCGTTGTAAAAGGTGTTCATGGTAATGAACAGGTCGTCTTTGCTTTGGCTAATGTGCGGATAGTCACTCCAAGTGCTATCGTTCAAGGGATCGCCATCAATCTGGTAAATATTGAAGCCATCCATGGGGTCATTGGTTTTGCTAAAGGCGGCAATAATAAAGCTGTTTTGCCAGGTATTACCGCTCAGGTAAAGCACAATAAACCTATCGGCAACCGGGTCATAGATGGCGCGTGGGTCGTACTTACTTCCGGGTAAACCAAAAGAGCCCGGGCGGTAAAACCGAAAGAGGGTTTCTTCGTACAAAACCGTGTCATTGAGCACGTCATAAACGCCTATGGTGCTATTACGTACAGAAACTAACTGGCCTTTACCATTAATGGCAAAACTATCATCATTGGGTACGGAGCCGCTGTAATCATTACCCCGCACAGTATCTAAGATTTCAGGACGTGGGGTGTTACCCATCTGGGCAACCTTTTTTAGAGTTAGGGGTCTTAAACTTCCCATCTGTTTTATGCGTTTGCTTTCTTCGCGATCCAGCTCTGTTCCGGGATAGGGCATTTCCTCTGGAACCAAAACCGGTGCATATTTTAAGGCCGTGGCAGAGGGAATGTAGGCACCGGCAGGTGGAATATTTTCAGTTTTATGGTATTGATAACTGAACTGAGCTTGCGTAAAAAATGAGAAAAGAAGCAGGGTGCAGGCCCCTAAAAATAATCTTAGATCAATTATATTCGTCATATCCTTCTACTGTTAAAATAATCTGTTTTAAAGCGGGTTTCCTAAAGGTAGGAATTAACAAAGATAGCTTGAAAAGACTTTACGTTCAATTAATTGCCTTTGTCGCACTGGGGGTTTTGGGTCTGCCTCAAAGAGGGCAGGCGCAATTTTACTATGGCTTGCAGCAAGAGTATGGAAAAAACCGGGTGCAGTTTACAGACTTTGACTGGGTCTATTACCGCTACGAGGCTTTTGATGTCTATTTCTACCGCGGTAATGAAGAGTTGGCCGGACAAGTTTCGCGCATGGTCCATTACGAGTTGCCTCAAATTGAACGCTTTTTGGATGCCCCTTTAGACGAGCGCTTGCAAATTCTGGTTTTTAATAACCTCACTGATCTAAAGCAAAGTAATGTAAATTCCAGTTCAGAAGAAGATTACAATCAATCGGGGGTAACCCGCCTCAGTGGGCGAAGGTTGTTTCTGTACTTTGATGGCAGCTACCAGGATTTACGGTCTCATTTGCGGACGGCATTGGGAGAGGTAGTTTTGGCCAATTTAATGTACGGCAATTTTACCCAAAGCATCACCAATTCTGCCTTACTAAACTTGCCGGCTTGGTATACCCAAGGCTTGGTTAGTTACATTGGCGAGCGCTGGAACCCGGAAGTGGACAACGAGGTGCGTAATGGTTTTTTTAGCGGTAAGTACAAGCGAATTAATTCCCTAACCCAGCATGATGCCCGCTACGCAGGGCACTCTTTTTGGAATTTTATTGCAGAGACCTATGGCGATAAGGTGATAAAAAACATTGTGTATATGGCGGTGGTGAACCGTGATATTGAAAGTGGCTTTCAATACATTTTGGGCCGGGATCTTTCACAAATTACCAAGGCCTGGAAAAGCTTTTACCGCGAAAAGTACAACCTGGAGGCTATTGAGGCCAAGTATGAAGAGCTGGATGAGGTGCTAAAAGCCCGCAAAAACCACAAATTTGTGCGCATGGCCTTAAGCCCCAATGGCCGCTACCTGGCCTACGTAGATCAGCGCTTCTCACGTTATAAAATTTACCTCTATGATTTTAAGGAAGATAAGCGCCAGCGCATTTTAACCCGCGGCTACCGCATAGCCCAAAACACAGATTATTCCTACCCACTTTTAGCCTGGCATCCTAACAATGAAATCCTGGCCTTTTTCACGGAAGAAAAGGGGCTTATTCAATTGGGCTTTTACAATTTAGAAGATGAAGAATTACAGCAGAAAGACTTTTTTCGCTTCAATAAAATTCGCTCGTTTGAATACTCCAGTGATGGGAAAAAGTTTTTGCTGTCTGCCACCAAAAACGGGCAATCTGATATTTTCATTTACACCATTCTCAACACCAAAATTGAGCAGGTTACCAATGACGACTATGATGATATTTCGCCAACCTTCTTTAACGGAGACCAGCGCATTGCCTGGAGTTCTAATAGGCCGGTAGATAGCCTTTTTCCCAATCAGAAGATATATCGCATACCACCCACTGATTACAATTTGTTTGCTACCGAGGCGCGGGAGTTGGGAGAAGACACCTTAGCTATTTGGCAAATGACCGAAAGCCCTGGAGTTAAAGAAATACAGGCGCAGGAATACGGAACAGGTTTTTTAAGCTATTTGACCAATTATGAAGGCACGCAAAATCAGCATCTTATACAAATAGACAGCTCCATAGCCTACGTAGATACAACCACCCACTTTAGCTACAATTTTAAACAGTACAGAACCGAAGTTCAACCGCTCAATATTTTAGACCAGGCTTATGCTCCCAAGCGCAATGCCCGCTATGACCTAGTGCTTTATGATAACCGCTACCGCGTGTACGAGCAGCCCTACGTGAGCACGCAGGATTTGAATTTAGAACGCATTAATCAGCGGTCTTCGGCTCCCGGGCCTGAGCCTGATGCCAAACCCCAAAAGCAAGAGCAAGCGGTAACGGAAGAGAGTACCCCGCTGTACTATCCTGGGGTAAACCCTGAAAACTTTGAAGTGCAAATTTCCAATTACCAATTTGGCTCCTCGCGCGATAGTACTGCGCAGCCGCAGTCCAGGCCTTCTCCTCCTGAAGAGGGTACCCAAATTAACCCCAGTTTAGAACAGCTCCTGCCGCAGCCTCAAACCGTGAGCCAAGTGCCTACCGTACAACCAGATGAACCACCTTTTGAAATTCCGCCTAAGCGCAACTACTTTCTTTCTTTTTACCAAGATGAGTTTGACGTGACCTTTGACAACATGTTTACCAATGAGCAATACCAGCCATTTACTGGTGTGGTAAGCGGTAATTTGTTAAACCAAGGTTTTAACGCCAATTTTCAGGTAGGGGTTATGGATTTAATGCATGACTACCGCATTGTGGCCGGGGTGCGTTCTGCGTTTCAGCCATTGCCTGGTACCTCGCTTTCACCCAACGCAGAATTTATTTTTGCCTTTGGCGATTACAAAGATCGCTGGGATAAAATTTACTCCTACAGGCGCAGAAGCCAGGTGCAGTTTCTTAGTGTGATTGACTACCAGCGTTTAATCTCGCACGTGGTGGAAATGAAAAACATTTGGCCTTTTAATCCGGTGGCTTCCATCCGCGGAAGCATAGCCTACCGTTTAGATGAAGACATAACGCTTTCGCGAGATTTAACTTCGGTTACGGTGCCTACCGAATACACAGATTATGCGGTGGCGCGGGCCTCATACGTTTATGATAACACGCGAAAAATTGGTCTCAACCTTTATGCGGGGCTGCGTTATAAGGTGTTCACCGAGTACTACCGAAATCTGACCAAAAGCAACACCGGCTTGCATACCCTGGGTCTGGATGCTCGTCAGTATCTAATCATTCATCGTAACATGATTTGGGCCAACCGTTTGGCTGCGGGTACCAGCTTTGGACCGGAAAAACTCATTCACATTATGGGGGGAGTAGACAATGCTTTTAACATACAAAACGACCCCAGTACGCCCATTGCCCGCGAGAATAATTACGTTTTTCAAACCCTTATCACCAATATGCGCGGGTTTTTTCAGAACGCCCGAAACGGAAACCACTTTACCGTTGTGAATAGCGAATTGCGCTGGCCCATTGTAAGTTACTTTGCCAACCGCCCCATACGTAACGACTTTCTCAATAATTTAATGGTGATTGGTTTTGCCGATGTGGGCACGGCCTGGAATGGCCCCTCACCTTATTCATCAGAAAATGCCATTAACACCCGTGAGGTACCTTTAGGCAACCAAGGCCGCATAATTTTAGACAGCCAAAAGGAGCCCATTATTTTTGGTACTGGTTTTGGCCTGCGTAGCCGCCTTTTTGGTTACTACTTGAGAGCGGATTGGGCTTGGGGCGTGGAAGATGGCATTGTGTTGCCTAATGTTTTTTATTTTTCCCTGGGCACTGATTTTTAATGGACCAGTAAGTTTTAGGGTCTCTTTTTGCTCGTACTTTTGATCTCTTAATTGGAGCTTAAAAGTTAAATCCTTATGAGTTTTTCAGAGCCAGATTTTATTAAACTCTTGCAAAGTGGCGTAGTGCTGATTAGCTATTTCGCCTTGCGCTTTTTATTCAAAGCCTTGGTGTAAAGGCGCATTGCCCAGAAGCTATTCAGGCATGACCGGGGCGGCAAGGTACGCAGTGGCCTATTGGTTGTGTTGAACTTGTTCACGCTAATTTTACTGCTCCTTATTGGGGGGGTAAAGCAGCAGGATTTGGCCTTATTCATAGGCTCAGTACTTACTTTTTTGGGTGTGGCCTTTTTTGCTCAGTGGTCTTTACTCTCCAACGCCACCTCAGGCATCATTCTTTTTTTTTAACAGCAACGTTAAGGTTGGTGATCGCATTCAATTGCTGGAAGGCAAAGATCACTTGATAGACGGGGTGATAGAAGAAATTGGTTTGTTTTTCATGACCCTAAGATCGCCAGATGACGAAGAAATTGTTTTACCCAACAATGTGTTTATCACCAAATTGGTAAAAAAGGTAAAATCTTAAGCCCTTGCGAATAGCTCATGGTAATTGGGGCCAAAAGTCTTTTTCAGTAAGGCTCTGCGGCCGATGCGGGCACTAATAAAATCACGCTTTAAATCCCAACCTCTGGCGGGCGAATATTCTCTGCCGTAAAAGATGATTTGCAGATGCAGCTTATTCCATTTCGCTTTAGGAAAAAGGCGCTTGGCATCCAACTCGGTTTGCTTTACCGATTTACCATTGGTGAGGCACCAGCGGTACAGTAGGCGGTGAATGTGGGTATCCACCGGAAAGGCCGGCACGCCAAAACCCTGGCTCATTACTACCGATGCGGTTTTATGGCCCACCGCGGGCAAGGCTTCTAAGGCTTCAAAACTTTGAGGAACTTCACCTGCGTATTGGTCTAAAAGAATGTGGCTGAGCTCGTAAATGCCCTTGCTCTTCATGGGGCTTAAACCGCAGGGCTTAATAATTTCCCGTATTTCTTCCTGCGAAAGCAGTACCATTTGCTCAGGCGTGCGGGCTCGTTCAAAAAGCAGAGGGGTGATTTTGTTAACGCGTTCATCGGTGCATTGCGCAGAAAGTAGCACCGCAATGAGCAGGGTGTACGGGTCGCTATGATCTAGAGGCACCGGAGTTTCAGGGTAAAGCCGCTCCAATTCCGTGATTACAAAGTCAACCTTTTCGGCTTTACGCATTGCTAGGCTCCCTCTTCAAATCGGCCAATGCCTTCTTTCAACCAGTCTACATAAAGCTGAATATCGGGGTCATAAGCCGTGCTGCCGTTTAAAGGCTGCATGCTGTCATGCCCTAACAAAATGTATTGTGGCTGGCTGTTGCTTTTAAAATGTTTAATCTGAAACTCGCTCCACTTGTTGCCTACTGTGCGGATTTTTTTACCGGTTACAGGGCTTTTGTATTGCTCGACTGCGGGTAGTTTCTCACGCTCATCTACGTACAGTGAAATAAGCACTACTTCATTGCGCAGAATGCTCAGAACGCGGGGGTCGCTCCACACTTGTTCTTCCATTTTACGACAGTTTACGCAGCCCCAACCCGTAAAGTCCAGAAGAATGGGTTTGTTCACCTTTTCGGCATAGGCCCGGCCGGTTTCAAAGTCATGGAAACAGTTAAGCTGGTGCGGACAATGTTCGGGATCTGCTCCTTCCGGGATGTCGGCAGCGCCCTCGGCATTAGCCAGTACCGTGGTACTGCTACCGCCTAAGCCTTGTGGCGATTCACTGTAAAACATGGGCGGTGGAAAACCGCTGATCAGTTTCAAAGGCGCCCCCCACATACCGGGTATGAGGTAAATGGTGAAACTGAGCGTAAGCACCGCCAGGATTAAGCGTGGTACGGAAAGCTTTTCAGTAGGGCTGTCATGCGGCATGCGAAATTTCCCCAAGAGGTAGAGGGTCAGTAAAATGAAAATGCCAATCCAAATGGCAATGAACCACTCGCGTTTTAAGATGCCGGCTTGCCAAACCAAATCGGCAGTGCTTAAAAACTTAAAAGCAAAGGCCAGTTCAATAAAACCCAGTACTACTTTCACACTGTTGAGCCAGCCCCCACTTTTTGGTAGACTGTTGAGCCAGCCGGGGAAAATGGCAAAAAGCGTAAAGGGTAGTGCCAGTGCCAGGGAGAAACCAAACATTCCGGTTAACGGACCCTGCACACCGCCACTGGCGGCCTCTACCAAGAGCGTTCCAATTATAGGGCCGGTACAGGAAAAGCTTACCAAGGCCAGGGTGAAGGCCATGAAGAAAATGCCTATGATACCTCCTTTGTCTGAGGCTTGGTCGGTTTTATTCACCCAACTACTGGGCAGGGTAATTTCAAAGGCACCAAAAAAGCTAATGGCAAAAACCACCAGCAGCACAAAAAAGGCCAGGTTCATCCAAGGGTTGGTAGAAAGGGCGTTCAGCGCATCAGAACCAAAGGCCCAAGTGATGGCAAAGCCAATGAGGGTATACAGCACAATTATGGACACCCCATAAATAATGGCGTTGGCAATACCCTTTGCTCGGTTTTTACTTTGCTTGGTAAAAAAGCTCACCGTAAGAGGAATCATGGGGAACACGCAGGGGGTGAGCAAGGCGGCAAAACCTCCCAGAAAACTTAGGATGAAAATAGTGATTAGACCACGGCCATCGTCTTCATCTTGGTCTGCTAGGTTAGCAGTACTTGCGGTACTTTCTTGAGCGCTGTCTTTTTCGGCATCCGCCCCGGAGGAGGCGTAGTCAATTTCTAATTTTTCTGCAGGAACCTCTTCCCCAATTTCTTCAGCACTGTCTACCGCGGCCGTTTGAGTGGCCTCTGTTGTGGGGGTATTGTCTTGGGCATTGTCAGGGTTGGTTAGGCTTCCCGTTTTTTTAGCCCCGCTTACCGTAAAGCTGGTGTCAATGTATTCGGGGGGCAGGCAGGTAGCATCATTACAAGTCTGGTATACAAACAGTGCCTTTACCTCAAAGTCCTGGGTGCTTTTTTTGGTGATGGTTTGTGTGAACTGAACCGTTCCGCTGTGGTAACTCAGCGTTTCTTTAAAGTTGGGGTCGTATTCGGTGTGCGGCTTGGGCTCTTGCAGTTTGCCTGCCAGGCTATACTTAGCGCTGGGCTCCAATTCAAATTGGGTACCAATAATCATAGAGGTGTCTGGCGTAGCAATAGAATAGACGTGCCAGCCTTCATCTAAGGTAACGGTAGCAATGAGTTGGGCTTTATTATCCCCTAACTCCTTTACACTAAACTCCAGATCAACCGGGTCTAAAATTTGCGCTTGAGCGCTAAAACTGGCCCAAATGGCCAGCATCAGTAATTTTAAATACCGCATTAATTTTCTGTTAATTTAAAAGTTGAACAAAGTAAATGGTTTTAGTCCAATCTGTTATTTTGAATTCTTCATGGATTTGCTGGCCCACCACCCATACAATTTTCTGGCCACTGCACAATACCCACTGATTTTTTTTGGCAATGCTATTGAGCTTTTGGTCTATAAGAAAGTCGCTGATTTTCTTGTGCCCTTGCATGCCCAGGGGAATAAAGCGATCGCCTTTTTGCCAGGGTCTCAATAGCAGGGGAAAAGTGAGTTTTTCAAAATCAAGGTAGGCGTGGCGCGGGCTAAATTCCATAGTTAGGCTTTGAGCCGATACCCGCTCCATTTTTAAGGCGAAAGGGCTTTGCAGCCTTTTCTGGTCTACCTTAATTTTTACCGGCTGCGGTTTTTGCTGTTGTGGGTTACGGTTTAACCAGAAAAAGCCACGGCTGTAAAGCAGTTCGAAGTTCTGCGTTGAAAAATTGAGGTCGCTATCGCCCTGCTGCACCCGCTTGAGCGCAGGGTAGTCTACCGGCTCCAAATCTTTAAGCCAAAAATGCAGCAAGGCCTGAAAGTACGGTGCGCTTGAAAATGGCAACTTTTCATAAGCGCCATCTTGCTGCAGGTGTTCTTGCAGCTTTTCTTTTAGCATAAAATTTAATGCTTGCTCTTGCTCTTGCAGATATTCCAAAGAGTGACTAAAACCTTTGTCAAAGCCTTCAAACTGCTGGCGTAGAGGCGGAATAACTTTATGCCTTAAAAAATTACGGTGGTACTTTAGGCTGGCGTTGGAGGCATCTTCTCGCCAGGGAATGCTCTGCTCCTGAGCAAAGCTCAAAATCTCTTCTTTAGAATGGGCGCTTAAAGGACGTAGAACACCCTCCTTAAAGGCGGTTATGCCCGTAAGTCCGCTTATGCCCGTGCCCCGTGCGAGATTGAGAAAAAAAGTTTCCAGTGAATCATCGCGGTGGTGGGCGGTCAGCAGCACTTGGTAGTTATGGGTTTTGCGTAGGTTGGCAAAAAAAGTGTAGCGTAAATCTCGGGCGGCCATTTGTAGGCTCAGGCCATTTTTAGCCGCATATTCCTGGGTGGCAAAAGACTGTGCGTGGTGGGGCAGACCTTCGGCTTTAGCCACGTTTTCCACAAAGTTGGCATCGGCTGTGGCCGTATCCCGTAATTGAAAATTGCAATGAGCAATAGCCGGTTTGTGTACCTCTTGCAGCAAAAGGTGCAGCAATACCATACTGTCTACTCCCCCGCTGCAAGCCAACAAGAGTTTGGTTTTGGGGGCAATGTTTTCACGGATGAATTGACGAGCTTTTTCCAACATCCAACAAATATAATTGAAGTACGGTGGTAAGCGCCTGGCTCCTATTTTAAGTTAAACTGATTAGGCGTTCGGCCTTGAGCAAACACTCTTCATATTCTTGCTGGGCCTCACAATGTATGGTAATGGCGCTGCCTACCCGTACGCTACTTAGCTGCTTTTGGCGGTGGTGCAAAATGCTGCGAATAACCACGTTGAAGTCAAAATCGCCCTGGGGGGTAATGTACCCGATGGAACCGGAATAGAGGCTTCGGTTAAAGTTTTCATGTTGGTCAATTAAGCGCAGGGCCGATATTTTGGGCGCCCCGGTCATGCTGCCCATGGGGAAGCTGGTAGCCAAGGCATCGGTGAAATGAAATTGGGGTGCTAAATCGCTCTGCACGGTGCTTACCATTTGGTGCACCGCCTGATAGCTGTAGAGTCCAAACAGTTCGGGTACACGTACACTGGCTGGCTGGGCAGTGCGGCTGAGGTCATTGCGCACCAGGTCTACAATCATCACATTCTCGGCTCGCTCTTTTTCAGAGTCTAGCAGACTTTTCTGCAGGGCCGCATCTTCTGCTTCACTTTTTCCTCTTTTAGCGGTGCCCTTGATGGGTTGTGAAGTGAGCAGCGTGCCTTTTTTTTGCAGGTAGCGCTCAGGCGAAAAACAGAGCAGCTGGTTTTCCTGGCACTGGTAAAAGCCGGTAAAGGGCGCCTGGTGCCTTTGATTTAACTTCCAGAAAAGACCCGGGGCCTCAAGTGCTCCCTGGGCTGCTAGCTCCATGCAAAAATTGATTTCGTAAATGGAGCCGTATTGGAGTTCAGCTTTAAGGGTGGCTATTTTTTGGAGGTATTCTTCTTGTGAAAGCGTTTGCTGGAACTGGGGTAAGGCTTGTGCAGTAGGCTCCCAGTTTTCAGGTAAGGCCGCTATTAGATCTTCTTCCTTCTGGTACTGGTAGCTCTCGCAATGCAAAGTGCCTCCTTTTTCATACACCACGGTGGTGGGGACAAAAAAAGCCAGGTTTGCGTATTCAAAAGGGTCAGCGTGTTGGCTCTCCAGGTTTTCCAACTCATTTTTGAGATTAAAATTCAGGTGGCCCAGCAACCAGTCTTTTTCTTTTTCATGAAAGGCTTTTAGGGCCGAGAGTGAATTTTTACGGGTGCTTAAAAATCGGGTTAAACCCCAACCACAAAGCCATGCATATTGGCTGTAGGGCCCGGTATGGCCGTTGCTTACCAAAAGTGAGAAGTGACTTTCAGAGGCACTTTGGGCCAGCAGCCTCTTTTGTAAAATTTCAGGATTTACCTGGTTGATTGTGAATTGATGCCGGGGCATTTACAGGGTGTATTTTTTAGGCCACTTTAATGAGCAAAGATTCAATGGCTTTGATGTTTATAGGTATGCTGATATAGTCGTCCATACCGCTCTCAATGAACTTTTCTCGATCACCTTCCTTGGCATTAGTTTTCATGGCAATAATTACAGGGCGGTTTTCAAGTTTCCTTTCCAACAGTTGATACCCATGCAGGCGAGCAAAATTTTCATGTAACTCAAGGGTATCATCGCGAAAATACCAATGCCATAAACCTTGTTTTGAGCACTCCATTGCCTGGGGTAATCTTTCAAAAGTGCTGCTCAGTTCTTTTTTGGCTGGGGCCGAAGTGGTCACGTCAGAAGCTACACCTACTGCCCCGGTAATTTTGTTTTCGTGATTGTAAAGTGGGGAGATGGTTACATCGTAAATAGAATCGCCCCGTTCATGCTGAAAGTTTGTTGAATTCCCCTTGAAGGCCCGCTCATAGAGGACTTTCCAATTGTCTACTTTTTGTTGCTGCTCAAAAACCTCAAAAAGGTTTAAATCTTCAGGCTGGCCTTCAAGGTCTATTACCGCATGCAGAGCTTTAAAAAAGCGTTTATTGCCAAAAATCATTTGCCCTTTCTGATTGATAGACCAAATTTCAAGGCCACTGTAGTTAATCACATCATGCAGCTGGCGCTCCATGTCAAAGCGGCTGGCTTTTTCAGTCTCTAGGCTGTCAATGGTCTTTAGTAGCGTTTGATGTTCTTTTTGATATCTGCTAAAAAGGGGTAAGAAGAAACCTGCTGAAATAAGGAAAAACAAGCCTACAACAATGGCAAAGGAAATAGCTCCATAAATGTCTTCCAGACGATTTTTCTCAAAGGCGTCTGTTTCATAAATACTGACCTCCTGTTCTATGCTTTTCAAAAGCTGGTCCCCTAGGGTGACTATTTCTTGAGCTTGACTAAAGGATACTTTTTTACCCTCCTGGCAACTTCTACTTAAAGCTTGAGCCTTGCTTATGAAGCGGTTCCACACCTGACTCTGTTGTTCAAGGTGCGTGGTTAGATTTTCTTTAAAGGTGGCGCTAATATCTTTGGTAAGCCTGTTGCTGCTTAGCTTTTTACGTTCATTCTGAAGCTGTTGGAGAATATCATTGTATTGGTCACAAGCGGCCTTATTAGTTGAAGAACTGAGCAATAGCGCTTTTTGGCCTACCAACTGAGAGAGCATGAGTTGGCTCCCGGCATAATTCAGGCGCTCAGCATCCAGGTTTTGAGTACTATGGAGATTCTTGACAAAAACTAAAAAACCCAGTGCCAGTAAGATGACCAGCACCAGGTGAATGGGGTAATATTTTTTAAGATTTTTAAAGCGCACCAGGGCCTTAAATTAATGAGACCCGCCAAAAGGTAGCAGGTCTCAAGAAGAAAAAAATTAAACATGCAGCGCGCGATTGCCGGTTGCGGCTAAGGCCGCCTCTTTTACGGCTTCTGCGTAAGTAGGGTGGGCGTGGCTCATGCGCGCCAAATCTTCGGCGCTGGCCCGGTATTCCATGGCAACCACTCCTTCGGCTACCAAATCAGCGGCTCTGGGGCCGATGGCGTGAAAGCCTAAGATTTCATCGGTCTCTTTATCTGAAATAATTTTAATGAGGCCTTCCACATCGCCACTGGCGCGGGCTCGCCCTAAAGCTCTAAAAGGGAATGAGCCTGTTTTAATGGCCCGGCCTTCTTCTTTGAGTTCTTCTTCGGTTTTGCCCACACTGGCAACTTCTGGCCAAGTGTACACCACACCCGGAATGAGATTGTAATCGATATGGGGTTTTTCACCGGCTAAGATTTCAGCTACCATTACGCCTTCCTCTTCGGCCTTGTGAGCCAACATAGCCCCGCGCACCACATCGCCAATAGCGTAAATATGACCTTTGGCGGTTTGCATGTGTTCATTTACTTCTACTTTGCCTCGGTCGGTGGTTTTTAGTCCGGCTGCTTCTAAGTTCAATTTATCGGTGTAAGCCGTGCGGCCCACTGCCACCAGACAGTAGTCGCCTTCAAAAGTTACCTCCTTGTCTTTTTTATCTGTGGCTGTAACTTTTACGCTGTCGCCATTGCGGCTTACGTCACTTACTTTATGGCTAAAGTGGAATTTGACACCAATCTTTTTAAGGCTTTTGGTAATTTCTTTGCTCATGGCCCCATCAAAGGTTGGAATGGCGCGATCCATGTATTCCACTACCTCCACTTCCGCACCTAAGCGGGCGTAAACGCTGCCTAGCTCAAGGCCAATAATGCCAGCGCCAATTACAATCATTTTCTTTGGCACTTCTTGTAGTTCTAGGGCTTCTGTGCTGCTAATGATGCGTTCTTTGTCAAACTTGGCAAAGGGCAGCTCAGTAGGTTTACTACCGGTAGCAATAATGATGTTTTTGGCTTTAATCTTTTCATCCCCGTCTTCTTTGGCAATTTTCAGGGTATGTTCGTCTTCAAAAGAACCCATCCCGTGAAAAACGGTGATTTTATTTTTATCCATGAGAAAATCAATACCCTTGGTGGTTTGTTCTACCACTGAGGCCTTGCGCTTGGTCATTTGCGGCATATCCACCTTAGGCTCGTTAATTTTAATGCCATGGTCTGCAAATTCTTTTTGCGCTTTGATAAAGTGCTCTGAGGAGTCAAGCAGGGCTTTAGAAGGAATGCAGCCTACGTTTAAACAAGTACCTCCTAAAGTATTGTACTTTTCAATGATTGCGGTTTTCATACCCAATTGCGCACAACGGATTGCGGCCACGTAACCTCCGGGGCCTGAGCCAATAATAGCTACATCAAATTCAGTCATAGTATATTTTTTTGCCTGCTTTTATATTAAGTAGCAAAGGTAATATATGCCTGGCGTTTGGAGCGCCTAATGAGGATTGATGAAAAACTTAAAAAATGACTATATTTGTCATGAATAAAAAATACAAAATGTTTGGGCGTGAATTGAAAAAAATAAGACTGAGCCAAGGTAAAAGTCTAAAGGAGGTTGCGGCCAGATTGAAGGTTGATCCAAGTTTACTTAGCCGTATTGAGCATGAAGAGCGTAGACCAACTGAAAATCAAGTGAAAGAGTTGGCCCATATTTACAAGATAGATGTAAAAATATTGCTTAAGGAATGGGTAGGAGATCAGGTGTATTCAGTTCTAAGCACCTACCCTGATTTGGCCCCGGATGTTCTCAAGGCCATGGAATCCCGTTTGACTTACCTGACTGGACCTCAAGCTATGGAAACACCTGAGCTAAATGAGGCACTCAGGCAAAAACTTCAGGCGGTAGAAAAGCTCAAAAATCAGTGGCTCATTAAAAGACCGCAAACAGGCATTCAATTGGAAAAATTGAATGAGAGTTTTGGCGTAAACTACACCTTTGAGAGCAATAAGATAGAAGGAAACACTCTGAGCCTGCAAGAAACCCATTTAGTAATTAACAAAGGCTTAACCATTGCGGGTAAGAGCGTGCAAGAACATCTAGAAGCTATTAATCACGATGAAGCAATTGACTTTATTCGTGAACTAGCTAGCAATCAATTGCCTCTTACTGAGCACAGGCTAAAGCAGATTCACCATTTAGTGCTTAAAGGTATAGACCGCAAGAATGCCGGCACCTACCGTAGTGTTCCGGTGCGTATTTCAGGCAGTACCCATATACCACCAGAACCCTATCTGGTGCCCAAACTTATGGAAGAGCTCTTTAGATTTTACCAATCTGAAGAAGAGCGCCTGCACCCGGTTTTGCTGGCCGCTGAAATGCATGAGCGCTTTGTAACCATTCATCCATTTATAGATGGCAATGGCCGCACCGGGCGGTTACTTATGAATCTGATTTTACTCAGAAATGGCTACACCATAGCCATACTCAAAGGTAATAATCAAGATAGGCAGGCCTACTACCAGGCATTACAAGCGGTACAAGAAAATGCAGATCCTACTCCCTTCTTTAGTTTAATTATTGAAGCGGTAGACCAAAGCCTGCAAGAACACCTGAGTTTGGTTTAGCCAAGTTCATAAAGTCCCAATGCAAAACTTGGGGCTTTTTTTAAGACTAAAAAGTACTTTTTAGGGGTACCTAACTTTGTTTTCATCAAAACCTATCTACCGATTTTAAACAGGCCTAAAGTAAAGTAGTTTTGAAGGGCTTACCACTCCTCTAAGCACTATGTTTTTTAGGCAGCTCATCGCCAGCCCCTGGCAAAATTCTCGATAGCTACAGGGAAAATTCCAGTGCCTATATTCAAAAACCCTTTGTTCCCATTCCACTCTCGTATCTTTGCCGCCATGGTAAGTAATGAGCAAATAGAGTCTTTACAAAAGCGGGTAGAAGCGCTCAAAAATTATTTGGCTATAGCCGAAAAAAAGGTGGAAGTGGCAAACCTGGAAGAAAAAACGGCTGCGCAGGGCTTTTGGGAAGATCAGGCGGAAGCCCAAAAGGTGATGAAGCAAATACGCAGGCTCAAATTTTGGATTGAAGCCTTTGAACGTTTGGAAAATCTGGCAGAAGAAGCCAAGCTAGGCCTGGAATTTTATGAGCTGGAAGAGCTAAGTGAAGCTGAGTTGGATAATATGTACGAGAGAGCCCTCACGCAAACCGAAGAGCTGGAATTTAAAAATATGCTCAGTGGTGAAGAAGATCAGCTGAGTGCCGTTTTACAAATTACAGCTGGTGCCGGTGGCACTGAAAGCTGCGATTGGGCCGGCATGCTCATGCGCATGTACTTGCGTTATGCGGAGCGGGTGGGCTTTAAAGTGCGTGAGCTAAATTTTCAGGAGGGCGATGTAGCGGGCGTAAAAACCGTAACCCTTGAAATGGAGGGTGATTATGCTTTTGGTTATCTTAAAGGGGAAAATGGCGTGCACCGCTTGGTGCGGATTTCGCCTTTTGACAGCAATGCCAAACGCCACACTTCTTTTGCCTCTGTATACGTATACCCTTTGGTTGACGATAGCATTGAAATTGACATTAACCCTTCTGATATTGAGTGGGATACCTTTCGCTCGGGTGGGGCAGGAGGCCAGAACGTAAACAAGGTAGAAACCGGTGTTCGGCTGAAGCACGGCCCATCAGGCATTATTATTGAAAATACTGAGAGCCGCTCGCAATTGCAGAACAAAGAAAAAGCCATGCAGCTTTTAAAATCGCAGTTGTTTGAAATTGAAATGGAGGCCAAAAATGAAAAACGGGCCGAAATTGAAGCGGGCAAGAAAAAAATTGAGTGGGGCAGTCAAATCAGAAATTACGTGTTACACCCCTACAAGTTAGTAAAAGATGTGCGCACTCAGCATGAAACGGGTAATACCGATGCGGTTTTAAACGGTGAAATTAACGCCTTCATCAAGGCCTTTCTCATGCAGCAGGGGCAAAAAGTAGAAGACGCCTAACCTTGTCATCGGCTTAAAGCCCGCCCCTAAATCATTCAGGCAGTACCTAAACTAAAGCAAACACAGAGAGTTAATCGCAATGCGTATTTTAGTGCGTCTTAACTATGCGAGTACTCTTACAGGTCATAGCTTTTTGGGGCTTGCTACTCACCCAAATTAATGCCCAGCCGGCCGGTTTTGTAGAAAACCGTGGACAATGGCAGGGTGCTTTTGACGCACGTCTGCAAAAAGCCTATCACTATGTTTTTTTTAAGCCCCAGGAGCTTGCCTTGGTTTTGCACGAGGCGCCCCGTCACCGGTTTCATGATCATGAGCACCACCAAATGCCTTTTGGCGATGGGGTAAAAGGCCACACCTATAAAATGCAATGGATTGGGGCCAATCCCAAGGCGGTATTGCAAAAAGAAGAGCCGGTGGGCGGGCCTGTTAACTACCTTAAAGGCCGCAATCGGGCGCAATGGCGGTCTGGGGTGCAGGCCTATCAAAGTTTAACTTATGCAAATTTATATCCGGGTATTGACCTTCATTACCAGCTTTTTCACAGCGGTTTTAAGTACGAGTTTTACCTCCAGCCCTTTACAGACCCTACTAAAATTCGCTGGCAATACGCTGGTTTGGATACCGTGGTGCTCCAAAATGGCCAACTAATTTTGCAAACCTCGGTGGAAACCGTGGTGGAGAATGCTCCTGAGGTATTTTGGCTTTCGCCCGATGGTGAACGCCATCCGGTGGAAGCAGGCTACCGCCTAAAAAATGGGGTCTTAAGTTTTGATTTAGGACGCTACCCCAAAGAAGCGCCACTGGTGATAGACCCTCAATTGATTTTCAGCACTTATAGTGGCTCTACGGCTGATAATTGGGGCTTTACCGCCACCCCCGCCCAAAACGATGGCGCGTATGGAGGCGGAATTGTTTTTGACCTTCCCAACATGTCGCGTTACCCCACCACGGTAGGTGCTTTTGAAGATTCAGCCATAGGTGATATAGACATTGGCATCACCAAATTTTCTGGAGATGGCCGCCAAATGCTTTACAGCACTTATTTAGGAGGGCAGTATGCCGATGTACCCATAAGCACCTTAGAGGGCAAAGATGAATCCTTAATCATTCTGGGGGTAACCGGTTCCGCTGATTTTCCCGTAACCGCTACGGCCTATGACACCTCTTTTAAAGCGGGTGCCCCCACCAGCTTAGATTTTCCCAATTACATCCCCAGTGGCCCCGTGGGAAGTCACATCTTCCTCACCATTTTAGATAGCACCGGAGGGGCATTACTGGGTTCAACGCTTTTGGGCGATTCTGCCCTGGATGGCATCAATAAAAATTTGCATTTCAATTTTGGCGATGAGTTTAGAGGTGATTTGGCCCAAGACAACAATGGCAATATCTTTTTTGTGAGCAATACCCAGTCACCCAATCTTGCGGCCGGCAGTGCCGTTTTTCAATCCACTTTTGGCGGGGGGCAAGACGGCTTAGTCGGCAGTTTTTCGGCTGATTTAAGCAGCTTAAACTGGGCCAGCTACGTTGGGGGCAGCAGCAATGATGCACTTTTTTCCCTCACCCTTACGGCCTCCAACCGGCTGTATTTGAGCGGTGCTACTGAAAGTTCAGACCTTAATTTGATTGGGTCCACACCCACTTATCAGCCTTCTCCTGCCGGAAAGGTTGACGCCTTGTTGCTGGAGTTAAATCCAGTAAATGGCTCTTTGGTAAATTACACCTACACCGGCACGCCAGAAGATGACCTGGCCTATTTCACGGATGTCAACAGTCAGGGGGAATTAGCCGTTTTTGGCCAGACCTATGGGGCTTGGCCCATTGTAGACAATCGGGTTTACAACGATAGCAATAGTTCGCAATTTTTACAATTATTGGATGCCAATCTCAATGGCGTACTGCGTTCCACTGTTTTTGGTACAGGCCAGCGTAATTTCGTGAATATTTCGCCCACTGCCCTGTTGATTGACGATTGCGGTAATTTACTACTGAGTGGCTTTATGCCCCAGGCCGTGCCCAATTCCCGGGGCTTGGTAGCTTCCATCTTTACCAATGGCAACCTGCCTTTAAAAAACCCGGTACGATCAACCCTTTACAATCGTGATTTTTATTTTTTAGCCTTAGATCCTTCCTGGCAAAAATTACGTTTTGCTACTTTTTTTGGTGATACCTCGGCCTATGATCATGTAGATGGGGGCAGTAGCCGCTTTAGGCAAGATGGCAGCATTATTCAAGGGGTGTGTGCCGGCTGCGGAGGGTCTGACTTTTTCCCGACCACAGACAGTGCCTTTGCCACGCAAAATGGCAGTACCAACTGCAACCTGGCCGTGTTTCGTTTTGATTTTGATGTGGAGGAAGTAGAGGCCGTGGCCTTGCTGGAACCCGAAAGTAGAGACAGCGCCTGCATACCTTACACTTCGCTGTTCTTTGATGCCAGCCGCAATGCTGATTTGGTGATAGCGGTGTACCCCGATGGCACCCGCGACACCGTACGCAATGGCGCCATTACCGTGGTAGATACTGGAATTAGCCGCCTTAAATTTTTTGCCGTAGATACCAATTGCAATACCCTGGACAGCACCTTTTTGGAGTTTTACGGAGTAGCGGCCAATGTAGAAGCGCAATTTGAATACGCCTATGACAGCTGTGCCAATAGCAATGATGTGTTTTTCACCAATACTTCGGGGGCAGCTGATGCCTACCGCTGGTTTTTTGGCGATGGAGATTCATCGGTGCAAGCCAACCCACAGCACCAATATGAGCCGGGGACCTACCAAATTAAATTGATTGCCACCAACACCTTTTGCCGAAGGTCGGATACGCTCACCAAATCAATCACTATTTCCAACCGCAGCAACAATGCCAGCTTACAAACAGAGTATGATCCTTGCGAGCCCGACACTCCGGCCGTTTTCAGGGCCTTTAACCGCGGGTTTCACTTATTTGAGTGGAGCATTAACGGTGAGCCAGTGGCAGAAGACAGCGATAGCCTGGTCTACAACTTCACCAAAGGTGGACGCCAACGGGTGCAAGTAAGGCTTATTGACACCTTGTGCGCTAATGAGCTGGTTTTGCAGGATGACGTAGTGGCTTTTGGTCCTCAGGCACCCCTGCAAATGCCCAATGTTTTTACGCCTAATGGCGATGGGCAGAATGATACTTTTGGCCCACTTAACGCGGAGGATCTGGACTTTTTGCAGCGTTACGTGCTCAAGATTTACGACCGTAACGGGCGTTTGCTGTTTACCAGTACTCAAATAGAAGATCGCTGGGATGGCACCGTTGATGGCCAGCAAGCGCACGAAACCGTGTTTTATTATTTACTGGAATATCAAGATGCCTGTGGCCGCATAAATGAATTAAAGGGCTTTACGCATTGTAGCCTGTAATTATGAGGCAAAAGCCAGGGCCAATTCGGATATTTGAAGCCTATTTTAAAACAACTGAACATGAAATATTACCATAATCCACGCTGCGGTAAAAGCCGTGAAGGCTTGGCCTTGCTGCATGAAAACGGCCACGAACCTGAAATAGTAGAATACCTAAAAGAACCACTCACCCCCAATGAATTAAAAGACTTGCTCCACAAACTGGGCATTTCTGCCGATGCGCTCATTCGGAAAAACGAAAAGGTGTGGAAAGAGGAGTTCAAAGACAAAGAGCTCAGTGATGAGGAGTTGATCTTGGCCATGATTGAGTACCCTAAGTTAATGCAGCGTCCCATTTTGGAAAATGGTGATAAGGCTGCGGTAGGTCGCCCACCTGAAGATTTGTTAGGAGTTGTTTAAAAAAAGCCCTTTTTGATTGCCTCATATTGGCTAGGTGTAAAAGCTAAAAAGAATAAAACTTGCCGTATACCTTAGGGTTTCCCCGATGGATTTCTAATTGCTGAAGTTGCGCTTCAAACGGAAGGCGGTCATGGTTGTAGAAAAAGAGTTTTAGCCTAATGGAATCTTGTTGATTGAATAAATAGGGCTTTGCCATAAAAGCATGAAAGGCCGTAAAGGACTGGCCCTGTTGATAATCTTTGAGCAGGCTGGTTTCCCAACTTATCAAGCTGTCGTTTTGGTAAAGGGCACTGGCCATTTCGGTACGTGAAAAAAGGTGGTGAGAGCGGATTCTAAACGCAACTATAAAATACGATTCACGGTTGAGGGTATCGGAAAGCGTTAAGTCCCATTGCCGCGAAGCCCCAAATTCTGCATTGGCCGCTACACTTTCAAAGAGAGTGTCTTTTGGCTCCCAAAAGGGCGCTCCATTGTCGGGCTTTGGCGCTAAGGTGAAAAGGGAAAAATTGAAATAGTTTTTTCGGGCTAGCCCTTGTCCAACTTTTGTTTGCAACAGATGCGAAATCTCACGTGGGGCGCTTTCATCCAAGGCCAAAAGAATTTGGTCAGGCGGGTAAAGCCGCAACAGGGAGTCTGCCTGCTGGTTGATTTTTTCTGGATTTAAGCGCACCATTCGGCTGGTATCGGCTTCAAGCAGCGTAGCGTAAAAATGTAGTTTTTGAGCATCCAGGTGGTGCAGCAATAGAGCCTCGTTACCCATAGCTTGCCACTCCTGAATAGGTTTGGCAAAAGGACTGTAGTAGAAGTAAGGGTAATGCTGGCGTTTCAAGTAGAGACTTAGGCTACCAACCAACAAAATTAGGGGGATCCCCCACAGCCATCGCGCCCCAGCGCCCCTGCTAAAAATAAAAAGTAGTAAGAAAGGCGCACTAAACACCAGGCCCGAAAACTGCAGAACGGCACTAACCTGGCTGGAATACGCGTAGCCAATTAAAAAACTAAGCCCAAACCAAAGCAGGCCCGGCCAAAAGTAGGGGTCTTGTGGCTTACGCCAAACTAAAAAAACAGCAAGCAGCAAAGCAGCCCCAAACCACAGGCTGTAATGCGCCAGATATTGAAAGTAATTGGGCAAAAATGCCAGGGTAGGAGGGGCCAGCCAAGACTCAATGCCACCTAAGGATAATTGACTAAAAAACACCGGTAGATGCGGCAGGTATAATACCAGAATTCCGAGGTTGAAGAGTAGGTACCGAGGCCACTTCTTTACATGCAAAAGTGCCAGCCCACTTAGCCCCATGAGCCCTACTAGCAACAGCGCAAAATGATGGGTATAGGTGGCCGCAGCTGCAGCCAGCATAAAGCCGCCTAAAAAACTCCAGCGCTGGCTTTGGTAAAAAAACCGAATCCAAAAATAGCCCGCCAGGCTTACAAAAAAGAGCCCCATTCCATACGGGCGGGCCACCTGTGCATACATAACAAAGTGTTGCATAACCGCTAGGCAAGCTGCTGCCAATAAGCCTGCCCCGGGTTTTTGCAGGGCCCAGCCGCTGGCCATTATCAGGAGTACGGTGCCCACACCAGCCAGGGCAAAGGGTAGTTTAACCAACCACTCTTCATAGCCCACCCATTGGGTGTAGTAGTGCAAGAAAACCTGCACCCCGGCCGGGTGGCCGTCTACCTTAATGCCTTTTTCCAAAAGCGTATTGAAATCGGGGTAACCAGTACGCAGCAGCGCGCTAAGCTCATCATGACTAAATTGAATCTCGCCAAAATGCCAAAAACGAAGGCCAATGGCAAAAACCAAAATTAAAAAAGCGGCTATTTTTTGCGGTAAGGTCAAGGCTTGAGTTTAAGAAGGCTGGGCTGTTCGGGTACTTTCCAGATCCAGTAAAAAGGCATATTCCATTGCCGTTTCCTTAAAAGCTTCAAATCGCCCGCTTGCACCGCCATGGCCGCTGTCCATATTCACATAAAGGTAAAGAGGCTGGTCATTGGTTTTAAGCTCGCGCAAGCGGGCGCACCATTTGGCTGGCTCCCAATACTGTACTTGTGAGTCGTGCAAGCCCGTGGTAATTAGCAGGGCGGGGTAGTCCTGTGCCTTAACATTGTCGTAAGGAGAGTAGGATTTCATGTAATGGTAGTACTCCGGATCATTAGGGTTGCCCCATTCATCGTACTCACCGGTAGTGAGTGGTATGCTCTCATCTAGCATGGTGGTTACCACGTCTACAAATGGCACCGCGGCAATAGCTCCGGCAAAAATTTCAGGTTTTAAATTGAGAACCGCCCCAATGAGTAAACCTCCGGCACTTCCACCCATAGCGTAAAGTTGCCGGGCTGAGGTGTAGCCCTTTTCAATTAGGTGGTCTCCACAGGCAATAAAATCGGTAAAGGTGTTTTTCTTGCGTAACATTTTACCTTGCTCATACCACTGCCGGCCTAAATATTGACCACCTCTAACATGCGCAATGGCAAAGATAAAACCGCGGTCTAGCAGGCTTAGGCGCACACTGGAAAAACTAGGGTCAACAGTGTGCCCGTAAGAGCCATAGCCATACAGTAAAAGCGGGTTGCCCGATTCTTTTTTCAGGTCTTTACGGTACACCAGGCTTATGGGTACTTGGGTGCCGTCCTCGGCCTGAGCCCAAACCCGCTCTGATTGGTAGTCATCGGCATTGTAGCCACCCACTACTTCCATTTGCTTTTTAAGTTTTTCTTTTTGGCTGCGCATGTCAAAATCAAATACCGAAGCCGGAGTGGTTAGGCCAGAGTAGATGTAGCGCAAAGTGGTGCTGTTGAAATCAGGGTTGTTGCCAATAGCCGCGGTGTAGGTTTCACTTTTAAAAGGCAGGTAATAGTCGGTTTGATGGTCCCAGCTTTTCAGTCGTATTTGGGTGAGACCGTTGGTGCGCTCTTCCAATACTAAGAAATCCCGGAATATCTCCAAGCCCTCCAAAAACACATCGGCACGGTGCGGAATCACCTCTTGCCAATGCTCTTTTTGCGTGCGCTGCAAAGGGGTACGCATCAGTTTAAAATTTTCGGCTTCACCATAGTTGGTGCGGATGTACCAATGATCTCCAAAATGCGCCACGCCATACTCCAAATGTCTTTCTCGGGCTTGAATAAGCGCAAAATCTTCAGTAGGCTGGTGGGCCGATGTGTACCAAAATTCATTAGACACGGTGCTATAGCAGCCAATCATTATAAAGTCTTCACTCTTTGACTTGTAAGCACTGCAGACAAAGGTTTCGTCCTGTTCATGGTAAATTTCAACGTCTTCGGTAGGTTCGGTTTTAAGCTGATGTCTAAAAACCTTGTAAGGCCTTAGTGAGGGGTCTTTTATGGTGTAAAAAATATACTGGCCATTGGCAGACCAAGCGCAAGTGCCGGTGGTGTATTCTAAACCATAGTCCAAGATTTCGCCTGTAGGCAGGTGCTTAAATTGTAGGCTGTAAATCCTGCGGCCCACTGTGTCAATCCCATAGGCCAGCCACTCGTTATCGGGGCTAATGCTTAGGCCACCAATTTGAAAAAAGTTATGTGATTTGGCCTCCTCGTTGGCATCAATCAATACCTCCTCAGTACCCCTAAGTGATTCTTTTTTGCGGCAGTAAATGGGGTATTCTTTGTTTTCTTCAAAGCGCACGTAATACCAGTAGCCGTTTTTAAAGTAGGGCACGCTGCTATCGTCTTCTTTTATACGGCCTTTAATTTCTTCATAAAGCTCTTTTTGCAGTGGAGTCGTGTGCTCCATTTGCTTTTCGCGATACGTATTTTCTGCGTTGAGGTAGGCCAGGGTTTTATCACTCTCGCGGTTACGCAGCCAGTAATAAGGGTCTAACCGGGTATCACCGTGTTTTTCAAGAACCTTCTCAATCTTTTCAATTTCAGGCGGGGTCATGTGCTTGTTTTGCATAATTTGGCGAAGTGTAAGGCTGCAAAGCTAAACACTAATTTCCGGGCTGCGTTCTAGAATTTATGCGGCTTTAAATTGAGTTATAGATAGAGAAATGGAACACACAGATGGCATGCTACGCGCGGATGCGCTGAAAGACAAAGTAATTTTAATTACAGGAGGAGGAACAGGCTTAGGTCGCTCCATGGGTGAGTATTTCTTGAGCCTGGGCGCCAAGTTGGCCATTTGTGGTCGCAGAGAAGAGGTGCTGAAAAAAGCCGCTGCTGAAATGGAGGAGCAGTTTGGCGGATCCGTATTTTTCCATGCTTGTGATGTACGGCAGTATGATCAGGTAGAAGCCCTGCATGAGGCGGTTTTGGCCAAATACGGCCAAATTGATGTGTTGCTCAACAACGCAGCCGGTAACTTTATCAGCCCAACGGAGCGTCTATCTCCAGGCGCTTTTGACGCGGTAATAGACATTGTGCTAAAGGGCACTAAAAACTGCACTTTAGCAGTGGGCAAGCACTGGATTGAAAAGGAGCAAAAGCAAAAAGTGGTGCTCAATATTGTAACTACCTATGCGCAAACCGGTTCGGCTTTTGTGGTGCCCTCAGCTATGGCCAAAGCAGGTGTGTTGGCTATGACCCGTTCACTGGCGGTGGAGTGGGCTAAGTATGGCATCCGTTTTAACGCTATTGCCCCCGGGCCTTTCCCTACCAAGGGGGCTTGGAGCCGATTGTTGCCCGGTGATATTGGCGAAAAGCTAAAAGTAGAAAATCAGGTGCCGCTGCGCAGAGCGGGTGAGCGCCAGGAATTAAGCAATTTGGCGGCCTATTTGGTAAGCGATTTTGCCCATTACATGAATGGTGAAGTAGTAACTATTGATGGGGGCGAATGGCTCCAAGGAGCTGGTCAGATGAATTTTTTAGAAGCGGTTACGCCTGAGATGTGGGACTGGATTGGCCAAGCAACCCGTAAAAAGGATTAAGCCATGCCCAAACTTGGTTTTTGGATAAGCCTGATGGCGTTCTTTTTCATCACTCAATCCTGTGGCAATGCATCTACTAAAGCCAATCAAAAATTTGATTGGCAAGGCCATCGTGGGGCGCGTGGTCAGGTGCCTGAAAACAGTATTCCGTCTTTGCAGAGGGCGTTACAAGATGGGGTCCAAACCCTAGAGTTTGATGTGGTTATTACCCAAGATAGCCTGGTTATACTTTCTCATGAGCCGTGGCTCAATGCTCAAATTTGTCAAGATAGTTCGGGAGGAAATTTGGAAGACAAGCCAGAGGCCTACAATATTTTTAAGATGACTTTGGCGGAGGTGCAGCAATTTGACTGCGGTTTAAAAACACATCCTGATTTTCCGGCCCAGGAAAAGTATTCGGTTCAAAAGCCTACCTTAATTGATGCTATACAGGCCTGTGAAGAGGCAGCAGTAATGATGAACCGCGACTTGCCTAAGTACAACATAGAAATAAAAAGCCGCCCTGAATGGGAGGGTGTTTTTCATCCTGGTTACAGGGTTTACACCGAATTAGTTTTGGAGGTCTTGAAATTAGCTCAGATTGAAGAGCGTACCACTTTGCAAAGTTTTGATGAACGCGTGCTGCAATATTTAAAGGGGCAATATCCAGAGCAAAAAATTTCTTTACTGGTAGCGGCCGATGAAAATAAAACGGTGGCGGAAAAGATTGATGCCTTAGGGTTTTACCCCGATGTGTATTCTTGCGAAGCGTCCTTAGTAACCCAAGATATGCTCACCAGCCTTCATGCCCAAAAAGTAGAGGTAATCCCGTGGACGGTGAATGAAATTGAAGAGGCTAAGCGCCTTATAGATCTAGGAGTTGATGGCATTATAACCGACTACCCGGGGCGCTTAATTCCAGCTTTGGGTTCAGGGTCACTTTCTGGGGAGGAATAGATTTATTTAAGATTCAAGCTTCTTTAGCTTTAAGCTTACTTTTTCAATTAGGGCCTCAACTTCAGCTTCACGCGCGGTATTAAAGTGCCGGGCGTGCCAAAGCAGCAAAAGTGATTCGGCTGCTTTAAGTGCGTCTTGGTTAATTGATTGAATAAGGGTTTTAGCTTGGGCAATTAGAGCGGTCTCCTGTAGGGCAGGAGGAGCTTTTTGGTACTGCTTGTAAAACAGTTGATGTATTTCATCATTCCAAAAGGTGTTTTCAAACCACTCCATTATCGCTTCCCTACTCCGCTTGTTGATTTTCTCTGCGTTTTATTCGGCTTAAAGCCTCACCGGCCGGTTTGTACATAGGCAGTGCCTGTAGGGCGGCCCGGTAGTCTTTTTTGGCATTAATCACATCGCCCAACATTTCAAAAGCGTAGCCTCTGCCATAGAGTGCCTTGTAATTTTGATCACTGGCTTTAATTGCTTTGGTGAAATAATCACGGGCGGTTTGGTAATCTTTTAATTGAATAAACATAAAGCCCAGGTTGTAAAAACTGTCTGCGTGCTTAGGGTTTATTTGAGTGGCTTGCGTGTACGCTTCAATGGCCTTATTCAACTGATCTGAGTTCATATAATACACGCCCAACTTATAATACAAATCTGCATTGTTAGGGCTATACTCCAAGGCTCTTTGGTAATAATAGGGAGCTAAAGTATCATTAGTTTGAGTCATTAAAACGCCCATTACGTCTAAAGCTTCCACATAATCTTGCTTTAATTCAATTGCCTTCTGCAAGAACTCTTTCGCTTTGGCTGAATCCTTATAAAAGTCTCTAAGGATTAGTGCTTTATAGAAAAATGCCTCCTGCTGGTAAGCGTCTATTTTTATAACCTCATTGAATAGGTCCAACCCTTTCTCATAATTCCCTACCGTGTAAAAAAGCTTTCCTAAGCTTAAGCGGCAGGATATATTTTTGGCATCAAACTGAATACACTTGCTCCAGGCATCACGAGCTTCTCTACTTTGGTTTAGGCTCATGCGGTATTCTCCCATTACCTGTAAAACCTGCGGAGCTAAAGAGTCAATTTCCTGTGCTTTGAGTAGATCCAGAAAGGCCTTTTGCGGTTGGTTACGCATTAAGTTAAAGCGAGCCCGCTCCACCCAGGCATTTACATTGCTAGCGTCTTGGGCAATGACTTCATTTATGGAATCTAGCCTGGGAATCCCACTTTTTGGCAGCTTTTTACTAGCGGAACTTTCACGCTTTTGGATGGGGTTGCTGGTGCTTTCACTACCTTCAGCCTTAGAGCTGGACGAAGAGCACTGCCAAAAGAGAATAGCCGTAAAAATGAGATATCCAATGCGAGTAATCATGCCAGATATATTTTTAGCACAGGTAATGAAATTTGAGTCTTCTTGGGAAAAAAGCCTTTATTATGCTTCTAAAGCTTCTTTAATTTTTCCTTCAATTTCCTCGGCTAATTCAGGGTTGTCTTGCAAGAGTTGTTTCACGGCATCGCGGCCCTGGCCCAGTTTGGTGTCTCCGTAACTAAACCAGCTGCCAGATTTTTTAACAATTTCATGCTCTACCCCAATGTCAACGATTTCGCCAACTTTTGAAATACCTATGCCATACATGATGTCAAACTCCGCTTGACGGAAAGGCGGAGCCAACTTGTTCTTTACCACTTTAACCCGAGCTCGGTTTCCGGTAACGCCTACGCTATCTTTTATTTGAGAAGAGCGTCTTATATCCAAACGTACTGAGGAATAAAATTTCAGGGCGTTACCACCGGTGGTGGTTTCAGGGTTTCCAAACATCACGCCTATTTTCTCCCGCAATTGGTTAATAAAAATGCAACAGCAGTTGGTTTTACTAATGGTAGAGGTAAGCTTCCGCAAGGCCTGGGACATTAGGCGTGCCTGCAAGCCCATTTTACTATCGCCCATTTCTCCTTCAATTTCACTCTTGGGAGTAAGGGCCGCTACAGAGTCAATAACAATGAGGTCAATGGCACCAGAGCGGATGAGGTTATCAGCAATTTCCAGCGCCTGTTCACCATGGTCTGGCTGTGAAATAATCAGATCTTCGGTATTAATGCCTAAAGCTTCGGCATAGGTGCGATCAAAGGCGTGCTCAGCGTCAATAAATGCGGCAATGCCTCCTGTTTTTTGCACTTCGGCAATGGCATGTAAAGTTAAAGTGGTTTTACCCGAGCTTTCGGGGCCATAAATTTCTACTACCCGTCCACGCGGATACCCTCCAATGCCCAAAGCCACATCTAAACCTAAAGAACCTGAAGAAATGGAGGCCACCGCTTCAATGGCGCTATCCCCCATGCGCATTACAGCTCCTTTACCATAGGTTTTATCCAGCTTATCCATAGTAAGCTTCAGTGCCTTTAACTTGGCATTTTTATCATCACTCATGCTATTTATTTTTTGGGAAATTTAGGTCAAAGATAGCCAAGCTACCACTACTAACAGCCGTTAAAAGCTAAGATTTATTAAGAGGCAGCATTCTAGAAAACACAGAATTAAGTTTAGGTTTTTTTAAAGCTTATTTCAACTCTACCGACTTGCCGCTTTTCTCTTCAAGAATTCTTTTAAGATCTTGAATTTCCTGATCTGCCCTTCTGTCAATTTCTTCCTGTAAAGAAATGGTTATGGAGTTCAATTCATCGGTGCCAAAATGATTGAAAAACTGATTGGTGAATGCTGTTTTTAAGCCACCTTCTCCGCGTGAGGTAATTTGGCTTTTAAGATAATCGGCAACTTGTTTGGGCGTGTATGCACTTTTGGGTTCTCTGGCCATGGTATTGTATTTTTAAAAAGTATTTGTAAAAAATTTGAATTCCAATTTAATTACAAAAGTAACATTAAAATGTTTTTTACATTTAAGCATTGGTAAAACCTCTGATTATATGCTAATAAAAACCTATTGCAGTGCCGTTTTTGGTGTAGATGCCACCACTATTACCATTGAAACAAATATTGATAGAGGGGTAAACTTTCACTTAGTGGGTTTGCCCGATAATGCGGTCAAGGAAAGCCAGCATCGCATTACAGCGGCTTTAAAAAACAATGGTTACAAATGGCCCGGTTTTAAAATTACCGTAAATATGGCTCCAGCCGATATTCGTAAAGAGGGTTCGGCCTATGACCTGCCCATTGCGCTCGGTATCTTAGCCGCTTCAGAGCAACTGGAAATGCCCGCTTTAAATCAATACATAATTATTGGTGAGCTCTCATTAGACGGGGGGCTGCAACCTATAAAAGGTGCACTTCCCATAGCTATACAGGCCAGAAAAGAAGGTTACAAAGGGATTATTTTACCTAAAGAAAATGCGCGGGAAGCGGGTATAGTAGATCAATTAGAGGTGTACGGTGTAGAAAACCTGAAGGAGGTTACAGATTTTTTAAGCGGAGAAAAAAAATTAGCGCCTATTGTTGTGAATACACGGGCAGAATTCAAAGAGCATTTAGAAAATCCAATCTTTGACTTTTCAGAAGTTAAGGGTCAGGAAAATATTAAGCGTGCTTTAGAAATTGCCGCTGCCGGAGGGCATAATGTTATTTTAATTGGCCCGCCTGGAGCAGGGAAAACTATGCTGGCTAAAAGAATGCCCACCATACTGCCGCCATTAACTTTAAATGAAGCTTTAGAAACCACCAAAATACACTCAGTGGCCGGGCACCTGGGCCAACATGCCAGCCTCATAGCACAGCGTCCCTTTCGGTCTCCCCATCATTCCATCTCAGATGTGGCACTGGTAGGCGGAGGTGGTTTTCCCCAACCCGGGGAAATTTCCTTAGCGCACCACGGTATTTTATTTTTGGATGAGTTACCAGAATTCAAACGAACGGTGCTGGAAGTGATGCGACAGCCTATGGAAGATCGTAAAGTAACCATTAGCAGAGCACGTTTTACGGTAGATTATCCAGCATCTTTTATGCTAGTGGCTTCTATGAACCCTTGTCCTTGTGGTTACTTTAACCATCCTTCAAAAGATTGTGTGTGTTCTCCAGGACTAGTACAGAAATATTTAAATAAAATATCTGGCCCATTATTAGACCGTATAGATTTACACGTTGAGGTAACCCCGGTTAGCTTTGACGAAATGTCGGCAAGGCGTGAAGAAGAAAAAAGCCAAAGTATCAGGGAACGGGTAGTGAAGGCCCGTGAAATTCAAAACAACCGTTTCAAAAATATTGAGGGGCTTTACAGTAATGCTCAAATGCAGCCCAGGCAGCTGCGCGAGGTTTGCCAGATAGATAAAGCGGGACAGGAGCTTTTAAAAACCGCCATAGACAAACTCAATCTTTCAGGCCGTGCCTATGATCGTATATTAAAAGTGGGCCGCACCATAGCTGACCTTGAAGGTGCGGATTCCATAGAGGCTTCCCACATCGCGGAAGCGGTACAATACCGCAGTCTAGATCGTGAAGGTTGGATGAGTTGAGAATTAGAACAAGCCCCGGGTTTTGGGATCCGGAGCCCTTTTGGTCCATTCTACCGGACCATCACAAAGCACCTCAATTACCATAGTTTCATTCGTTTCAAAATGATTCAGTAACCGGTCTTTCCACACATCAAATTCATCGTAATCATAGTAGCGGCAATCAAAGTTGCACACAACTATGTTAGTGGGGTTGATAAGAATAATGGTGGGAGTGGCGTACCGCAAGCTGCGTTTATCTCTACCGGGCCTAAGTGTTTCATTTTCAATAAAATTATCTAGCCAATATTGCAAGGCGTATTGCCGATCTTTTAAGTTTTGGTATTTGTAGATCTTAAAGAAATATCGAAAGCGCTTTCTAGACCCCAGCTGGTCTTCTTTTTTCTCTTTAGCCTCCAGCATGAATTCTTCACGGTATTCATACTCCGTATCATCAATTCCGCCCAAATCTCTGTTGGCAATGTTTAGATATTCTTTTTCATACTGTCCATTAAGTTCATTAACAAAACTTTCTATTTGAATCTTGAGCGTATCTTTTTGGGCTTGAGCCGATGAAAAACTCGATAGCCCCAGAAAAAGGCAAAATATTAGGAGCGATGCGTTGATTTTTTGTTGCTTCATTTTCACGAGTATTATTTTAAGTGTCACAAAATAAGTTGAGTAGGATATGTGATATTATTTTGAAAAAAGTGTATATTTGGGTCGAGTAGAGTTTTCAAATGTTTCATGACAAAGAGCCTCCTGATATTCTCAGGGGGCTTTTTACTTTTGCGCCTCCTATGTTACGTTTTCTACTCAGCATTATTTTTTTTCTGGCTTTACAATGTGCGCGGGCGCAAATTGTAAATATAGAGAGCTTGCGCTTGTCTAAAGACTCTTTGGGTTTTTATGGCGAAGAAAATCTCAACTTTTCAGTGGTCAAAAATACCCAAGAACTCTATACCCTTAGCAATAATTTGGCCTTGCAATATCGTGCCAAACGGCAAGTGTATCTCTTTTTAAGTAATCTTTCTTTTAACTTTAGTGAAGATGTAAACTTTGAGCGTAACGGCTTTGCGCATTTCAGGTTTGGTCAAAAAGTTAATTCCTGGCTTTCTTTAGAGGCGTTGGTGCAGTACCAAATTGACGTGCCCCTACGTATTGAGCAGCGCATACTAACAGGGGGCGGGCCACGTTTTACGCTCCTGCGGAAAAAAGAGCATAAGCTGGTTACCGGACATTTGGTTCTTTATGAAGAAGATAAAGAGTTGAACAATGAAATTCAGCATCAGAACACCCGGCTGAGCAGCTACCTGGTTTACAAAATTTCAAAGGCCAAGCAGTTTAGGTGGACCACCACCCTATACTACCAGCCAAGGTTGGACAAGTTTGAAGATTTTAGGTTGAGTGGCCAATCCCAGTTGGCCTTTACCTTTTACAAATCTTGGCAGTTTGTAACAACGGCTGCAGTTAACTATGACGCTTTTCCGGTGGAGGACTCTGCCATACCCAATCTCACCTACAAAATAACCAACGGTTTACGGCTTACCTTTTAGAGCAGCGCTAAGTCACCTTCAGTTAGTAGCTTGGCAAATTCTGGAGGCCAACCAAAATTAGAATTGACAAAATTATTGAGCTCATCACGCGTTTGAGCTGAGAGTAGCTCGGTGCTTTCTTCTATGGTTTCATCGCTAATAATTATGGGGGGTTGTTGGCTGTGTAAATGCCTTCCTTTGCAGTAAGCTGCCATTTGAAAGGTCTCAAACTCATCGGTTTTTTTACCAGTGAAAAGGCACCGCCCATTTTCAAAAGCCTCATAGAGATTGGTATGAGGCTGATTAAAAAATACCGCTTGCATTTTTTGCTGGAAAAACTGCTCCATGGCTCGCTTAGATTCTTTACTCAGCGCTTTACGCAGTTCTTGAAGGCAATTAGCACAAACGGCAAACTCAAAAAGAGTTTGTTGAGTTTGTAGCTCAGGTACCCGTCTCACCACTTTTTCCAGGTAATACTCAGTTTCATCTTCTAATAAATAGCAGTCACATACCCGGCAATGGCTGTGTAGCTCTCCATCACCCTCTTCATTATGAAGTGCTTGCGGTATTTCGCGGTGTTCTAAATTCATCCTTTAAAAATAGTATTTTCATGCCGCCTTACAAGGCGCTAGTTTCAAGCGATAAAATCCTCACTAAATACCATAAATACACAGAATATGCGCTCCATTTTTATCCTACTCATTTCATTGGCCGGTGTTATGCTATCGGCCCAAGCCGGTTACACTATTGTGGTGCACGGGGGCGCTGGCAATGGCTTAAAACCAGAAAACGTATCGCCCCAGAGGCAAGAAGCCTATACCCAGGGAGTAGAAAAAGCCCTCCAAAGAGGGGCCGCAGTACTGGATAGTGGAGCCGATGCGCTAACAGCGGTTGTAGAAGTGTTAAGCGTTCTGGAAAATGATAGCGTTTTTAATGCTGGCAGAGGCGCGGTACTCACCTATGAGGGAGAGGTTTCGTTAGATGCTTCGCTTATGAATGGCCAAAATCTAGAGGCCGGAGCAGTAAGCGGTGTGCAGCGTGTTAAAAATCCTATTCAGGCGGCCTACGCAGTTTTACAGCACTCCCCTCATGTTTTGCTTAGCGGCTCTGGGGCCGATGAATTTGCCCGTTTGCAACAACTAGAGCTAGTAAGCCCTTCCTATTTTTTGACCCAAAAAAGTCAGAGGGCTCTAAAGCGGTATAAGGCGCGTTTTGGGCTAGAAACCTCTGAGCTTAACACAAATGCTAAAATGGGTACGGTGGGTTGTGCGATATTAGACAAAAACGGCAATTTGGCAGCCGGTACCTCCACGGGGGGCATGACCGGTAAGCGATACGGCAGAATAGGGGATTCACCTATTATTGGTGCGGGAACTTATGCGAATAATGCTACCTGCGCCATTAGTTGCACGGGACATGGCGAGTTTTTTATGCGCTACAGTGTGGCCTATGACGTACACGCCCGTATGGCTTATAAAAAGCAAAGTGGTTCAGAGGCAGCTCAGGCTATAGTGCATGAGATTTTAAAACCGGCTGGGGGTAATGGTGGCCTTATTGGACTCACCCAGTCTGGCCAAATTATTATGGAGTTTAATACCTCTGGCATGATTAGAGGCTACTTGAAGGAAGGGCAAACACCAGTTACGGCCATTTTTAAAGATTAGGGATTTGCAAATAATTGGTTTCTAAGCCCTTACTTTTTGAGCGGTAGAAAAGCCAAAAAAAATCCCCAAAAGGATCAATCAAAAATGAAATAAACTCTATATTTGCCGTCCCAAAAATGAAGGGAGCTTAGCTCAGCTGGTTCAGAGCATCTCGTTTACACCGAGGGGGTCGGGGGTTCGAATCCCTCAGCTCCCACCCTTCAAAAAGCCGTCAGATATTCCTGGCGGCTTTTTTTATGGTCTGCGGCCTTGGTAATTTAGTAATTTTCCACTTTACTAAAACTCAAATTAAACATGGAAAAGCAAGCCGTAAACCTGACTCAAGATCAAGCAACAGAACGCAGCACCTTTTACAAGAAAACCTACACACACTTAGCGCTGGCCTTTTTGGCTTTCATCACCATAGAGGTGCTCTTTCTAAGTAGCCCAACCATCATTAACCTTGGCCTCGCCATGACACAGGGATACACTTGGCTCATTGTTTTAGGAGGCTTTATGCTAGTAACCAATTACGCTGAAAAATGGGCCGCAGGCACTGACAATGTTAAAATGCAATACCTAGGCTTTTTCCTCTACATTTTAGCCGAAGCTTTCATTTTTGTGCCCCTTTTGTACATGGCTATTTTTGTTACTGAAGATCCTTACCTTTTGCAAAAAGCACTCATTACCACCCTGGGTTTATTCACTGGACTAACGGCTGTGGTGATTCTTTCAGGTAAAGATTTTTCATTTTTAAGAAGCATAATTACCGTAGGCTCTATTGTGGCCCTAGGAATTATTGTGGCGGGTTTAATTTTTGGCTTTGACCTTGGTTTGGTATTTATGGGCGCTATGGTGCTTTTAGCTAGCGCGGCTATTCTGTACCAAACTTCTAACCTCATTCACAAGTACCATCCTTCTCAGTACGTACTGGCATCTTTGGGGCTTTTTGCTTCTTTTATGCTATTGCTTTGGTATGTAATCTCTATCTTTTTAAGCCGAGACTAAATGTATCGTTATCATGCTGAAATATTAAAAGTGGTAGATGGCGACACGCTTGACGTGCGCATAGACCTGGGTTTTAAAATGACTACGGAACAGCGCGTGCGTTTGCGCGGCATAGATACCCCTGAAATTTGGCGGCAAAAGAAAGATTCAGAGGAGTATAAAAAGGGAAAAGCAGCCAGCGACTATGTAAAGCAGCGTCTTGCCCAAAATAACAATGAGTTTATCATTGAAACTACCAAAGAAGCCGGGGTGTATGGCCGTTATTTAGCTACTGTTTTTTTGCCGGATGCAGCGCAAAGCCTTAATGACGAGCTGGTAGAAAAAGGTCTGGCAAGAGTCTATAAAAGCTGATATCTTAAGAAACAGCTTCTTCTTCGATATTTAGAACAGTGAGTTGATTGAACAAACTTTTTTTAAAAGCCTCATTCATGGTCGAAGAACAGCCACTGAGCTCTACGTAACATTTTCCCTCTTCTGGGAAGGTGTGTACCGCTAAATGACTTTCACTAAGCAACCAAATAGCCGTGTAACCTTGGGGCGAAAAATGATGTTCATTAAAGCCCACAATCCCATAGCCGGCTTCTTTTAACAGGTTGTCAAAATCGGCTTTAAGCCGATGCGACTCGGTTTCTTTGATCCAAGCTCGGAAGTTATAAATACGAGTTCTTTTTGTGTACGCCATGTCTTTAGTAAAGATCCCAATTTCCGTTAAGGTAATAACGGTACAAAACGGGATTTTGAATTTTATTGATTTCTACTGAGTCTTGGGGGAAGCCATAAATGTCTTTGCCAAATGAAGTAATAAGCTGCATAGCCTCGTGGTTGAGCCAGCGAGTGGGCACCTGCTCAGGTTTAAGGCTTTGTATTTTAGCTTTTAAGGCATCGGGGGAACCTTTAAAACCTTTAGCGCCCAGCACCCAACCCCATTCACCTAAGGTAAGCACCTGATTGTGCAGCGGAACGGTTTTAAAATTAGCGGCTTGCATGGTTTTATCAATGCAAACAAAGGCCTTAGTGGCATAGTACGGGCTGCCGGCCTGCGTAACCAGGGCACCGGCTGGCCTTAGCGCCCGGTAGCACAAATGGTAAAATTCCTCAGTGTATAGGCGATTCAGTTCTACAGAGCGGGGGTCGGGCAGATCTACCAGAATAAGGTCAAAGAACTGTTGGGTTTGCTCCAGATAGTTGAAGCCATCTTTGTTTAAAATGGTCACCTTAGGGTGATTTAAAGCATTTTGATTTAGCTCAGTAAGTACGGGATGCTTTTGCCCCAGGTTGGTCATCACAGAATCCAAATCAATGAGCGTGATGGATTTAACCTGCGGGTATTTTAATACTTCTCGAGCCGCGCACCCATCGCCTCCGCCTAAAATGAGAATGTCTTGTTTTTGGTCTAGCAGCTGCATGGCAGGGTGTACCAAAGGCTCGTGATATTTATCCTCATCTATAGTGCTTAGCTGTTGATTGCCATTTAAATACAACCAGTATTCATTTTTCCACTGCGTGATTATTATACGCTGATACTTACTCTGTTTAGCGTAGATAATTTTGTCGTCATAGCGGGCCTGCTCGCCATACAGAATAATGGGCTGGGCCAAAAATATGCCTGTGGTAATGATGGCAATTAAACCCACTCCTGAGAAGGTAATGGTCCTTTGGCGTGCCCGCGATAGCTCAGAGCGCACCGTGTAAAAAAGCGTAAGGGCCACCAGCAGATTGAGGGCGCCCAAGATAAATGGTGTATAGGTGAGGCCAAGAATGGGCAACCCTACAAAGGCAAAGAACAAACCGCCCACCAGGCTACCCAGGTAATCTTTTTCCATCACACGGGCTACATTCAGGCGCAGGCTTTCAAATTGCTCGTTCAGCCGAATTACCAGGGGTATTTCCAATCCAATGAGCACGCCAATACAAATGCTGAGACTGTAAATGAAAATGCCGGTATACTCTGTAAATCCCGCCAAGGTATAGGAAAGGGTAGAGGAAAATGAAACCAACAGGCTCAGTAAGAACTCAACTGCAATAAATTTTAACAGCAAGTTACTTTTAAAAAATTGGCTTAATCTACTGCCCAGGCCCATTGAAAAGAGCATAACCGATACAATTAGTGACCATTGCACCGCTGAATCACCAATAAAATAGGTGGCCAGGGTAGACAAAATATATTCGGCCACAATGCCACTAAGGCCGGTGGCAAAGAGGGCTAACTTTAAAACCGGTGATTTTTTAAGGGCCATTAAATGCACCAAACAATCAGCACCGATCCACCAATGTAGCCAATGGCTTCTACCAATGCTGCTCCAACATTCGGTTTATCTTGCCGGGCAATCTCATCGCTGAGGCTGCGGCCGGGCAGCAAAATTTTATCTACCAAAGTGCGGATGATGGGCAAGAATACCAAGCCAATGCCCGCCTCATAGGCTACCTCCAGCAAGGTTTCATTCCAGCTGGCAAAATCGCCCATGAGGCCATTGCGAATTAAATTGGCAATGGCAATTAAGGCGGCTGCAAAACCTAATCCTGCCGCAGCATTGTCTTTCTCAATTTCTGCGTGCACATCATAATTGGTGATTTTATTGTACAACCAGGCGGTAACAAGAATAAGCACCTGTCCTAACGCCCAATAGGCAATGGCCGTGTAAATGCCAAAAGCTACATTGCCACTCTCACCCGTAATAGCGCCAAAAATGATCAGTCCGGCTGAAAAGTAGTTAGCCGCTTCAATGAGGCCCATGCCCACATTTTGGTCTTCGGTAATTTCCTTCCAAACCGAGAAGCGCCTCAGTGTAATCTTGTCCATAATGAGCGATGACAGGTTGAGCAGCACAATGGCCAGTACCCCGTAAATAGCCATGTCTATTAAGTCTGAAATTAATCCAAAAGATGCCCCATATACCGCGCTTCCCACCGCTAAAATGAGTCCTGCAAAGTAGCCTACGTAGCCAAAGCTAAAGGCCAGATTGTCTTTGGTGATGAGCTCGTGGGTAACGGCAATTTTAGATTTTACCGCTTTAAAAATGAGTTTGCCAATGTAAAGTAAAACTACACTGGCTGAGAGGTAAATTAAGAACAGCAGAAAAGCATTCAGCCATTCATTTTCTACAAGAATAGTGGTCATTTTCAAGGTTGTTTAGAGAATTATTTTCCACTGCCAAATCCGCGGGAGCGTGAAGACGAGCGACTACGAAAGCGAGAGGTGCTGCGCGTGCGGCTGGCGCTGCGTTTTACCCGGCTGCGCACATTACTCTTAAAACTGCTGCTGCGGCTATTCCAGGTGCTACGGGCACTGCGGTTGCGGGTGTGGGTGCCGTTGGTGCCAAAGCGGGTGTTACCACCTGAAGTACCGTAATAGGTGCGACCGTAGGGATAGTAATTTCTGCGGTAATTGTTCCAGCCGCCATAGTAAATGGGGCTGTAGCCGAAACCAAAGAGGCTGCGCATGAACGCATACTGCCCGTAAAATTCCCAAAAGCTGGTGCCGTTGTTGCCTTGTTTCCACTGACCGTACTTCTCATTACCCACGTAATTATTGTAGCCCGGTGGTGTCGTTTTTTTCTCAACCACACCATTGGTTTTAGTCACCAGCGCCATGCCCATGTCATTTACATGCTCTTCAAAATAGGGTGCAGGAACCCGTTGCCATTCCGTGATATTTTCAATTAGGGTGTCTTGCCCTGCGGGTTCTTTTAAAACGCGGTATTTGTGCAGGTAATGCTCTTTTTCCTGATCAAAGTCCATGTCATACAACAAAATGCTGTAGTTCTCTAAGGAGGCCAAATCACGAATAATATTGTCAATGGGTTTTTTCTCAAAGGGTGGTGGTCCACTCTGGCAGCTCCATATGCCGAGCATAGCGAGTAGTAGGAGGCCTGCCGGTATAATTTTTTTCATGGGATATTTTGGTTTTCTGCGTGAGCGAATTTAATCTTTCCCCAGGCAATTAGCCTTTGTTACGGGGGAGGATATTTGAAATTTCAAACTCCTTTATCAATTTACCATGACTAGCTTCAAAAGAGTTCTCACCCCACTGCTCTAGGGTTAGACAATGGGTTTCTTCATCGTTATAATAATCCCAGGCTATAAACTCTTCCCAGTTTTCATCCACATCTTCATCCGCTGCGTTTTTAAAATACCCCGGGCTCTCGCCTTCTAAGTGATAGGTTTTATTTTCAAAAACTATTTGGCGGGGTGCTTTAAAACGGCCATCTACTCTGGCATCAAAATCAACTGAGAGTTTGCGCAGTTTTAGCTTGGAGCTTATGCTAATTTCAAGCTCATCAGCTTCATCAACGGAAAGATAATATGATTTCTCTCCGTTATTTATTTTGAATTCCTTGCTAAAATCTTCATGACCCCAGTCGTATTCATACACTTCTTTTACTTCCCAGGTACTTAAATCGTACTCAAAGATGTAGCCCAAATCTAAATCTCGCACGGTGCGGCTATTGGGCTTGGGGTCTTCTTTTTTTCGGTTGAATAATTTGTTAAACATGTTAAAGCAGTAGTAAAACCAAGAAGGCCGTTTCCATAGAAAACAGCCTTCTTCAACTAATTACTCATTTGATTTTTTAGCCTTCATTTTCGCTTTTAAGGCGGCCAAATCAGAGCTGGCACTAGTGGCGTTGCTATCACCCAGGGCGCTGTTAATCTCCTCATCTAAAGAGCGACTTTCCCCGGCAATATCACCGTAGCTTTCAGCCAAAGCCTCTTCTTGCGCCACTTTTTCTTTCATGCGCTCCAACATGTTTACCGTTCCGCTGGAGTCAATTTGGCTCATTTGCTTGTTAATATTCTTTGTGGCTGAACTCACTTTTACCCGTGCTTTAAGCGTTTTCAGCTCATTTTCATACTGGCTGATTTGCTGGCGCAGGCGTTTTATGTTGGCCTCCATTTTACTAATGTTACCATCAAATTTTTCTTTGTCGGCTTTAGCCCGGGTAACATGCTCCAGGCATTCATTCTTTTTGGTAAGGGCTTCGTTAGCCAGGCGGTCCGCTTCTGCCTCATCCAGTCCGCCAGCTTGGGCCTTTTCTAAAATAAGCATGGCCTTTTTTTCATAATTTTGCGCCTTGTTGGTATTGGTAGACGCTTCGTTACGAGCTCTAATGCTCAGGGCTTTAATTTCGGCCAAAGCGTGCAGGGCCTGGTCCAGGTCTTTCTTAAGATCGCGAATGCCCTGCTCGGTCATTTTAATAGGATCTTCTAGTTTGTTAATGGCCGAGTGCGTTTCGGCTTTACCAATGTTAAACAGTCTTTTTAAAATACTCATAATGTTTTAGCTTTTTGAAAATTGAATTAATTCGTTTGAATACTCACTAAGCAAGAGGCCCAGTGAATTAATGGAGCCTTCCAGCTCATTGATGTCTAGGTTTTCCAGTTGCAGCGTGTCTCTAAAAATTACCCGGGTGCCGGTGTCATCCAGGGCAAAGGCCCCGTGCACAATATCACGGTTTTTTTGAAGTAGATTTTTCAACACATCGCCCTGGCTATTTTTAAGCTCAAAAAGGTACTCTTCCATAATTAAAATGGGATCTGCGCAGGCTATCACCAAATTGCTGATGCCAGCAACCTCGTCTTCTATGACCAAAACTTCTTCTTCAGCGTTTTGGTAGGTAATGCTCAAATCAAGGTCTAGAACAAAAGACTTTACCTTTTCAAAATAGTCACTCATGGGATAATCGATTTTATAATTTGAAATAATGATCTCGCGTAAAAACGCCTCAAGTTAGAAATTATATAGTGGGGGTGGGGGCAGGCTGAGGAGATATTTTTGAATCATTTTGATAATATTGTTAGCTTTACGGTGCTAAATTACTAAAAAAATTAGCATGGCCAATAATATTAGCATTTTATTTTGACTTATGTCTTTTGTTGGAAAGAATATCAAGAAAATACGAAGCGTTAAAAACTACAGTCAGAGCGATTTTGCAGCAAAGTTCAATCTTAAACGAGCTACGGTGGGTGCTTATGAGGAAGGTAGATCTGAGCCGAAAATCTCAACTTTACTGGATATTGCTAATTATTTTAGCATTAAGGTAGATGATCTGCTTTTAAAGGAGCTATCAGTTAACGATCTCTATCAGTTTGACATTTTTAAGAAGGAGCTATTGGGTAATCGCAAACACAATTTAAAACCAAGCGAGTTACCGGTAGATTTAGTTAGCGTCCCCTTTGTAACGGCCCTAAAGAACAATTACAAGGATGGTAAACCTTTGGAGCAAGATAAATTAGAGCACTTGGTAATGCCTCTGCCTAAAGGCGATGAGTATTTGGCGCTGGAAGTGGGTGATAAGGCCATGGAACAGCAGGGTCAGGGTATTGCTCAAGGCGATATCATTATCGGGCGAAAGCCCCAAAAAAAACAGGAGCAGTTTTTAGAAGAAGAGCGAATTTACCTGCTGCAAACAGCCGATGGTTTTTTGGTGCGTAAAATAAACAAGACCGCCCAGGGCCTCACCTTAAAAGCCGTAAATCCTGATTTTTACAGCTTACAATTACCCCAAGAGGCCATTTTGGGCTACTGGCAAATTGTGCTACGCATTACCAAAAATGTGGGCGGTGGGGCTTAGTTTTTCATAGGTGCGTGCAGATTTAAGTTTTAGTATTGAAGATCACGTGCATAGCAATGGCCTTTAATCAAACGGGCTAGCAGGGTCTATCGGAAACAGTGGTCATAGATTTAAAATAGGTGTGGCACTAATCGAAAAAGGCAGTTATTGCTCAGGTTGTTTTTTTTTTAAATTTACTTTGGCAAGGGTTGCAAATCGGTGCTAGCGGGGGCTTCCCTCTCTTTCTAGGTTTCGGCTTCAATCAGAACGATTTTTCCTTTTATGCCAAGGACACTTTGCGTTAAAATATATGGCGCATTAGCAACTTAAAATAGCCGATAGTCATTGTAAATTTTATAAAACCCTTGATAAACTTACACCTATGAAATATTTTTTATCGGCCTTAATAAGTTGCTTTTCCCTATTCATAGTGGCTCAAAACCTACGCTTTGCGCCTGTCAATTCTCAATGGTCTTCTTCATACTTTTACAGAGTAACGCCCAGCATGGGAACCATTCACATGGAATACTACTGGAATACTCAAATTGTAAAAGACACTACCATAAATAACTTGTTATATCAAAAAGTAAGAACACACTTTACTTCTTACAATGAAGATGGTCAATTAGAGCGCTCAACTTACCGTAATTCATTGCTCTTTTACAATAACAAAAAGTTGTTCAGAGGCTACCATTCTGATAGTATGAACCTTATAATTGACTACAACCTAGGTGTAGGAGATACCTTTAACTATTTGATAGCCCATGGTACACCTTATCCATTAAAGCTGACCGTTACTAAAGAGGATACTGCCCTTGCTTTCGGAAAGCAGCGAAGGTTTCTGGAGTTAAAGAATGAAAATGGCCGTTTAACTATGATATGGATGGAAGGAGTAGGAGATAGCCTACGCGGGTTTAGCGATGTAAGGGGAATGTTGCCTCCGGTTGGTCAAGAAAAATTAACATGCTTCCGTCCGGGGCCTTTAAGTTCTGACTTTTGTTTTAATTCTATTTCTCAAGCCGAAACCTACTTACCAAAATTTAGCCTGTATCCCAATCCTAGTGATGGTAGGCTACACTGTGAAGTTAATGAAGATAACACCCCGTTGTATATCTACAACACTTCTGGCGAATTAGTCAGCAAGTTCACTCTTTCTAGAGGTAAAAATAAAATGGATTTGAGTTTTTTACCAGCGGGTTTGTACATGGTCGTTGGCGAAGAAAACGCATCCCTGCTAATTCAGCTATTTTAAATACTTTAAGCTTTACCTCTAGGGAGTATTAGGCATTTCTAACCACCTCTGCACTGTGGCGCGCAAAACTTTTCAAGTTACTAAACCACCTCTGCCACCACAAAAACGCTACCGCCCACAAAAATCAAATCATCTGATAAGGTATTCTTTTTAGCGGCTTCAAGGGCTTCGGCTACGCTTGGGTAGCTTTTGCCGGATAGGCCAAAAGTAAGCGCCCGGCTTTTGAGTTCATCGGCTGCCAAGCCCCGCGGAATATTGGGTTGGCAAAAATAATAGATGGCACTTTTGGGCAACATTCGCAATATGGCGGTACTGTCTTTATCGCCTACCATGCCCCAAACTACGTGCAGTTGGCGGTAGCTTTCACGCTTTAGTTGGTCCGTAACGTAGGCCACCCCGGCCGGGTTGTGCCCGGTGTCTGCAATAATTTTAGGATTGTGCGCTAAGGTTTCCCAGCGGCCTCTTAAGCCGGTTAATGGGCTCACCTGGCTTAAAGCCGATGATAGGTGCGCATTTAAAGAAAAGCCTTGTTCTTCCAATAGCTTTACCGCGGCCAAAGCTGTTTTCAGATTTTTCTCTTGGTAGGGCCCGCTCAAGTCGGTGCTGCGAATTTGCGGAAGAGGCACTAAATCTTGGGCATAGTAAAGCTGGGCGTTTTGTTCTGCTGCTTTTTGCCTAAACACTTTCTCCGTTTCCCCCTGTTTTTCACCAATCAAAATGGGCGTTTCCCTTTTGATAATGCCTGCTTTCTCAAAGGCAATTATAGCATGGGTATCGCCTAAAAACTGGGTGTGATCTAAACTAATATTGGTGATAATGCTCAACAGCGGTTCCACTACATTGGTGCTGTCCAGGCGGCCCCCCATGCCTACTTCAATAATGGCTATTTCTGTTTTTTCTTGGCGGAAATAATCGAAGGCCAAGCCTACCGTCATCTCAAAAAAGGAGAGCCCCATTTGCTCAAAGCTAGACCGGTACTTTTCGGTGAAGTTTACCACTGCTTCTTCGGGAATCATTTCACCGTTTATGCGGATACGTTCTCTAAAGTCTTTAAGGTGAGGCGAGGTGTACAAACCAGTTTTAAAACCAGCTTGCTGAAAAATGGCCGCCAGCATGTGGCTTACTGAGCCTTTGCCGTTGGTGCCGCCCACGTGAATACATTTCAGGCCCTTTTCAGGGTGACCTAAAAGCTCCATCAGCTCTAAGGTGTTCTTCAAATCGGCCTTGTAAGCCGATTGACCCACCCGCTGGTACATGGGTAGTTGTTTAAAAAGCCAATCCAGCGTTTTGGAGTATTGGCTCATTACTGCTTTCTAAAATTGTAAATGATGTAGCCTATTTGCAGCTCAGGAGCATCGGCCTTAGCCTGCCAAGTGGTTTTTAGAGCGGCATTTTTGGCCTGGCCAAACAAACAGCTACTGGTAGTGGTGGTGGCACTCCCATTGGGGATGCGCTCACCCGGCACGGCACGGGTAACTTTGCCATTACGATTCACGTAAATTTTAACCACCACGCGTCCTTGTTCAGAGCAGGGGTAATCGGGCCGGGGCTTTTGCAGGGCCAACCTACCGCCCAAGCGATAATTGCCATCACCTCCAGAACCTCCGCCTCCGTTACCGGAGCGGTTTTTGGAATTTTTGTCGCCATCGGGGTCACCCTGGTCTCCGGCACCTTTTTCTACCCCCTCGCCACCACTTTTTGAGTTTTGCGTGGTTTGTAAGAGCTTTTGAAGGGCATCGCTGGGCTGCGGATCGGGCTCCTTCTCAACTGGTTTTTCTTGAGTCTGCTCCTGCACCGGTTCTTTATTTTCGGTGGGTTCGGCTGGTTCAGTTTTAGGTAGGCTTTCAGTAGGTAGGCTAGGGGCGTCCGTTACGTCTTGGGTGGCCACCGGTGTTTGTTCTGTTTCAGTAGGTGGGGTTTCTGTGGGTTCAGGATTGCTTTGTGCCGGACTTTGGGTTTGAGGCTTGCTAATGGGGGCGCCATCGGCCTGCTCGCCCATGCCGGTAGCAGAATTGCCAAAGTTTATCAGAATGCCGTCTTCGGGTTTGGGTTCGTAATAACTCAAGCCCACAAAAAGAAAGAGCAGCAGCAAGAGGGCGTGCACCAAAATAGTAGTGATGAGGCCTCTGCGTTTATCTTTATCGCTCCAAATCTCTTTCATACTTTAACTGGGGTCTGTGGCCGCAATCATTTTTAGTTTGTTTCGGTAGGCAATGTCCATCACCTTCACCACCATTTCATAGGGGACACTTTTATCGGCTCTTAGAATCACTACCGCTCCTTCTTTCTCTTGGTTGCCGCTCACCTGGCTTAAAATTTCCCCTTCCAGTTGGGCCATGCTTACAATTTGGTTCCCTACTGATATGCGCTGGTCTGGAGAAATATTTACCGTTACATCTTTACGCTTTACGGTTTGGGCTTTGCTTTTGGGAAGCACCAAATCCAGGGCGCTGGTGGTTACCAGAGTGGAGGCAATCATAAAAAATATAAGCAGCAAGAACACAATGTCGGTCATGCTACTCATGCTGAATTCAGCACTGACTTTACTGCGTCTTTTTAAGTCCATTTTAAGCGGGTTCGTTTAAGAGGTCTAAAAACTCTGTGGCCTTGGTTTCCATGCGGTGTACGGTTTTATCTACGCGCGCCACCAATACGTTGTAGCCTAAATAGGCAATGATGCCTACCGCTAAGCCCGCCACAGTGGTAGTCATGGCGGTGTAAATTCCTTCGGCCAACATTTCAATGTCAATTTGCCCACCGGCAGCGGCCATTTCATGAAAAGCCAAAATCATCCCGATAACGGTACCTAAAAACCCAATCATGGGCGCGGCACCGGCAATAGTGGCCATGGTAGCCAGGTTACTTTCTAAGCGGCTTACCTCAAGCTTACCGGTATTTTCAATGGCCGAGCTTATGTCTTTCAGGGGTTTGCCAATACGGCTGATTCCTTTACCAATCATGCGGGCAGCGGGGTTGTCTACACTTTGGCACAAGGCGCGGGCCGCATCAATCTTGCCTGAGGTAACATGATCCCTAATATTGTTCATGAAGTTAGCGTCCATTTGGTTGGCCCTTTTGATGGCGCCTAAACGCTCAACAAAAATGTACACGGTAATTACGGAGAGAACGGCCAACACGGCCATAATTAACATGCCACCAACGCCTCCGCTGGTTACCAGCTCCCAAACGCTGAGGGTCTTTTCAACGGATTCGGCACTAGTGCTATCGGCCGGAAGGCTTATTTGAAGAAGTGTAAGAAACATTAAAGCAATTTTTAAGCTTTTCAAAGATAACGGGGCTATGTGGTTTTTAGGTATACCCGGGGTATTAGAAATTAACAAAGTTGCGTTAGCTGTACTTTGCCTTTTGGCGATGACTCAGACCAGAGGTAGCTGCAAAAAAAAGCATCTCTGGAAACGGAGATGCTTTATGAAATAAGTTTTGGGAGCGCTACAGGTGGAAAAGGGACTCTTGTAAAATATAAGCTGCGGCTCCTGCCAGATAGCCAACAATGGCCAGCAGGCTTATTTTTTTAAGATACCAGCCAAAAGAAATGCTTTCAAGGCCCATTACGGCAACACCCGCAGCTGAACCAATAATTAGAGCACTACCTCCGGTTCCAGCACAGTAGGCCAAAAATTCCCAAAATAAGCCATCCTGACTAAAAAAGTTTCCTATTTCAGGGCTGATGTCGTACATCCCCATAGAGGCGGCCACTAGCGGCACGTTGTCTACAATTGCCGATAAAAATCCAATGATTACCCCAATGCTGTAAATTCCGCTGGCCTCCCTGGTACCAATACCTTCATCCAGCATTCCGGCTAATTGATTCAGCTGCCCGGCCGATTGCAGACTGGCCACGGCCAAAAGTATACCCAAAAAGAAAAGTACACTGGCGGTATCTACTTTACGGAGTACGCCAATTACGCTCAATTTGCTTTTTACCTCGCGATTTTTAGAGCGGTGCATTATTTCAGTAACCATCCAAAGCACGCCCAAGCTCAGCATCATGCCCATAAAAGGCGGCAGATGCGTGTAGGTTTTAAAAACGGGAACAAAAAGCAACCCTAAAACACCTACCACAAATATGGTATTACGTTCTTTGGAAGTAGTGGGGTTTGTATAATGTTCTAGCCCCTCTGCACGTAAGGGGCGTTTTACATTGCCTTTAAGGCGAGGGGTCAATACCAATAAGGGCACTATAACACACACTAAACTGGGAATAATAAGCTTCACAATCACTGCAGCTGCGGTAATTTGGGAGCCAATCCAGAGCATGGTGGTAGTTACGTCTCCAATGGGGGACCAGGCGCCTCCGGCATTGGCAGATACCACTACCATACCAGCAAAAAACCAGCGGTCTTGCTGGTTATCAATCAGCTTTTTAAGTAGTGATACCATCACAATACTGGTCGTAAGGTTATCAAGCGCGGCTGAGAAGAAAAAGGTGAGGATGCAAATGATCCACATGAGCTTGCGTTTGCTGGTGGTTCGGATCCGGTCTGTAATTACCGAAAAACCTTCATGGGCATCAATCAGCTCAACAATGGTCATGGCGCCCAAAAGGAAAAATAAGATGGAAGCAATTTCGCCTAGGTGCTCTAAAATTTGAAACTCGGTTACGTAGTGCGTCACCATCTCAGTGGGCTCCGAAATATTTTTTTCCTCAAAGAACATTTCGGTGATAAAATGCGGAATCGCTTCAAAATTTACAATGCCTTCTGCACCAAGCACATAAACCGTCCAGCAAAGCGTACCGGTTATAAGTGCAGAGGCTGCTTTGTCAATTTTTATATTGTGTTCAAGGGCAATGGCCGCATAACCCAACACAAAAATCACAATCATTAAAGTATACATCTGCCAGAGTATTAAAGGAGTTGTTGAAGGCTTATTTGATAAGCTGTTTTCGTTATTTCGGTGCGCGCTGCAGACTCTTTATGGGTTGCTTCCAGCGCTTTTTTAATGGTTTCAGAAACGTCATTAAATATGGCTTCATCGGTCATTTCCGCCTCATCTTGCATGAGATAGCCAAAAACCCGCGCCATACCGCAATTGGAAATAAAATCAGGAATACAGCTTACATGTTTATCGGCATATTCAGAAATAGGTCCGTAGAATATTTCTTTATCAGCAAAAGGTACATTGGCACCAGAAGAAATTACTTCCAAATCATGGGCAATGAGGGTGTCAAGATTTTCTTTGGTAATTAAGCGTGAAGCTGCCGCTGGAATGAAAACCTCGGCACCTACCTCCCAGATTTTTTGATTGATTTCATTGAAATCGACCAGGTTTTCAGCTTCCAGGTAATTGCTGCTGCGATTGTTGTACAAGTCTTTAATGGCATCTAGTGAGAAACCTTCAGGCTTAATGAGGCCGCCCACGCGGTCTATAATTCCTACCACCTTAGCCCCCATAAATGAAAGGTAGCAGGCAGCAGCAGAGGCCACGTTTCCCCAACCTTGAATGATCACGCGCTTATCGCGAAGGTTGCCGCCATAAATATCGTAATAGTGCTTTACCGATACAGCCACTCCGTACCCGGTAATTAAGTCGGCTACGGTGCTTTTGTCGCTGTTATCAGGGCTTAGATTTGCGTGGGTAACGGGGAAAAGTACCCCTTCTTGCAGTTGTTTGATTTTTTGCTTTTTGCTTTCGGCATCGGGCGCGAAGTGACCCATTAACACCCCTTCTTGTGGGTGTTCTATGCCCAATTCTTTGGTAATGGGAATAACCTCGTGAATTTCATCTACGTTCAGGTCGCCTCCCGTGCCGTAGTAATTTTTAAGCAAGGGTTTTATGGCTTTATACCAACGCTGCAGCACTTCCTTCTTACGGGGATCATTGGGGTTAAAGTTAATGCCGCTTTTAGCACCGCCTATGGCAGGGCCCGCCACGGTAAACTTAATTTCCATGGTTTTGGCCAGGCTCAGTACTTCATTTTCGTTGAGGCCCTCGCGCATGCGGGTACCGCCACCGGCTGCACCACCGCGTAAAGAATTAATTACTACCCAACCCTCGGCCATGGTTTCACTGTCTTGCCAATGAAATACAATTTCGGCTGGTTTATTCTCATAAAGCTTTAAAAGCTCTTTCATAAAACCCAAAAATTTTGTTGGCAGCAAAAATATAAAAACCAAGCCCCCAATTACATGGGGCCTAATTAAGTTTGAGTGAACACTTAAGAGTAGACAATTCCTGCGCTATGGTTTCTTCTAGCGCCTGTTACACTGGCCAAAACATTGTTCTCATTGCGCAATTTCAACAGCCCCAGCCAGGCAAAAATTAAAGCCTCCTTGAACTCTATGGTGGTAGAATCAGGCACGGTAATTTTTCCCTTAAACTTAGCTTTCACCCTTTGCAGCAAAAATTGGTTGTAGGCGCCCCCACCGGTAACTAAGACGTTTTGCAGCGCATAGGCCTTTAAGGTTGCGCTTATTTGCGCTGCAGCATGCTCGGTAAAGGTGGCTAGTAAATCTTTAGGCTCGGCTTGGGCCGATTTAAGTAGGGACTCAATGTTGCTTTGAACCCATTCAGCTCCTAGGCTTTTAGGCGGCTTTTGACGGTAAAAGTTCAGGGCGTTTAAGGCCTGCAAAAGCTCTGTTTGAATGGTTCCCTTCCGGGCGATTTCCCCATCTGCATCGTAGGGTTTACCTAGGGCCTGAGCCAAGGGGTTTAACACAAAATTTACGGGGCAAATATCAAAAGCAATGCGCTGATTGGTGTGGGTTAAAGATATATTGGCAAAGCCGCCTAAATTAAGGCAGCCATCGTATTGGCTAAAAAGATCGCGATCGCCTATGGGCACCAACGGGGCGCCTTGTCCGCCTAGAGCTACATCGGCCGTGCGAAAATCAGTCACGGTTGTTATGCCGGATACAGCATTTAATTCTGGTCCAACACCTATTTGGTAGGTATAGCCATCCGCAGGAGCGTGAAAAATGGTGTGCCCATGGCTGGCCAAAAAGTCTACTTCGGCTTTAGCTATGCCTCTTTCTCGCATAAAAGTTAAGCATTGCTCGCCTAGGTATTTGCCATACTGGGCATTTAACCTAAGCAGTTCTGCTGAAGGGAGTTCAGAAGCTCTTGTGAGGCGGTTTCTCCATTCTGCAGAGTAGGGGATTGTTTGTGCTTGAAGAATGGTGTAACTGCCCGGATACTGCAGTTGTACATAGGCGAGGTCCACACCATCTAAAGAAGTGCCTGACATGATACCTATGGCTTTATAGGTGTTGCGCATAGCGGTTTTGAATTCAAAGGATTACCTTTGCGCAAAATAGAGATAAGCTGAAAGAATAATCTTATTTGAACTATGAAATTTGAATTGACAGAAGAACATCAGATGATTCAACAGGCCGCCCGAGACTTTGCTCAGAATGAGCTGTTACCAGGTGTAATTGAACGTGATGAAAAGCAAGCCTTTCCAAAAGAACAGATCAAGCAAATGGGTGAGCTGGGCTTTATGGGAATGATGGTGAATGAGAAATACAATGGAGCCGGTTTGGATACCATCTCGTATGTATTGGCCATGGAGGAGATTTCAAAAATTGATGCTTCAGCTTCAGTGGTAATGTCTGTGAATAATAGTTTGGTTTGCTGGGGACTTGAAAAATACGGTACTGAAGAGCAAAAGGAAAAATACTTAAGGCCCTTGGCAGCCGGTGAAATTATTGGCGCTTTCTGTTTATCAGAGCCAGAGGCCGGATCAGACGCTACTTCGCAAAAAACTACTGCAGAAGATAAAGGCGACCATTATGTCTTAAACGGGAATAAAAACTGGATCACCAACGGTGGCTCGGCCTCGGTTTACCTGGTAATGGCGCAAACCGATAAAGAGGCAGGGCACCGCGGAATCAATTGCCTGATTGTTGAGAAAGACATGGAAGGCTTTACCGTGGGTAAGAAAGAGGACAAGTTAGGCATCAGAGGCTCGGATACTCACTCCTTGATGTTTGAAAACGTGAAAGTGCCTAAAGAAAACCGTATTGGTGAAGATGGCTTCGGCTTTAAGTTTGCCATGAAAGTTTTAAGTGGTGGCCGTATTGGTATTGCTGCACAAGCTTTGGGTATTGCTAGTGGGGCCTATGAGTTAGCACTGAAATATGCTAAAGAGCGTAACACCTTTGGTAAGCCCATTGGCCAACATCAAGCAGTAGGCTTTAAGTTAGCGGAAATGGCTACTGAAATTGAGGCAGCTCGTTTGATGTGTTTAAAGGCGGCTTGGCTAAAAGATCAAGGCAAGAATTTTGACAAGGAGAGTGCTCAGGCTAAACTATACGCCTCAGATGTAGCCATGCGCGCGACTGTAGAAGCAGTTCAGGTGCACGGAGGCTATGGCTATGTAAAGGAATATCACGTGGAGCGTCTGATGCGCGATGCCAAAATCACTCAGATTTATGAAGGAACCTCTGAAATTCAAAAAATTGTGATTTCCAGAGCTGTACTTAGTGATTAAGAGCAACAGACAATATCTATAAAGAAAGGCTCCCTGCGGGGAGCCTTTTTTATTAAAGGTAAGCTACCACTTTCTCTAACTGCATGCCGCGGCTGCCTTTTATTAAGATGGTTTTGCCTTTGGGCTTATTGGTCTTAAGAAAATTTACAAGGTCTTCTGTAGTTTTAAAGTGAGCGTGTGAATGAGTTGTGGCGGCAAAGTGGCTTCCAACCAAAATGACCTTCTCAAATTCTTGCTTCAGGCAGTAATCACCAATAGCCTGATGCTCCTTCTTACTTTCAACGCCTAGTTCAAACATGTCTCCTAAAATAACCCACTTAGCCTCCGCTTTAAAAGACTTGAAATTTTCTAGGGCCGCCAGCATACTGGTAGGATTGGCATTGTAGTAATCTTTAAGCAGAATGTTTGAAGCGGTGTTTTCAAGTTGAGAACGGTTATTAACGGGCCAATAGCCTTCAATCGCTTTTTTAATGGACTCATTAGGCACATTAAAATATTGACCTAAGGCCACCGCAGAGGCTAGATTGGAAAAGTTATAGGCACCACTAAGATTTGATTTCATTGTTAGCTGAGAGGGTAAAGAGAGCTGTACACAGCCCTGTTCATTTACACCTTGGTAATATACAGGGTAGTCTGCCGTAGAATTATCACCAAAGGTGTAGCGTTTTAAACCGGCTGACTTCTCCATTTGAATGGAATCGCTAATGTTTACCCAGGCTGTTCGGTCTCCAGCACTCAAATTATCATAAAGCTCACTTTTCCCTTTAATAATGCCTTCTACGCCACCAAAGCCCTCTAGGTGAGCTTTGCCATAGTTGGTAATTAGCCCATGGTCTGGTTGGCATAAGCCACTTAAGAGTTCTATTTCTTTTTGATGATTGGCCCCCATCTCAATAACTGCTATCTCGTCTTCATCCAATATTCCCAGTATACTAAGGGGAACTCCAATGTGGTTATTTAAGTTACCATGCGTGTAGCCTACCTTATATTTTTGCTCCAGCACGGCAACAATTAATTCTTTGGTGGTGGTCTTTCCATTACTACCAGTAAGCCCAATTACCGGTATATCTAGTTTACCGCGATGGATACGGGCCAACTCATGAAGAGCCTTGAGGCCGTTTTCTACATGAAAAATACGTTCGCCTGTAATGTTTTTATCGTCTACAATGGCTGCTGCAGCCCCTTTAGAAAGGGCTTCTTTCGCGTAGTGATTCCCATTAAAATGATCACCCTGGAGCGCAAGGAAAATCTCCCCTTCTTTTAACTGGCGGGTATCTGTACAGAGGCCCTCACAACTCAAGAATAAATCGTAAAGATTGGATAAGTCCATAAAAAAAGTCCCGATAAATTATCGGGACCAAAAATCATTAATTATAGCGATACCTTTCAAATTTATCGCGTTTTGGTTTCTTAGGCCTTTTGTCTCTGTCCGAATCTAGGTTCTGGAATCCAACTCGATCCATCGCACAACGGAAGCCTATAAAATCAGTAGATTGATCCTCATCCAAATATCTACGAGTTCCTGGACTCAACCAATAAGCACGGTCTTTCCAGCTGCCACCTTTGTAAACTCTTGAAGTATTACCCACTAAGGTTGTTTGAGCGTAGTCATACATCATGGGTTGACCCTCTTCTACCTCTTGATCGTAATATTTAGAAGATTGCTTATCACCATCTTCAAAATCACGGTAATCACTTTTCTTGTAATTTCTACGATTTAGGTTTTCTTCTTCGGTTACATCTCTAACCGGAAGCTCACCCGGTAGACGAACAATGTTGGAGTCAGTGTCTCTTTGTGGTTCCTGAAGAACTTCAAGAGCGCCTATACCCTGATAATTTTTATCAAACGTTTGAAATTCATTACCGCGGAATGGATTTAAACCACGCATGTCTTGCAATGAAAGGGGGCGGTAAACGTCTAATACCCACTCGGCCACATTACCAGCCATGTCGTATAGACCATAGTCGTTAGGCGGATAAAATTTAACCTGCATGGTAGTAGCCGCCTGATCGTTCAGCCATCCACCGGCTCCCATATAGTCACCACGGCCTCTCTTAAAGTTGGCAAGTAAATCACCACGCTCATCATCTTCAGGATTACGCGCAGAGCCACCATTCCAGGTCCATTTATTAGCATCAACAGTACGGTTGTAAACTCTATTACCTTGATTCCCGTAGGCGGCATATTCCCATTCGGCTTCTGTTGGAAGGCGATACTTAGGGAGAAGGATACCGTCTTCAATACGAACGGGACGTCCTTCTTTTCCATACGGGCTATTCGGATTATTATCTTTTAAGCCCTTTTTGTTTTGTTGAGTGTATTCGCCACTCTTGTAAAGATATACTTCGGTATTAAAATGATCAGCGTCTTGTTGATCTGGAAACTCATTGAATATACCCTCTTCAATGAGAATGTTCTCATTTACCCGGTCTGTACGCCAAGAGCAAAATTTCATGGCCTGAATCCAACTTACTCCAACCACGGGATAGAAGTTGTAGGCAGGGTGCCTGAAATAGTTTTCTACATAAAGCTCATTGTAGGATAGCTCGTCTCTCCACACCAAGGTGTCGGGCAAGGCACTGGTTAAAATTTCAGGATAATAGTCAATGTCAAATACTCTTCTAATCCAGTAGAGATACTCGCGGTAATCGGTGTTGGTAATTTCATTTTCATCCATGTAAAAAGATTGCACGGATACTTGACGGGGAATATTGTCCCAGTCTTTGTAAAAATCCTCTTCTACTCGCCCCATCGTGAAGGTACCACCTTCCACAAATACTAAACCTGGGCCCGTTTGTTGACCATCATAGTCTGTATTTACTGAAAAGCCGCCATTATCACTGTCGTTATAGGCCCAACCAGTGGTGTTTGATTTTTCGCTACAACCTACTGAAACCAAGGCAAAGGCAGCAATAGGAGCTATCAATCTTTTGTGTAATTTTTTCATTACTGAAAATTTCTTTGAGTAAATAACTAAAACTTAGGACAGTTTATTGCTTCAGACCGTTTTCTTTTGACGCGACAAGGAAATTGGTAAGAGAGCGATATCTCATGGCTCCCCCCCAAATTATTAGCCACAGTAGAAATGGTAATGTCATAGCTGTAGCCAACACTCCAAGCACCATCTTTAGGACTGTAACCTAAAAGAGCCACTATGGCATCGGGGTTAGTAGTACTGGTTCTAAAACCTAAACCTCCACTTATTGAAGAACGTGTAAAAGCGGTGCTAATGGTCAATTGGTCATATGGACCTTGCACCTGATAGACGATGTTAGGAATTAAATAATTCTGCAAATCCGTGTAAAGTCTTTTTCTACCTAATGGAATAGTGAGACCTGCATGAGCGGTAAATTTCATGGGTAAGCGATCTTGCGTAAAGAAGCTCACATCTGGCTGTGTTAGGTGGTGGGCGGCAAAACCAATGTAAAAACGCTCAGTGTAACCTACCAAGCCTGCACTCACATCAAAAACCGAAATTGTATTGTTATCTGGAGCTACATCTGCAGATTCACGCACAAATCCGTAGAATGGGTCTATTTGGTCGGGGAAAGTTAAGGAGTTCCAGTCAATATTCATTTGTCTGAATGTACCTTGAAAGCCGGCCAATAAGGTAAATTTTCGACTCATTTTAAGATGGTAAGAATACACCAAGCTGGCCTCGGTAGTAGATAATGCGCCATCGCCTGCTTCATCTCGCATGACCAAGCCCCCCAAACCACCATTAAGGCCGCTTACATATTGGTCATAGCTGGCTGAATAAGTTTGATAGACCCCTAAAACAGGGTATTGATTACGGTAATTAATGTTCACTCTGGGACATTGTGAGGCTCCAGCCAATGCTGGATTCAAATAAAGCGGGTTGGCATAGTATTGACTAAAGTGCGCATCTTGGCCCGTTAGCAATGCAGAGTAACCAAAAAGGCCCGCCATTATGAATATCAGGAGTTTCTTATTCATCCTATTTTAGGGATTTCGGACTACAATGATACAAATATTAAATTATTCTACTCAAATTGAGTGACTGCTTTCTCTAGCAAATAAACTCATTTTTTTCGCTAATCATAAAGTTAAAACTGATTTTTGCGGATTAAAGTATCCTTGAATTGATCTTTATGTACTAGTAGCGGTTTTTACTCGTTACTATTGGCAAAATATAAATTCCTAAACAGATATTTTCGTTATGAATAATTTCTTGGGTAAAAGCCTTCTACTAATTATAGCTTTCATAGGTGCTGAAATTTATGCCCAAAGCAATACAGCGGTGCAGGTAAAATGGAAACCTGCCATTAATGTGCCTGCCACCGGAACCGCAAAGGCGGTTTTTGAAGGTGCTTCTTATGAACCTGATCATCCTGGCGTACCTCAGTTTTGTGGTCAGATTAAAGCAGCTGAAGCTCGGGAAGTGGTTTTGACCAATCTGCAATTTGCCGCGGTTAGTGCGCTAGAGGCAAGGGCTGTTAAATCTAGGGAACTAGGGTCTAGCCCTACGGTGAAAACCTTTTACGGAAAAGGCCCGCAAGGCATACGTCTTGCCTATTGTTTCCACCCTTTTGTTAAGAGAAACGGTGAAATTTTAAAAGTAACTTCCTTTGAAGCGGTACTTAGCGAACAACGCCTTCCCATTAATACATCGGTGAAAACCAAAAAAGCGCAGAGTGTGGTAAACCCTTTGGTCTCTGGAGACTGGCACAAAATATCTGTGGCAGAAGACGGTTTGTTTAAAATAACACCGGGCTATTTAACCGATAATAACATCAGCACGGACCCTATATCTATTAATAGTTTGCGGGTAGTGGGAACCGGGGTGGGTATGTTACCTGAATTGTTGAGTGAAAGCCGGCCGGCCGGTCTAGAGGAGGTGGCTCTGGAAGTGGTTGATCAAAATAATGATGGTCTTTTTAACAATAATGATTACGCGCTATTTTACGCGCAAGGCCCGCATAAATGGAATTACAACCCTTCTTCAGGCAATTTCACTAGTGCTGTAAATATTTACCGCAATCGTAATTACTATTTCTTAAGTGTAAATAGTGGCGCTTCGCCTAGTCCGGGTCAACTTAATCCGGGGCCAGCGGCCACCGTGCTGGTAAATAGCTTTGATGATTATGCCAGTGTAGAGGATGAAAATGTGAATTTGGTGGGAACCGGCCGCCAGTGGTTTGGTGATGAATTTGAATTTACACTGAGTTATAATTATGATTTCACCTTCCCAGACATTATTACCACTGAGCCGGCTAAGTTGCTGGTAAATGTGGTGGGGCGGGTTAGCTCCAGTAATACTTCAATGGTTACTTCGTATGCCGGGGCACCGCTGCTAACCAATGCCATTGCTGCGTACCCCACCTTGGGTAATTACCCCAACTTTGTTACCCGCACGGTAGAAAAGACCACCTTTACTCCGCAAGGACCTAATCTAACTTTAAATCTAACCTACAACAACAGCAGTAATCCGGCCGGAGTAGCATGGTTAGACCGTATAGAAATACAAGCCCGCAGGGCTCTCAACTTTAGGGGTCCCAGTATATCGTTCAGAGACATCCGTTCGGTTGGGGCTGGTAATGTAGCGCAGTTTAATATTACCAATGCCAACCCAAATGTGAAGGTTTGGCGCGTGACCAACGGCACCAGCCCGCAGCAAGTAAGCACTTCCTTTAGTGCCGGGGTGTTAAGCTTTACAGCCGATGCCACTAACTTGGAGGAGTACATTGCTTTTGCAGGCTCTAGCTTCCCTTTTCCGCAGTATGAAGGAGTAATTGAGAATCAAGACTTGCACAATATGCCGGTACCCGAAATGGTAATTGTAACCCATCCCAACTTTTTAACGGCCGCTGAAGAGTTAGCCCGTTTTCATAACACAGAAGATAATGTGGAAACAGCGGTGGTAACTATTGACCAGGTATATAACGAGTACAGCAGTGGAGGGGCAGATATAACCGCCATCCGCGATTTTACCCGCGATTTATATACGCGCTCTGTGCAGGGCCAATACAAATATCTGCTGCTTTTTGGCGATGCCAGTTATGATTACAAAGATCGCCTGCAAGGCAACAATAATTTTGTGCCCACCTGGCAATCGGCTGAGAGCTTCAATTTAGGCACCTCCTATATTACTGATGATTATTACGGTTACATGGATGTAGGTGAAAATCTTAACCGTTTCAGAGGTAGTATTCTGGATATTGGCGTTGGCCGTATACCTTGTGAGACCCTTGCTCAAGCCAATCAATATGTAGATAAGGTGAAAAATTACTCCAGCGGTTTGGCCACCTATGGCGATTGGCGTAACCGCATTTTACTTATGGCTGATGATGTTGACGAGATTTGGGAGCGTGCCTATTTCATACCTTATTCAGAGCAGTTAGAAACCCGGGCCTTAAACGCCTCTAAATCTTTTAACGTAGAAAAAATCTACACCGATGCCTACCGTCAGGTGAGCACCACCGGCAGCGAAACCTACCCTGAGGCCAGCCGTGACATGTTTCGGAAAGTGCAGCAAGGGTGCCTCATAACCAATTACGTTGGTCACGGGGGCGAAGTAGGTTTGGCCAGTGAAAAGCTCTTAACCCTTCAGCATGTGAATGATTGGTCCAACATGGACGCCCTTTCTTTATTCATCACCATCACCTGTGAGTTTACTCGCTTTGACGATCCGCGCAGAGTATCGGCCGGAGAGCAATTACTTTTAAATCCACAGGGTGGAGCCATTGCCTTACTGACTACCACCCGGGTGGTGAATGTGGTAGATGGTGTGCTTTTAAACCGAGCCATTTTTGACACCGTTCTGGCGCGCCCTAATGGCAGACCTCAAACATTGGGCGAAATAATTAAAGCCGCCAAAAACGTTGGTTCGGTGGTAGGTTCATTAGACAAAACTAAGTTTTCGCTTGTGGGCGATCCCGCTATCCGCTTGGCTATTCCCTTTCACAATGTGCGCACCACTGAAATCAATGGCGTAGTACCTGGCACCCAAACATTAGATACCCTTAAGGCACTCAGCAAAGTCACCCTGGCCGGGGTGGTAGAAGATGCCAATGGCAGCAGGTTGTCTAATTTCAATGGCGTAATGCAGGTTTCGGTTTATGATAAAAAAACTGAGCGGGAAACGCTGGTTAATGATGGGGTAGGAGCCCCCCAGCCTTTTGAAGTAAGAAACGCCCTAATTTACCGAGGCAAAGTAGGGGTAACCAATGGAAACTTTAGCGCTGAATTTAGAGTGCCGCTTGATATTGCTTATCGTTTCGGAAATGGAAAAATCAGCTATTACGGTTCAGATCTTGAAACCGAACAAGACGCGGCCGGCTATTTTGATACCATTTTGGTAGGGGGCTTTAATAACAATGCTCCTGCCGATGATGTGGGCCCAAATATTGAGCTTTACATTAACGACCAAAGTTTTGTGCGTGGAGGGGTCACCGGAAAAGATCCTTTTCTTTACGCGGTACTGGCTGATTCATCTGGCATTAACACCGTAGGTAATGGTGTAGGGCATGACCTTAGGGCGGTGCTTAACAACCAAAATGATCAGCCTTATGTGCTCAATGAATTTTATGAGGCTGATTTAAACTCTTACAAAAGCGGTGAAGTACGCTACCAGTTTTTTGATTTAGATGAGGGAGAGTACACCCTTAAATTGCGGGCCTTTGATATTTACAACAACCCCGCAGAGGCAACCACTGAATTTTTAGTGGCCGATTCAGAAGAGCTGGTTTTGCGCAAGGTTTTAAATTACCCCAACCCATTTACCACCTACACAGAGTTCCAGTTTGAGCACAATCGGGCTAACCAACCATTAGATGTCCAAGTGCAGGTTTTTACCGTTTCCGGAAAGTTGGTAAAAACCATAAACACCTCTATTAATACCAGTGGCAACCGCGTGACGGGTATAAGCTGGAATGGTTTAGATGATTATGGCGATAAAATTGGCAAAGGGGTTTACGTTTACCGCGTGCAAGTTCGCTCACCTTTAGATAATACCTCGGCAGACGAATACGAAAAACTGGTAATCTTGCGTTAAGCAGCCGTTTGTAATTAAACTTTACTTTTGCGCATCAATTTTAAATATTCATGAGGTACACAATTGCTTTAGCGGCACTCATTAGCATGGCTTTGGTTAACCCAATGAAAGCTCAAGTGGGCGGCCTTGAAGGAGATGGAGAATATTTTGAGGCCTTACGCACCATTTCAGTAGCGGTGCCAATAATTGCAGTTTCACCAGATGCCCGCGCAGGCGGAATGGGTGATGTGGGAGTAGCCTCTTCGCCCGATGTCAATGCCATTTATTGGAACCCCGCCAAATTATCCTTTCTGAAAGAGGGTACCAATAGCTTAGCCATTTCCTACACACCGTGGTTAAATCGGCTGGTGAATGATATTAACCTGGCGCATGTTTCTTTTGCTACCGCCATTGATGATAAACAGGGCTTTGCTTTGGCTATGCGGTACTTCTCATTGGGTGAAATCATTTTTAAAGATGAAAATAATATAGATCAAGGTACAGGCCAGCCTTATGAATTCACTCTAAATGCAGGATATGGCCTTAAATTAAGCGAACGTTTCTCCATGGGAGTAGGTATACGCTGGATTTTTTCAGACTTAACCAATGGCTTGCAAACCGCTGGTTTGGAAGCAACTCCCGGCCAAAGCATAGCAGCAGATTTAGGTTTGTATTACCAAAGCCGTGTTTTCAATATGGGGCAAGGGCAAACCCAATCTTACACCTTAGGGCTAAACTTTTCAAACGTGGGCGGTAAAATCACCTATGGCAACACCTCGCAAGAAGGAGCAGACTTTCTACCCGCTAATATGCGTTTGGGAGGGGCCTATAATTTGAGCTTTGACCAATACAATCGCATGTCTTTCATGGTAGATTTTAACAAACTTATGGTACCCACTCCGCCAATTCGTGAAGGTGATAACGGCTACAGCGGTGATGTAAACGGTAACGGTGAGCCTGATGACGGTGATGTATTGTTTGGGCGTGATGACCAGGTTTCCAGCTTTGCGGGAGTGCTGCAGTCTTTTAATGACGCCCCGGGCGGTACTACCGAAGAATTAGAAGAGGTGATTGTTAATATAGGTTTAGAATATTGGTACGATGACCGCATTGCCTTTAGAGGCGGTTACCAATATGAAGATCCCCAAAAGGGTGGCCGTACCTACTACACAGTAGGCTTTGGTATAAAATACAATGTTTTTGGATTGGATTTTGCGTATTTAATACCAGGCTCAGATGTGGTACGCAGCCCGTTGGAGAACACTTTGCGCTTTACCCTGTTCTTCAACTTCAACAATTCAGAAAATTAATGCCAGAAAAGGATATTAAGGTTGAAGTTAAACTAGTTGAAAAACAAAAAAAGACCCTACCTGAATTACATCAAAAACTGATTGAAAGGGCGCTGGAAGCCCGGGAGCTCAGTTATGCCCCGTACAGCAATTTTCCGGTTGGAGCGGCTGTCTTGCTTATAGATGAAACCGTGGTAATTGGTAATAATCAGGAAAACGCAGCTTATCCAAGCGGCTTGTGTGCAGAGCGTACCGCCCTTTTTGCCTCTAGGGCGCAGTATCCAAACCAAAAAGTAACCGCACTAGCGGTATGCGTAAAAGAGAGTGCTAAGCACGTACCTTTTCCCTGCGGGGGATGCCTGCAAGTTATAGCTGAGGTAGAGCAAAGTCAACAAGCACCTATTACCATTTTTCTCATCCATAATGACCGGGCTACGGTTTGGGAGGCCAACTCGGTAAAACAGCTGTTGCCTTTTGCTTTTGGGCGAAATCATTTAGAAGCCTAAAAATTGCTGCTATTCCCTAGCGCATTTTGTATAAATTTGCACGCTCCAAAAGAATTTTGAATGGCTAAGAAGAAAATCACCAAAAAAGTATATCTCCAATGGTATGAAGATATGCTGTTTTGGCGCAAGTTTGAAGACAAGGCATCAGCATTATATATACAGCAAAAAATCCGCGGTTTTTTACACCTCTACAATGGTCAGGAAGCGGTTTTAGCAGGCTCTGTGTTTGCCATGGAAGAAAACGACCGCATGATCACGGCCTACCGCAACCATGTTCAGCCTATTGCTCTGGGGGTAGACCCTAAAAAAATAATGGCCGAACTGATGGGTAAGGTTACCGGCACTTCCAAAGGAAATGGCGGTAGTATGCACATGTTTAGCAAAGAGCACAATTTTTTTGGTGGCCACGGTATTGTAGGTGGTCAAATACCTTTAGGTGCAGGTTTGGCTTTTGCCGATAAGTATAATGAAACGGGAGCCGTAACGCTCTGCTACATGGGAGACGGTGCAGTAAGGCAAGGAGCCTTTCATGAAACCATGAATTTGGCCATGCTATGGAATTTACCAGTGGTGTTTATTGTTGAAAACAACGGCTACGCCATGGGAACTAGCGTAGAACGCACAGCCAATCATACTGATATTTACAAACTTGGCTTGGGCTATGAAATGCCTTGTGAAGCAGTAGACGGCATGGACCCTACGGAGTTTTACCCGGTAATACAAGAAGCGGTAGATCGTGCTCGAGATGGCAAAGGACCTACACTCCTGGAGGCCCGAACCTACCGTTACAAAGGCCACTCTATGAGCGATGCTCAGCATTACCGCACTAAAGATGAGGTGGCCGAGTTTCAGAAGAAAGATCCCATTGGCATTGTGCAGAAAATAATAAAAGATAAGAAGTACGCCTCTGATGAGGATTTAAAGGAAATTGAACAAAGAGTTAAAGATAAGGTGAACGACTGTGTGAAGTTTGGAGATGAATCGGAATTTCCGCCTGCAGATCAGCTATTTACCACCGTGTACGCACAGGAAGACTACCCTTACATTAAAACGCAGTAAAAGATAAAGCTTAATGGCTGAAATAGTAAAAATGCCTCGTCTTAGTGACACCATGGAGGAAGGTACCGTGGCTAAATGGCACAAAGCAATTGGAGACACAGTTGAGGAAGGAGATGTGTTAGCGGAAATTGAAACCGATAAAGCCACTATGGAATTTGAAGCGTTTCAAGAAGGTACGCTTTTGCACATAGGTGTAGAGGAAGGAGAAACCTCTCCGGTTGAAAGCATATTGGCCATTTTAGGCGAGGAAGGTGAAGATATTTCCGATCTTTTGGAAGGAGGAGGAGGCTCCGAAAAATCTTCAGATGAAAAGGACAAGCAAGAAAAAACAGAGTCCAAAGACCAGGCTGCCGAGAAGGAGGAAGAGCAATCAGGAGAGGACTCAGAGCAACCCTCAGATAAACAGAAATCAGAATCTACTGAGGGCGGTCGTATAAAAGCCTCGCCTTTAGCCAAGAAACTGGCCGAAGAAAAAGGAATTGACCTAAGCGAGGTGCAAGGTTCTGGTGAAGGAGGGCGCATAGTAAAACGGGATATTGATGACTTCAAGTCTGCCAAATCCGAGCAAACTGATCAGGCACCCGCTACAGAACGTTTAGCTTCGGCCGGAGAGCCGCCAAAAGGTATGGATTATGACGAGGTTAATGTTTCGCAAATGCGTAAAACCATTGCAAAACGCCTAGCCCAATCTAAATTTACCGCACCACATTTCTACCTCACTCTTGACATAGACATGGATGAGGCCATTACAGCCCGCAAGCGAATTAACGAGGTGGCGGAGCAAAAAATTAGCTTTAATGATTTTGTGGTTAAGGCATCGGCAGTAGCCTTAAAACAACACCCGGTAATAAATTCCAGTTGGGCCGGTGACAAAATCCGTAGAAACCACCAGATAAATATTGGTGTGGCAGTGGCGGTTGAAGAAGGTTTATTGGTGCCGGTAATCCGCAATACAGATCAAAAAGGCCTAGGCGCTATTAATTCCGAGGTAAAAGAATTGGCCGGCAAGGCACGCGATAAAAAGCTACAACCAGAGGAATGGGAAGGTAATACCTTCACCATATCCAACTTAGGTATGTTTGGTATTGAAGAGTTTACCGCCATTATTAATGCGCCAGACAGTTGCATCTTAGCTGTAGGCGGTATTAAGCAGGTGCCGGTGGTTAAAAACGGAGAAATTGTTCCCGGTAACGTTATGAAAGTAACTTTAAGTTGTGACCATAGAGTAGTAGATGGTGCTACCGGGGCTGCGTTTTTGCAAACCTTCAAGCAAATTATGGAAGATCCCATGCGCATGCTACTATAATGTGTATTCCTTTAATTAGAGTTTATTGAAAAGCCGACTATGTGTCGGCTTTTTTTATAAGGTGCAGGCCAAAACGTTTGGGATCAAGTAAACATCTTTGTATAATTACCATTGTACAGCAACTAACAAAAAATATTACTAGAATGGCTAAGCATATATTAGTCACCGGAGCCAGCAGAGGCCTGGGTTTTCATCTTACACGTTTATTGGTACATCAGGGTCATAAAGTTTTGGCTGTCGCCCGAAGCCAGGAAGGCCTTCTGCAATTAAAGCAAGACTGTTCGGCAATGAAAGGGCAACTGATCCTTCAAGCCCAAGACATTAACAATGTAGAAGAGTTAGTCCAGGAGGTAGAACGGGAATTGCAAACCGTAGATGTGCTAATAAATAATGCGGCTGCTTTTCTAAAAAAAGAATTTACCAAACTTTCCCGTGATGAGTTACAGCGTATTTACAATACCAATGTCTTTACGCCACTACTATTGGTACAACAATTACTTCCTTTATTCAATAGCCATGCCCACATAGTTAATATATCAAGTGTTGGCGGGGTGCAGGGGAGTCTTAAATTTAAGGAGCTGCTACCCTATAGCAGTTCAAAAGGAGCATTAAATATTATAACAGAATGCCTGGCCGCAGAATTAGACGAACATTTGGTGTATTGCAATGCCCTAGCACTGGGTTCAGTGTCTACTCAAATGTTTAAAAAAGCATTTCCGGGCTTCAGTGCGGGAGCTAGTCCAAATGAAATGGCCAAATACATAGCACATTTTGCTCTAAATGCGGCCCCATTAATCAATGGAAAAGTGATTTCTGTAAGCCATACCAATCCTTGAGTAAATTAAAGTAGCTGTAAATCAGCTTCTAGTAAATAAACCTGCCAAATATAGTCTCCAGACCTTGTGATTGTCATAAACCGCTTTATATTTGCCGCCCGTTTACGGCAGTAGGCGGTTGTTCATTGAAAGTTTTAAAAAAAATATCAAGCAAAGTGTTGCGGGTGTTAAAATAAGATTTACATTTGCCGCCCCGTTACAGAAGCAGTTGTAGCGGTTGTTCTTGAAGACTATTGGTAACGTTAAAAACTGAATAAAAATCATCAAATTATTTTCAAAAAATGTTTGGTGGGAAATATAAAACAGTTGTACATTTGCCGCCCCGTTTTAGACCGGCTAAAAGCTAGGGTCAAGTGGGAAAAAGTTCTAAATTTTTTAAGATTTTTTGGTTTGCAATTAAAAGTTTTGACTTACATTTGCAGCCCCAAAATAAAAAGAGAGTTCTTTAACATATTGATAAGAGCAAAAGAGGTAAAATGATACCTCGTCAATTTGAGACCAGATTTCAAACAATCTTACAACGGAGAGTTTGATCCTGGCTCAGGATGAACGCTAGCGGCAGGCTTAACACATGCAAGTCGAACGGTAACATGTCCTTCGGGATGATGACGAGTGGCGCACGGGTGCGTAACGCGTATGCAATCTGCCCTTATCTGGAGGATAGCCCGGAGAAATCCGGATTAATACTCCATAATATTGTGAATACACATGTATTTATAATTAAAGCTTTGGCGGATAAGGATGAGCATGCGTCCTATTAGCTTGTTGGTGAGGTAAAGGCTCACCAAGGCAACGATAGGTAGGGGGCCTGAGAGGGTGATCCCCCACACTGGTACTGAGACACGGACCAGACTCCTACGGGAGGCAGCAGTGAGGAATATTGGACAATGGGCGAAAGCCTGATCCAGCCATGCCGCGTGCAGGATGACGGCCCTACGGGTTGTAAACTGCTTTTATATGGGAATAAACCCCCGGACGTGTCCGGGGCTGAAGGTACCATACGAATAAGGATCGGCTAACTCCGTGCCAGCAGCCGCGGTAATACGGAGGATCCAAGCGTTATCCGGATTCATTGGGTTTAAAGGGTCCGCAGGCGGGATATTAAGTCAGTGGTGAAATGCTGTCGCTTAACGATAGCACTGCCATTGATACTGATATTCTTGAGTATAGTTGAAGTAGGCGGAATGAGTCATGTAGCGGTGAAATGCATAGATATGACTCAGAACACCGATTGCGAAGGCAGCTTACTAAACTATTACTGACGCTCAGGGACGAAAGCGTGGGTAGCAAACAGGATTAGATACCCTGGTAGTCCACGCTGTAAACTATGATCACTCGCTGTTGGCGATATACTGTCAGCGGCCAAGCGAAAGCATTAAGTGATCCACCTGGGGAGTACGCTCGCAAGAGTGAAACTCAAAGGAATTGACGGGGGCCCGCACAAGCGGTGGAGCATGTGGTTTAATTCGATGATACGCGAGGAACCTTACCTGGGCTTAAATGTAGGACGACCGCTCCGGAAACGGAGCTTTCTTCGGACGGCCTGCAAGGTGCTGCATGGTTGTCGTCAGCTCGTGCCGTGAGGTGTCGGGTTAAGTCCCATAACGAGCGCAACCCCTATTCTTAGTTGCCAGCGGTTCGGCCGGGGACTCTAAGAAAACTGCCCGCGCAAGCGGTGAGGAAGGTGGGGATGACGTCAAATCATCACGGCCCTTACGTCCAGGGCTACACACGTGCTACAATGGCATTGACAGAGGGCAGCTACATCGCGAGATGATGCTAATCCCTAAACAATGTCTCAGTTCGGATTGGAGTCTGCAACTCGACTCCATGAAGCTGGAATCGCTAGTAATCGCGCATCAGCCATGGCGCGGTGAATACGTTCCCGGGCCTTGTACACACCGCCCGTCAAGCCATGGAAGCTGGGGGTACCTGAAGTCGGTCACCGCAAGGAGCTGCCTAGGGTAAAACCAGTAACTGGGGCTAAGTCGTAACAAGGTAGCCGTACCGGAAGGTGCGGCTGGAACACCTCCTTTTAGAGTAACAGTCTCAATGAGGTACATTTCCTCTTTGCTCTTATCTTTTTCATTTTGTTGTTATCCTTTTCTGGAGTTCCGTTCAGAATTTAGCCAGTCCCGTAGCTCAGCTGGTTAGAGCGCTACACTGATAATGTAGAGGTCCGCAGTTCAAGTCTGCGCGGGACTACCATTGAAAAGGGGAATTAGCTCAGCTGGCTAGAGCGCCTGCCTTGCACGCAGGAGGTCATCGGTTCGACTCCGATATTCTCCACATTTAAACGTAACAACGTTTCTGAAGTTCTTTGACATATTGAGAGTGAATACATAAAATCAAATTTTTACAATTCTATGTGAGAACATAGAAACTCGAATCATTTAAAAAGCAAATAAGGGCGTTCGGTGGATGCCTTGGCTTTCAGAGGCGATGAAGGACGTGACAAGCTGCGATAAGCTTCGGGGAGATGCACATAATCTGTGATCCGAAGATTTCCGAATGGGGCAACCCGTTACGCTGAAGGCGTAACACCCGAAAGGGAGCTAACCCGGGGAACTGAAACATCTAAGTACCCGGAGGAAGAGAAAACAATAGTGATTCCCCTAGTAGTGGCGAACGAACGGGGATTAGCCCAAACCAACATTGTTTCGGCATTGTTGGGGTTGTAGGACTGTGATATTGATTGCTCATCGAAGTGGAAGTTTCTGGAAAGTAACACCATAGAGAGTGATAGTCTCGTACACGTATGAGTGAGTTAATCATAACAGTATCCTGAGTAGCGCGGAGCACGTGAAATTCTGTGTGAATCTGCCAGAACCATCTGGTAAGGCTAAATACTCCTGAAAGACCGATAGTGAACTAGTACCGTGAGGGAAAGGTGAAAAGTACCCTGAATAAGGGAGTGAAATAGTACCTGAAACCGTGCGCCTACAAGCGGTTGGAGCCCCGATTTATCGGGGTGACAGCGTGCCTTTTGCATAATGATCCTACGAGTTACTCCTCACTAGCAAGATTAACCTGTATAGCAGGGTAGTCGCAGCGAAAGCAAGTCTGAATAGGGCGCGAAGTTAGTGGGGGTAGACGCGAAACCCGGTGATCTACCCATGGCCAGGTTGAAGCTTTGGTAACACAAAGTGGAGGACCGAACCCGTTGACGTTGAAAAGTCTTGGGATGAGCTGTGGGTAGGGGTGAAAGGCTAATCAAACCGGGAAATAGCTCGTTCTCCCCGAAATGCATTTAGGTGCAGCGTTGATCGTTGTTTACTAGAGGTAGAGCGACTGGTTGGATGCGGGGGCTTCACCGCCTACCAAATCCTGTCAAACTCCGAATGCTAGTAAATAAGATCAGCAGTGAGGGCATGGGTGCTAAGGTCCTTGTCCGAAAGGGAAACAACCCAGACCATCTGCTAAGGCCCCAAAATGTATGCTAAGTTGATCAAACGTGGTCTGATTGCTTTGACAGCTAGGATGTTGGCTTGGAAGCAGCCATTCATTTAAAGAGTGCGTAACAGCTCACTAGTCGAGCGATCGGGCGTGGATAATAATCGGGCATTAAGTATACTGCCGAAGCAATGGACTCCAACTTGTTGGAGTGGTAGGGGAGCATTCTAAAGACGTTGAAGAAGAACTGCGAGGTTTTTTGGAGACTTTAGAAAAGAAAATGTAGGAATAAGTAACGATAAAGCGGGCGAGAAACCCGCTCACCGATAGACTAAGGTTTCCTGAACAACGCTAATCGGTTCAGGGTTAGTCGGGACCTAAGGCGAACCCGAATGGGGTAGTCGATGGACAACTGGTTAATATTCCAGTACTTGTATTTACTGCGATGGGGTGACGGAGTAGTGAAAGTTCTCCGTGCTGACGGAATAGCACGGTAAAGCCCGTAGATATAAGTCCTGTAGGTAAATCCGCAGGACTTGTCGAAGGTGATAGTACTCAGATTCTTCGGATGACGAGATATGAACCTAAACAGACTTCCAAGAAAAACCTCTAAGCTTCAGGTAAATACAACTCGTACCGTAAACCGACACAGGTAGTCAAGGAGAGAATCCTAAGGTGCTCGAGTGATTCATGGCTAAGGAACTAGGCAAAATAGCCTCGTAACTTCGGGAGAAGAGGCGCCCTGCTTCGGCAGGGCCGCAGTGAAAAGGCCCAGGCGACTGTTTATCAAAAACACAGGACTCTGCTAAATCGAAAGATGATGTATAGGGTCTGACACCTGCCCGGTGCTGGAAGGTTAAGAGGAGGAGTTATCTTCGGAGAAGCTCTGAATTGAAGCCCCAGTAAACGGCGGCCGTAACTATAACGGTCCTAAGGTAGCGAAATTCCTTGTCGGGTAAGTTCCGACCT